>NZ_JAWVWP010000013.1:0-140529 GCF_033657285.1 Erwinia sp. MMLR14_017 | reverse complement strand
ATGAACTTCATTATGTGTTCACTCTTAAGACTTGATATTTTTTGCGCCTTGCGGCGCTGATATCAATCCTGCGAGTGCCCACACAGATTGTCTGATAAATTGTTAAAGAGCAGTGCCACATATTCTCGTGTGGCGCGGGGTGAAGATATTACTTTTTCCCGCTGAAGAGTCAAGGATTTTCTCACTTTTCTCTTCCTGACCCGGCGACCTGTAAGCCGTTGTTCCGTGTCAGTGGAGGCGCATTATAGGGAGTTCCTGACAGGCCGCAAGGGGTAAATGCAAAAAACTTTTCAACCGTCTAAATTTCACTCAGAAACGGGTAAAAGAGGCAGTCTTTCAAGCTTTTCGAAGCCATAACGTTGTAAAACGGGCATTAATTGTACTGCTTGCTCAGTAATATCCATACAGAAAGCGAGATTACTGTCCGAAGAAAAGGCTTCTGGTGACTCATTTTCTAACAGCCAGGCAGTACGGCGGGCAATAGCCGCCCCGGAATCGACCAGACGGGTCCCTTCAGGCAGCACCTGTTGCAGTTCCTCATTTAATAAAGGGAAATGCGTACATCCTAATACTACCGTGTCGGGCGGCTCTTTCATTCGTAGCCAGGGTTGCAGAATGCGCCGTACTTCTTCCAGTGGAACGGGCTTGCCCTGTAGCTTGGCTTCTGCAAGCTCAACCAGTTCTGCTGAACCCAGCATCTCGGTTTTACATTCTCCGGCAAAACGAGCCACCAGCTCATGCGTGTAAGGACGTTTGACGGTCCCTCTGGTCGCCAGTAAACCAACTATGCCATTACGCGTCAGGCGCGCAGCCGGTTTAATAGCAGGGACAACGCCCACTACCGGAAAGCCGAAACGGGCGCGAAGTGCAGGGAGAGTCACGGTGCTGGCAGAATTGCAGGCTATAACGGCTAACGCCAGAGGATAACGTTGGGTTACGGCTTCGACGATATCGACCACACGGTGAACAATAAACTCCTCAGACTTTTCGCCGTAAGGAAAGGCCACGTTGTCGAAGGCATAAAGGTAGTGAAGATCCGGCATCAGCTGCCGGAGCTCATCATAGACTGACAGCCCACCGACACCGGAATCAAAAACCAGCACGGTGGGACGCTCTTTAGAAGGTGTAGCTGCCGCTGAGGTAATACTCCCTTCCCGGAGTTTGATAGCCATATACCGTCTCGTAATCTTTATCGAACAGGTTAGCTATTCTACCACGAACGGTTAGCTGAGACGTTACCGGATAAGAAACGGCGAGATCCCACAGGCTGATACCGCCAAGTTTCACGAGGCGGCCGTTAGCATCCTCTGAATACTCCTGGTCATAGCGTTGTCCCAAATACTGATAGCTTAATGACCAGTCAAAATCATAAATAGTGGTATCAAGTTGATATTTCACCTGCTGTTTAGCGCGTCGAAGCAAAATCTCATTCGTTTCTCCGTTACGGGGGTCCAGATAATCGTAAGAGATTTGATGCGTGACTGGGCCCGTATCAAATGAAGCCGTGGCTTCAATACCTTTAATAGTGGCCTTGCCGATATTGTAATAGCCACTGGTAGCCGAGTTGTAATCGATAAGGCTGTCAATGTCATTACGATATCCGGACAGATGCCAGGTTACCGCTCCTGTTAAACCTTCAATCCCCCCTTCCCACTGCTTGCTCTCTTCCGGGTCAAGATTGCTGTTGCCGCCAAAGGCACCATAGAGCTGGCCAAGCGTTGGCGCTTTGAAGGCCGTGCCATAACTTGCCAGTAACCGATAGCCATCAATGAATTCCCAGGCCGCGCTGGTCTGCCAGGTATTGTGCCAGCCATATTCTGAATGGTCATCACCGCGAACGGCCCCTTCCAGCGTAACAGAACCCACCATCTGTTGGGCGGTGGCATAGATTCCGGTATTGGTGGCTTGCTGGCTCTCATTAACATAAGCCGTGCCGGGTTCGATTGTCTGCTTTTGCCAGTCAACGCCCCCGCTGACGCTGCCATTACCTACCGCAATGTTATTTCCCCATTGCAGATTATATTGCTGCGAATCATCCAGCGTTGCCGTGGCATCGTACCGACCCAGTTTAGGGCTGTAGTTATAATCTTTGGTGTGGCTATAGCTGGCTGTGAGTTCAGAGGAATAGATGCCGTTATGGAACCGCAGGCCGCCATCCCAGGTCTGACTGTAGAGCTGACGGGTATCTACATAAGTATCAGGCTGAACGTAAGTTGGGCTGCCATCATAAGCCGTTCGGTTGTCGTAGCCATAACCACGAACGAACCCACTAAATTCGTCACTAATCTGCTGTTCTAAAGCGCCGTAGATCGTTTTGCTCATAAAACCGTCACGATCTTTTTGCGGCGTATCACCAAAAGCATCGGGGTAGTTAGCGACAACATCATAGCCTTTGGTATAGGTATAGTTGCCTGCCAGCGTGACGCGGGTATTTTGCCCCAGCATCTGTTGGGTAGAGCCGTCATAAGACTGATAGCCGTTGGAGCCTACGCCAGCCGTCAGCGTAGTGCCCGGCTTGCTGCGTCCGGTGATAATGTTAACTACGCCGCCGATCGCATCAGAGCCATAAACGGCAGAGCGCGAGCCCCGGATATACTCAATACGTTGCACCAGCGAAATGGGGATTTGGCTGAGATCGGAAGAACCACTGATACCAGCCTGATTAAGGCGGATACCGTCGATCAGCACTAATATATGCCTTGATTCTGTTCCCCGGATAAACATTGAAGCTTGCTGGCCCATACCGCCATTCTGCGCGATGTCCACTCCCGGCAACCGACGCATCACATCCGTCAAACTTTTGGACTGCCAGCGATCGATCTCTTCACGGGTAACTACAGTAGTGGGAGCCAGTACGGAAGAGACCGGCTGAGCAAAGCGGTTAGCGGTGGTAACAAGTGTGGTATCAGCCTCCTGTGCGAAGCCGTTTTGCGCCCAGAGGGAAATCGCCGTTGCGCTGAAAGCCAACAGAGGCGTTTTTTTGATTATCATTTTTGACAAAGCATCCAAAAAATCATGCAGGATGCCGCAGGCCTACGATCGATAGCACGCGATGATCGTATGAATTGCGACGTAATACCGGCAGGTCTTCGGGCTCGGAATCAATAAATGGCGAAGACTTCCCATCGTGAGACAGTGTCAGCATTGCAATCGCCACGACATTCCATACCGCTGCGCGTCAGCTCCAGCTTTGCACTGGATTCCCTTTTAACTCTTTGAAAGGCCGGAAAGCGCATCTTATGTTCATCTTTGGGAGAAGTCCAGATATCCAGACATCCAAAAGCGCTCAGCAGAGCACAACACTGGACATTGCGTATCAGATCCCTACAATCGCCCGGCAATAAAAGTCTCTCAACCCAGGAAACCGCATGACGCCCGAACAGCTGCCCGTTGAACAATATGATGCCCAACTTGAGGAGAAAGTTATCCGTCTCAGGACGTTGATGACTCCTTTCGCCGCACCGGAGGTTGAGGTTTTTCGTTCACCGGTCAGCCATTATCGTATGCGGGCGGAATTCCGTCTCTGGCATGAAGGCGACGATCTCTACCATATTATTTTCGACCAGCAGACCCGGGAACGTATTCGGGTTGAGAGCTTCCCGGCCGCCAGCCAGCTTATTAACGCGGTAATGCCGCGTCTGATCGCCCTGATTCGCGATAATAAAGTGCTGCGCCATAAGCTGTTTCAGGTCGATTATCTCTCAACAATAAGCAATCAGATTGTGGTGTCGCTGCTCTATCATCGCACCCTGACTGAAGAGTGGCAGCGGGAAGCGGAAGCGCTGCGGGATGCATTACGTGCAGAAGGGTTCGATCTGCACCTGATTGGGCGCGCAACCAAAACCAAGATTTGCCTGGATCGTGATTATGTTGACGAATCTCTGCCGGTAGCGGGGAAGGAGATCATCTATCGTCAGGTGGAGAACAGCTTTACGCAGCCGAATGCCGCCATGAATATTCAGATGCTGGAGTGGGCGCTGGAAGTCACGAAAAATGCCTCAGGAGATTTGCTGGAGCTGTACTGCGGTAACGGTAACTTCTCACTTGCTCTCGCCCGTAATTTCAACCGCGTACTGGCGACAGAGATTGCCAAGCCGTCCGTTGCCTCTGCGCAGTACAATATCGCGGTGAATGGTATTGATAACGTGCAGATTATTCGTATGTCGGCGGAGGAATTTACCGAAGCGATGAACGGCGCGCGGAAATTCCAGCGCCTTGAAGGTATTGATTTACAGAGTTATCAGTGTGAAACGATTTTTGTTGATCCGCCACGCAGTGGTCTGGATACAGAAACGGTAAAAATGGTGCAGGCTTATCCCCGCATTCTCTATATTTCCTGCAATCCGCAAACGTTGTGCGACAATCTGGCAACCCTTGCCGAAACGCATAAGGTGGAAAAACTGGCGCTGTTTGACCAGTTCCCCTATACGCATCATATGGAATGTGGCGTACTGCTGACCCGACGCTAACCGCCAGGCGGTCCGGGCCGCCTGCGCACTAGTTGGTTTTGCGCGCCCGCAGTTTCAGGCCAATCCAGAAGACCAGCGCCACCATCAGAATGGTTGGGATAAAATTGGAACCGATATCAGGATATTCGGCGCGCACAATGGCACTGTACAAGAGAATACCGAGCAGGAAAAAGGCGGCAGCCAGCGAGGGCATACCGTCTGGCATGGAACGGTTAAGATAACGTTGGTGCAGGCACCAGGCAGAGAGGCCAAGTGCAATAAGCGGGAAAACGGAGAACGGCACAAGCGAACTGAACAACACCGAAAACGATCCGTTGATCGATAATCCGGTCAGAAATGCCAGCAACAGCGTACCTCTGTCCCGGCCAGTGGCTAAACTCATGTCACTTTCCTTTAGTCATGGGATTCCAGCGTCACCGCCAGCCTCTCCTGTTCACGACGATACCAATAATAAGCGCCCTTCGAAATCATCCGCAGCTGCAATACCAGACGCTCTTCCAGCTTGCGACGCTGGTCAATATCGATATCCAGTGCTTCCGCACCGGCGTTAAATACGATAATTACCATAGCTTCCGCCTGCGCTTCTGTGAAGCTCCGGGGCATGCGATTTTCAATTTCAAGATAATCCGCCAGTTCGGCAATGAAATGCTGGATCTCACGGGCTACGGCGGCACGAAACGCTGCCGAGGTGCCTGAACGCTCCCGCAACAGCAGACGGAAGGCGTTTGGATTGTTGCCAATAAACTCCATAAAGGTGGAGACAGAGGTGCGAATAACGCTGCCGCCTTTGGCGATACGCTGACGCGCCTGGCGCATCAGTTGACGAAGCATCAGTCCGCTTTCATCCACCATCGTTAGCCCTAACTCATCTACATCACGAAAGTGACGATAGAATGAGGTAGGCGCGATCCCTGCCTCCCTGGCAACTTCTCTCAGGCTCAGGCTGGCGAAACTCCGCTCGGCACTTAGCTGGCTAAATGCCGCTTCAATCAGCGAACGTCGTGTCCGTTCTTTCTGTTGCGCTCTGACGCCCAAGATAGCCATGTTTATGCCTGTTTTACTTGCCTGACCGGCACTATAACAAAAATTTCAGCGTACAGTGGCATCTACTTTGTGAACGCCTGTTAACCCCACGCTTTGTCAAATGATGGCAAAAAAGCCTGTTAGAATTGGGAAGTGGTCAAGGGGATGTTATGATCTCGTTGAAAAATTGTATAAGAAAATAGGACGTATTGGTATGCAACAGTCTTATGATTACGACGCCATTGTGATTGGTTCCGGTCCCGGCGGTGAAGGCGCTGCAATGGGGCTGGTCAAACAGGGCGCACGCATTGCCGTTATCGAACGCTATCACAACATCGGCGGCGGTTGTACGCATTGGGGAACCATCCCCTCTAAAGCGCTTCGCCATGCTGTCAGCCGCATTATCGAGTTCAACCAGAATCCGCTTTACAGTGACCACACCCGTCTTCTCCGCTCCTCGTTTGCTGATATTCTTAACCACACGGAAAACGTGATCAGCCAACAAACCCGGATGCGTCAGGGTTTTTACGAGCGCAACCGCTGCGAACTCTATCAGGGTGATGCGCGGTTTATAGATGCTAATACTATTGAGATAGAGAGCCATGACGGCACCGTCGAGCGTCTGACGGCAGAAAAATTCGTTATTGCCTGCGGATCGCGCCCGTACCATCCTGCTGACGTGGACTTTACGCACCCGCGCGTTTACGACAGCGACTCTATTCTGAATCTGCATCATGAGCCAGGCCACGTCATCATCTACGGCGCTGGGGTAATAGGCTGTGAGTATGCTTCGATCTTCCGTGGGCTGAACGTGAAGGTTGACCTGATTAATACCCGTGATCACCTGCTGGCGTTTCTCGATCAGGAGATCTCAGATTCGCTTTCCTATCACTTCTGGAACAGCGGCGTGGTTATTCGCCACAACGAAGAGTTTGAAAAAATTGAAGGCGTCAGCGACGGCGTGATCATGCATCTGAAGTCAGGCAAAAAGGTGAAAGCTGACTGCCTGCTCTACGCTAACGGACGTACCGGGAACACCGATTCCCTGTCGCTGGAAAATGTGGGCCTGGAAGCGGATGGACGCGGCTTGCTGAAGGTAAACAGCATGTATCAGACCGCCCAGCCGCACATTTATGCAGTAGGGGATGTAATCGGCTATCCAAGTCTGGCTTCAGCCGCCTATGACCAGGGCCGTATCGCTGCACAGGCGTTGATCAAAGGGGAAGCAACTGCCCATCTGATTGAGGATATCCCCACAGGAATTTATACCATTCCGGAGATCAGCTCTGTAGGGAAAACCGAACAACAGCTGACGGCAATGAAAGTACCTTATGAAGTGGGCCGTGCGCAGTTTAAACATCTGGCGCGGGCGCAGATTGTCGGCATGAACGTGGGCAGCCTGAAGATCCTTTTCCATCGTGAAACGAAAGAGATCCTGGGGATCCACTGCTTTGGCGAGCGCGCGGCGGAGATCATCCACATTGGCCAGGCAATTATGGAGCAGAAAAACGGTGGTAACACGATTGAGTACTTCGTGAATACCACCTTTAACTATCCCACCATGGCTGAAGCCTACCGCGTAGCGGCGTTAAACGGTCTGAACCGGCTGTTCTGACGGCGTATCCATATAGCCTTGCATATGGGTTTTAATCGCCTCTGCCAGCTGCTCATAGCGGCTGCGCAGTGGCGACCCTGGACGATAAACCAGCGCAATCGTACGCTGAGGCACCGGTTTGTAGCAGGAGAGATAGCAGACGCCGTCCCTTACCCGCTCTTTCGGCACTGCCAGCGAAGGCAGTAAGGTGATCCCGCTTCCGGCGGCAACCATGTTACGCAGCGTTTCAAGGCTTGTTGCCCGGAAATGTGTGTCTTCATCCGCACCGGCCTGGAAGCAGAATCCCATCGCCTGGTCGCGCAAACAGTGCCCATCCTCCAGCATAAGCAGCTTTTCACCGGCCAGTTCGGACATCGGCACGCGATCGCGGTCATGCCACGGGTGATCCTGATACACCGCCAGTTTCATTGGTTCATCAAACAGCGGTACCTCGATAAAGGCTTCCGACTCTTTCACCAGCGCCAGGATAGCGCAGTCCAGCTTGCCGCTGTCCAGCTGTGCCAGCAGTTGCTGGGTCTGCGCTTCGTGCAGATACATTTCCAGCTTCGGAAACGTTTGATGCAGCGTCGGAATAATCTGCGGTAACAGATAAGGTCCGACCGTCGGGATCAGGCCAATATGCAGTGGCCCGGACATTGCTTCACCCTGCTGGCTGGCCATCTCCTTCAGCACTTTCACCTCACGCAGCACCGTGCGTGCCTGATCGACCAGCAGCAGTCCCGCCTGGGTAAACAGCACCTTTCGGCTGGTGCGCTCCAGTAACATCACGCCCAGTTCATCTTCAAGCTTGCGGATCTGCCCGCTCAGGGTAGGTTGGCTGACATGACAGGAATCTGCCGCACGCCGGAAATGGCGGTGTTCCGCCAGAGCCACCAGGTATTCAAGATCACGAATATTCATTTTTATCCTCCGGGCCACGATAGTCCGTGGCGATAGATAGGATAGCAATCAACGATTAGCCCTATCAAGTGCAGGCAGCAATAATGTCCCCCGTTCGCAAGAGTCCCCTTAAATAAGAGGTAGTTTATGTTTGCAAGTCAGGAAGGTAAGTCTGTCCCACAGGTCACTTTTCACACGCGTCAGGGCGACAACTGGGTCGACGTAACAACTGATGAGCTGTTTAAAGACAAAACTGTGATTCTTTTTTCATTGCCAGGTGCCTTTACGCCAACCTGCTCATCCAGCCATTTACCGCGCTATAACGAGCTTGCTGACGTATTTAAAAAGCATGGCGTTGACAGCATCCTTTGCGTCTCCGTCAATGACACCTTTGTGATGAACGCCTGGAAAGCCGATCAGCACGCGGCCAACATTACTTTTATTCCGGACGGTAACGGCGAATTTACCCGCGGTATGGAGATGCTGGTTGAGAAAGCGGATTTGGGCTTTGGTCCCCGCTCATGGCGTTACTCCATGCTGGTACGCAACGGCGTGGTGGAAAAAATGTTTGTAGAACCCAACAAGCCGGGCGACCCGTTTGAAGTCTCTGATGCCGACACCATGCTGCGCTATCTGGCGCCGGAATTTAAGGTGCAGGAATCCGTTTCGCTGTTCACCAAGCCAGGCTGCTCGTTCTGTGCCAAAGCTAAACAGATGCTGCAGGATCGCGGTATTCAGTATGAAGAGATTGTACTGGGCCAGGATGCCACTACCGTCAGCCTGAGAGCCGTCACTGGTCGTGCAACCGTGCCGCAGGTCTTTATCGGCGGTCGTCATATTGGCGGTAGCGATGATCTTGAGAAGTTTTTCGTAGCGTAAGAATAAGCTGGACGGGTGAGGCCACACTGACCCGCCCTCTTATGTGCCTAAAACGTATAATAAAGTCGAAATATTTTTTGGCGGGCCATTGTGCCCGCCTTTTTTTGATCAGGCCAGACGGTTTTTCGCGTCTGTAATCGCCAGAGAGACCTGGTGAGGGGAAACGCCGCCTTTGGCATTACGCTTATCCAGGCAGGATTGCAGCGACAGAAGCGGATAAACATCGTCGTTAATCACGCTGCTGAAGGCCTGTAGCTCTTCCAGCTTCAGCGCTTCCAGCGCCACGCCTTTCTGCATAGCGGCAACCACCACTTCACCCACAATATGGTGAGCTTCGCGGAACGGCACGCCTTTACCGACCAGATAATCCGCCAGCTCGGTGGCATTGGCATAACCCTGTTCAGCCGCTTCCTGACAACGAGGACGCTTCACCTGAATACCTTCCAGCACCAGCGCCGCCATATGCAGACAGTCTGACCAGGTATCCAGCGCATCAAACAGCCCTTCTTTGTCTTCCTGCATATCTTTGTTATACGCCAGCGGCAGCCCTTTCAGCGTCATCATCATGCCGGTCAGCGCGCCCTGCACACGTCCACATTTGCCACGGATCAGCTCCAGCGCATCGGGATTTTTCTTCTGCGGCATCAGGGAGGAGCCTGAGGTCACTTTGTCAGAGAGTTCGACAAAGCCAGATTCACCGGTATTGAAGAAAATCAGATCTTCTGCGAAACGGGAGAGGTGAACCATGCCGATAGAGGCATCGGAAAGCAGCTCCAGCACATGGTCGCGGTCTGATACGGTATCCAGGCTGTTGCGGGTGGCAGAAGCGAAGCCTAACCAGCCTGCCAGCTGCTCACGGTCGATTTCATAGGCGGTACCGGCCAGCGCGCCACAGCCTAACGGGCTGACGTCCAGACGTTTGAGCGTATCCTGCAGGCGGCTTTCATCACGGGCAAGCATCTCCACATACGCCAGACACCAGTGTGCAAAGGTCACCGGCTGAGCACGCTGCAGGTGCGTATAACCCGGCATCACGGCATCCTGATTGGCTTCAGCCGTCGCCACCAGCGCCTGCTGCAACTGGCGAGAGGCGATCAGCAGTTCACTGACCTGCGCTTTGCACCACAGTTTCAGATCGGTCGCCACCTGGTCGTTACGGCTGCGGCCGGTATGAAGTTTTTTGCCGAGTGCGCCAACTTTCTCAATCAGGCGTCCCTCAACATAACTGTGTATATCTTCAGCATCGCTTGCAAGGATCTGCTGTGGGTTAGCCCGCACCTCCTCCAGCAAGAGGTTCAGCGCGCTTTCCAGCTGCTGCTGCTCTTCGGCTGTCAGAACATTGACCGTCACCAGCGCTTTGGACCAGGCAACGGATCCGACAATATCCTGCTCTGCCAGACGATAGTCGAAGCGCAGTGAGTCATTAAACTGTTTGAAACGTTGATCTGCTGCCTGAGTAAACCGTCCACCCCAAAGTGCCATGTCAGTGCTCCATTAATTCGTTTGGTGAGAAATAGAATGCGGAGCGCCTGGGGAGCGTTTGTCTCTCCCCGGCGCTGAGTGCCTTAACGGCAATTTACTTCTTTTCGTTCAGCGCACGAATGCGTGAAGAGAGTGAGAACAGACGAATGAAACCGCCAGCATGACGGTGATCGTACACTTCATCTTCGCCGAAGGTAGCAAACTCTTCGGAATAGAGGCTGTTAGCTGATTTCTTCTGAATCGCAGTTACCTGGCCTTTATACAGCTGCAGCACCACTTCACCGTTTACCTCTGCTGCCAGAGATTCAGCCGCAGCCTGGATCGATTTGCGCAGCGGCGCGAACCAGCGACCATCGTAAACCACGTAGGACATCTCATGGCCCAGTTGCTCGCGCCATTTGAAGCTGTCGCGATCCAGCACCAGCTGCTCTACTGCACGCAGCGCGTTAACCATAATGGTGCCGCCCGGCGTTTCGTAGCAACCGCGGGATTTAATACCCACCAGACGGTTTTCCACGATATCGATACGCCCCACACCGTGCTTCGCGCCGATCACGTTCAGCGCTTCCAGACACTGGTACGGGCTGAGTGCTTTGCCGTTGACGGCAACCACACGGCCTTTCTCTACGGAAACGGTAACTTGCTCAGGCTGATCCGGCGCTTCCAGCGGATCCACGGTCCAGACCCAGCAATCTTTATTCGGGGCGTTCCACGGGCTTTCCAGCACGCCGCCTTCGGTGGAGATGTGCCAGGCGTTTTCGTCACGGCTGTAAATCTTTTCCAGCGATGCGGTGGTCGGAATATTGCGCTCTTTCAGGTAGTCCAGCAGCGCTTCACGGGAGCGCAGATCCCATTCACGCCATGGCGCTACGACTTTCAGCTGAGGAGCCAGCGCGGTGTAGGTGGTCTCGAAACGAACCTGGTCATTACCTTTACCAGTCGCACCGTGGCACAGGGCATCGGCACCCACTTTCAGCGCCAGCTCTACCTGTGCTTTGGCGATAATTGGACGCGCCATGGAGGTACCCAGCAGGTAAGTGCCTTCATACAGCGCACCGGTCTGCAGAACGGGATAGACGTAATCGCTGATAAACTCTTCGCGCAAATCGACCACGTGACATTCTGAGGCACCGGACTGCAACGCTTTCTGCTCAACGCCTTCCAGATCGCCGCGCTCCTGACCAATGTCCGCCACAAACGCTACCACTTCGCAGCCACCATAGTTCTCTTTCAGCCACGGAATGATTGCGGAAGTATCCAGACCACCGGAGTAAGCCAGTACGATTTTCTTGATGCTCTTGTCTTGCATTGTCTTTTCCTTGAATACTTTGTTAAGCGAGGATCCGGGTGCCAATCGACACGCCGTTAAACAGGGTTGGCAGCTGCTCAGCATGGCGCCAGCTGGCGATGTCCACCGGACGGCCCAGCGTACGGGCCGCGTCCAGGGCAGCATGCACTTTCACAATCATACCGTCAGTGATGACGCCTTCAGCAATCAGCCTTTCGGCGTATGCAGCGGTCATCTCTTCTATGCGCTGGCCTTTGCCATCCAGAATGCCGCTGACATCAGAGAGCAGGATCAGATCTGCACCCAGCGTGGCGGCCAGCGCGGTCGCTGCCTGGTCGGCATTGACGTTCATTAACTTGCCATCCTGAGTGATGCCGATGGAGCTGATTACCGGCAGAAAGCCCGCCGTCAGCAGCGTATTAATCAGCACTGGCGAACCCGGCGTAGCCTGCCCGACGTGACCGAGCTCTTCATCGAAAGCCTCAACGTTGACGCTGCTGCCATCCCCCAGGCAGAGGCCAACCGCCTCAATGCCCTGTTTTTTTGCCCAGGCAAGCAGCGTTTTATTGGCAGTGCCCGCCAGCGCACCCGTAATGATATCGATCTGATCGGCTGGCGTGACGCGCAGGCCATTTTTCTTCTTCACCGGCAGCGACAGCTTGCTCATCAGCTCGTCAACCAGACAGCCACCGCCATGCACGATTACTAACTGACGCTGGTGTGTGGCGCGGTAAGCCACCAGCGCATCGAACAGGCGCGCCAGTGCTTCTTCGCTATCCAGCAGTACACCGCCGAGTTTGATAATTAAAGGATTGGTCATAATCGTATCCGTTGATTAAATAAGTGACTGAGTTTCCGGGAAGCCGAAGCGAATATTCAGGCACTGTACCGCCTGAGATGACGCCCCTTTCAGCAGGTTATCCTCTGCCGAAACCACAATCAGGTGTTCACCCTGCACAGCAAAGCCGATATCACAGAACGGCAGCCCGACCACGCCTTTAATTGACGGCACACCTTTGTCATACAGACGGATCAGCGGTTTATCGTGATACGCATTATGGAAGGCCTCAGCCACATCTTCGCGCGTTACGTCTGCCTTCAGCCGACAGGTGGTGGTGGCCAGGATGCCGCGCGGGAAATTGCCCAGATGCGGGGTGAAAATAACCGGCACGCCAAGATGCGCAGCAATTTCTGGCTGATGCCGGTGGGTGAAGATGCCGTAAGGCTGCAGGCTGACTTCACAGAAGCTGGTCCCCATGGCCGCTTTGCGTCCGGCACCGCTGACGCCGCTGGTAGCATTAATCACCGGCCATTGCGCATTATTCAGCAAATCCGCTTCGATCAGCGGCTTCAGCGCCAGTTGCGCTGCGGTGGGGTAGCAACCTGGTACGGCGATCAGCTGGGCTTCTTTAATTTCATCCTGCTGCCATTCAGCCAGGCCATAGACCGCTTTTTCCAGCCATGCCTGATGCTGGTGCGAGAAGCCGTAATAGTCAGTGAAGAAGCTTTCGCTGTTCACGCGGAAAGCGGCGGAGAGATCGAATACCACGCAGCCCGCGGCGAGAAACTCTGGCGCAAGGTCATGGCTCACTTCGTGCGCAGTCGCCAGGAAAACAACGTCCACTTTGTTCGCATACTCTGCGGCGCTGCTGAGCGGCATCAGTGGCATATCAAGGATGCCTTTCAGCTGCGGATGGAGATCGGAAAGCAATTTTCCTGCATCCGGGCTTTGCGCTGAAACCGCCAAAGCGGTTATGTTCACTTGTGGATGACGATTCAGGTAAGTCGCAAGCTCTACACCAGCATAGCCACTGGCACCAACAATCAGCGTGTTCAACATCAGACTGACTACCTTATTCGGTTCGGTCTCAAAATTTCGGGATGCAGCGGTTTACGCTGGGTTCCCACGCGAGCGGCGCTGGACTCTGGAACGTTGCCATCCGTACGCCATTAATGTATTTTTATTCACTATTACTGCATGAATATTGATACTATCCTAACGCAAGGACTGTCAACAGTGAAGACAAAATTACCGCCTTTTATCGAGCTCTACCGTGAGTTGATTGCCACACCGTCGATCAGCGCAACCGACATCGCCATCGATCAGAGTAATGAAACTTTAATCAATTTGCTGGCTGGCTGGTTTCGTGACCTTGGCTTCAGTGTTGAAGTACAGTCCGTTCCCGGCACGCGTCATAAATTCAATATGCTGGCGAAAACAGGCAGCGGCGCGGGCGGTCTGCTGTTAGCAGGTCATACCGATACCGTACCTTTTGATGATGGCCGCTGGACACGCGATCCCTTTACGCTGACGGAGCACGAAAACAAGCTGTATGGACTGGGTACGGCGGACATGAAAGGCTTCTTCGCCTTTATTTTAGATACCCTGCGCGACGTTGATGTGACAAAGCTGGAGAAACCGCTCTATATCCTCGCCACCGCCGATGAAGAAACTACTATGACCGGAGCGAAATATTTCTCTGAGAACACCACTATTCGTCCCGACTGCGCCATTATTGGTGAGCCAACGTCCCTGAAGCCGGTTCGTGCCCATAAAGGTCATCTTTCTCAGGCTATCCGTATTCAGGGGCAGTCTGGTCATTCCAGCGATCCGGCACGTGGCGTGAACGCTATTGAATTGATGCACGAATCGATCACGCATTTGCTGGGTCTGCGTAAAACGCTGAAAGAGCGCTATCATCACGACGGTTTCGCTATCCCCTACCCCACCATGAACTTCGGTTACATCAACGGCGGCGATGCGCCAAACCGCATCTGCGCCTGCTGCGACATGTATATGGATATCCGGCCGTTACCCGGTTTGTCACTGAACGAGCTGGAAGGATTGCTGAATGACGCGCTGGCACCAGTCAGTGAGCGTTGGCCAGGACGCGTGACCGTCAGCGAACTGCATCCGCCCATTCCGGGATACGAATGTCCGCGTAATCATCAACTGGTGCAGGTGGTGGAAAAATTACTGGGAACAGAGACGGAAATCGTCAATTACTGTACCGAAGCGCCTTTCATTAACGAGTTGTGTCCGACGCTGGTGTTGGGGCCGGGTTCGATCAATCAGGCGCACCAGCCCGATGAATATATCGATACCGCCTTTATTAAACCAACGCGTGAACTGATCGCCCAGGTGGTGCAGCATTTCTGCCATCATTAAATGAGATTCGGGGCATTTCACTACAGAATCAGCGTCTTGCCCCAGAATTGTTCCGACTTTCATGATAAGAATAACTTATCTCGCTTCGCCGTAATTAAATTTCATAAATTCCCGTGATTTAGCCGCAGAAGTCGTCAGATTTAAGTCATTTGACGAACGGTTACGAACGTGGCTAGATAAAAGCTAACGTTATGCCGGCAACGGTGAAATAAAGTGACATAACAGAAGGGTGTCAGGGATCATATGAACGAACAATATTCCGCAATGCGAAGTAATGTCAGTATGCTCGGCAAACTGCTCGGGGATACGATAAAGGATGCGCTTGGAGAGAACATCCTTGAGCGGGTGGAAACCATCCGCAAACTCTCTAAATCATCCCGTGCGGGAAATGACGCTCATCGTAAGGAATTGCTGTCAACGCTGCAAAACCTGTCGAATGATGAGTTGCTACCTGTGGCACGCGCCTTCAGCCAGTTTCTGAATCTCACCAACGTTGCCGAGCAGTACCATACTATTTCCCCTAAAGGCGAGGGAGCCCATCACCCCGAGATGCTCAGCAAGGTCTTTGACCGGCTGAAACAGCAGCCAAACCTGACCGAAGCACAAATCCGTGAAGCGATTGAGTCACTTTCACTGGAGCTGGTGCTGACGGCTCACCCCACAGAAATTACCCGCCGGACGCTGATCCACAAGCTGGTTGAGGTGAACAGCTGCCTGAAGCAGCTTGATCACAACGATCTCTCTGATTACGACCGATCGCTGATTATGCGCCGTCTCCGCCAGTTAGTGGCACAGGCCTGGCATACCGATGAAATCCGTAAATATCGCCCTTCCCCGATCGATGAAGCCAAGTGGGGTTTTGCCGTAGTGGAGAACAGCCTGTGGGAGGGCGTGCCCGGCTTCCTGCGTGAGCTGAATGAGCAGGTGGAAGCTTCCTTCGGCGTGAAGCTGCCGGTGGACTTTGTGCCAGTGCAGTTTACCTCCTGGATGGGCGGCGACCGCGACGGAAACCCGAACGTTACCGCCGATATCACCCGCCATGTGCTGCAACTCAGCCGCTGGAAGGCAACGGACCTGTTCCTGCGTGACATCGCCGTGCTGGTTTCTGAGCTTTCAATGTCAGAATGTACGCCAGAGGTTCGTGAGCTGTGCGGCAATCCGGAAGCGTTAGAGCCTTACCGTGAGATCATGAAAAACCTGCGCGGTCAGCTGATGAGTACCCAGACTTACCTGGAGCGTCGTCTGAAAGGGGAACGTTTGCCGCGTCCGGCAGACCTGCTGATCTCCAATGACCAGCTGTGGGACCCGCTCTACACCTGTTATCAGTCGTTGCAGGCTTGTGGCATGGGCATTATCGCCAACGGGCAACTGCTGGATACGCTGCGCCGTGTGAAATGCTTTGGCGTGCCGCTGGTGCGTATTGATATCCGCCAGGAAAGCACCCGCCATACTGAAGCCATCGCCGAAATCACCCGCTTCCTCGGGTTAGGCGATTACGAAAGCTGGTCAGAAGCGGACAAACAGGCGTTCCTGCTCCGCGAGCTGAACTCAAAACGCCCGCTGTTGCCACGTCAGTGGGAGCCGAGCGCCGAAACGCGTGAAGTGCTGGAAACCTGCCGCGTCGCCGCTGAAGTACCGAAAGGCTCTATTGCCGCCTATGTTATTTCTATGGCGAAAGTCCCCTCCGACGTGCTGGCCGTGCATCTGCTGCTAAAAGAAGCCGGTATTCCGTTCACCATGCCGGTCGCACCGCTGTTTGAAACGCTGGATGACCTGAACAACGCCAATGATGTGATGAGCCAGCTGCTGAATATTGACTGGTATCGCGGCATCATTCAGGGCAAGCAGATGGTGATGATTGGCTATTCCGACTCGGCAAAAGATGCTGGCGTAATGGCGGCAAGCTGGGCGCAGTATCAGGCTCAGGACGCGTTAATTAAAACCTGCGAGAAAGCGGGTATCGCGCTGACGCTGTTCCACGGACGCGGCGGCTCTATTGGCCGTGGCGGCGCACCTGCCCATGCGGCACTGCTCTCCCAACCGCCGGGCAGCCTGAAGGGCGGTCTGCGCGTTACCGAACAGGGTGAGATGATCCGCTTTAAATACGGCCTGCCGGAAGTCACCATCAGCAGCCTGTCGCTCTATACCGGTGCCATTCTGGAGGCGAACCTGCTTCCTCCGCCGGAGCCAGAAGCAGAATGGTGCGGCATTATGGACCAGCTTTCTGCGGACTCCTGCGCGATGTACCGTGGCTACGTGCGGGAAAACAAGGATTTCGTGCCCTACTTCCGCTCGGCAACGCCTGAGCAGGAGCTGGGCAAACTGCCCCTCGGCTCTCGTCCGGCGAAACGCCGCGCAAGTGGCGGCGTGGAATCGTTGCGAGCCATTCCGTGGATCTTCGCCTGGACGCAAAACCGCCTGATGCTGCCTGCCTGGCTGGGTGCCGGTGCCGCACTGCAAAAAGCGATGGAAGCGGGGCATCAGGATCAGCTGGAGACCATGTGCCGCGACTGGCCATTCTTCTCCACTCGTCTCGGTATGCTGGAGATGGTGTTCTCCAAAGCAGATTTGTGGCTGGCGGAATATTACGATCAGCGTCTGGTAGAACAGTCGCTCTGGCCTCTGGGGAAACAGCTCAGGGAGCAGCTCGATTCCGATATTAAAGCGGTGCTGACTATCGCCAACGATGCGCACTTAATGGCCGATCAGCCGTGGATTGCAGAATCAATAGCGCTGCGAAACGTCTATACGGACCCGCTGAACGTACTGCAGGCCGAACTGCTTCACCGTTCTCGTCAGCTTGAAATAAAAGGCGAAGAACCTAATGCCGATGTGGAACAGGCGCTGATGGTAACGATAGCGGGCGTTGCTGCCGGGATGCGTAATACCGGGTAAGCACAGAGTCCGGGTGGCGACCATCCGGACATGGGCTTCGGGATCTTGTCGATCCGCCAGGCGGATTGCAGCCATAAAAAAAGACGCCTCAGGGCGTCTTTTTTCTGCATTTTTCTCAGGCAACCGAGGCGACAGGCCTTACGCCCAGCGTATGGCAAATAGCGTAGCTCATCTCTGCCCGGTTCAGGGTATAGAAATGGAAGTCTTTCACGCCTTCACGGCTGAGAATTTTCACCATATCCATCGCCACGTTAGCGCCAACCATTTTGCGCGTTTCCGGATCTTCATCCAGCCCGGCAAACATGCTGGTCATCCAGCCTGGCACCCGCACATTGGTCATGGTAGCGAAGCGCTGCAACTGTTTGAAGTTTGAGACAGGCAGAATACCCGGCACGATTTCCACATCAATGCCTGCCGCCACACAACGGTCGCGAAAGCGCAGATAGCTTTCCACATCAAAGAAAAACTGTGTAATCGCCCGGTTGGCTCCGGCATCAATTTTGCGCTTCAGGTTGATCAGGTCTGCCTGAGCACTTTTGGCTTCGGGGTGTACTTCCGGATAAGCCGCTACAGAGATATCGAAATCGCCCACTTCTTTCAGTAAACCCACCAGATCCGCACCGTACATTTCCGGCTTTCCGGCACCCGGCGGCAGGTCGCCACGCAGCGCCACGATATGGCGAATACCGTTATTCCAGTAGTCCTGAGCTATGGTGCGCAGCTCATCGCGTGAGGCATCAATACAGGTGAGGTGAGGCGCCGCTTCCAGGCCAGTGCGATCTTTAATGCCTTTAATGATGCTATGCGTCCGGTCACGCTCACCAGAGTTAGCACCATAGGTCACCGAGACAAATTTAGGTTTCAGGCTGCTTAGGCGATCGATGGAGCTCCATAAAGTTTGTTCCATTTCACTGGTACGCGGCGGAAAAAACTCGAAAGAGACGTTAATTTGCCCGTTCAGTTCGGCCAGACTTTGGTTCAGCGCTTCGCGCTGGTTGGCGTGGAAAAAACTCATACCTGCTTACCTCATCAATCGCTCAGGAGTTACTGCCTCAGAGTGAACATCCATACGTTTAGACGTCCAGACATTCAAAATGACGCAGATTGTCTGTTCAGTCAACAGATAAATAGTGACCCGGCGTGAAGATTTTTCTACAAAGATGAAAAAACCTCATGAGAGGCGAAGAATAAAAGAAGGATAGTGGGCCAGTGAAAACAGGCCCACCTGAAAGGTTAAAGCAGTTGAGCAAGACGATTGAGATCGGACTGGATAGCACCGGCTGTAACATCACGGCCTGCGCCCGGCCCGCGGATCACCAGCGGGTTATCGCGATACCAACGGCTTTCAATAGCGAAGACATTGTCACAAGGCAACAGAGCGGCCAGCGGATGATCGTTGCGAACCGCCTCCACACCGACGCGCGCTTTACCATTGGCATCAAACCGGGCGACATAACGCAGCACCAGCCCCATCTCCTGAGCCGCCTCAAACCGCTGCTGCATCTGCTCGTTCAGCGCTTCTCCATTTTCAAAAAAGTGATCGACCGACTCCCCTGCACAGCTTTTCGGGACCAGAGACTCTACGCGCACCTGATCGGGTTCGATGTCATAGCCCGCCTCACGCGCCAGGATCACCAGCTTGCGCATCACATCCTGACCGGAGAGATCCACACGCGGGTCGGGTTCCGTCAGTCCCTGCTGCCAGGCCTGCTCCACCAGTTCGGTAAAGGGCACCGTGCCATCGTATTGCAAAAACAGCCAGGAGAGCGTACCGGAGAAAATCCCGCTGATGGCAAGGATGCTGTCGCCGCTTTCACGCAGATCCCGTACGGTGTGATTGATCGGTAATCCGGCACCCACTGTGGCGTTGTAAAGCCACTGACGGCCGGTTTTGGCGAAGGCGTCACGGATCTGGCGGTAGCGGTTGCCGCTTGAGGCACCTGCTACCTTATTGGCGCTAATCACGTGGAAGCCATGGCTGGCGAAATCCAGGTACTGGTCGGCAAGCGTGTCGCTGGCGGTGATATCCAGCACCACTAAATCATCAAAGGGATGCGCCCGCATCCAGAGGAACAGCGACTCTTCGTCCTGCTCCACCGCCTCCTCTTCAAAGAAAGCCATCGACCGGCTGGCATCCAGCCCATCATAGCTCAGCAGGCTGCGGCGGCTGTCCACCACGCCTGCCAGCAGGAACTCAAAACCGGTACGGGCAGAGAGCGTTTTCTGTTCGCGTCCGAAAAGCTCCAGCCAGCGCGAGCCAATGTTGCCTTTACCAAATAAGACCAGCCCGATGCGTTTTTCTGCCCGGAACAGGGAGTGGTGCAGCCCGCGGATTAAGTTTTCCGTCGGCCCTACACGCAGTACGGCCACCAGGCTGATGCTCTCTTCAGACTGCCAGATAAACTCTACCGGCTGGTCTTTCAACTGCTGCCAGAAACGGTGGCTGTGAAGAGGATTACGGCATACCCCGGCACCGACCATCGCCACCAGCGCCATGCCTTCACGCAGCTGTATGCGGCCCGGAATACCGGCATCCTGCAACAGATTCAGCGCGCTGCTGACCACTTCAGAGGTATAACAAAGCTGCAGAAGGTTACGATCGGGATGCACGCCAGTGGCTAGCGGACGAAGCTGAGCACGCTTTAGCAGATGATCAATTTCTTTATGCAGGGTAGCGAAATCATGTTGGGGCGGCACCTGAAACTCAATCAGGCAGACATCATCATGGCTGGTGACAATACGCGCGCCCGTGCCGGAAGCCAGCACACGCTCAATGCGGGTTGAACCCTGTTCAGGCTGATAACTACAGCGCAGCTGCAGATCGATATCACTCCCCGAAACGGGCTGCAGAGTACGGGTATGCAAAACGGGTGCGGCCAGGCGCGCCAGTTCGCTGGCCTCATCGAGACGCAGCAATGGCAGCAAGCAAGCATCTTTGACCTTACGCGGATCGGCGCTGTAAACGCCCGCCACATCGCTCCAGATCGTCACGCGCGACACGCCAGCCAGCGCACCAATTTGCGTGGCGGAATAGTCACTGCCATTGCGGCCCAGCAGAACGGTCTCCCCGGCATCATTGCGCGAGATAAATCCAGTCACGACAAGACGGCGGCCAGGATGTTGGATCATCAACTGTTGCAGCAGCGGCCAGGATTTCCCTTCATCCACTTCAGGCTGCGCGGCCCGTTCGGCGCAGAGGAAATCACGGGCATCCAGCCAGCTCGCCTCTATATCACGCAGGCAGAGAACCGCAGCCATCAAACGGGCAGACCAGATCTCGCCATGCCCGACCACTTCGGCGTACACCGCCTCGGTGATTTTGCCGTCCAGCAGTGCGGCAAGCTTTTCCAGATCCTGAATAAATTGTCCGATCAGGCCGTCGGCCTGGTCAGCGGGCAGCAGGCCGACAATCAGCTCGCTCTGATACCGACGTAACGCCTGTTGCACCTGGTGTGCCGATAACCGATCGCTCTGGCTTAATTTAAGCCAGCTGATTAACTGGTTAGTCGTACTGCCCGCGGCGGATACCACCATGATATCGCCCGGGTGGCTGTACTCCGCCATAATGCTGGCGACCCGCTGGTAACATTTAGCGTCAGCAAGGCTGCTGCCACCAAATTTATGCAACTGACGCGATCCTGCTGCCACTGCTGACTGACTCATGCTTACCTCTTGGCCGCTATCCGGAATGCATTATCCAGATCGGCGATTAAATCTTCGTGATCTTCAATTCCCACCGAAATTCGCAGCAGGGTTTCTGAAATACCGGCTGCAGCACGCGCTTCCGCCGACATCCCCGCGTGGGTCATGGTAGCGGTATGGGAAACCAGGCTCTCTACCCCACCCAGCGATTCCGCCAGGGTAAAGAGTTCCAGGGCTTTCAGAAAACGGCGCAGCGCGGCTTCATTGCCGTCAAACTCAAAACTTAGCATGGCGCCAAAGCCTTTTTGCTGACGTACCGCAAACTGATGTCCGGCGTTTTCCGGCAGGGAAGGATGATACAACTTTTTGACCAACGGTTGTTGCTTCAGGTAATCAACAATCGCCAGGGCATTACGTTGTGCAGCCGCCATACGCGGTGCCAGCGTTCGCATTCCACGTAACAGTAAATAGCTGTCGAAGGCGCTGCCGGTAACGCCAATGTTATTGGCCCACCATGCCAGTTCCGTTACCAGGGCAGGGTCTTTCGCAATAACGGCTCCGGCTACCACATCAGAATGCCCATTCAGGTATTTCGTGCAGGAGTGCAGCACCAGATCGGCACCCAGCGCCAGCGGGTTTTGCAGTGCCGGACTGAGAAAGGTGTTATCTACCACGGTGATTGCACCAGCTTCGGTAGCGGCTTTGCAGATAGAGGCGATATCCACCACGCGCAGCAGAGGATTGCTGGGGCTTTCAATCAGCACCAATTTTGGCTGTTCCGCCAGCGCGGCTTTCAGTGCTGCCTCATCGCCCTGATCAACAAACTTCACCCGGTAAGCGCCCCGTTTGCTCAGACTGTCGAACAAACGATAACTGCCACCATAGCAGTCATGGGGTGCAACCAGCAGGTCGCCAGGCTTCAGGAAAACGGTACAAACCAGATGAATAGCCGACATACCGGTGTTGGTCATGACCGCACCGGCACCGCCCTCCAGCTCGGCCAGCGCGCGCTGAACTACGTCACGGGTGGGATTGCCACGGCGTGAGTAGTCATGGGCGCGAGGCTCATTGAAATCGGTAAAGTTATAGGTGCTGGAGAGGTGGATCGGCGGGACAACACAGCCATATTGCTCGTCATCATTCAAACCGCTGCGTACCGCGATGGTTGCCTGTTTACGCGTCATGGTGCATAAATTCCTGACTGAAGAGAAGAGCGCTTAGCATAACAGGGCTTAGATAGACGTCAATACATCTGGACATCTAAATGTCTTTGCGTATAGATTGAGCAAATGGGCAATAACCGTTAAGATTACGTCGCTATAGCCCTCAGAAAGTTGAGCCAATGCAGTGTGATGGTCAGCAACTTCGGGCATAATTAGCCGAATTTCGGTATATCCCCCGCGCCATTGACGCAGGCGTCTGGCAAGCAAGGTATTTCAATTTTAATGATGACTAAGGTAACCCATGGCTGAATGGAACGGCGAATATATCAGCCCGTACGCTGAGCACGGCAAAAAAAGCGAACAGGTTAAAAAAATCACGGTATCCATTCCGTTGAAAGTATTGAAGATTCTGACCGATGAGCGTACCCGCCGTCAGGTGAATAATCTGCGACATGCCACTAACAGCGAGCTGCTGTGCGAGGCATTCCTGCATGCTTTTACCGGCCAGCCCTTGCCGGATGATGTCGATCTGCGTAAAGAGCGCAGCGATGAAATTCCTGAAGAAGCCAAAGCTATTATGCGCGAAATGGGTGTCGACCCCGATACCTGGGAGTACTAGCTTCAGAGGATGTGGTCTGGTGACACCCTCTTGTTGTGGCAAAGCGGTCTTATCCAGGCCGCTGTCAGAAATAAAAGCGTACTCATTAAAAGCCAGTTATAAAAAAACCCAGCCGAGGCTGGGTTTTTTCGTTGCATCCGAAACGGAGACCGTCTCGTGCAGGCAGCTTATTTGCTGCCAGGGATGCTGAAACGCTTGTTGAAGCGGTCAACACGACCACCGCTGGCAACATCACGCTGCTTACCGGTGTAGAACGGGTGGCACTGACCACACACGTCCAGGTTCAGGTCGTGACCCACGGTTGAGCGGGTTTTGATTTCGTTACCGCAAGAACATTTAGCAGTAACTTCAGCGTAATTAGGGTGAATACCTTTTTTCATGGGAAAACCTCAGTTAAGGCCGTGTCGCTCTCCCGTGCCAGGATTAGCCCTGCACCGGCACCACACGAAGATTAAAATTCAGGTGTTTTGATACCAAAATGCCGTATCAACGGCGGCGAACTATACAGAGAATAACTGTCCGCTGCAATCGAATCCGCACATTCAGGAAGACACAGTGTACACTATCTCGCTCACAATTTCATCCGGAAGATTTCATGCCCGTTGTTCAGGTCGCGCTACCCGTCCCGCTTGCCCGCAACTTTGACTATGCGTTGCCCTCTCACCTGCCCGTTCCGCTGGCGGGGGCAAGGGTCAGCGTGCCTTTTGGCAAGCGAAAGGCAATTGGCGTGGTAGTGGGAATTGCTGAGACCAGCGATTTTCCGATCGATCAGCTGAAAGCCGTGCATGAGGTGCTGGACACTGAGTCGCTCTATCCCCCTTCGCTATGGCGGATCCTGCTCTGGGCAGCGGATTATTATCACTATCCGTTAGGAGAGGTGTTGTTCCATGCCATGCCCGTTCTGCTGCGTCAGGGAAAACCGGCCCAGGAAGCGCCTTTATACCAGTGGTTCATCAGTGAGTTGGGAAAAGAGACCGCCTCAGAGAGTCTGAAGCGGGCCCCTAAACAGCAGCAGGCGCTGGCAGCGCTTCGTCAGCGCGCCCTCTACCGGCACGAAATCAGCCAGCATGACATCACGGATGCCACCTTACAGGCGCTGCGGGCAAAAGGATTATGTGATTTACGGCCGCAGCAGCGTGCCCATCAGGACTGGCGCGCAACCTATGCGGTCAAAGGTGAGCGATTAAAACTCAACACCGAACAGGCCACAGCCGTAGGCGCCATTCGCAGCGAAGATGACCATTTTGCCGCCTGGCTGCTTGCCGGGATCACCGGCTCCGGCAAAACCGAAGTCTACCTGAGCGTACTGGAAAATGTGCTGGCGAACGGTGGTCAGGCGCTGGTACTGGTGCCTGAAATCGGGCTGACGCCGCAGACCATCGCCCGTTTCCGGGAACGATTTGCCGCGCCCGTTGATGTGCTGCATTCCGCACTCAACGACAGCGAACGCCTCGCCGTCTGGTTGCGTGCCCGTCAGGGTGAAACAGCCATTGTTATCGGCACGCGTTCTGCCCTGTTTACTCCCTTCGCCCGTCTTGGCGTAATCATTATTGATGAAGAGCACGACAGCTCCTATAAACAGCAGGAAGGCTGGCGCTATCAGGCGAGAGATTTAGCGGTATTTCGCGCCCGGCAGGAAGATATCCCGATTGTGATGGGTACTGCCACGCCAGCGCTGGAAACGCTGCACAATGTGCAGATGGGAAAATATCGTCAGCTTAATTTGAGTAAGCGTGCCGGGAATGCCCGCCAGGCTACGCAGCAACTGATTGATCTGAAAGGCGTGAAGCTACAGGGCGGTTTATCACCTCTGCTGATCAAAAAAATCGATCTGCACCTGAAAGCGGATAATCAGGTTTTACTCTTCCTGAACCGGCGCGGTTTCTCACCGGCGATGCTCTGTCATGAGTGCGGCTGGATTGCTGAATGCCAGCGCTGCGACCGTTACTACACGCTGCATCAGCAGCATCGCCAGCTTCGATGCCACCACTGTGACAGCCAGCGCCCCGTTCCTCATCAATGCCCGCAGTGTGGATCAACCCATCTGGTGCCTGTAGGCCTGGGCACGGAACAGCTGGAACAGAATCTGGCTGAACATTTCCCCGACGTGCCTCTTTCACGTATTGACCGTGACACTACCAGCCGCAAAGGAGCACTGGAAAAGCATCTTGCTGATGTGCATCGCGGCGGAGCAAGAATTCTGGTGGGCACGCAGATGCTGGCTAAGGGGCACCACTTCCCGGACGTTACCCTGGTCTCTTTGCTGGACGTGGATGGCGCCCTCTTCTCCGCTGACTTCCGTTCGGCGGAGCGTTTCGCCCAGCTCTATACTCAGGTCGCGGGACGAGCCGGGCGTGCGGGGAAACAGGGTGAGGTGCTGTTGCAAACGCACCATCCGGAACATCCGCTGCTGCAAACATTATTGCATCAGGGATACGATGCGTTTGCGCTTCAGGCGCTGAATGAACGTAAAACCGTGTTTCTGCCGCCGTTTACCAGCCATGCGCTGTTTCGTTCCGACGATCACGATAATCAGCAGTCTGCCCTGTTCCTGCAACAGTTGCGCAATCTGCTCGAAGCCAGCCCTTTAAAGGATGAAGGGTTCTGGGTTATGGGCCCTGTTCCGGCCTTGCAACCAAAGCGCGGTGGCCGTTATCGCTGGCAACTGCTGTTACAGCATCCTTCCCGTGGCGTACTACAGCGGCTGATAAAAAATTCCCTGCCGTTAATTAACACATTGCCTCAGGCCCGTAAGGTGAAATGGACGCTGGATGTGGACCCTACTGAAGGCTGAAACGGTCTGAGGTTGCGGGCAGCATCGAAAAAAGTCGTACAAGTCACACTTTTTATGCAAATTAAGTAACAGGCTGCCGTTTCATCTGTTAAACAGTAGGAAGTGGGCGGGAAAGGCATCCGTAGTGGCACTTTTAGAGTGAGGATCGTCCCCGGTCGCTCAGGGGCGTGAGGAGAAAGAGGTTGGAGCAGAATCAAGAGACAACCGGCGCGACCATGAAGGACGTGGCTGAGAAAGCAGGCGTATCAACGGCGACCGTTTCGCGCGCGCTGATGAACCCGGAAAAGGTCTCTGCAGCAACGCGTAAAAAAGTTGAACAGGCAGTGATAGCCGTTGGCTACTCCCCTCATGCCATGGCGCGCAGCGCCAAACGCAGCGAGTCCCGCACCATCCTGGTTATTGTGCCGGATATCTGCGATCCCTTTTTCAGCGAGATGATCAGAGGTATTGAGGTCGTGGCCGCCGATCGGGGCTATCTGGTGCTGATTGGGGATTGCGCGCATCAGAATAAGCAGGAAAAGTCCTTTCTTAACCTGGTGATGACCCGCCAGATTGATGGCATGGTGCTGCTGGGGTCTCAGGTCCCTTTCGACACGGGCATTGAAGAGCAACGCAACCTTCCTCCTATGGTGATGGCCAACGAGTTTGCGCCAGAGCTGGAACTGCCCACCGTACATATTGATAACCTCACCGCAGCATTTGAAGCAGTGAATCACCTGCTGAAACTGGGTCACAGCCGCATTGCCTGCATCGCCGGGCCGCAGGATATGCCGCTGTGCCACTATCGACTACAGGGTTATATCCAGTCATTAAGGCGTAACGGGCTTGCCGTCGAACCGCAGTATATCGTGCGTGGAGACTTCACCTTTGATGCCGGTTCACGGGCCATGAAGCAGCTGATGGCGCTGCCGCAGCCCCCTGATGCGCTGTTCTGTCACAGTGATATTATGGCGCTGGGTGCGATGGCGCAGGCCAAGATTATGGGGCTGCGCGTGCCTCAGGATCTCTCATTAATTGGTTTTGATGATATAGAACTCTCCCGCTACAGCGACCCACAGTTAACTACAGTCGCTCAGCCTCGCTTTAATATCGGCCGGGAAGCGATGCTGCTTTTACTGGAGCAACTGGAAGGGAAACCGGTAAACAGTGGTTCACGCCTGCTCGATTTTGAACTGAAAATTCGCGGAAGCACCGCTCCATCGCTGCGTTTCAGGGAATGAAAAACAAAATATTCCTCTTTGCGCGCCCGCAAAAACAAGATTCAGCAGATTCTTAGCGGTATCCCCGCTGGTCAAACTTCCGGCCCTTGAGTAACATGGCGAGCTGACAGCCGGGCGCGCCAGCTCTGAATAGTTGTCCGGCCTCACTTTTCATTGATTATTAGCGGAACGATAGTGGCACAAAAAGATTACGTAGGCCGCGGGCGTTCGACAGGGACGCGTCGCAAAAAGACCAACAGTCGCAGTAAAAAGCGCAGTGGCGGTTCAGGGGTTCCAAAAGTCATGGTAGTGCTTGCCGTTGCCGTTCTGGTGACGTTTGTCGGCGGCCTGTGGTTTATTGCCCATCATAAAAAAGAAGAGACGCCGGTTATCCCCGATCATAAAGCCGTAGGAAATGGCCTGCCGCCGAAGCCGGAAGAGCGCTGGCGCTACATTAAAGAGCTGGAAAACCGTCAACTTACCGTTCCCACGCCTGTTGAACCTTCTGCCGGCGGTGAAGTGCATTCCCAGACGCAGCTGACCGATGAACAGCGACAATTGCTGGAACAGATGCAGTCTGATATGCGTCAGCAGCCCACGCAGCTGAATGAAGTGCCGTGGAACGAGCAGACGCCAGCCCAGCGCCAGCAGACGTTACAGCGCCAGCAGCAGCAGAGTCAGTTGCAGCAGCAGTCGCGTATGCAGCAAGCGCCGCAAACAACCCGCCCTGCGCCGGTAACGCCAGCGCCCGTCACCCGCGCGCCGGTAAAACAGGTACCGCAGCCCACAACGCAGACGGCTCAGCAGCCTAAAGCAGAGAGCAAGCCGAAAGAGAAAGAGGCGGAGAAATCCCAGCGCTGGATGGTGCAGTGCGGCTCCTTCAAAGGAACCGATCAGGCCGAATCCATCCGCGCCCAGCTCGCCTTTGAAGGATTTGAAAGCCGCATCACTACCGGCGGTGGCTGGAATCGCGTGGTTATCGGCCCGTATAACAGCCGCTCCTCCGCAGACAGCACGCTGAAACGCCTGCGTGGCTCTGGCCACTCAAATTGTATTCCTCTCGCTACCGGGGGTTGAAACCCCTTAAAGCTGCCCCATATCTGAATGCATCAATGCCCCGCAGGTGGACTGCGGGGATATCTACTGACTGCAACAAGGGGTCTGCCCGTGACAACAATTGTAAGTGTACGACGCAACGGCCAGGTAGTAATTGGCGGTGATGGCCAGGCTACCCTCGGCAACACCGTAATGAAAGGCAACGTCAAAAAAGTGCGTCGTCTCTATAATGACAAAGTCATTGCCGGTTTTGCTGGCGGGACTGCAGATGCCTTTACGCTGTTTGAACTTTTCGAACGCAAGCTGGAAATGCATCAGGGTCATCTGGTGAAAGCCGCCGTGGAGCTGGCGAAAGACTGGCGTACCGACCGTATGCTGCGCAAGCTGGAAGCGCTGCTGGCGGTAGCGGATGAAAACGCCTCTCTGATTATTACCGGGAATGGCGACGTCATTCAGCCGGAAAACGATTTAATTGCCATTGGTTCCGGTGGTCCTTACGCACAGGCAGCCGCCCGGGCGCTGTTGGAAAACACCGAGATCGGCGCGCGCGACATCGTTGAAAAAGCGCTGGGTATAGCAGGCGACATCTGCATCTATACCAACCACAATCTCACCATCGAAGAATTACCTTCTAAAGCGTAAGGATCCCAATTATGTCCGAAATGACTCCGCGCGAGATCGTCAGCGAGCTGAACCGTTTTATTATTGGCCAGGATAATGCCAAGCGTGCGGTGGCTATCGCCCTGCGCAACCGCTGGCGCCGCATGCAACTTGATGAAGAGCTGCGTCACGAAGTGACCCCGAAAAATATTCTGATGATCGGCCCAACCGGCGTAGGTAAAACCGAAATTGCCCGTCGCCTGGCCAAGCTGGCCAACGCGCCGTTCATTAAAGTAGAAGCGACCAAGTTCACGGAAGTGGGCTACGTGGGGAAAGAGGTGGATTCCATCATCCGCGATCTCACCGACTCTGCGCTGAAAATGGTCCGTTCACAGGCGATTGAAAAAAATCGCTATCGTGCCGAAGAGATGGCAGAAGAGCGCATTCTGGACGTACTGATCCCGCCAGCCAAGAACAACTGGGGCCAGCCAGAAGAAGCTGCTGAGCCTTCTGCAGCGCGTCAGTCTTTCCGCAAAAAATTGCGTGAAGGCCAGCTGGACGATAAAGAGATTGAGATCGATCTGGCCTCTTCACCGATGGGCGTAGAGATTATGTCTCCGCCGGGTATGGAAGAGATGACCAGCCAGCTGCAGTCAATGTTCCAGAACCTGGGCAATCAGAAGCAGAAGCCGCGTAAGCTGAAGATCAAAGACGCGATGAAGCTTTTGATTGAAGAAGAAGCGGCCAAGCTGGTTAATCCGGAAGAGCTGAAACAGGAAGCTATCGACGCGGTTGAACAGCACGGTATCGTCTTTATTGATGAGATCGACAAAGTCTGTAAGCGCGGTGAGAGTTCCGGCCCGGACGTATCGCGCGAAGGCGTTCAGCGTGACCTGCTGCCGCTGGTTGAAGGCTGTACCGTCTCCACCAAGCATGGCATGGTGAAAACCGATCACATTCTGTTTATCGCCTCAGGTGCGTTCCAGGTTGCCAGCCCCTCAGACCTGATCCCGGAGCTGCAGGGACGCCTGCCAATTCGCGTTGAGCTTCAGGCGCTGACCACGCACGATTTCGAGCGCATCCTGACCGAACCAAGCGCTTCCGTTACCGTGCAGTACAAAGCGTTAATGAAAACCGAAGGCGTAGACATCAGCTTTACCGAGGAGGGCATCAGCAAAATTGCCGCCGCCGCCTGGCAGGTGAATGAGACCGCTGAAAATATCGGCGCCCGCCGTCTGCACACGGTGCTGGAGCGGCTGATGGAGGATATCTCCTATGATGCCAGCGATCTGAACGGCCAGTCCTTCACCATTGATGCGGAATATGTTGGTAAGCATCTGGATGAGCTGGTTGCAGATGAAGATCTGAGCCGCTTTATTCTGTAAGGCGCGTTTAAGCACAGCAAGAAGGAGGCTCCGGCCTCCTTTTTTTACGTCTGAATGTTATCCGCCCTGGCCACTATCCTTGACGTGGAATAACTCTCCGGCCTGAAACGGACGCTACTATAGCGTCACGATGTGTATCCCCTTCAGCAAAGGCCTCTGCCGTTATGACGGACAATCTGCATTCCATTACTGCCCTCTCCCCTTCCCGCGCCTGGCTTGAGAGCCTTCGCCTGCGTACGCTACCGCTGGCCTGTGCCTCGGTGATCACCGGCTCTTCGCTCGCCTGGTGGCAGGGACATTTCAATCCCGGCACCGCAGTGATGGCTTTGCTGACCACCGCGCTGCTGCAAATTCTCTCTAACCTGGCAAACGATTATGGCGATGCGATCAAAGGCAGCGACACGCCTGATCGACTTGGCCCGTTACGGGGTATGCAGAAAGGTGCCATCACTCAGCAGCAGATGCGCATCGCCCTGATCTTTACCGTGGCCCTCACAATAGTATCGGGCGTGATGCTGATCCTCCGGGCCTGCCGGTCGGTTAACGATATAGCGGGGTTTATCGGACTGGGCGCGGTAGCGATTGTTGCCGCCATCGCCTATACGGTGGGCAAAAAACCTTATGGCTATCTCGGCCTGGGAGATGCTTCCGTGCTGATCTTCTTTGGCTGGCTGGGCGTCACAGGAAGTTATTATCTTCAGGCGCACAACCTGCCGGTGATGCTGTTTTTGCCCGCTACCGCCTGCGGGCTGATGGCTGTAGCCGTGCTCAACGTGAATAATATGCGCGATATTGACAGCGATCGGCAAAACGGGAAATACACGCTGGCCGTGCGTTTAGGCGCGATCAATGCCAGACGTTACCATTCACTTCTGCTGGCGGGCGCTGTGTTGTGTTGTGCCCTGTTTGCCGTGATGAGTTCGCTCAATTCTGGTGGCTGGCTGTTTCTGCTGGCAACACCGCTGCTGATCGGCCATCGTCGCTATATCATGCAGCAAACGTCGGCCGCCGCCATGCGTCCGATGCTGGAGAAAACGGTTAAATCAGCCCTGCTGCTTAACCTGCTTTTTTCGCTTGGCCTGCTGCTCAATTAAGTGCGATGTGTTTGACTCATCGCAACTTTTAACAATTGATGATTTTGCCAACAGCGGCGAGAAAGCGATATACTCAAAGTTCCTGTGGCAAACAGACGAAACCCCTTATGAAATATGATACTTCTGAACTCTGCGACATCTACCATGAAGATGTAAATGTCGTTGAACCGCTCTTTTCAAACTTCGGTGGCCGTACCTCGTTTGGCGGGCAAATCATCACGGTAAAATGTTTCGAGGACAACGGGCTGTTGTACGATCTGCTGGAGGAGAACGGTCGCGGTCGCGTGCTGCTGGTGGATGGCGGCGGGTCGGTTCGTCGTGCCCTGATCGATGCGGCGCTGGCCAGACTGGCGATGCAGAACGAGTGGGAAGGCATTGTGGTGTACGGTTCCGTGCGTCAGGTTGACGATCTGGAGGAGCTGGATATTGGTATTCAGGCCATTGCCGCTATTCCGGTTGGCGCTGCGGGCGAAGGTATTGGCGAAAGCGATATCCGCGTAAACTTTGGCGGCGTCACCTTTTTCTCCGGCGACCATCTCTATGCCGATAACACCGGCATCATCCTTTCTGAAGATCCACTCGATATCGAATAAAAAAATGGGTGCCGCTGGCACCCGTTTCTTATCTGAAAGTTAAACTTCTTCCATTTTTCCCAGCAGCGCACGCAGACGCTCCTGCCAGACAAGCTGCTCTTCTTTCAGGTGCTGGTTTTCACGCACCAGAGAATCACTATTTCCCGCAGCCTGTTGCACCTGCTGATTCAGATTGTTGTTCTGCTCTTTCAGCTCTTCAATTTCCATCTGCAACAGCGTGATGGTATCAATAGCCTGCTGTACTTTTGCTTCCAGTTTCTCAAACACTTCAAATGACATTATAAATAACCTCTTCTAATCGCAACCCGTTGATATTGCCAGCCGCAGATCATGAAGGGGTAAACCGGCATTCCACGGATAACAACGATTATCCGATTGTAAATAGAGCAGCCCGCCAAGTCCAGCGGCGAACCCACCCAGGGTGCAGTCTGTAACAATTTTCAGCATAGACCTGGTATCCGCAACATTAGCCGCTTAAAAAGTAAGGTTATGGTTAATAATTTTCGACAAAAACCCGCTTAAACGAAAATGAAATGGTGTTTTAGGAAAGCCAAAAGACGCGAAAACGCTCATTTTTATGACACAGCACACAACTTTTGATTTCGCTATTTCTCGTTTATGCTCGTTAACGATAAATTTACATCAGCCCTACATTAGATTTGGGCGGCTCACGGAATGAGAAAAAAAGCGCAGTACAACATTTAACCTCGCCTTCAGGAAATGTCATCATGAGTCAGACAGCAACAAGCACGCTCAAAGGGCAGTGCATCGCCGAATTCCTCGGTGTCGCCACCATTATTTTCTTTGGTGCCGGCTGTGTCGCCGCCATGAAACTGGCCGGCGCAAGTTTTGGACAGTGGGAAATCAGTATTATCTGGGGGATTGCCGTTGCGATGGCAATTTATCTCAGCGCCGCCATCTCTGGTGCGCATCTTAACCCGGCCGTCACCCTTGCACTCTGCCTGTTTGCCAACTTCGATGGCCGTAAGGTTGTGCCCTATATCCTTGCGCAAATAGCCGGGGCATTCTGTTCTGCCGCGTTGGTTTACGGTCTCTACTACAATTTGTTCCTGGATTATGAACAGTCGCATCAGATGATCCGTGGCACGGTAGAGAGCCTCGATCTGGCGGGAATTTTCTCGACCTATCCTAATCCCCATATCAGCGTTGGCCAGGCCTTCATAGTTGAAGCAGTGATCACCGCCGTGATGATGGGCCTGATTATGGCGCTGACCGATGACGGTAACGGCCTGCCTCGCGGCCCGATGGCGCCTCTGCTGATTGGCCTGCTGATTGCGGTTATCGGCGGTGCTATGGGCCCGCTGACCGGTTTTGCTCTTAACCCGGCTCGTGATTTCGGACCAAAGCTCTTTGCCTGGCTGGCAGGCTGGGGTAACGTCGCCTTTACCGGTGGCCGTGATATCCCTTATTTCCTCGTGCCGATCTTTGGCCCGATTGTTGGCGCCAGCCTGGGTGCATTTGGTTACCGCATTTTGATAGCCCGTAATCTGCCTGGTGCCACCGCCGTAAAGAAAGATGAGAAGACGATAGCGCGTGCTGAGCAGCGCAAAGCGTAAGTGTTAACCCTTTTCACCATCAGGAATGAATTATGACCACAGAAAAAAAATACATTGTCGCGCTCGACCAGGGCACTACCAGCTCTCGTGCGGTAATCCTGGATCATGACTCCAATATCGTGGCGGTCTCCCAGCGCGAATTTCAGCAAATCTATCCTAAGGCTGGCTGGGTTGAGCATGACCCGATGGATATCTGGGCCTCGCAAAGCTCCACGCTGGTAGAAGTGCTGGCGCATGCCGATATTCGCTCTGATGAGATTGCCGCTATCGGCATCACCAATCAGCGTGAAACGGCGATTGTCTGGGACAAAGAGACCGGCAAGCCGATTTATAACGCTATCGTCTGGCAGGATCCGCGCACCGCTGACTACTGTGCGAAGCTGAAAAGAGAGGGCCTGGAAGAGTATATCCAGCACACCACCGGTCTGGTCATTAACCCCTACTTCTCCGGTACCAAGGTTAAGTGGATTCTGGATCATGTTGAAGGCTCCCGCGAGCGTGCGAAACGCGGTGAACTGCTGTTCGGTACGGTCGACTCCTGGCTGGTATGGAAAATGACGCAGGGACGGGTTCATATCACCGATTACACCAACGCCTCGCGTACCATGATGTTCAATATTCACAAGCTGGAGTGGGATCAGCGCATGCTGGATATCCTTGATATCCCGCGCGAAATGCTGCCAGAAGTGAAATCCTCTTCAGAAGTGTACGGTCAGACTAACATCGGTGGTAAAGGCGGTACGCGTATTCCTATCGCCGGTATTGCCGGTGACCAGCAGGCCGCGCTCTATGGCCAGCTGTGCGTTGAGCCTGGCATGGCGAAGAACACTTACGGCACCGGTTGCTTTATGTTGATGAACACCGGTACCGAAGCGGTTACCTCCACCAACGGCCTGCTGACCACCATCGCCTGTGGTCCACGCGGTGAAGTGAACTATGCGCTTGAAGGTGCTGTGTTCATCGGTGGTGCCTCTATTCAGTGGCTGCGTGATGAGATGAAACTGATCGGTGATGCTACCGACTCCGAGTATTTCGCCAGCAAAGTGAAAGACAGCAACGGCGTCTACATGGTTCCTGCTTTCACCGGTTTGGGCGCACCCTACTGGGACCCCTATGCGCGTGGCGCCATCTTCGGCCTGACGCGTGGCGCAAATGCTAACCACATCATTCGCGCAACGCTGGAGTCTATTGCTTTCCAGACGCGTGACGTGTTGGAAGCGATGCAGATTGATGCCAACACTCGCCTGCAATCCCTGCGCGTGGATGGTGGTGCGGTAGCCAACAACTTCCTGATGCAGTTCCAGTCCGATATCCTGGGCGCGCGCGTTGAGCGTCCGGAAGTCCTGGAAGTGACCGCGCTGGGTTCCGCCTATCTGGCTGGCCTTGCGGTCGGCTTCTGGAACGATCTGGATGAAGTTCGTGCTAAAGCGGTTATTGAGCGTGAATTCCGCCCAAGCATCGAAACCACCGAGCGTAATTATCGCTACGCAGGCTGGAAGAAAGCGGTCTCTCGTGCCAAAGCATGGGAAGATCAGGACGATTCGTAAGTCTGTCAATGCGCCCGCGGTCACCTGACTGCGGGCTTTTCCCCCTCCCCCTTCTCTCCGCTGTGATAAACTTTCCGCCTCACTTCTTCTCCGGGGCCAATCATGAAACGAGAACTTGCCATTGAATTTTCACGCGTAACGGAAGCCGCTGCTCTGGCAGGCTACAAGTGGCTGGGACGCGGTGACAAAAATGCTGCGGACGGCGCCGCCGTCCATGCTATGCGCATTATGCTGAATAACGTGGATATTGACGGGGAGATCGTCATTGGCGAGGGCGAGATTGATGAAGCCCCGATGTTATATATCGGCGAAAAGGTCGGCAGCGGCAGAGGCGATGCCGTGGATATCGCCGTCGATCCGATTGAAGGCACGCGGATGACCGCAATGGGCCAGGCGAACGCGCTGGCTGTGCTGGCCGTAGGCGACAAAGGATCCTTCCTGAACGCGCCCGATATGTACATGGAGAAACTGATCGTCGGGCCTGAGGCTAAAGGCGTTATCGATCTGGCGTTACCCCTGGAAGAGAACCTGAAACGCGTGGCGCAGGCGCTGCAAAAGCCCCTTTCGGAGCTGACCGTTTCCCTGTTGGCAAAACCGCGCCATGACGCAGTAATCGCTGAGTTACAGCAGCTCGGCGTACGGATATTTGCTTTTCCCGATGGCGACGTGGCCGCCTCTATCCTTACCTGCATGCCGGACAGCGAAGTTGACGTGCTCTATGGCATTGGCGGCGCGCCGGAAGGGGTGATCTCGGCAGCGGTGATCCGCGCAATGGATGGCGATATGCAGGGTCGTCTGCTGGCACGCTATGAAGTCAAAGGGGATACGCCGGAGAATCGCTTACTGGGCGAGCAGGAGCTGAAGCGCTGTCAGGAGATGGGGATTGAAGCCGGTAAAATTTTACAGCTCGGCGACATGGCGCGGAACGATAATGTGATCTTTGCCGCCACCGGCATCACCAGCGGTGATTTGCTGAAAGGCATCACGCGTAAAGGCAATATCGCTACCACTGAAACGTTGCTGGTACGCGGTAAATCACGCACTATCCGCCGCATTCAGTCGATTCACTATCTCGACAGAAAAGATAAAAACCTGCATCCGTTTATTCTTTAATCCCGGCCTGGCTTTGCCAGCATTCTACCGGTTAAGTCAGCTTGAAGGGTTCAGGATCTGCGTGCAGCCAGGCAACTTATCAGGGCCGATGCGTTTCGGCCCTGTTTTATGCTGAACATTCCCTGAGTCGCGCCGATTCCGGGAGTTTCGGCCCCAAGGATGCTGAATTTCAGACAGCATGTGGCTCAGGACGGCGCGACAGCGGCAGCCAGCAGAGCAGGATCAGCAGCGCCATCGCAAACATCAGCATCCCCAGGCTGAACTGACCCGTTTGCGGCAGCAGCGCTGAAAGCCATGCGGCTAAGCCTGAACCCAGGTTTTGCAACCCACCCAGCAAAGCGCCCGCCGTGCCGGCCATATAGGGCCAGGGTTCCATCGCACCGGTAGTCGCCAGCGGAAACAACATCCCTGCGCCAAAGAAGAACAGCGCCGCAGGTACCACCAGCGTCCAGATAGTCATCACGCCAAACCAGGCGGGGAGCCACATCAGCGCGCCCGCTAACAGACAACTGTTAACCGACCACCACATCAACTGCTGGAAAGGCCGGTTTTCCCGTCCGGCAAACCAGGCGCCAAAAAAAGCGGCGGGAATGGGCAAAATAAACAGCAGGCTGACGGTAAGGCTGTTCAGCCCCAACACGCCCCCCATCAACACGCCGCAACTAGCCTCAAATACGGCAATGCCACCCAGCGCACCCATCAGCATAATCAGATAGCGGATAAAGGTGCTGTCGGCCAGCAGCGGACGATAGCGGGAAAACAGGGCGCGCTTTTCAGAAGGAGCAGGCCGCGTTTCTGGCAGCCAGCGCAGCATAGCGACGCCCACGCAGCCACAGAGCAGCAGCAGGAAAGCAAAGCAGGCCTGCCAGCCGAACAGATGCGTCAGCAGCGCGCCAACCACAGGGGCAACCAGCGGGCTGACCAGTATGCCCATATTCAGCAGGCTGTTCGCCAGCCGCAATGCGCCGCCGGCATACAGGTCGCGCGGCATCGTTCGTGCCATCACGCCAGCCACACCGGTGCCCAAGCCCTGAATTGCGCTTCCCAGCACCAGTTGATCAAAGGTAGGTGCCAACAGCGCAGTTACCGTGCCCAGACAGAAGATACTAAGCCCCGCCAGAATCACCGGACGGCGGCCAATGTTATCGGAGAGCGGGCCATACAACAGCTGCGATCCGCCATAAGTCATCAGATAGGCTGCCATCACCCGCTGGACGGCCCCCTCGCGGACGTTAAATACCTCAGCAATGGCAGTCATTGCAGGCACATAGATGGTTTGCGCCATCTGTCCCACGGCCACCAGCGCAATCAGCATCATTAACAGATGCCCGTTTTCTAATTTTTTCATTTTTGTTCAGCACAATTACCGGCGCTATCCGCTAAATTCAGGGTTAACACACGGGGAGAGGATCTTATGGCGTGGAAAATATCAGGATTCGATGACAAAGGGAGTGGGAAGCCGAAAAATCCCTGACCGCGTAGTGTCAGTGAAAGCGGGCACACCGTAAATCAATCTGTACGTTATAGTGACAAGGGTCAGTTTGTCGATACGAGCTTTGTGCCGCAGAGAGACTGGAAAAGCTGGCGCCGAGTGGCGAAGATAGCGTCAGGCCCCCACCCCGAGAAAGGAGAAGTTTATGGCCGAATGGGTTAACGCCAGGATCAAAGAGGTGAATGACTGGACAGAGAGCTTGTTCAGTCTCGTCGTCACCGCCCCTATCGACCCGTTTACCGCTGGTCAGTTTGCCAAACTGGCGCTGGAGATTGACGGCGAACGCGTGCAGCGCGCCTATTCTTACGTGAATGCGCCCAGCGACACCAATCTGGAGTTCTATCTGGTTACTGTGCCGGAAGGCAAGCTCAGCCCGCGCCTGCATGCGCTGAAACCCGGTGAAGAGGTAATGATCACCAAAGAGGCCTCCGGGTTCTTTGTGCTGGATGAAATTCCTGAATGCAAAACGTTATGGATGCTGGCTACCGGTACGGCCATTGGTCCTTATCTTTCGATTTTGCAGGAAGGAAAAGGGCTGGAGCGTTTTGAGAATATCGTGCTGGTGCATGCCGCACGTTACGCGCAGGATCTGAGCTATCTGCCGCTGATGCAGCAACTTCAGCAACGCTACAACGGTCAGCTGCGTATCCAGACCGTAGTCAGCCGGGAAGAGAGCGTCGGTTCACTGACCGGCCGCGTGCCGGCTCTGATTGCCAATGGTGAGCTGGAAGCGGCCGTAGGGTTGCCAATGCAGGCTGAGAGCAGCCATATCATGCTGTGTGGAAACCCGCAGATGGTCAGGGATACGCAGCAACTGCTGAAAGAGACCCGCGATATGCGTAAGCACCTCAAGCGCAAGCCAGGCCATATGACCGCCGAGCATTACTGGTAATCTGGCGACTGATCATGGCTGGCAATCCGGCTGACAGAGCCGGGTATTGCTGATTATCCGACAGTTTGCGTCTGACCACAGAGGTTACTGGTAATCCGGCAGCTTGCGTCCAAAATAGTTGACCGGGCTGGCCGCTCGGCCAAAGCGGTTCATGCCCTGGGTACCGCTGAAGGTGCCCAGCTCAAGCGTCATTGTGACCAGAATCAGCGTGGGGACAAAGCGATCAAGCGCCCATTGCCAGTGCTGCGGCAGCATCTCCCAATCCCTTGCCAGCATCATCCACGCGACCAGCAGCAGCAGCGCCCACCAGGCGCTCTTATTACGATCGTGCAGGCGCTTGACCACCACTGCGCTGGTGGGCAGGAGCAGGAAAACCACAAGGAACGCCGCCGTCTGGCGGCTTATCCAGCCGCGATCGGCCAGGGTGTACAGCACGACCATCAGAGCCAGCCACACTGTCAGCCAGACCCAGAAATCGCGCCGTCTCAGGCGGCCTCGCCAGGAAAAACACCACGCTTGTAAGGTCATTTTTTATCCCTCAGAACAGCGTCAGGCTTTGACTTTGTCGGTCATTGTCCGTTCTAATCTTGAGTTGAATTTTAAGGTTAGGGCAGACGGAATGAATAAAGTGATTTTTCTGGGCATCACGGCACTGTTAATGCTGACAACAGCCCAGGCGGAGGATGCCCCCGCTGCGCAGGATCGTACTGAACACCTGCCTGCCGCGCCCTATCTTCAGGCTGGATCGCCTACCTTTGATATGACTATCGGCCAGTTCCGCGAAAAGTATAATGCTATCAATCCCACGTTACAGATTGCTGAATATCGCGCTATCGATAACCGCGGGGATAAAAGTAATTTGACCCGCGCCGCCAGCAAGATCAATGAAAATCTCTACGCTTCTACCGCACTGGAGCAGGGAACCGGGAAGATCAAAACCTTACAGATAACCTGGCTGCCGGTGCCTGGCCCGGATGAGAAAGCGGCACGGGATAAAGCGCTGGCTTACATGGCCGCCATGACGCGCTTTTTTGAGCCTACGCTCAATGTAGAGCAGAGCCTGAAGCGGCTTAACGACGTGCTGAACAAGGGCAAAGGATCGCGTTACTTCACCCAGGATGAAGGCGCTGTGCGCTACATCGTGGCGGACAATGGCGACAAGGGACTGACCTTTGCCATAGAGCCGATTAAATTAGCGATGGCGGCCAACTGACCCCCAGCAAAGATGACGAAAAGCAAAGCCTTTAGGGGTTTTGATCTCTATACTGTCTGGCAGACAATACTGCTCTGGCAGGGTAATTTAACAGCATCGCGCTAAGCGTGGAGGATATAATGCGACATCCGTTAGTCATGGGTAACTGGAAACTGAACGGCAGCAAAAAGATGGTCAACGAACTGATTGCCGGCTTGCGTAACGAGCTGAGCAGCGTTGACGGCTGCGGCGTAGCCATTGCCCCTCCGGCGGTCTATCTGGACCTGGCAAAACATGCCGCTTCCGGTAGCCACATTGCGCTTGGCGCACAGAACGTTGATGTGAATCTGTCCGGCGCATTTACCGGCGAACTCTCTGCCGACATGCTGAAAGATATCGGCGCACAGTACATCATCATCGGCCACTCTGAACGTCGCACTTATCATAAAGAGAGCGACGAGCTGATTGCCAAAAAATTTGCCGTGCTGAAGGCCGCAGGCCTGATCCCTGTGCTCTGCATCGGTGAAACCGAAGCAGAAAACGAAGCAGGCAAAACGGAAGAAGTGTGCGCACGTCAGATTGATGCCGTGCTTAACACCCAGGGCGCCGAGGCTTTCAACGGCGTGGTGGTGGCTTATGAGCCAGTCTGGGCTATCGGTACCGGTAAATCCGCTACCCCTGCGCAGGCTCAGGCAGTACACAAATTTATCCGTGACCATATCGCGAAGAAAGACGCGACCGTGGCTGCGCAGGTTATCATTCAGTACGGCGGTTCTGTTAACGATAAGAACGCAGCAGAACTGTTTGCTCAGCCAGACATCGATGGTGCACTGGTTGGCGGCGCGTCACTGAAAGCTGATGCTTTCGCCGTGATTGTTAAAGCCGCAGCAGCAGCGAAAAAAGCCTGACGAACTACCTCCTGCGCTGGCAACGGCGCAGGAGTTTTCCTTTTTTACTCTTACTTCCCCCCTCCAGCCTTATCAGACTGGCAACTGCGTTTCAGACCTGCGAAATCTCCACCCTGCTTACTTATGCTAAGTCTTTGATTATAAATTAACCTTTCCAAAATCCGCATTTGTTAACGGCTAAATGTCACAGCCGACATCAATGTTACTAATTTCGTTTGATTTTTCATTCTCATTTTTAATCTTTAAACAATTTTTTAAATGACTCGTAACAATGGTATATTTCTGTCGCGCCATAAGATTTCAGTATGTTCGTTTTATGGCGGGTTAACGAAAACTGCCCCTGGAACAACGAGACAGCGGAACGCGCTCCTCAGAAGCCGTGTCTGTTTCCCTGCTTAACTTGTTGAAAAATCAACGCCCGGAGATGTCGCCTCATGCGAAAAACTGCTGCACTCCAGTCTGTCTGCACTGAAAAGATGGGTTTTGCTGAATCGGCCACGGCCGGAGAATACAACGACGTCGATCTGTTACTGATCGGCGGCGGCATTATGAGCGCCACGCTTGGCACCTATTTACAGGAGCTGGAGCCTGAATGGCGTATTGGCATGGTGGAGCGCCTGGAAAGCCCTGCTGAAGAAAGCTCTAACGGCTGGAACAATGCGGGCACGGGTCACTCCGCGCTGGCCGAGATGAACTATACCCCAGAGAAAGAAGACGGTTCGGTTGAGATCAAAAAGGCCGTGGAGATTAATGAAGCCTTTCAAATCTCGCGCCAGTTTTGGGCACATCAGGTTCGCAAAGGGACCCTGACTAACCCGCGCAGCTTTATCAACAGCGTTCCGCACATGAGCTTTGTCTGGGGCGACGAAAATGTCGCCTTCCTGAAGAGACGTTACCAGGCGCTGCAAAAAAGCAGTCTGTTCCGTGGTATGGAATATTCAGAAGACCCGGAGCTGATCAGGCAATGGGTGCCACTGATGATGGAAGGCCGCGAGCAAACCGACCCGGTCGCCGCCACGCGCATCTCAAGCGGAACTGACGTTAATTTCGGCGAAATTACCTGCCAGCTGGTGGCATCGTTGCAGAAAAGCCGTAACTTCAGGCTACAAACCCGTCATGAGGTTCGCGATATCAGGCGCAATGATGATCAGAGCTGGAGCGTGACGGTCGCCGACCTGAATAACAAAGGTCAGCAAAAAACCGTGCGTGCACGCTACGTCTTTATTGGCGCAGGCGGTGCGGGCCTGACGCTGCTGCAAAAATCAGGCATTCCTGAAGTCAAAGATTATGCTGGTTTCCCGGTAGGGGGCGAGTTCCTGGTCTCTGACAATCCCGAGGTGGTAAAACGTCATCTGGCGAAGGTGTATGGTAAAGCCTCCGTAGGTGCCCCGCCGATGTCTGTGCCGCACCTGGATACCCGTATGCTGGACGGCAAGCAGACGCTGCTGTTTGGTCCGTTTGCCACCTTCTCTACCAAATTTCTTAAGCAGGGTTCACTGTGGGATATGTTTGCTTCGCTGACTTCCTCCAACCTGCTGCCGATGATGCAGGTTGGCCTGAATAATTTCAGTCTGGTGAAATATCTGATGGGTCAGGTCATGCTGACCGATGAAGATCGCCTGAAAGCGCTGCAGGACTATTTCCCGGAAGCCAGAAAGGAAGACTGGCGCCGCGTGAAGGCGGGCCAGCGTGTGCAGATCATCAAGAAAGAAGCGGGTAAAGGCGGCGTGCTGAAGCTGGGCACAGAAGTCGTCACCTCGCAGGATGGTACGCTTTCTGCTTTGCTGGGTGCCTCGCCGGGTGCTTCAACCGCCGCACCAATTATGATCGAGCTGATGAGCAAAGTTTTCCATGAACGCTTTTCCTCGTTCGAATGGCAGACAAAGCTGAAAGCGATGATCCCTTCTTATGGTCAGAAGCTGAATGGCAACGTGGCGGCGTCGGAAAAAGAGATGGCGGAAACCAGCCGCACCCTGCAACTGGACTACACGCCTGCATCTGCTGCCAATGACGAAGCCGCAGAAGCTGACGCCGCGGTGGTAGGCAAGTAACCTCGCCTTCCGATCCCAGGGCGGATAGATTCCGCCCTTTTTTTACCTCCCCACTTTCCTCTCGCCCGATCGACACAAGCGTCTATGCTTTTAGCTGACCCGTATTAAAGGAGAAGCAGGATGGACACATCTTTACCTCAGCCGATCACTGATAACGAACTTTCTCTGCTGGACCGCTACTGGCGGGCAGCAAACTATCTGTCGGTGGGGCAGATTTATCTGATGGATAACCCGCTTCTCAGAGAACCTCTGCTGCCACAGCACATTAAACCCCGGCTGTTGGGCCACTGGGGAACCACACCCGGACTGAATTTTATCTATGCACACCTCAACCGCATTATTCGCCAGCGAGATCTGAATCTGCTCTATATCTGCGGACCGGGACACGGTGGTCCAGGCATGGTTGCCAATACCTGGCTTGAAGGCACCTACAGCGAAATCTATCCCGATATCAGTGCGGATGCGCAAGGCATGCGCAAACTGTTCAGGCAGTTCTCTTTCCCCGGCGGGATACCAAGCCATGCGGCGCCCGAGACGCCAGGCTCCATCAATGAAGGGGGCGAACTGGGATACTCTCTGGTGCATGCATTTGGGGCCGTTTTTGATAATCCCGAACTGATTGCGCCCTGCATTATTGGTGATGGCGAAGCGGAAACCGGGCCGCTGGCCTCAAGCTGGCACGGCACTAAATTCCTGAATGCCGCCCGTGATGGTGCGGTCCTGCCCATTCTGCATCTCAATGGCTATAAAATTGCCAATCCCACTCTGCTGGGTCGTTCCAGTGATGAGGACCTGCAACAGCTGTTTACTGGCTATGGTTACGATCCGCTGTTTGTGGTGGGGGATGACCCGCATCAGATGCATAGCGATATGGCCGCCGCCTTCGATAAAGCGTTCGACCGTATCCATCAGTTACAGCAGGAAGCGCGAAGCGATGTGGCAGCGACACGTATTCCGCGCTGGCCAATGATTATTCTGCGCAGCCCCAAAGGCTGGACGGGACCGAAATCGGTAGATGGTAAAAAAGTTGAAGGGTTCTGGCGAGCTCACCAGGTGCCGGTTTCATCATGCCGTGAGGATGAAAACCATCGCCAGATTCTGGAATCCTGGATGAGAAGCTATCGCCCTGATGACCTGTTTGACGCGGAAGGCAAGCTGAAACCTGAACTCCAGGCGCTGGCACCCGTAGGGGATAAAAGGATGGGAGCCACGCCCTATGCTAACGGCGGACGGCTGCGGCAGGAACTTAACGTGCCCGATATCCGCCAGTTTGCCGTTGAGGTTGCCACTCCCGGCGGCAGCCAGGATCAGTCCACGGCAGTGCTCGCCAGCTATCTCAGCGAGATATTCCGCAGTAATCCCGACAACTTCCGCCTGTTCGGGCCAGACGAAACCGCATCAAACCGTCTGGGACGGGTCTTTGATGTGACCAGCCGTACCTGGATGGAGAAGATTGAAACCTATGATGAGCAGCTCTCGCCAGATGGCCGCGTTATGGAGATTCTCAGCGAGCATCAGTGCCAGGGCTGGCTTGAAGGCTATCTGCTGACCGGCAGGCATGGTCTGTTTACCTGTTACGAAGCCTTTATCCACATTGTGGATTCGATGTTCAACCAGCATGCCAAATGGCTGAAGGTGTCGCGTAAGCTGCCGTGGCGTAAGCCCATTTCTTCATTAAACTATCTGCTTTCTTCTCACGTCTGGCGTCAGGATCACAACGGTTACAGCCACCAGGATCCCGGTTTTATCGATCACGTTGCCAATAAAAAAGCGGATATTGTCCGTATTTACCTGCCGCCGGACGCCAATACCCTACTGTGGGTAGGCGACCACTGCCTGCGAACCTGGGATCGTATCAATGTGATCATCGCAGGCAAGCAACCCGAGCCGCAATGGTTGACTATGGAACAGGCTGTCACGCATTGCGAAAAGGGAATGGGCATCTGGCCCTGGGCCGGGAATGAGCAACCGGGTAGCGCGCCGGATGTGGTCATGGCCTGCGCAGGAGATGTGCCAACGCTGGAAACAATGGCTGCGGTTGATCTGCTTCGTCAGTGGCTGCCGGAACTGAAAGTTCGGGTTGTGAATGTGGTCGATTTGCTGGCGCTGCAAACCAGAGAGCAGCATCCCCATGGCCTGGAAGATCGGGCGTTTGACGAGATATTTACCGCCGACAAACCGGTGGTATTTGCTTTCCACGGCTATCCAGCCCTGATCCACCGGCTGACTTACCAGCGAAACAATCACCGTAATTTCCATGTGAAAGGCTTCAATGAGGAAGGCACCACCACCACACCGTTTGATATGACGGTGCTTAACGAGCTGGACCGTTATCATCTGGCGCAGGAAGCGATTATGCGCGTGCCGGGGCTGGCAGAGAAGGCCTCAGACGTGCTGGATAAAATTCAGAAAAAACTGGCTGAGCATCATCGCTGGGTTCGTGAACAGGGGGAAGACTTGCCGGAAGTGCTGAACTGGGTATGGCCCTCCAGCGCGCGTTGACCTTCATCCTGTGGGCGGCCAGCGGGTCGCCCACATCTTTCAGAGTTGCACCGCTTCCACCAGCATCCAGAGCGTGGTGATAACCAGCGAGAGCGCCATTACCCCATTGAAGACGCGCAACTTCCAGGGCACCTGTAAGTGCTTACCCAGCCGATCGCCCATCGCCGCCCAAATCAAAATGCATGGCAGGTTCAGCGCCATAAAGCCAAACATTACCGTGACAATACCGCTGCTGGCGGTATACATCAGCGCCACGTTCGTCGCCATCAGCCAGGCTTTCGGATTGATGGCCTGAAACATCGCACCGCCGATCAGCGTCATTGGCTGCGCTTTTTCACGCAGCTTTGGCGCGCCCGAGCGGAAAATTTTCCAGGAAAGCCACAGCAGATATGCGCCCCCCATCAGCGTCAGCGGCAGAAGAACCGCGCTCATCCATTGCAGCAGTACTTCAAGCAGCAATCCCGCTATCGCTGTCTGAATGCCGCATCCAACCATGATCCCCAGCAGCATAGGCAGCGTACGGCGCATGCCGAAATTGACGCCAGATGTGGCCAGCATCAGGTTGTTCGGCCCTGGCGTAATGGACATCACGGTAACGTAACTGATAAAGGAAGGATCAAGCATGGTCTGTCTCCTGGGTGCGGTTGAGAACACCATGTTAAGGAGATCACGCCGATGGTAACAGATTCAGAAATACACTATTGTGATGAGTACAAAAGCTGTTTTCATTAAACTGTACCTATTATCAAGGCAGGCGACTGTGTCCATCATCGACGCGCAGGAGAGTACGCTTTACCATCAGCTGGCTGAAACGCTGGCGGAGGCCATCCACAACGGTACTTATTTGCCCGGAAGCCGCCTGCCCGCTATCCGGCGCTGTGCCAGCAACCACCAGCTAAGCGTAAACACCGTGCTCACAGCCTACCGTATCCTCGAAGATCGCGGCCTGATCGAAGCCAGACCCCAGTCGGGCTATTACGTCCGTGGAAGGCTGCCTTCGGTGAAAACCAGCGGCGACCGGCAGGCAAAGGTGCGCTCACCCGGCAGTGAAAAGCTGGATTTGATTGACGCCGTATTTGCCGCGCAGAACCATCCCGACTACACCAATATCTCGCTGGCCTGTCCGCAAAACAGCGACTTCTTCCCCACGGCAAAAATCAGCCGCATTATGGCTTCTCTGCTCCGACGTGAACCCGATTTAATTGGTCGCTATGCCCTGCCGCCAGGTAGCCAGCGTCTGAGACGGGAAATTGCGCGCCGTGCGATGGACCTGGGGATGAAGCTGACCGCTGAAGAGGTGACGCTGACCCACGGCTGCATGGAGGCGCTCCAGCTGGCGCTGCGAGCCGTCACCACGCCGGGAGATTGCGTAGGTGTGGAGACACCTACCTATTTTTATCTGTTCCCGCTGCTGGCAAGTCTTGGTCTGCAAGTCGTTGAAATCCCTACAGATCCCCAGCATGGACTCTCGCTTGATGCCCTGGAGCTGCTGTTGCAGGAAAAACGTTTGCAGGCGCTGATCGCTATGCCAAACGTACAAAACCCGCTGGGGTGCAGCATGAAACTGCAGGATAAAAAACGGCTGGCGAAGCTGGTCAATCGCTATAAAGTGCCGCTGATTGAAGACGGGCTGTATGCCGAGCTGCAATTCTGCTGGCCGCTCTCTCCGGCGGTTAAAGCCTTTGATACCGAGGGCTGGGTGCTGCATTGCGCCAGTTATACCAAAACGGTGGCACCCGACTTTCATCTGGGCTGGATTGCAGCCGGGCGCTTCAGTACGGAGCTGGCCAGGCTTAAATCTGTCTCTTCGCTGGCGGAATCACGGCTGTTGTCCGAGACGCTGGGGCTGTTTCTTGAATCTGGCGGGTACGACCATCACCTGCGTTCCATGCGCCGCCGCTACGCTGCCCAACTGGATGAAGTCAGAGGGATTATTGCCCGTTATTTTCCCCTGGGAACCCAGGCTACGATGCCCGGCGGAGGCTACGTCTTTTGGGTAGAATTACCGGGCAAAGTAGACACGGTAGATCTGTTTCACCGATTGCTGCAGGAGAAAATCTGCCTGACGCCGGGAGCGCTCTATACCCTGAGCGATCGCGGAAACCACGCGCTGCGGCTCTCCTGCTGCTACCCGTTCGATGAGCGTTATACCTGGGCGCTGAAGCGAACAGGCGCGCTGGCATGTGAAATCAGCGGTATTGCCGCAGGCAAGCTCTGACGTTAAGGCGTGCCATTTCGGCCCCACGTGGCATATCCTTTACGTTCGGTCAGCCGCTCATAATAGGCCCGCACGGCAGGAAACGCCGGGTGGTCCAGCGGCGTCTCAAACCAGCGGTTAACTGACAGCCCTACCGGAATGTCAGCGAGCGAAAAGGCGCTGCCTGCCACATAGGCGCCGGTACGTTCCAGCTGCGCATTAAGAATGGCCATAGTGTAAGACCAACCTTTGCAGGCTGCGGCCAGCAGCCGGGGGTCCTGATGCGCAGGTGAGTGACGCACTAACGCCATAAAGGCGTAGCGCCAGGAAGTGTTCAGCTCGGTCGCCTGCCAGTCAGTCCACTGGTCAACCGGCGCACGAGCACGGGGGTCTTCAGGGTAGAGCCAGCCGCCGCCGTAGGCGTTCGCCAGATAGCGGATGATGGCGTTGGATTCCCATATGACGAAATCCCCGTCCTGGATAACCGGCACCAGGGCATTAGGATTCAGCGCCCTGAATGAAGCCTCCTGCGGGGACTTAAACCCCTCGCCCCACTCTTCACGGCGAAAGGGAATATTCAGCTCTTCACAGATCCAGAGTACTTTTCGCACATTAATGGAGGAGGCGCGCCCCAGTATTTTCAGCATAGATCCTTCACTTATTTGTTCAGGTTTTGGCTATTAATACGCATTTTCTGTCGGACTGACAATGGCCAACCCCAGCCCGACTTAACAGTTGTGCCACCCCGCTACACTCAGCGGAAAGATTCAGGATACTCTTACACATCATAACCAAAAGGAGATGCGCGATGACACAATTACGTGCGTTTAAGCAGGTTGACGTATTTACTTCTTCTCCCCTGAATGGCAATCCGCTGGCGGTGATTATGGATGCCAGCGGCCTGAGCGACGAACAGATGGCGGCGATTGCCCGCTGGACAAACCTCTCAGAGACCACTTTTATTCTGCCCGCGCAGGACCCGGCGGCTGACTATCGTGTGCGTATTTTCACGCCAGATCTTGAGCTGCCTTTTGCCGGTCACCCTACCCTGGGCAGCGCGCATGCACTAATTGAAGCAGGTATTACCCTTAAGCAGCCTGGCAAGATTGTGCAGGAGTGCGAGCTGGGGCTGATAACGATAAAGATAGCGGCTGACGGCGCGCTGGCCTTCTCAGCGCCGGAGGCCACGCTAACGGAGTTTACCGATGCGTCCTTAAGCAGTGCGCTTGGCTGCGATGCAATAGAATCCGCACTGCCGGTGATGGTAGCCGATATGGGGATCCGCTGGCTGCTGGTACCGATGCAGTCGGTTGAAGCGGTACTGGCGATTAAGCCCAACCTTACTGAGTTTGAAAACGTGATGCGTATCGCGAAGGTGAATGGCGTAATGCCTTTTGCTCCTGTGGATGGCGTTGCCGGGCAGTATGAAGTTCGCGGTCTGCTGGTTGAAAACGGGTCATTAACGGAAGACCCGGTTACTGGCAGCGCTAACGCCTGCCTGGCCCGCTATCTGCAGGCTCGGGGCGTGGAGCTGGATTACCGGGTACGCCAGGGGACGGCAATGCAGCGCGCTGGCCGCCTCAGCGTGACTTATGCGACCGACGGCCTCTGGATTGGCGGTCAGACGGTAACGGTGATTGACGGTACGCTGAAGATTTAAGACCGTGGTCGCCATCACCAGCCTCAGCCTGCATCGCACAGCGGCAAGACGCACCAGCACCCTGGCAACAGTGCCCGTTAAGTCAGGCACAGGACGCGGCTTCCTTCATCATGAGGGAAGCCTGGGGGTTTACTCGTCTGTAACCAGAGCCTCAGAGAAACATGCCGCCCGAAGCTTCAATACGCTGGCCGTTGATCCAGCCGCTCTCGTCGCTGAGAAGTTGGGCAATGGCATTGCCGATGTCGTCCGGCTGCCCCACGCGGCCCAGTGCCGTTTGCGAAGCCACAAAAGCATTCACCTCAGGATTATCGCGCACCATGCCACCGCTGAAATCGGTGGCGATAGCGCCCGGGGCCAGGATATTCACGCTGATGCGCCGCTCTCCTAACTCTCTGGCCTGATAACGGGTCAGTACCTCCATCGCGCCTTTGACGGAAGCATAGGCGCTGGAGCCCGGCAGGCTGAAGCGGGCCAGACCGCTTGAAATATTAAGTATCCGGCCACCGTCAATCATCAACGGCAGCAGCTTCTGCGTCAGGAAAAAAGGCCCCTTGAAATGCACGTTTACCATCTCATCAAACTGCGCTTCGGTAGTCTGATTAAAACTGGCATGCAATGCCGTACCGGCGTTGTTTAATAAATAGTCAAAACTGTCGCGTTGCCAGACGATCTGCAAATGTTCCTGCACTTTACCGACGAAGTCAGCAAAGGTGCTGCTGTCCGCTATATCCAACTGTAGAGCCACTGCGTCAGCGCCAAGTGCCTGGATGCGCTTGACCACCTGCTCTGCTTCCTGCTGCTTATGACGATAGGTCAAAATGCTGCTAATGCCCCGCGCGGCCAGCTTAAGGGCGGCATTTTCACCTAAACCCCGGCTTCCGCCGGTGATAATTGCAATTTTAGCGCTCATTTTCTTCTCCGTTTCATTCACTGTGGACAAAAAGCAGGATATTACCTGCGTTCTGATCTATAAATGAGCTTGATAACGCTTCACTGTTTCAATCTGAATAACAATGAGCGCATTAATGGATAAAATTCAAGCAATGCAGGTTTTTGTTCGGGTAGCTGAACTTCAGAGTTTTACCCGTGCAGCGGAAAGCCTGGGAGTGCCGAAAGGAAGTCTCTCCCGCCAGCTTCAGGCGCTGGAGAACAGTATGGGTACGCGACTGTTACACCGGACCACCCGCCGGGTTCAGCTCACCCAGGACGGTCTGGTCTATTACGAACGCTGCCGCGACGTACTCGCCACGCTGGAGGAGATGGATTCCCTGTTTCAGCACGATCCGGCCACGCTCAGCGGCCGGATAAGGGTAGATATGTCAGTCAGCCTGGCCTGCCATTTTATTCTGCCGCTGCTGCCCCACTTTTTGCAGCAATACCCGGGTATTGAGCTGGAGTTAAGCAGCAGCGACCGCCGCGTTGATGTGGTGCGCGAAGGGTTTGACTGCGTTGTGCGTGGCGGCGTGTTAGATGATTCAGGACTGATCGCCCGCCCGCTGGGCACGCTGACGATGGTCAACTGCGCCAGCCCCGGCTACCTGGAGCGTTTTGGCACTCCGCTTACGCTGGAAGATCTCGGACAACATGCCATGGTGCATTACAGCCGGCAGCTCGGGAGCCATCCAGCAGGCTTTGAGTTCTACGACGGCAAAACCACGCGTTTCATTAAGACCGGCGGCGCAGTGACCGTGAACAATACGGAAACCTATCGCACAGCCTGTCTCTCCGGATTGGGGATTATTCAGGCTCCGCTGGCAGGAATGAAAGCCTCGCTAAAGGATAAAAAGCTGATCGAAATCCTCCCCCATTTTCGTGCTGAACCGATGCTGCTTTCGCTGATCTATCCCCATCGCCGTAATCTCGCCAGGCGGGTACATATCTTTATGGAATGGCTCACGCAGGCAATGAAACAGTACATAGCCTGACGAGGCGGCTATAATTTCACGCAGATACATTTATTTGCAGGACATGAAGAAGGGTACATGAAGGAAAATCAACCGACTGAACAGCAGCAAGATGCAGAAAAACCTCTGATCAACATTAAAACGGGCAACCCTACCGTCGACAACTCTATCACCCGGATTTCACGCCTGGTGAGCTGGTTTCAGGCTATTCCGACGGTAGCGCATTTTCTCCGTGCGGGAGAACGCTTTAACGATCGTCTTGGCAGCCAGTTTGGCGCGGCCATTACCTATTTTTCGTTTCTGTCGCTGATCCCGATTTTGATGGTCTCCTTTGCCGCAGTGGGCTTTGTGCTCGCCTCTAATCAGGATCTGTTGACGGAGTTGATCAATAAGATCGTCAATAATATCAGCGATCCTACGCTGGCTTCGACGCTGAAAAACACCGTGAACACCGCGGTTCAGCAACGTACCACCGTTGGGCTGACGGGGTTGTTTATCGCCCTCTACTCAGGCATTAGCTGGATGGGCAACCTGCGCGAAGCCATTCGCGCTCAGTCACGCGATGTCTGGGAGCGAAACGAGCAGGATAAGGAGAAAATCTGGTTCAAATATACGCGTGATTTTATTTCGCTGATCGGGCTGGTGCTCGCCCTGATCGTTACGCTGTCGCTGACTTCTATCGCTGGCGCAGCGCAGGAGGCGATCGTTCGCGCACTGGGGCTGGAGGGGATTGAATGGCTCAGACCGGCAATGACGCTGATTGCGCTTTCCATCTCCATTCTGGCGAACTATCTGCTGTTTTTGTGGATATTCTGGATCCTGCCGCGTCATAAACCGCGTAAGAAAGCGCTGTTTCGCGGCACGTTGCTGGCCGCTATCGGCTTTGAGGTAATTAAATTTATTATGACCCTGACGCTTCCCAAACTCGCTTCGTCTCCTTCTGGCGCCGCGTTTGGATCGGTCCTGGGCCTGATGGCTTTCTTTTACTTCTTTGCCCGCCTGACATTGTTCTGCGCCGCGTGGATAGCTACAGCAAAATACAAGGACGACAAACCTATTGAGGTTTCTGCAAGAAAAGCATAAATTCCGCCCCCTACTAAAGGGCAACGTCCGTTGTCTTTGAAGGGCTCAGGATGCTGCAGGTATGATCCTGCAGCTCTTCAGCAGAGCCTTTGTTCATCAACAGCAGATTCCGTTTAATCACCATCAGCGCACGGCGACCATCCGGTAGCGCAGCGATGGCGATACCATATTTGTACATCTCTTCGCGGGCGCCCGGTAGTTCGCTGGCGATGCGGATAAACGGGCTCATTTTCTTGGTCTCGTCACGCGTTACGGCACGTACCTGATAAACATGTTCGCCTAACTGTTCAGACTGCCAGAGGCTGGTGAGGCTGGCGCTCATGCTGTCCAGACGCTGGCGAATATCGGGCCGCAGGCAGGAGATATGAATATGCAGCTGATTTTGCGTTCTGCCCCGCTGGGAGTTGATAGTCACGGCCACCGCGCTGTCCGCTATCGGCGCACCGCGTTTCTCTTCCATATAGTGACGTGAACGCCAGGCTTCAGCAAAAAAATTGGGCGTGGAAGGATTAAGCAGGATCGGACTCTCAATACCGGTAATTTTTTCGACCGGCATCAGTAAATATTGCAGAGGACCATTACGATCTTTCAGTACCACAAAACCATTTCGTAAATCCACTTTGCGACAGGGCGTTGGATCGTTGTTTTGATTTTGGTTAGGCAAGCATTTTTGACTGACAATATTCCAGAGCGCATTTGAATTGTTTTTAAAATTCAAGGCTATAGAGGCACAACCCGCCGTCAGTACTATCCCTGCTATTGCCACCGCAATCAGGACACGCGATCTCCCCTTCATGATCAAAACCTCTGGTTATTCTCTGTCCGTAATGTAAACGAACCACCGAAGAAGATCATGTCAAATAATCAATCGCGGTGACCATTTTTTACGCTTTAACTTATTTTCATCCGGAAGAGTGACGAAGGGGAGTCGATTTTAAAAAAGGGGGAAGCGGGCGGTAATTATTTCACCGCCCTGAAGGAAGGAATTAATCTGGTTTCATTACCTGATCATAAGTCCCACCGTCGGCAAAGTGGGTTTTCTGGGCTTTGGTCCAGCCACCAAATTTATTATCGATGGTAAACAATTTCACCGGCGCGAAGGTGCTGGAAAATTTCTTAGCGATATCCGGATCGCGTGGGCGGTAATAGTTCTGCGCGGCGATAGTCTGCCCTTCCGGAGAATAAAGGTATTTCAGGTAAGCATCGGCCACTTTACGGGTATCACGCTCATCCACCACTTTATCTACCACAGAGACGGTAGGCTCAGCCAGGATCGATTCGTCCGGGGTTACGATATCAAACTTGTCTTTACCCAGCTTGTTCACTGCCAGATAAGCTTCGTTTTCCCAGGCGATTAGCACATCGCCAAGGCCGCGCTCAACAAAGGTGTTGGTTGCACCGCGAGCACCGGAGTCCTGCACTTCCACATTTTTGAACAGGGCTTTTACATAGGCCTGAGCTTTAGCCTGGTCGCCATTATTCTGGTCCAGTGCCCAGCCCCATGCTGCCAGGTAGTTCCAGCGTGCTCCGCCAGAAGTTTTAGGATTTGGCGTGATCACCGAAACGCCCGGCTTGATAAGATCGTTCCAGTTGTGGATCTGTTTTGGATTACCCTTGCGTACCAGGAAGACGATGGTCGAAGTATAGGGCGCAGAGTTATCAGGAAGTCGTTTGATCCAGTTTTTATCAATACGACCGCGCTCAGCAATCGCATCAACGTCAGATTCCAGCGCCAGAGTGACGACATCAGCACGAATGCCGTTGATCACGGAGGTGGCCTGCTTGCCGGAACCGCCATGCGACTGCCGGATGACCACATTGTCCCCGGTTTCCTGTTTATAATGCGCGCTGAAGGCTTTGTTGTACTGTTCATACAGCTCACGAGTCGGATCGTAAGAAACATTCAGCAGCTGAATATCTTTTGCCAGGACGCTGGTTGAGGCCAGTAACAGGGTTAATCCCACACTCCACTTCTTCATCACACTCTCCCAAAGTTTTTTTGCTGTAGGAGAGCGTGACACAAAGTGATTCGCGGTTTAAAGAATTAAAAAATAGCTTTAATAACCTTTGGGTATATAGAGAGGCAAAATAAAGGCGCTGTCATTCAGCGCCCTGTTTGTCATTAATAAAGCTTTTTCGCCGTATCCAGCCAGTCGCCTTTGAACGGACGCTTCATGTTTTCAATGGCATCAATAATATCGTGGTGCACCATTTTCTCATTCTGGATACCCACACAGCGACCGCCGTAGCCCTGTAGCAGCAGTTCAATGGAGTAGGCGCCCATGCGGGAGGCCAGAATGCGGTCATAAGCTACCGGTGCGCCGCCGCGCTGAATATGCCCCAGTACGGTAGAACGGGTTTCACGTTTGGTTTCAGACTCGATGTACTTAGCCAGCTCATCGATATCGCAAATGTGCTCAGTAATTGCCACAATCGCGTGCTTTTTACCCTTAGCGATGCCCGCTTTGATCTCTTCCACCAACTCTTCACGGGTATAAGGGATTTCAGGTAAGACGATAAATTCACAGCCGCCTGCTATCGCTGCGGCCAGAGTCAGATCGCCGCAGTAGCGCCCCATCACCTCAACAATTGAGATACGCTGGTGGGAAGAGGAGGTATCACGCAGGCGGTCAATTGCCTCCACTACCGTTTCAAGGGCCGTGAAATAACCGATGGTGTAATCCGTTCCGGCTACGTCGTTATCAATGGTGCCCGGCAGGCCGATACAGGGGAAGCCCATCTCGGTCAGGCGTTTGGCACCCATATAGGAACCGTCGCCGCCAATAACCACCAGCGCATCAATGCCGCGCTTTTTCATATTCTCGATAGCAACCTGACGCACGCTTTCTTCGCGGAATTCAGGAAAACGCGCCGAACCCAGGAAGGTGCCGCCGCGGTTAATCATGTCAGAGACGCTATAGCGGTCCAGGTTGGCCATGCGATCTTCGTACAGACCCAGGTAACCATCATAAACGCCACACACTTCCAGGCCTTCACTGAGGGCGGCCCGAACCACGCCCCTGATGGCTGCGTTCATACCCGGAGCGTCGCCGCCGCTTGTCAGTACACCGATTTTTTTAATCATGACAACCTCTGAACTTGTTAATGCGAATGTTAAATGCTGGACGCCGTGGAAGGTCGACGCATGAAGGCGAGCTTACCGACTAATGATGGCAATAGTATATCAAAGCCAGGGGGCTGAATTGATTCAGGTCAGCGATCATTCAGCTATTTTTTTTGCGCCCCATCACGTTTTTGCTAATGATTTGGCTAACTCCTTTATTTACTGGAAAAATTATAGCTTAAGTCCCTTTTCCAGCTCCGCTGGTACGACCGAACAGGGATCCTGATGAATGATAACGTCAGAACCAGGGAAACGATCCAGGAGCGCTTTTTCTACCTCTTCGGCCATTTTATGCGCCTGAAAAAGGGGAAGATCATCATCCATTTCAAGATGTAGCTGAATAAACCGGGTCGGGCCAGACTGGCGGGTACGCACGTCGTGCGCACCCTGCACGCCGGGCCAGTTAGCGGCTATATCAATAATCATCTGGCGATCTTCATCGGGCAGCGCTCTGTCCAGCAGCGCCTGCACCGCTTCATAGCCCATCCGCAGCGCGCTGTATAAGATCCAGACGCCGATGCCAAGCGCAAACAGCGCGTCTGCACGCCTGAAGCCATACCAGCTGAGACCTAACGCCAGCAAAATGGCGCCATTCATGATGACATCAGACTGGTAATGAAGCATATCGGCGCGAATAGCCAGGCTGCGGGTCTTTTTCACCACCCATCGCTGAAAAGCCACCAGCGCCAGCGTAGAGAAAAGCGCAATCAGCGTGACCACTATCCCAACCAGCGGCGCACGCATTTCATTGGGCGTAGCCAGATGTTGTAACCCCGTCAGGAACAGAAACAGCGCAGACCCCGAGATAAACATGCTCTGGGCGAGTGCGGCAAGCGACTCCGCCTTACCGTGCCCAAAAGTATGCTCTGCATCGGCAGGCTGAAGAGAGTAACGCACCACGAAGAGATTGGTCAGGGACGCAGCGATATCAACCAGAGAGTCGACAAGCGCCGCTAACAGGCTGACCGAACCGGTATACCACCAGGCAAAAATCTTCACCAACAGCAGTACTGAAGCCAGCGTGGTTGCCGCCAGCGCTGCCCGGTTTACCAGGCGGGCGTAGTGTTGATCCATGCCGCACTCCCTTTAGTTGAGTGCGTAAGTATACTGGATTTCAGGCAAAAAAAACCCCGCCATCATGGCGGGGGAAGACAGGGATGGTGTCTATGGCAAGGAAAAACAGGGATACTATGTTACTGGTTACTGCCGGTACTACTCACTGCCTGCAGCGATGAAGCCTGCTGCATGTTCGTCAGCTCGCGCATTTTATGCATGCGCTGCTGGTGTTTCTCATTTAAAACATCCTGCTGGGCGGGCGTTAACAGGTGGTACATCTGGTTGCGCACCCGGGCCATCTCGACCTGCCGTGCCACTTCCGCCTGTGCAATCCTGTTTAACTGCGCTTTATAGGAGGTTTCATCAAATTTATCTGCAATAATCAGCTCGTGCAGTTGCTCTAAATCGTTAATACTTATGGGAGAACTTTCATGACGCGCCTGCTGCATCAGATCTCGCATTTGTTGACGCTGCTGTTCCGTGAGATTGATGCCATCAAACATGTGACTCTGCGGAATTTGCGCCATACTGCGTGGCGCCGCGTTGTCCTGATGCATCTCGTCAGTCGTCGTCATTTCTGCAGCCCATGCGGCGGAGAAACTGAGTATCAGCGCCGGAACCACAACGACGGCGGTAACTTTGCGCATCGTTAACTCCCAGGTTGGTTTCCACTTTTTGATTCAACGAGAGCCAGTCTACGGGGCCAGCTGCAAACATGCGTCAGGCGGTGTAAAACTACGTAAAGTCATGGAATGACAGCATTCGTTCACGGTATTTTGCCTGCGGAGGGCAATAAAAATGAATAAAATCCTGTTGGTTGACGATGACCGCGAATTGACTTCGCTACTGAAAGAATTACTTGAGATGGAAGGGTTTGACGTACTGGTAGCCGGTGACGGTGAACAGGCTCTGGCCTTGTTAGATAATACTATCGACCTCTTGCTGCTGGACGTCATGATGCCGAAAAAAAATGGTATCGACACCCTGAAAGAGCTACGTCAGCAACATCAAACGCCGGTCATCATGCTGACAGCGCGCGGAAGCGAGTTAGATCGCGTTCTGGGGCTGGAATTGGGCGCAGATGACTACTTGCCTAAGCCGTTTAACGATCGCGAACTGGTGGCCCGTATACGCGCTATTTTGCGACGCTCAAATTGGAGTGAACAGCAGCAGCAACATGACAACAGCTCCCCTACGCTGGAGGTGGATCACCTGCGTCTGAATCCAGGACGTCAGGAGGCGAGTTTTGAGGGTGTGGCGCTGGATTTAACCGGCACCGAGTTTACCCTGCTCTATCTGCTTGCCCAGCACCTGGGACAGGTGGTTTCCCGTGAACATCTCAGTCAGGAAGTCCTTGGCAAACGCTTAACGCCGTTCGATCGCGCCATCGATATGCATATTTCAAACCTGCGCCGGAAGTTGCCGGACCGCAAAGATGGTCATCCGTGGTTTAAAACGTTGCGTGGCCGTGGCTATCTGATGGTTTCCGCTACATGATCTCAAGCCTGACTACCCGCATCTTCGCCATATTCTGGCTCACCCTGGCACTGGTGTTGATGCTGGTTTTAATGGTGCCAAAGCTGGATACCCGCCAGATGACGCCGCTGCTGGATAACGAGCAGCGTCAGGGCACCATGATTGAACAGCACGTGGAAGCGGAGCTGATGCAGGACCCGCCCAATGACCTGATGTGGTGGCGCAGGTTGTTTCGCGCTATCGACAAGTGGGCTCCTCCTGGCCAGCGGCTTTTGCTGGTGACCAGTGAGGGGCGCGTCATTGGCGCGCAGCATAACGAAATGCAGGTGATCAGGAACTTTATCGGCCAGTCCGATAACGCCGATCATCCGCAGAAAAAGAAGTATGGCCGTGTCGAGATGGTCGGCCCCTTCTCCGTTCGCGACGGAGAAGATAACTATCAGCTTTACCTGATTCGCCCGGCGGGCAGTTCGCAGCTGGACTTTATCAATCTGCTGTTCGACCGTCCGCTGCTGCTGCTGATTGTCACCATGCTCATCAGCTCTCCGCTGCTGCTCTGGCTGGCATGGAGCCTGGCGAAGCCGGCGCGTAAACTCAAGCATGCCGCTGATGATGTCGCCGCCGGTAACCTGCGCCAGCGTCCGGAACTGGAAGCGGGGCCGCAGGAGTTCCTGGCTGCCGGGGCCAGCTTCAACCAGATGGTCAGCGCTCTGGAGAGGATGATGACCGGTCAGCAGCGTCTGCTCTCTGATATCTCCCATGAGCTGCGAACGCCACTGACGCGCCTGCAGCTGGCGACTGCGCTGATGCGTCGTCGTCAGGGTGAGGGCAAAGAGCTACAGCGCATTGAGATGGAAGCGCAACGGCTGGATGGCATGATCAACGACCTGCTGGTGCTTTCACGCACGCAGCATAAAAATGCGCTGGTCAGTGAAGCCATGAAGGCCAACCAGCTCTGGTCGGGCGTGCTCGATGATGCGAAGTTTGAAGCTGAGCAGATGGGTAAAACGCTGGAGGTTCCCTATCCTCCTGGCCCCTGGCCGCTTTACGGTAACCCCAGCGCGCTGGACAGCGCCCTGGAGAATATCGTGCGCAACGCGCTGCGTTACTCTTACTCTAAAATTGCCGTGAGTTTTTCGGTGGATAAACAGGGGATTACCATTCATGTGGATGATGATGGTCCGGGCGTAAGCGCTGAGGATCGCGAGCAGATTTTCCGGCCTTTCTATCGTACAGATGAAGCTCGCGATCGCGAATCTGGTGGTACGGGTCTTGGTCTGGCCATTGTGGAAACGGCTATTCAGCAACATCGTGGCTGGGTTAAGGCGGATGACAGTCCATTGGGCGGCCTGCGCCTGACAATCTGGCTACCGCTCTATTCCAGCAAAGCGTAATTATTTGCTATGCTTCGGCCCTCGCTAATGAGGGCCGTTGTCGATGCTGAATATCGTTCTGTTTGAACCTGAAATTCCCCCAAATACCGGAAATATTATCCGTCTTTGCGCCAATACGGGCTTCCAGCTCCATTTGATCCACCCGCTGGGCTTTACCTGGGACGATAAGCGCCTGCGCCGGGCCGGGCTGGACTACCACGAATTTGCGGCACTCAGGCACCATGATGATTACGCCGCCTTTCTGGCTGCAGAAGCGCCGCAGCGCCTGTTTGCGCTAACGACGAAAGGCACACCTGCGCACAGCGCAGTGAGCTATCAGAAAGGTGATTATCTGGTGTTTGGACCCGAGACCCGCGGCTTGCCAGCGGAGATCCTGAATGCGTTACCTGCCGATCAAAAGATCCGTATTCCGATGCAGCCCGACAGCCGCAGCATGAATCTCTCTAACGCGGTTTCCGTGGTGGTGTACGAAGCATGGCGCCAGCTGGGCTATGCTGGCGCAGTGGTGAAGGCGTAAACATCAGATACCGTCGCCAAACTCGAAGCCCGGCACCATTCCGTTGAAGTGTTGATCCATCTCCATTGAGGGCTTATCGCTGTTGGGTTTGCCCACGATGCGTGCGGGTACGCCAGCAGCGGTGGTATGCGGCGGCACGGGCTGCAGCACAACCGAGCCTGCGCCAATTTTCGCCCCGCGGCCCACTTCGATGTTGCCAAGAATTTTCGCCCCGGCGCCAATCATCACCCCTTCCCGAATTTTCGGATGGCGGTCGCCGCTGGTTTTGCCGGTTCCGCCCAGCGTTACCGACTGAAGAATAGAGACATCATCTTCGATCACTGCCGTTTCGCCCACCACAATCCCGGTGGCGTGGTCCAACATGATGCCACGGCCAATTTTAGCTGCGGGATGGATGTCAACGGCGAAAGAGACGGAGACTTCATTTTGCAGGTAAACGGCCAGCGCCCGGCGGCCCTGGTTCCACAGCCAGTGGCCGATGCGGTAAGCCTGCAGGGCATGAAAGCCTTTAAGATAGAGCAGCGGAGTGGAGTATTTATCAATGGCCGGGTCACGCTGTCGCACAGCCTGGATATCGCAGGCCGCAGACTGAATCATCGACGGGTCCTGGTTATAGGCTTCCTGCACGATTTCACGGATGGCGATAGCGGGCATAATTGGATTAGCCAGCTTATTGGCGAGCATATAGCTCAGCGCGCTTCCCAGGTCGTCATGCTTCAGCAGCGTCGCGTGATAAAAACTGGCCAGCATCGGTTCGCAGTCAGCCAGCGCCCGCGCTTCAGCTTTGATATAATCCCAGACCAGTTCAGGTTCTACACACGGCATTGCTCTCTCCCCATCAAAAAAATAACGCGCGGGCATCCACGCGCTATATCACTGCGCTTCCCTTTCTCAGCCGATGCTGTTTTCGTCTTTCCTTGTACGCCCAAGCAAGCTCAATGCTGCCTCTCGCGCATTTTTTTCGCAATACAGAACCTGATATATTTGCTCGGTTATCGGCATCTCTACGCCGCAGCGCGCCGCCAGCGCCTTCACTTCTTTGGTATTTCGGAAACCTTCCACTACCTGACCAATGGTGGTTTGCGCAGCTTCCACATCAATCCCCTGCCCCAGCATCATGCCGAAACGGCGATTGCGTGACTGATTATCGGTACAGGTCAGCACCAGATCCCCTAAACCCGCCATCCCCATAAAGGTGGTTGGGTCAGCGCCAAGAGCGGAACCAAGGCGACTCATCTCCGCCAGGCCACGGGTAATCAATGCCGTACGGGCGTTGGCGCCAAAGCCGATTCCATCTGAAATGCCGGCACCAATAGCGATGACGTTTTTCACCGCCCCGCCCAGCTGCACGCCAATAAAGTCCGGGTTGTTGTAAACGCGGAAGCTTTTGCCGCAGTGCAGCAAGGTTTGCAGATCGTTGGCAAACTCCGTCTCGGTGGCTGCCAGCGCAATGGCCGTCGGCAGACCGGCAGCTAACTCTTTAGCAAATGTAGGACCTGAGATCACCGCCAGAGGGATCTCTGGCCCCAGGATCTCGCGCGCCACATCCTGCAGCAGCCGCCCCGTTTCTTTCTCCAGACCTTTAGTGGCCCAGACGATGCGGGAGTCAGCGCGAAGATGGGGTTTAATTTGCTGTAAAACATCGCCGAACACATGACTGGGAACCACCACCAGCAGATCGCGACTGGCGGCAATTGCCGTAGCCAGATCGGTTTCAAGGCTCAGCGAAGCAGGAAAAGGAACATCGGGCAGGAAAGCCGCATTACAGCGGTCAGCCTGAAGCTGTGCCTGATGGTGTGGGTTATGTCCCCACAGCACCACGTTGTGCCCGTTACGGGCCAGCGTGATGGCTAAGGCGGTGCCGTAAGATCCGGCACCGAGGACGCTCATTGAGGCGTTAACGTGAGGCATTATGCATCCTGCTGAGGAGCGGCACCTTCGTTTGACTGCTGAAGATAGTTCATGAACAGCGCGTCAAAGTTCACCGGAGCCAGGTTAAGCTGCGGGAAGGTACCGCGTGAAACCAGGCTGGTGATGCACTCGCGAGCATACGGGAACAGGATGTTCGGGCAGTATGCACCCAGGCAATGCGCCATCTGGTTGCCGTCGATACCAGAGATAGAGAAGATACCGGCCTGCTGAACTTCACACAGGAAAGCGGTCTCTTCGCCAACGGTTGCCGTCACGGTTACGCGCAGCACCACTTCGTAAACATCGTCTGCCAACTGGCTGGAAGCGGTATCCAGATCCAGTTTCACTTCCGGTTCCCACTCTTTCTGGAAAACCTGAGGTGCGTTAGGGGCTTCAAAAGAGATGTCCTTGGTATAAATACGCTGGATCTGGAAAGCCATCTCGGTGTTATTTTGCTCTGACATGTACGTAATCCTATGGGTTAATAATCCGTTATTGCGCCACTCGCCCGTCTTATTTTACTAGCGGGTCGAGGCCTTGTCGGCCATCGAGCGCGAACAGGTCGTCACAGCCACCTATGTGCTGCGAATCAATAAAAATCTGGGGAACGGTGGTACGACCGCTACGTGTGATCATTTCGTCGCGTTTATCAGCATCGCCATCGATAGGGATCTCCTGATAAGTAATGCCTTTCTGATCCAGCAGCGCTTTCGCCCGATGGCAGAAAGGACAGGTTGCTTTGGTGTAGATCTCAACGTTTGCCATACCAGTCTCCACGTTTATTTACCACGCACCAGCGGCAGGTTTTCACCACTCCAGCCTGACACGCCATCTTTCAGTACATACACATTTTCAAAACCCGCCGCGTTAAGCTGGCCTGCCGGCTCTGCTGCGGAGGTGCCGTTGGCGCAAACCACAATGATCGGCTGCGCTTTATGTTTCTCTAATTCGCCAAAGCTGCCTTTTTTGATATCCGCTGCCAGAACGTTAATGGCATTAGAGATATGGCCTTTACGGTAGTCATCACGCCCACGCACATCAACCACTACGGCTTCTTCTTTATTAATCAGACGGGTTGCTTCACCACGGCTGATTGTTTTTACTTTTGAGAACATGCCCTTAACGGTGGTCACGATCACTAAAACCAACAGGACAACCCACGCCAGACTAAGAATGGTATGGCTGCCTGCGAACTGCATAATATCTTGCATGAGGGGTAACAACTCCCGAAAGGGTTAATAAGCGAAAACAAGGCTTCTGAGTATACCTGCCAGTGCTGCCATGTACAGTCGTGAAGCGGCCAGAGTTGCGTTTTCTGAGGCAGATTCCCAAAAAAAATTGTCTTAAGTGTAAAAGCCCGTGTCAGCATGCCGCTGCTGCAATCCTGAGCGGTCATTTGTTGTGCAGATCCGCCCTTTTTTTGCCTGCCGGTCAAGCTCTGCGGTGAGGCGTTACGGGCCAGGCTGTCACCACTGGAAATGGAAAACCCGGGACAGATCGCTGGTAAGCTGCTGTTCATCGTGGAATAATCTGCCCCCTATGAGGGAAAAAGCGACAGTTTCATATTTACGAACCCAGGGTAACGGATCGGCCACAGGCGTTCTGTTGCGATCCCGCGCGTTCACCTTGTCTGCCAGCGTGCTTTGCGCTGGCCTTTTGCTGTCGCCTTTTGCCAGCTCCGCCGCAGACGATAATAAATCTCAGCTTTCCAGCCTGCAGCAGGATATTGCTGCGAAAGAGAAACGCGTTTTGCAGCAAAAGCAGCAGCGCAGCGCCCTGCTTGCACAGCTCACCAGTCAGGAAAAAATCATTGCTCAGGCCAGCCGTCAGCTGCGTGAAACGCAGATTGTGCTGACCGGGCTGAATAAAGAGATCGCCGGCCTGACTGCTTCTATTGCTAAACTACAGGCTCAGCAGCAGAGCCAGGAGAAGCTGCTGGCAGAGCAGCTTGATGCGGCATTCCGCCAGGGGCAACACAGCGGCGTCCAGCTGATCCTGAGCAGCGAAGAGAGCCAGCGCAGCGAGCGCATTCTGGCCTACTTCGGTTACCTTAATGATGCCCGCCAGAAATCCATAGACGATCTGAAAAAGACCCGCAGCGATCTCTCCGCACAGAAAGCCTCTCTGGTGGAGAAACAGGCTCAGCAAAAATCGCTGCTTGATCAGCAACAGGCGCAGCAGCAAAAGCTGGAAGGGGCACGTGTAGCGCGTAAGAAAACGCTAACCTCTCTGGAATCCTCCCTGGAAAAAGATCAGGCGCAGCTGGCAGAAATGCGCGAGAACGAGAGCCGCCTGCGCAACAAAATTGCCAAAGCGGAACGTGAAGCGCGGGCCAGGGCCGAAAAAGAGGCCCGCGAAGCGGAACGCGTCCGCCAGCGTCAGGCACAGGCGAAAAGTAAAGGCACCACCTATAAACCGACCGAGGGCGAACGCTCGTTAATGGCGCGTACAGGTGGCCTGGGACGTCCTTCCGGGCAGGCACGATGGCCGGTAAGGGGCAGTATTGAACATCGCTTTGGTGAACAGCTGCAGGGCGAGCTCCGCTGGAAAGGCCTGGTGATTGACGCGCCTGAAGGCACCGAAGTGAAAGCCATTGCCGATGGCCGGGTTCTGATGGCCGACTGGCTACAGGGTTACGGACTGGTGGTAGTGGTGGAACACGGTAAAGGGGATATGAGCCTCTACGGCTACAACCAAAGTGCACTGGTGAGCGTGGGAAGCCAGGTTAAGGCAGGAGAGCCAATCGCCCTGGTGGGGACCAGCGGCGGCCGGGGCACGCCTTCACTCTATTTCGAAATCCGACGCCAGGGACAGGCCGTCAATCCACTACCGTGGTTGGGAAAATAACTTTTGTTACAGCTTCGCAAAATCAGCGGCGTGCTGGCAGGCCTGCTGATGGCCTGTTCAGCACACGCAGGCAAACTCTCTATCGTCATTGATGATTTTGGCTATCGACCCACGCAGGAAAACCAGGTGTTGCAGATGCCGGCAACCATTTCTGTCGCCGTGCTCCCTAATGCGCCCCACGCGCGTGAAATGGCCACTAAAGCGCATCAGCGCGGGCATGAGGTGCTTATCCATCTCCCTATGGCACCGCTCAGCAAACAGCCGCTGGAGAAGGACACCCTGCGTCCAGATATGTCCAGCGCGGAAATAGAGCGCATAATCCGGCAGGCAGTAGCGGATGTACCCTATGCTGTTGGTCTGAATAACCATATGGGCAGCGCCATGACCTCCAGCCTCTCCGGGATGCAAAAAGTGATGCAGATACTGAATCACTATAATTTCTACTTCCTGGACAGCATGACCATTGGCAACAGCCAGTCGACTCGTGCGGCTGACGGCACCAGCGTCAGGGTGATCAAACGCCGCGTCTTCCTGGACGACACGCAGAACGAAGCCGATATCCGCAAACAGTTTACTCGCGCCGTGCGCCTGGCGCAGCGGGACGGTTCAGCCATCGCCATTGGCCACCCTCATCCGACCACGGTGCGGGTTTTACAGCAGATGCTGCCAACGCTTCCGGCGGATATCACGCTGGTTCGTCCCAGCCAGCTGCTGAACGAGCCGCAAAGCAGCAATCACAGACCGCTGCCTGCTGAGAAACCGTTACCCGCTGCTAAGCCGCGCAATCCGTTCCGGGGCGTGAAGAGCTGTCCGGTTACGCTGCAACCCGTTCCGGCAACCCGCGCGTTAGGCGTGGTGGCAGAAAGCATCGGCGACAGCGCTGGTATGCGTTATATCGAAACAAACTTCAGCGGGTTGAAGCTGAGTATCGGCTCTCAACCTTAATCTTTTTGCATCGCCCCTGACTCCGTTAGGGGCGTCATCACTTGAGTCGCAGCCGCATGGCAGATCAGCGTAAAAAAATTCTGTTGCTGGATACCGGCAATGAATGGGGTGGCGGCACCAACAGTATGTTGGAGCTGCTTAAGCGTATCGACCGCACCCAGTTCGACATCCGCTGCTGCTTTTATCATAACTACCGGCGCGGCAAAGGCGACTCAATTGGTCAGGTGCTGGAATCGCTGGGCTTCCCGGTCATTTTTATCAACCAGCGCAAACAGCCACGCTGGGCCAAAGTGGCTAAAGAACTGTTGAGATCGCTGGTGTTTTTCAGCCGTTCCCTGCGCCAGAAAACCACCCGTTGGGTCGATATGCGCTGGCGGATCCAGCCGAATGCTAAGCAAATTCGTCAGGCTCTTGCCGACAGCGATCTGCTCTATATGAATAATCAACCCGGCTCTAATGCGGAAGGTTACCTGGCCGCAGCCGGTTTACCTGTAACGGTAGTGCAGCATTGCCGCATTGAGCCGGTTCTGAACCGCGATCTGGTTGCTATGGTGAATCAGCGGGCAGATGCGATCATCGCCGTGTCTGAGGGTGTGCGTAACGTACTGGTAGCTAACGGGGTGAAGCCCGAAAAATGCTTCACCGTGTTTAATGCTATTGATATCTGGCAACCTCTGCCAGCGCGCGCCGAAATGCGTCAGCAATTGCTGCAGGTCAGCGAAGAGTGTTTTGTGTTCGGCAGTATTGGCTCCCTGATCCCACGTAAATCTAACCATCACATTTTGCAGGCGCTGGAGAAGTTCGCCGCTGAGTTTCCGCAGGCTGACTGGCGTATGGTGATCCTGGGTGAAGGCCCGGAAGAGGTGGCGCTCAGGCGTCAGGCTGCTCAGGCAGGCGTTGCCGACCGCATAATGTTTACCGGTTTTCGTTCCAACGCCCTCGACTATCTTGCCGCGTTTGATGTGTTTATCCTGGCCTCTAAAAGTGAAGGCCTGCCGCGTGTGGTACTGGAAGCGATGCTGTTGAATACTGCGGTGATTGGCTCTGACGTCACCGGCACGGCTGAGCTTATCTCGCACGAAAAAACGGGGTTACTGTTTAAGTATGGCGACACCCAGGCGCTGTTTGAGCGGATGAAAACGCTCTATCTTGATGCCGGTAAACGCACGTCGCTGTTACAGCAGGCCAACGCCAACGTGAAAGCGCACTATGCTATTGAACATTATGTCGCTGGCGTGGAAACTATTTTGCAAAATGCGTCTCATGGAAACTCATCGCATGTTTGAATTTTTAAAACCTCATTTTCGTTATATTTGCTCCCGCCATAACCTCTCTTATCAGCAGAAAGAGGTGCAGGGCAGCATTCCCGTCACCTCGGTAGTGATCCCCTGCACGGGGGCAGATTTTGTTGAAGAGGCCAGGCTCAGCGCGCTTTTTGCTTCCCGGTTTGCCCCGCAGGCTGAAGAGATCGTGATTGTTTCCGACCAGCCTGCAGCGCAGTTTGGTGAGCTTCCGGCCAGAACCCGCGTGGTCACGCTGGATGTGCCGCTGCGCGAAGAGAACTACCGCTATAAGCAGATTTATCGTAGCCGTTTAATCAAACTTCAGGCTCCGTTGCAGGCCCGCACGGAGGGGATTTTGATGATCGATTCCGATCTTAATCTGCTGCAAATGCCTGAAATTAATATGCATGATGGCCATATTTACTCCAGCTTCCGTCAGGGCAAGATGATAGCCAAGCTGGCAAAAGCGCCGGAACAGAATCGGCCTGCTTATTACCGTAACAGCGTCCGGCCCTACATTGTCGATCACGTCAACGGTGCCTTTCTGGCCGCAACGCGACAAACGTGGAAACGCATCTGTCCGCTGTGGCTGACGCTTTTCCAGGATACCTGGGAGCTGATGGATGATTCACAGCCTCCAACCGATCAGTTACCGCTGGCGGCGTTGCTGGATATGCTGGATTTAAAAACGGTCAATCTTGGCGACTGGATGAACTGGCCAGTCTCGAAAAAGATAGGCGGCAGTACGGCTGCCATACCCAAAGAAGTGGTTGGCGCTCATGGCGGCTTCCCCCTTTCTGAATGGCAGAAATACCTTGAATCGGCTGAGGCACCCTTGACCTTTAAGGGCCAGGACTATACCCGTAAAGTCCGCTATCTCACGGATGCCGAAAAACAGCAGTAAATGCAACAGGGCTGGCCTCCAGGCTGACCCTGTTATCAGCAGTAAAGAACCGGTTTTCACCCCGGCCCTGACGCTCTAGGTCCAGTCGAGGATCACCTTGCCGGACTGCCCTGAACGCATCCGATCAAAACCAGCCTGAAAATCATCAATCCCGTAACGATGAGTAATGATTGGCGTGATATCCAGTCCTGACTGGATCAGCGCCGCCATTTTATACCAGGTTTCGAACATTTCCCGTCCATAAATGCCCTTGATAAACAGACCTTTGAAAATGACCTGATTCCAGTCAATGGACATCTCTGACGGCGGAATACCCAGCAGCGCAATTCGTCCACCGTGGTTCATTACGCTGAGCAGGCTGCGAAAAGCGGCTGGCGCGCCCGACATCTCCAGCCCAACGTCGAACCCTTCCGTCATCCCCAACTCCCGCATGACCCCATCCAGATCCTCACGGCTGACGTTCACCGCCCGCGTCACCCCCGCCTTACGGGCCAGATCGAGACGATAATCGTTAATGTCGGTAATCACCACATGCCTGGCCCCCACGTGACGGCAGATGGCTGCGGCCATAATCCCAATCGGCCCGGCACCGGAAATAAGTACATCCTCGCCCACTAAATCGAAAGATAAAGCGGTGTGGACGGCATTGCCAAAGGGATCAAATATTGCCGCCAGCTCATCGGAAATATTGTCCGGGATACGGAATGCATTAAACGCCGGGATCACCAGGTACTCCGCAAAGCATCCCTGACGATTGACGCCAACGCCCACACTGTTGCGGCAAAGATGTGTCCTTCCCGCGCGGCAGTTCCGGCAATGTCCGCAGGTGATATGCCCCTCTCCCGATACGCGATCCCCAAGCGAAAACCCTTTTACTTCCTGTCCAATACCCACGACCTCACCGACATATTCATGCCCGGTGATCATCGGTATGGGAATGGTTTTTTGCGACCACTCATCCCAGTTATAAATATGCACGTCTGTGCCACAGATAGCCGTTTTACGGATTTTAATCAGCAGATCGTTATGGCCGGGTTCCGGGATCGGCGCATCGTTGATCAGCCAAATCCCCTCTTCCGCCCGCAATTTTGCTAACGCTTTCATTACCGCTCCTGTCAGGCGATCACGCCAAGTTGTTTGCCGATTCGGGTGAAAGCATCGATCGCATGCACCAGCTGTTCATGGCTGTGGCCCGCAGAAATCTGAGTGCGGATACGCGCCTGATTTTTCGGCACCACCGGATAGAAGAAACCGGTCACAAATATGCCCTCCTGCTGGAGCAGGCGGGAAAATTCCTGTGCGACCCGCGCATCACCCAGCATCACCGGGATAATGGCGTGATCGGCACCGGCCAGGGCAAAGCCCGCTTTGCTCATCTCAGTGCGGAAGAAGGTCACGTTCTCCCACAGCCGCTGACGCAGGCCGTCTCCCTCTGTCAGCATATCTAAAACGCGCAGCGACGCCGCGACGATAGCCGGTGCCAGCGAGTTGGAGAAAAGATAGGGCCGAGACCGCTGACGAAGCCATTCAATCACCTCCTTTTTTCCCGCCGTATAGCCGCCGGAAGCACCGCCAAGCGCTTTACCCAGCGTACCGGTAATGATGTCGACCCGCCCCATTACTTCACAATACTCATGAGTGCCGCGACCACCCGCGCCGACAAATCCCACCGCATGCGAATCATCCACCATCACCAGCGCCTCATAGCGGTCCGCCAGATCGCAAATCCCTCTGAGATTGGCAATAACGCCATCCATCGAGAAAACGCCATCGGTAGCGATCATGATATGCCTTGCACCCGCCGCTCTGGCCTCTTGCAGTTTTGCCTCAAGCTCAGCCATATCGTTGTTGGCATAGCGATAGCGCTTCGCTTTGCAAAGCCTGACGCCATCAATAATCGAGGCGTGATTCAGCGCATCGGAAATCACAGCATCTTCCGCGCCCAGCAGCGTTTCGAACAGGCCCCCGTTGGCATCAAAGCAGGAGGAGTAGAGAATGGCATCTTCCATATGAAGAAACTCTGCCAGCTTCTGTTCCAGCAGCTTGTGGCTATCCTGCGTACCGCAGATAAACCGTACCGACGCCATACCAAAACCGTGGCTCTCCATACCCTCTTTTGCGGCAGCGATCAGCGCAGGGTGATTAGCCAGGCCAAGGTAGTTATTGGCGCAGAAATTGATCGCATGGCCTCCGCCCTGAAGGGCAATATCGGCCTGCTGAGCAGAAGTAATCAGGCGCTCTGTCTTGAACAATCCTTCCTCTTCAACCTCGCGCAGTCGTTGCGTAAGCTGCTGATAAAATGGCAATGACATTTTCATACTCCGGGAAAGGCTGAATAGCGGAATATTTTACTGAAGGGAAAGGAAAGGGACGAGGATACAGATCGTGTAGTGTGATTATCGCAGCATAATTAATGCGCTTTTTTGCGAATTACATTCCGTTACGGAGTCATCTGGCTGCCTGCTACCAGATGAGATGTTATGATAAGAGGCATTAGCGTGTGGAACCTCCCGTTTCACCCTCATCTTTAAAGGTTAATGCTCATGATTATCGTCACCGGCGGCGCAGGATTTATTGGCAGCAACATCATCAAAGCGCTGAATGAAAAAGGCCATACCGACATCCTGGTGGTCGACAACCTGAAAGACGGCACCAAATTTGCCAACCTGGTGGATTTAAATATCGCCGATTACATGGACAAAGAAGATTTCCTGATCAGCATCCTGGCGGATGAGGATTTCGGCGATATTGAAGCTGTGTTCCACGAAGGCGCTTGTTCATCCACCACCGAGTGGGATGGCAAGTACATGATGGATAACAACTATCAGTACTCCAAAGAGCTGCTGCACTACTGCCTCGAACACGAAATTCCGTTCCTGTACGCCTCCTCTGCTGCCACCTACGGCGGTCGTAACGACAATTTTATCGAAGAGCGTCAGTATGAAGAGCCGCTGAACGTTTACGGCTACTCCAAAATGCTGTTTGACCACTATGTGCGTCAGATCCTGCCTGAGGCGGGTTCGCAGGTATGTGGTTTCCGTTACTTCAACGTCTATGGCCCCCGTGAAGGGCATAAAGGCAGCATGGCGAGCGTGGCTTTCCATCTCAACACCCAGTTGAATAACGGCGAGAACCCGAAGCTGTTTGAAGGCAGCGACAGCTTCAAGCGCGACTTTATCTACGTTGAGGATGTCGCCGCCGTTAACCTGTGGTTCTGGGAAAACAACGTTTCCGGCATCTTTAACTGCGGTACAGGCCGTGCGGAGTCCTTCCAGGAAGTGGCTGATGCCGCCCTCAACTTCCACCAGAAAGGGGAAATTGAATACATTCCTTTCCCCGAGAAACTCAAAGGCCGTTATCAGGCTTATACCCTGGCCGATCAGACCAAACTCCGTGCCGCCGGCTATGACAAACCGTTTAAAACGGTAGCAGAAGGCGTAGCGGAATATATGGCATGGCTGAACCGTAACGCGTAACGGGACACGGCAATGAAAATTCTGGTAATCGGCCCCTCCTGGGTTGGCGATATGATGATGTCGCAAAGTCTCTATCGCACGCTGAAGGCCGCAGAACCTGACGCCGTGATTGATGTGATGGCACCCGCGTGGTGCCGTCCACTGCTGTCACGTATGCCTGAAGTCAATGAAGCGCTGGCGATGCCGCTTGGGCACGGTGCGCTACAGTTGGGCGAACGGCGGCGTTTGGGCAAGGCGCTGCGCAGTAAAGGGTACGACAGGGCTTATGTTCTGCCGAACTCCTTTAAGTCTGCGCTGGTGCCCTTTTTTGCCGATATTAAAACGCGTACGGGCTGGCGGGGCGAGATGCGCTACGGCCTGCTGAACGACTTGCGTGTGCTGGATAAAGCTGCCTGGCCGCTGATGGTGGAACGCTATGTGGCGCTCGCTTATGACAAGCAGCGTTTTGCCAGCGCGGCAGATCTTCCTCAGCCACTGCTATGGCCAAAATTACAGGTTACAGAAGAAGAGAAGCTGATCGTCGCGGAAACGTTCGGTTTGTCCGTTCAACGCCCGGTTATCGGTTTCTGTCCCGGAGCAGAATTCGGCCCGGCAAAACGCTGGCCGCATTATCATTATGCCGCCCTGGCGCAACAGCTGATCGACAATGGCTATCAGATTGCCCTGTTCGGTTCAGCTAAGGACAAAGAGACGGGCGAACAGATCCTGCAAAGCCTGCACCCAGAGTCACGCGCCCAGTGTCGTAATCTGGCGGGGGAAACGCAGCTGGAGCAGGCTGTTATCCTGCTGGCGCACTGCCGTGCCGTGATCAGTAATGATTCCGGCCTGATGCATATCGCTGCGGCGCTGGACCGCCCGCTTGTTGCGCTTTATGGCCCCAGCAGCCCTGACTTTACGCCACCGCTGTCGGACAAAGCGCGCGTTATCCGCCTGATTACCGGTTATCACAAGGTGCGTAAGGGTGAGGCAGAAGAGGGCTACCATCAGAGCCTGATTGATATTAAACCTGAGCGCGTGATTGCCGAGCTGAACACCCTGCTGGGTGAAGGCCAGGAGAAACCATGCACGTCCTGATTGTTAAAACGTCATCAATGGGTGATGTGCTACACACGCTGCCTGCGCTGACCGATGCGATGAAGGCTATTCCCGGCATCCGTTTCGACTGGGTAGTTGAAGAGGGATTTGCCCAGATCCCCGCCTGGCATCCCGCAGTGGCAAAGGTGATTCCCGTCGCTATCCGCCGCTGGCGCAAGCACTGGTTTGGCAGTGAAGTTCGGGAGGAGCGTTTTCTGTTTAAACGCGAAGTGCAGTCGACCCAGTATGATCTGGTTATCGACGCACAGGGCCTGATCAAAAGCGCCGCGCTGGTTACCCGTATCGCCAAAGGCGAGAAGCACGGGCAGGACAGCCGCAGCGCCAGAGAGCCTTTTGCCAGCTGGTGGTACGATAAACGTCATGAAATCAACAAAAAGCAGCATGCTGTCCAGCGGACGCGCGAACTCTTTGCAAAAAGCCTGGGATACCCTCTGCCCGAAAGCGAAGGTGACTACGCTATTGCACAACATTTCCAGAGCGAACCGCCAGCGGACGCAGGCAGGTATTTTGTTTTTCTGCATGCCACCACCCGCGATGCCAAGCACTGGCCGGAAAGCCACTGGCGTGAGCTGACTGGCCTGCTGGCAGAGAGTGGCGTGAAGATCAAGCTGCCCTGGGGTGCTGAACATGAACACCAGCGAGCCATCAGGCTGGCAGAGGGCTTCGACTTTGTTGAGGTGCTGCCCAAACTGACTCTGGAGCAGGTTGCCCGGACGCTGGCAGGCGCAACAGCCGTGGTGTCGGTGGATACCGGCCTGAGCCATCTCACCGCCGCGCTGGATCGCCCTAATATCACGCTTTATGGCCCAACTGACCCTGGGCTGATAGGTGGTTACGGCAAAAATCAGAGCGTGCTGCGCCCTCAACAGGGAAGTAATATGGCAGATATCACTCCTCAGCATGTGATGGCGCAGCTCCAGCTCTTACTGTCGCCACCAGCGGTTATCAGCGAATGAAAGCACCCTGCCAGCTAAGCATTTTGATTGCTGCGCACAACAGCGAGCGTTTTCTTGCTGCCACGCTGGAGAGTATTATCGCCTCGCTGGGTGATTCGCTGGAGAAGGCGGAGATTATTATCGTCAATGATGCGTCAACCGACAGTACCCAGACCATCATTGATGAGTACGCCCGGCGTCTCCCCCAGCTCAGCCACGTCTCTGCTACGCACCGCAATGTAGGAAAAGCGCGTAATCACGCTGTCAGGCTGGCTTCAGGCGATTATATCCTGATGGTGGACAGTGACGATCGGCTTCTGCCCGGCGCGCTGCATGAAAGGCTCGACACCCTGAGCGTTCACCAGCCGGGCATCCTTCTCAGCAAAATTATAGAAGTCCGTGAGCATACGCCGGAGCCACAGTGGCAGAGCGCCGAGCCGGAAGAGCTGACTCAGCACCAGGCCATTGAACGCTTTCTGATCCACCGCGACTATCAGGCGCATTTCATCGGCCAGTTTTTCTCTCGCGCTCTGCTGCAGGCGCACGCGTTCCCGGACTTTATCTGTTATGAGGATACCTGGCTGTTTCCACTGTTGCTGACGCAAAGCCGGAAAACGCTTTTTTCCGATCGCGGTTTTTATCTCTATCGCAAGCATGCTACCAGCCTTTCATCCGCGATTGACGAGCCGAAAATTGCCTGTCTGATTGCCGCCACGCAGCAGATGGACAGGGTTCTGCCTTCTCATTTTTCCCCGCTTATCACCTGCCACTGGATCGATATCGCCAATCGCTATCATGACGCTTTGCGCGGAACAGAGCAGGGGTCGATTGTCAGAGAACGCATCGGCCGGACGAGCCTGATTCAGTTTCTTCTGCATCCAAAGGTCAGATTGAGCTACAAACGGAAAATGCTGAAGGTACGTAAACGGGGCCTTTGAAGGCCCCGGAAGGAGTTAGTCTGGCTGGGTTCTGACTGGGGTTATCTTCAGCGTGTTCAACATTTCGCACACCAGCAGCATCAGTGCCACGCAGACGGTCAGTTCACGGCTAATAAAGACCACATCGGTTAACCCACTCACAATCACACCCAGCATAACGGCCAGCAGCATCGCATTACGCGTGCGGCAGGCATACACAACCAGCGCGATATAGAAGAGCAGGATCACTAACGCCCCCTGAATGCCCTGTAACGTGGCGCTGTCGAGCAGCTCGTTATGCAGATGCACTTTTTCATACATCAGAGAGATCTTGTCCTGATGACGGGTTTTGACATAGTGCTGGAAGCAGGCGGTACGCTCCTCAGACTTCATGCCCAACGGCTCCTGGTTGAGACAAAATGCGCCGACTTTCCACATCGAAAGTCGCGAGGTTAGCGAACCGAATTTATTGCCGTCTGAGCTAACGTAGGTGTTGTACTCATTTATCGTGGCATTCAGCTTAGGCTCAATCATCGGTTTATAACTTAATCCGATCACAACGGCTAATGCTGCCAGCACCCCAAGTAATGATTTCCAGCCAAAATGACGGAACTGCAATGCGCCAACCACCAGGATAATAAGCGGCCAGGCCGCCATCATATTTCGGGTGCCGGTCTGCACAAGGATAAAATAGGAAAGACAAAAAACCAGCAGGCACAGCAGAATATTTGCCAGGGTGTGCTTTTCAGAAGCGAGTAAAAACAGCACCATCGTGGAGAGCATAGCGTAGCCATAGGCTGAAATGGTGGCGCGGTCCAACGCAAATACCACCCGATGCATATCGCTGAAATACTGGTAGAAACCAAAAAGCGTGGCCGCAGCAAAGGCCAGTATCAAACCGCTACGCAGTAGCCAGAAGCTCTTGAGCTGATGCTTTTTCATTTGTGAAAACAGCCAGTAACCGACAACACAGGCCAGTAAAAGGCGTTTCCCTGAATTCAAATAGTCGTTAAAAGGGTTGTAATCGCTGTCACCGAGATACTCCCAGTAGAACCAGAGAACTTTGCTTAACCCTACGGCTGCTAACAGGCCAATAAACCACAGCCGCGACTTATCGCAGGCTCTCCAGTCTGACAAAATCCCCGCCAGAGAAAAATAGAACGTCCAGTAAAAAAGGACCTTGGCTCCTTTTACATCAATAAAGGTCACCATAATCGTTAACAACATAGTAGCCAACGCCAGGAAATAGAACGCTGACCGAAAATCCATCTTCCTGATACCGATCGTCATTTTTACTCTTATCCCATGCTTGAGGAATTTTTGCGCACTTTGGTTGCCGCATAGTCTGCCAGCGTCATGCCGATCGTGCGGCTCTGCAACCAGCTAAACAGCTGCTCAAGATCGCTGTAGAGGCGATCGATATCCGCTTCATTTTTAAACGTCGGGCTGCCGTCAGGCATAAATTCGGAAGAGTGAAGCATAAACTCAATATAGTCCGCTCCGCCTGCCAGCGTTTTCTCCGCCACACCGATCATTTGCTGCAGGTTGCCCCCAACAGGACGAAGCCAGTGAACTGAAGGCGAGCGTTGCTTACCCCTGAGCCGGTCATAGCCCTGTTTCAGGCTGTTCATCAAGCCTGAGTGCTTATACTGGATGGTCATAGGGACTTCGAGCAGCGACGAATCGCCTTCACGGGAAATATCTTCCGTATTAAGGAAGTAGGCATGTTCAGGGAAATGGGTATAATTTGTCCCGCCTTTGCCCTGAGGAGCGCCCGGTGAAAACTGCCAGTTCACGCGCGGCGTGACGGAGCAGTCCACTTTATAGCCAAATTCAATCAGCAACTTAGCGTAGTGCTCATTAAAGGCCCAGCGACCGGCGCGGTGACTCACCATTTTGGTCTGGAATGTTTCTTCCAGCAGCTGCGTCATATACGCAATCTTCCTGCGCATCTCCTCAATCGGGTATTCGATCAGATAGGGCTGAAACTGCCAGTCATCGTCGGTGAGTTGATAGTCCGGCGGGCTGTACCAGGCATGAAGATGCATGCCCACCTCTCCCTGGCGACGAGCAATCACGTCGCGGGCAAACGCCTGATAGACTGGATCAACAGCCATCTCATAATTGGTCAACCAGGTGGGCTTAAACGTATATTTTTCGCAAAGTTGCTGGAATCGCGCGAGATAACCCGCATTTTTAGTCGTAACCTTTCCGGTGCGATTACGCCAAAGGTTGTCACCTTCCGTATCAATGGTGATTAAGAATGCTGGTTTGTTCATGCCGGGTACAGGCTCCTGATAGGCTCGGGGCTATGTTACGCAGCAGGCCTGTGAGACGCAAAGAGATTTACCGCAAGTCAACAGAGGCCGATTCAGCTGTGGCACTCTTGCAGTTAATTTTCTAAGATAACTGCAGCTAATAGAAACAGCACAATAAGTTAGCGCATTTCAGCGCCCTGATTTTCGCAGGTGGGTTGATTTTACGCGACCCGAGGCGGCATAGCGCCCGACGCACGTTTTCTGTTTAAGGGTAAAAAATTGTCCAAGCGCATTTTGATGATCATTGATGGCTTGCCCGGTGGCGGAGCAGAGAAAGTGGTATTGACGCTTGCCAAAGGGCTGATTGAGCGCGGACATCGGGTTTCGTTATTCTCATTGCGGGCAGTGTGCGAATACCCGCTTCCGGCCGGTCTCGATTATCATGTGATACAGGATAAGTGCAAAAAACCGTGGCGGAAACTTACCGAATTGCACCGTCGGGCTGTCCAGTTGGATAAACACATTACCCTTGCCGAACAGAGCGGTGGGTCTTATGACCTGATCGTCTCGCATTTGCACAAAACCGACAGAATTGTCCGCCGCTGCCCTCACCTTAATCCGGAGCGGACCTGGTACTGCCTGCACGGCGTTTTCTCCGCCTCCTATCTGGCCCGACGCAGAGGATTTTCGCTGTGGCTGAAAAAAGTCAAAACGCGCAATATTTATCAGCAGCGGAATATTATTGGCGTTTCTCACTATGTGGTAAAGGATCTTAAGCAAGCCTTTAATGTGAAGCCAAAGCGTGAAAAGGTCATTTATAATCCCTTCGATTTTGCAGCCATCGAATCTTTATCCCTGGAGCCTTGCAGCCTGGCGGGCCAGGAGTACGTTATCCATGTGGGACGTTTTCATCCAACTAAACGCCATGACAGACTGCTTCGCGCTTATGCTAAAAGCGGGCTGGAAGTGCCCCTGGTGCTGATAGGCCAGGGCAGACCAGAGGTCACCACAGCGATAAAGAGGCTGGCGACGGAATTAAATATCAGCGACAGGGTGATTTTCAAGGGCTTCGTTGACAATCCTTACCCCTATATCCGGCACGCCAAGCTTTTGGTTGTCAGCTCAGACAGTGAAGGGTTTGGCAATGTGTTAGTAGAAGCGCTGATTTGCCATACGCCAGTGGTCAGTACCCGGTGCCCGGGCGGCCCGGTCACTATTCTTACCGGCGAGCTTTCACGCGGGCTGGCAGAACTGAATGATGATTCGCTGGCGGCCGCTATAAAAGAGGTGTATCTGCATCCACCTGAGATGTGCACGCCCGATGTGAACGCTTACAGTATTGAAGCAATATGCAAACAGTACCTTGATTTAATTAAAGTTAATTAACAAAGGTCGTCTGCATAACCTGCTGTTTCAGGGGTAGAATAAGCCGTCTGCCAGTGAAACTGGCAACCCGAACCCATTTTTTACTTAATACCTAAGGTTTTTAGCCCATGATAACGCTCACCTACAGGAACGGATATCTGAGCTCTTTGTTAAAAGAATCATCATGCCCGATCCCGCTGTTTCTGCCGGGAAACCGCGCAGCGAAACGCCAACTCAGGGAGAAGAGAGCGTGAATTATGTGTTGTTATTTTTGCTGATCTTGCCCGTCAAGCTTCTGATGAAGCTTATGCATCGGAAAGGCACGCGTAATCTGGTTATTCAGACGGCTAAAATTGGCGATTTCGTCAATATTACGCCGCTTCTTCATCACCTTAAGCAGAGTGACGCTTTGCTGAGCCGTGCCGTTGCGCCGCTGGCCCGCAATGACGCCTTTATTGAGGAGATCTTCTACGTTGAAGATCACAAAACCAGTACGCTGAACAAACTGAAATTAGCGTTCCGGTTGATGAACCGTTATAACAACGTTTATCTGCTGCACCCTAACAACACCAATCTTTTTTATGCCGCCTGCTGTAACGCTACCAATAAACAGTTTTTGTCTATGTATCGCCGCAAGTGGTATCAGGGACTCTTTTATCTGACCGCCACCGGCATCGTCGAGCATGAGAAAACGACCCTAACGCTGGAGAACTATCTGAAGCTGGCGGACCGTTCGCTGACTAAGGAGAGTTACCCCAAGCACGCCACGCAGCCTCTGCTAAAGCCCGCTGATACGCCGGAAGAGCTATTCATAACCGATAAAATTAAAATCGGCCTCAGTATCTCGGCAGGCAATCAGGCCAAGACCATACCGCCTGTTATCTGGAAAAGATTGTTTGACCGCCTGAGTGAACTCCCTTGTCAGTTCTATGTTTTTGGCGCGCCGAATGAACTTACCCGCTTAAATGAGCTCAATAAGGTGACAGGTGAGCGCGATAATCTGGTCAACCTGATCGGTAAAGTCTCCCTGGAGGGATTACCTTATGCCATCAGCCAGATGGACTTTTATGTGGCGTCAGATTCCGGCAATGTTTACATAGCCGACTCGCAAAATGTGCCGGTTATTTTGATCTACGGCCCGTGCTGCGTGGAAGAACAGCGGCCGCTGGGCGATGTGTTGCTGATCGGTCCTAATCATATTGCGCCCACCTCTTTTGTTTTCCATGCGCTGTACAAATTTAATCATTCCGCTGAACAGCTTTTTGAGCTGGATGAGCGCAAGCTGGATGATATTTATAATTTTATCTGTGCGCGTAAGCCTCAATTGATTCAAGAGACTTTACCCTGAGTATGATGCTGCATCCTGAAGCCTCAGCCCCTGAGCTGAGCGTGATTATTCCCATGTACAACGCCGGGGCAAGCTTCGAGCCATTTATGGCCTCGTTACTGTCACAGACGCTGCAATCGCTGGAAATCATCATTGTTAATGATGGCTCAACGGATGAGTCTGCCGCTATGGCGCATCGTTATGCCGCTGAGCATGCGCATATTCAGGTCATCGACCAGCAGAATGGCGGCGTATCCCGTGCCCGTAATGCCGGTCTGGCTGTCGCTACAGGCCAGTACGTCACTTTCCCCGATGCCGACGACAAGCTCTATCCGGAGATCTACAGCAAGCTGATGGCCATGGCCCGGACGGACGATCTGGATGTGGCACAGTGCAACGCCGAGCGCGTATTCTGGGGCGGTGATAATGCAAAACCGTTAATTCCCACCGACCGTCTGCAATCCACGCTGGTGCTGAGCGGCGCCGAATGGCTGGGCAAAGCGCTGGCCACAAATCGTTATCTGCATGTGGTCTGGCTGGGCATCTACCGCCGGGCACTGATTGAAGAACTCAACTTACTGTTTGAGCCTGGTCTGCATCATCAGGATATCCCCTGGACAACCGAGCTGATGCTGAATGCCCGGCGGGTACGTTATACCGACGAGGTGATGTACCGCTATTATGTTCACGATCAATCAATCAGCAATCAGAAACGCACCGGCATGCGTAACGTCGAGTATCAGCGTCATTACCTTAAAATTGCCCGGATGCTGGACGAGATTAATCTTCGCTACAAAAACAAGGTGAAGATTGCTCCCTCCATCTACCGGCAGGTGACGAAAGAAGCGCTGACGGTGTGCCATTCCATCCGCCGTGAACCTGATGCTGATGCGCGACAGGCGATGATCGCCGATCTGATTACCAGCAAAACGCCGCGCAGAATGATGCGCAACGCGCGTGGCGTCCGTCAGTGGTATCAGCTACTGCTTTGGCTGGGCCGTATTTATCGCTGGCGGAAAGCTTAATGGTTGAGCTCACTCACTTTCCCCTTAACAGGGTTTCCCTTACAATCGGTCCACTTTACTTCGAGACCTGCTGAGTATGGCTACTCTTCAAACGCCCTCTTTGTTTACGCCAAAGAACATACTGCTGATAAAGCTGCGCCACCACGGCGACATGCTGCTCACCACGCCGGTGATACATGCTCTTCGTCAGCACTATCCGCAGGCCAGCATTGATGTTCTTTTGTATAAAGAAACCCGACCGATGCTGCAGGCTCACCCCGACGTTCGCCATATTCATTTTATCGACCGGGGCTGGAAAAAAGAGGGCGTGTGGCAACACATCCGGCATGAAGTAGCGCTGGCAAATGCCGTGCGCCGCTGTCATTACGATCTGGTCATTAACCTTGCCGATCAATGGCGAAGCGCCATTCTTACCCTGCTTTCCGGCGCCGACGTGCGAATCGGATTTGATTTTAACAAGCGCAGGAATATCTTCTGGCGGCTGGCGCATACCCATCGCGTCTCAACGGCACAGCATGGAAGCCTGCATACGGCGGAGCAGAACCTTACGGCGCTCAAGCCGCTGAATATCCCCATTGAGGGCATTCCGGCTGCCATGCATTACAGCGAGAATGACTGGCATATCACCCAGGCAAAGCTTGCAGAGTGCCAAACTTTACCCAGACCCTATATTGTCCTGCAGCCTACCTCACGCTGGATCTTCAAGTGTTGGGAAGATGACAAAATGGCCGCGCTGACAGACCGTCTCGCCTCAGATGAGCATGATATTGTGCTGACCGCCGCGCCCGATAAAAAAGAGCAGGCGATGATCGATCATATTCTCTCGTTATGCCAAAACCGTCGGGTTATCTCTCTGGCAGGTCAGCTGACGCTGACACAGCTGGCTGCCCTGATAGACCATGCCCGCCTGTTTATCGGCGTGGATTCGGCGCCGATGCATATGGCTGCGGCCCTGGATACGCCCTGTATTGCGTTATTCGGCCCGACCAAGCTGAAACAGTGGCGCCCCTGGGGCGAAAATAACAAGGTAATCTGGGCCGGAGACTATGCGCCGCTGCCTTCACCGGACAGTATTGATACCAAAACAACGACGCGTTACCTCTCCGCTATCCCACTGGAAGAGGTGGTAAAAGCCGCAAGGAGCTATCTGGATGAGTAAGATACGACTGGCTATTGTGCGCCAGAAATATCGCCCCGACGGCGGCGCCGAGCGGTTTATCTCACGTGCGCTCGAAGCGCTGGATGATGAGCGGCTGGAACTGAACATCATCACCCGTAGCTGGCAGGGTGAGCCAAAACCAGACTGGCATCTGCACATCTGTAACCCCAAAAAATGGGGGCGAATTTCCCGTGAACGAGGCTTCGCAGAAGCGGCTCGCGCCTGCTGGCAGCGCGAAAGTTTTGATATCGTTCAAAGCCATGAACGCATTGCGGGTTGCGATATTTTTCGGGCAGGCGATGGCGTTCATCGCGTCTGGCTGGAGCAGCGTGCACGCATTGTTCCTTCTTTTCAGCGCCTGCTTACCCACTTCAGCGGTTATCATCGCTATGTGATGGCGGCGGAAGAGGAGATGTTCCGCTCTGACTCACTGAAGAAAATCATCTGTAATTCGCTGATGGTGAAAAATGACATCATGCGTTGCTTTCAGGTACCGGAAGAGAAATTCGCGGTTATCTATAACGCCATTGATGCCCAACGCTTTCAGCCCGCAACGGCCGCAGAGCGTCAGCAGTCCCGTGAAAAACTGAATCTTCCCACTAACGCCCGGGTAATGATCTATGTCGGCTCTGGTTTTGAACGTAAAGGGCTGAAAGCCAGTATTAAGGCCATTGCCGCTACCGATGCGCACCTGTTGGTGGTGGGTCAGGATAAGCAACAGTCGCACTATGCTGACCTGGCGCGAAGCCTGGGATGCGAAAGCCGCATACACTTTGTTGGCGTACAGAACAACGTTATCCCCTTTTATCATGCGGCGGATGGCCTGCTGTTGCCGACGTTGTACGATCCTTTCCCGAACGTGATTCTGGAAGCGATGGCCTGCGGTCTGCCGGTGATTACCAGCTTCACCTGTGGCGGCGCGGAATTTATTGTGCAGGGGGAACAGGGGTTTGTCTGTGACGCGCTGGATATTCCCGCGCTGACTGCGGCGGCAGATGCCATTCCGCTCCGCACGATGGACAGCAGAATGGGCGATCTTGCCCGTCAACGCGTTCTGCCCTGTACGCCCCGGCAGCTTGCCAGCCAACTTCATGCGCTGTATCAACAAGTGTTACAGCAGCCCCGATAAGAAGTGTGAGCGCGGAGGACTTATCTGCTAACATGCCCTATTGTTTCGGCATTTTTGGCGCAAGTCTCCGCACTTAATAAACATTGTGATGACAACACTTTATACCGTTCTGCTCTATCTCATTCAGCCTCTGATTTGGCTCCGACTCTGGCTCCGTGGCCGGAAGGCTCCCGCCTACCGCAAACGCTGGGCAGAGCGCTATGGCTATTGTGCAGGCAAAGTAAAACCAGACGGTATTTTGCTGCACTCTGTTTCCGTGGGCGAGACGCTGGCCGCGGTGCCGCTGGTACGGGCGCTACGCCATCGTTATCCGGCTATGCCTATCACCGTAACGACCATGACGCCGACAGGATCAGAGCGTGCCGCTTCGGCCTTTGGCAAAGATGTGCACCATGTTTATCTGCCCTACGATCTGCCGGGTTCAATGAACCGTTTTCTGGATAATGTGAACCCGCGTCTGGTGATCATCATGGAAACCGAGCTCTGGCCGAATATGATTGCGCTGCTGCACCAGCGGAAAATCCCGCTGGTGATTGCCAATGCCCGTTTGTCGGCGCGCTCGGCCAAAGGCTATAAAAAGCTTGGGAAGTTTATGCAGCAGTTGCTGCAACGCATTACGCTTATTGCGGCACAAAATCAGGAAGATGGTGAGCGCTTTATCAGCCTTGGCCTGAAGCGCTCCCAGCTCACCGTAACCGGAAGCCTGAAGTTCGACATCTCTGTTACACCTGAGCTGGCCGCCCGCGCCATCACGCTGCGCCGTCAGTGGGCGCCCCGCCGTCCGGTGTGGATTGCCACCAGCACGCATGAGGGTGAAGAGAGCATTATTCTGGAAGCGCACCGTAAGCTGCTGGCTCGTTTCCCAAGTCTGCTGCTTATTCTGGTGCCTCGTCACCCGGAACGGTTCTCTACAGCCCGTGATATGACGCAGAAAGCGGGTTTGAGTTACACCCTGCGCAGCACCGGCGAGATCCCTTCCGGCAGCACGCAGGTGGTGATTGGCGATACGATGGGCGAACTGATGTTACTATACGGGATTGCCGATCTGGCCTTTGTGGGAGGCAGCCTGGTTGAGCGAGGGGGTCATAATCCTCTGGAAGCTGCCGCGCATGCCATTCCTGTCCTGATGGGGCCGCATACGTTCAACTTCAAAGATATCTGTGCCAAGCTGTCGCAGGCGGACGGATTGATTACCGTTACGGATGCCGACTCGCTGGATAAAGAGATTGGCACCCTGCTGACTGACGAAGATTACCGTCTCTATTACGGTCGTCATGCTGTAGAAGTGCTCCATCAGAATCAGGGGGCGCTACAGCGTCTGCTACAGTTACTCGAACCTCATCTGCCACAGCGGAATCACTAATGTCTTCTCAGCCCTTATCGGTGGTGCTGATCGCCAAAAACGCGGCCGACCTTTTGCCAGAGTGCCTGGAGTCCGTAAGCTGGGCCGATGAAATTATCCTGCTGGACTCAGGCAGCAGTGACGGCACGCCACAGGTCGCGGCACGGCACGGGGCTAAGGTCTTCCACTCTACCGAGTGGCATGGCTACGGCAGACAGCGTCAGTTGGCGCAAAGTTACGCCACTCATTCTATGATTTTGATGATCGATACCGATGAGCGTGTTACGCCCCAATTGCGTGCCTCTGTTGAGGCCGTTCTGGCGCGTCCTGCTTCAGCCACTGTATACAGCCTGGGGCGGCGCAATCTGTTCCTCGGCCGTTTTATGCGCCACAGTGGCTGGTATCCTGACCGCGTCACCCGCCTTTATCCCTCCAGCTATCAGTACAACGACCATCAGGTTCATGAATCGCTGGAAACCAGGGGCGCGACGGTTACGCCGCTGAAAGGGGATCTCCTTCATCTGACCTGCCGGGACTTTTCCGCCTTTCAGTGGAAACAGTTTGCCTATGCTGAGGCCTGGGCTAAACAGCGCCATCATCAGGGTAAACGTTGCGGGATATTCTCTATTTTCGCGCACACATTGGGCGCGTTTTTCAAAACGCTGGTGCTGAGAGCAGGCTTTCTTGACGGTAAACAGGGCTGGCTTCTGGCGGTGGTCAATGCGCAGTACACCTTTAATAAGTATGCAGCGCTCTGGGCGCTGAACCATTCTCACGCTTCCGGTAAAGGCGGTCTATGAACATCAAAGCGATCTATCCCGGCACCTTCGACCCGATGACTAACGGCCATCTCGATATCGTCACACGTGCAGCATTGATGTTCGATCGCATCGTTCTGGCTGTGGCCGCCAGCCCAAGCAAAAAACCGATGTTTTCACTTGAAGAGCGCGTAGCGCTGGCAAAAGAGGTGGTTGCCCACATTCCGAATGTTGAGGTGTTGGGTTTCAGCGATCTGATGGCGAATTTTGCCCGCGACAGGCAGGCCAACGTGCTGATTCGGGGGCTCAGAGCCGTCTCCGACTTTGAATATGAGATGCAGCTGGCGCAGATGAACCGCCATTTACTGCCAGAGCTTGAAAGCGTCTTTCTGATGCCTTCCGGAGAATATTCGTTTATCTCCTCTTCGCTGGTAAAGGAAGTGGCGCGCCATCAGGGTGATGTCAGCGCCTTCCTGCCGCAGGTGGTGCATACAGCTTTACTGGCGAAGCTTTAACGCCGCCAGGCAGCTATTTCTGGCAGACCGGACAGTAAAAGGTGCTGCGCTGGGCATGTTTGGCGCTTTTAACCGGCGTTGAACAGACCCGGCAGGGCTCGCCTGCTCGTCCATACACCTGCAGCTCTTGCGCAAAATAGCCGGGTTTCCCGTCGCTTTGCAGGAAGTCACGTAGCGTTGTCCCGCCCTGCTCAATAGAGCGTAGCAATACCGCCTTGATAGTATTTACCAGCAGTCCGGCTTCAGCCTGCGTTAAGGACATGGCCGGACGATCGGGTAGGATCCCGGCGGCGAACAGGGATTCGCTGGCATAGATATTGCCAACCCCGACCACCAGTTTGTTATCCATCAGCCAGGGCTTTACCGGTGTCCGCTTGTTGCGCGACTTCTCAAAAAGATACTCTGCCGAGAAGGCCTCGCTAAGCGGTTCAGGCCCGAGATGCGCCAGCACATTACTGGCCGCAAGATCCGTGCTCCATAGCCAGGCCCCAAAACGTCTGGGGTCGGTGTAGCGTAAAATCTTGCCGTTACTCATCACCAGATCAACGTGGTCATGTTTCGCTGGAGGCAGCTCTTCCGGCAGCACCCGCAGGCTTCCTGACATACCGAGATGGATAATTATCCAGCCGTGAGGCAGTTCAATCAGCAGATACTTTGCCCGGCGCTGTACGCTAAGCACGGGTTGATCGCTGAGGCTGTGAATTTCATGGGAGACCGGCCAACGCAGGCGGTCATTTCGGACGATAGCATGAAGAATAGTCGCGCCCACCAGATGGGGCTCAATACCACGGCGACTGGTTTCAACTTCAGGTAATTCCGGCATTTTCTCGTCTCCCGTTTAAAAACCTTTTCCTGTAAAAACAAAAAACCCGGCCGGAGCCGGGTTTTTCATCCACTGAAATCAATTACTTGATTTTAGCTTCTTTATAGATCACGTGCTGGCGGACAACTGGATCGAATTTCTTCAGTTCCAGTTTTTCCGGCTTAGTACGTTTGTTCTTCGTGGTGGTATAGAAGTGACCTGTACCAGCAGAAGAAACCAGCTTGATCTTCTCACGAATACCTTTAGCCATGTTTCAGTTCCTTACCTTAGTACTTCTCACCGCGGGTACGCAGATCGGCCAGAACCGTCTCAATACCCTTTTTATCAATTACGCGCATGCCTTTGGCAGTGACGCGCAGTGTAACGAAGCGCTTTTCGCTCTCAACCCAAAAACGGTGAGAGTGCAGGTTCGGCAGGAAACGGCGTTTCGTCGCGTTCATTGCGTGGGAACGGTTGTTACCCGTTACCGGACGCTTGCCAGTTACTTGGCAGACTCGTGACATGTCTATTCTCCAAAAATCAAATCAGCTCGAGCTTTAAAAATAAGGTTTTGGCCGCCTCGTCAGGCTCTTAGCCCATCCAGGCGAGTTCTATGTGAACCCGCTGAGCAGGCCCATACGCCAAACCCGAGATTCTCAAAGGTGGCGTAGTATACGCCCTGAGCCGCCGGTGCTCAAGTCCCGAACAGATAAAGATCCCTTTGGATCGTGCAAAATTGCTTCATTTGAACAATTTATTATGTTCCTGATGGCGTAAAAAAGCCGCAAACCGCCAATCCTGATGGGCTATATCCACCCTCTTTCGGCAAAAGAAACCGATTCCCCGCGCCCGATGACGATATGGTCCAGCACCTGAATATTGAGTAACTGGCAGGCGGCGATAATTTGCTGCGTCACCGCGTGGTCGGCTTTGCTTGGTTTTGCATTGCCGGAAGGATGGTTGTGTGCCAGAACAAGCGCGGCGGCGTTATGCTCTAATGCTGCCTTCACAATTTCTCTGGGATGCACCTCTACACAGTTCACCGTGCCGGCAAACATCTCGCAGGAGTGAATAATGCGGTGCTGGTTATTTAAAAACACCACCATAAAAATTTCGCGCTCACGGTGCGCCAGCTGGCTGTGAAAATAGTAAAGCATCTCAGTGGTGCTTGCCGCTACCGGGTTTTCCTGCGCATGCGTGCAGGTAAAAAATCGCCGGGCTAACTCTACTATGGCGTTCAGCTGTGCATATTTGGCATGACCAATGCCTTTAATGTCGTTAAAAGCAGCCCTTTCTGCCGTCATTAACTGATAGAGCGAACCGAAATGGTCCAGCAGCTGCTGGGCCAGCGCCATCACATGTAATCCGCCCGACCCGGTACGTAAAAAAAGGGCCAGCAGTTCAGCATCGCTCAAATCCGCAGCGCCCCTTGCCAGTAATTTTTCTCTGGGTGGTGAATCTTTCCATTGCGCTTCCATCTGCATCTCTCCTTTCTCCGCCCCCAAAAGCATGGCATTATATACAGTACTTATCTACCCCTTCAACCTGACTCCACGAGTTGTTTCGCAAAGAGATCGTGGTGCTGACAGGTACCAGCGGATGAGTGTGATAAAATAGCGCCATAGTGGCGGCGAATAGCCAGTCTGACTTTGATAAGGCGAACATCATGATGGGATTAACCGGCAAACACATTGTTCTGGGCGTCAGCGGAGGCATTGCGGCTTACAAAGCACCGGAGCTTGTCAGGCGGCTGCGTGACCGCGGAGCGGAAGTCCGCGTGGTCATGACCGAGGCGGCAAAAGCTTTTATCACGCCTCTCAGCCTGCAAGCCGTGTCCGGTTATCCCGTCTCAGATGACCTTCTTGACCCGGCGGCCGAAGCAGCAATGGGCCATATCGAGTTAGGGAAATGGGCCGATCTGGTGATCCTGGCGCCAGCTACCGCCGATCTCATTGCACGGGTGACGGCAGGTATGGCAAACGATCTGGTCACCACGATTTGCCTGGCAACGCCTGCGCCAATCGCCGTGGTGCCCGCTATGAATCAGCAGATGTACCGGGCTGCGCCTACTCAGCATAATTTAAGGCTGCTCTCGGAACGAGGCGTGATGCTGTGGGGACCAGACAGCGGTAGTCAGGCATGTGGTGATATCGGCCCTGGCAGAATGTTAGATCCGCTGGCAATTGTAGATGCAGCCGTAACCTGGGCTTCACCCGTCAAGGATCTGAGCCATCTCAATATTATGATCACGGCTGGCCCAACCCGCGAGGCGCTTGACCCCGTGCGGTTCATTACCAACCACAGCTCAGGTAAGATGGGTTATGCCATTGCCGCAGCGGCGGCAAAACGAGGCGCTAACGTCACGCTGGTCAGCGGGCCGGTAACGTTAGCAACGCCTGCGTGGGTGAAACGTATTGACGTGACCACCGGGTTAGAGATGCAGCAGGCAGTGATGAACGCTATTGCTCAGCAACATATTTTTATCGCAGCCGCAGCCGTTGCGGATTACCGTTCTGCTGACATCGCCGTTGAAAAAATAAAAAAACAGGGTGATGAAGTCACCCTCAAAATGGTAAAAAACCCCGATATTGTCGCCGGGGTGGGTCACCTTGCTGAAAATCGGCCCTATGTGGTGGGATTTGCGGCAGAAACCCAGAATGTGGAAGAATACGCACAACAAAAACGGGTACGTAAAAACCTGGATTTAATCTGCGCTAACGATGTTTCGAAAGCTGGGCAGGGTTTCAACAGCGATAACAATGCCCTGCACCTTTTTTGGCAGGAAGGAGAAAAAGCCTTACCGCTTAGCGATAAGTCACTCCTTGGCCAACAGTTACTAAACGAGATAGTCAGCCGTTATGATGAAAAAAATCGACGTTAAGATTCTGGATGCGCGTGTCGGTAAAGAGTTCCCCTTACCGACCTATGCAACCTCAGGATCGGCGGGCCTTGACCTGCGTGCATGCCTGGATGAAGCTCTGCTTCTGGCACCCAATGCTACCACGCTGGTTCCTACCGGCCTGGCCATCCATATTGGCGATCCGCAGCTGGCCGCCGTGCTTCTTCCCCGCTCTGGTCTTGGCCATAAGCATGGCGTGGTGCTGGGCAATCTGGTGGGCCTGATCGATTCTGACTATCAGGGTCAATTAATGGTTTCAGTCTGGAACCGTAGCCAGCAAGCCTTCAATATTGAGCCAGGCGAGCGTATTGCTCAGATGGTCTTTGTGCCGGTCGTTCAGGCTGAATTCAATCTTGTTGAAGAGTTTGACAGCAGCGATCGCGGAGAAGGCGGCTTTGGTCATTCGGGCCGCCAGTAACGGCTACCTTACCGATAAATAGCGTTTTACCTATCCTTATTTTCCTCCGCGAACGCATTGTTCGCGGACGTTGCGTGGGCATCTGCCCGTTCAAGGTGATATTTCAGGGGTCTTTCAGGACATGGCAGAGAAAAAGAGTGCGAAAAGGAATCGTCGCGAAGAAATATTGCAGGCTCTGGCGCAGATGCTGGAATCAAGCGATGGCAGTCAGCGTATTACCACGGCTAAGCTGGCCGCAAACGTAGGGGTATCAGAAGCCGCGCTTTACCGGCACTTTCCCAGCAAAACCAGGATGTTTGACAGCCTGATTGAGTTTATTGAAGATAGCCTGATTACGCGCATCAATCTGATTTTGAAAGACGAAAAAGAGACGCTGCCGCGTCTGCGTCTGATCATCCAGTTAATTCTGGGCTTTGGTGAGCGTAATCCGGGTTTAACGCGCATTCTGACCGGTCACGCCCTGATGTTTGAGCAGGATCGTTTGCAGGGCAGAATCAATCAGCTGTTTGAGCGTATTGAGGTGCAGCTTCGCCAGGTATTGCGCGAACAGAAAATGCGGGAAGGAGAAGGGTTCAGCATTGATGAGGCGCTTTTAGCGAGCCAGCTCCTCGCCTTCTGTGAAGGCCTTCTCTCACGCTTTGTGCGCTCAGGATTCCGCTACCGTCCCACTGTAGATTTTGAGACTCGCTGGCCGTTGCTGGCTTCACAACTGGTGTAGTAAAAAGCGGGTCAGAGAGTGACCCGCAGCAAGCTTAAATGCCATACTCTTTGCGATAGGCCTGCACGGTGATCAGACGATCGGCCAGTTCAGGCTTCTCTTCCAGCCAGGTTACCAGATCGTTCAGGGTGATAATCGAAATCACCTTACAGCCATAATCACGCTCAACTTCCTGAATCGCAGACTCCTGACCACGCCCACGCTCCTGGCGGTCGAGTGAGATCAGCACGCCAGCCAGCGTGGCATTATTCGCAGAAATAATCTCCATTGACTCACGGATGGCCGTGCCTGCGGTGATCACGTCATCCACCAGCATGATGCGCCCCTGCAGCGGGCTGCCGACCAGGGTTCCGCCTTCACCGTGATCTTTTGCTTCCTTGCGGTTGAAACAGTAAGGCACATCGCGGTCATGATGATCGGCCAGCGCCACGGCGGTGGTGGTCGCAATGGGAATGCCTTTATAGGCCGGACCGAAGATTAAATCGAAATCGATACCTGAATCTACCAGCGCCTGGGCATAAAAACGCCCCAGTAACGCCAGATCGCGGCCGGTATTAAACAGGCCGGCATTGAAGAAATAAGGGCTGGTACGCCCTGATTTCAGCGTGAACTCACCAAACTTCAGCACCTGCTTGTTGATGGCGAATTCGATAAATTGGCGCTGCCAGGCTTTCATCTGTTGATCCTCTGCTTGTCATAAAAAAGGCGACTCTGCGGTCGCCTGGAAATATTTACTCTTTCAACGCTGCTTTCTGCGCCAGGATCAGGGAGTCTATCCCTCCCCGTGCCAGCGCCAGCAGTTGAAGCAGTTCATCATGGCTGAACGGCTCGCCTTCCGCCGTGCCCTGCACTTCAATCATGCGGCCATCTTCGGTCATTACCACATTCATGTCGGTCTCAGCAGCCGAGTCTTCAACATACTCCAGATCGCAGAGTGCTTCACCGTTGACGATACCAACGGAAATCGCCGCGACCATTCCCTTCATCGGGTTCGCTTTCAGTTTGCCAATCGCCACCAGATGGTTCAGCGCATCGGCCAGCGCCACGCAGGCACCGGTGATAGAAGCGGTACGGGTTCCGCCATCTGCCTGCAACACATCGCAGTCCAGAGTGATGGTAAATTCACCCAGCGCTTTTAAATCCAGCGCGGCACGCAGCGAGCGTGCAATCAGGCGTTGAATTTCCAGCGTGCGGCCACCCTGCTTACCTTTCGCGGCTTCGCGGGCGTTACGGCTGTGGGTTGCACGCGGCAACATACCATATTCAGCGGTTACCCAGCCCTGGCCCTGGCCTTTCAGAAAACGCGGCACGCCCTCTTCAATGGTGGCGGTACAAAGAACCTTGGTATCACCGAATTCAACCAGAACTGAACCTTCAGCATGTTTGGTGTAGTGACGGGTCAGGGTGACGGGACGCACTTGTTGAGCGCTACGGCCTGCTGGACGCATGGTTTCTCTCCGGCTTGCAAAACTTGATTGGCTGCGCATTATACGGATTTCACCGCCGAATGCCTATGCCCCGCTGCGGCTGCCAGCGTTTCTTATGCCACTGTCAGCATTGTATTGAGGAAATCAGCAAGATAGCGCAAGGCAGGATGAAATGAACCCTGAGTTGTGGCTAAATGCAGCCTTCTTTCTCTGCTCTGCCGGACATTGCTGATATGCCTGACATACTTCATTTTATTCTGGCCCTTGTGGTCATCTTTTGCCTGGCGTTGCTGTTTAGCAACGATCGTAAAAAAATCCGCCCTCGGGTCATTCTTCAGCTGATAGTGATTGAAGCTGCTCTTGCCTATTTCTTCCTGCATGCAACCAGCGGCCTCTCCGTGGTTACGGCAGTGTCTGGCTTCTTTGAAACGCTGTTGAAGTTTGCCGGGCAGGGATCGGAATTTGTGTTTGGCGGCATGGCGGGCCAGGGGCTGGCGTTCATCTTCCTGGGCGTGCTTTGCCCGATCATCTTTATCTCGGCGCTGATCGGTATTTTGCAGCATTTACGCATTTTGCCACTGTTCATCCGCCTGGTCGGCACCGTTCTCTCTAAGGTAAACGGCATGGGGAAACTTGAATCCTTTAATGCCGTCAGTACGCTTATCCTGGGCCAGTCAGAGAACTTTATTGCCTACAAAGGTATCCTTGCTGATATCTCTCCGCGCCGTCTCTACTCCATGGCTGCGGCGGCAATGTCTACGGTGTCGCTGTCGATTGTGGGTGCTTATATGTCGATGATTGAGCCACGCTATGTTGTCGCCGCGCTGCTGCTGAATATGTTCAGCACCTTTATTATCCTGTCGATTATTAATCCCACCGTGCCGGGCGATGAACCGGAAATCAGGCTGGAAAAGCTGCATGAAGATCAGAGCTTCTTTGAAATGCTGGGGGAATATATTCTGGCAGGCTTTAAGGTTGCGATGATTATTATGGCAATGCTGATTGGCTTTATCGCCCTGATTGCCGCCGTTAACGCTATCTTCTCCAGCCTGTTTGGCATCAGCTTCCAGGAGATCCTTGGCTATCTCTTCTGGCCGTTTGCCTGGCTGATTGGTATTCCCGCCCCGGATGCGCTGCGTGCCGCCAGCATTATGGCAACCAAACTGGTGGCTAATGAATTTGTCGCCATGATTGAGCTGAAGAAAATCGCCGCCGACCTGACTCCCCGCGGGTTAGGTATCCTCTCTGTGTTCCTGGTTTCCTTCGCCAACTTCGCCTCAATCGGGATTGTGGCGGGCGCGATCAAGGGCCTGAACGAACAGCAGGGCAATGTGGTTTCACGGTATGGCCTGAAGCTGGTCTACGGTTCCACGCTGGTCAGCCTGCTTTCCGCCGCGTTTGCCGGGCTGGTGTTATAACCTGACAGCCCGGCGCAGCGCCGGGCTTATTCAGAACGCGACGCAAACGGGCGAGTCTGTTCGCATAACTGACTCCTGCTGAAACTGCTGTTTATAGCGCGTACGTAACGCCTCTATATTCTGCTCAGCTGGCTCCCCTGTTGGATAGATCAGCATTAAAACTTTGCTGTTCTCCCGTGCTATCCTGCCACTTCCTTCCAGCCATTGCCCTCTGGCATCAAACACCGTCAGCCCCTCTTTAAAACGTGGCGTAACCTCTTTATCAACGAATGAGTGCCATTCTGCAGAAGTCACATCCGCGCCCTGAGGCCTGCTCAGACCAAAATAGAGCGAGGTTTGCGTCATTGCTTCGCCTGAGGGACACGCAGGAGGGCTGAAGGCGGAATGAGGAGCCGGTGCCGAACACCCGCTTAGCAGAGCAGCCAGCGCCAGCGCGGCCAGTGAAATCGTCTTCATAAAGCTCCTTTCAGGTTTCCGGGTTGATCTGCATCTTAAGCTGACGTCGGCAAAACGCCAGAGGTAGCCGCTGATTTAACGGAGTTTGACTGAATGCCTGTTAAGCCTCTCTCTGCACCGCTATAATCCGTTCATCTTTCTCTGAAAATGGGTACAGAACATGATCCGCAGTATGACCGCCTACGCCCGGCGCGAAACCAAAGGCGAATGGGGCAGCGCAGCCTGGGAGCTTCGTTCCGTCAACCAGCGCTATTTAGAAACCTATATTCGCCTGCCGGAGCAGTTTCGTGGCCTTGAGCCTGTTATCCGTGAGCGTATTCGTAATCGCCTGACGCGCGGCAAAATTGAATGTAACCTGCGCTTTGACGCTGACCCACGTGCGCAAAGCTCGCTGGTGTTGAATGAAAAGCTGGCTATCCAGCTGGTGCAGGCCGCGAACTGGGTCAAAATGCAGAGCGACGAAGGGGAGATCAACCCGGTTGATATCCTGCGCTGGCCTGGTGTGATGTCCGCAGAAGAACAGGATTTGGATGCTATCTCTGCTGAGCTGCTGAAATCGCTGGATCTGGCGCTGGATGACTTCATCACCTCTCGTGAAACGGAAGGCACCGCCCTGAAGGCGCTGATTGAGCAGCGTCTGGAAGGCGTGACAAATGAAGTGGTGAAAGTTCGGGCGCAAATGCCTGACGTGCTGAAATGGCAGCGTGAGCGCCTGGTAAGCAAGCTGGAAGATGCACAGGTTCAGTTGGACAGTAACCGCGTAGAGCAGGAGCTGATCATGCTGGCTCAGCGCGTGGACGTGGCCGAAGAGCTGGACCGTCTGGAAGCGCATGTGAAAGAGACCTATAACATCCTGAAGAAGAAGGAAGCCGTTGGCCGCCGTCTCGACTTTATGATGCAGGAGTTCAATCGCGAGTCGAACACCCTGGCTTCAAAATCGATCAATGCCGAAGTGACCACCTCTGCTATTGAGCTGAAAGTGCTGATTGAGCAGATGCGCGAGCAGATCCAAAATATTGAATAATTTCCACCCTCATCCATATGAATCCATAAGCCCATGTTAAATGGGCTTTTTTATGCAAGCAACTTTCCACTAATGAACATGCTTCTCCACTTATATCCACGAAATATCGGGGGGTAAAATGGGGAGTACTTTTGCTTTACTAGAAAAAAATAACAGTCTATAACCAGATAACCCCCACTAAAAATGACAGGTCAGGTATATGGGTTCATTAACAGCAAAAGCCGTTCAGTCTCTGATAAAAGCAGGCGGAGTTGGTAAATTTGGAGATGAGCGAGGCTTATACCTGAAGATCCCATCCAAAGGTGAACCTTACTGGATGCTGAGATACACAGCACACACAAAGAGACGAGAAATTACTTTAGGCAAGGTTTCTAAAGTGTCACTCGCAGAAGCCCGTAGCCTTGCAGAAGATGTTCGCAAAAAGGTTATGGCTGGAGATGATCCTATCGCGGAAAGGAAGCTAAGCAGGCCTGAAGCCCTAACTACAGTGAATGAGCTGTTTGAAGATTGGCATAAGGATCTTGTTAAAAGATTAAAATATCCGGGCATACCTGAAAGGGTTTACCGTAAAGACATTGCTCCTACAATAGGTAGGCTTGCCTTAAGCAAAGTCACACCCTTAGATGTCCGTTCCATCATTCAAAAAATCACCGCCAGTGACAGACCTACTATCGCAAATGATGCCCTTCTCTACATGAAACAGCTCTTCAATCATGGTATCAAACTTGGTCTTGTTCAGAGCAACCCAGCTACTGCTTTCAAAGTGAATGATGCAGGAGGAGTTGAAAAGAGCAGAGAAAGAGCACTGAGCTTAGAAGAGATAAATCATGTTTTTAAAGTGTTCAGAGAACACTCTGACAGCTTCTCTCGTGATAACTACCTTGCCTGTGCTCTCCTATTGCTTCTTGCTGTTCGAAAGAGTGAGCTGACAGAAGCTCCGTGGTCGGAATTAAATTTAGAAGATAAAAAATGGTTTTTACCCAAGGAAAGGAGCAAGTCTGGTGTTGCCATCGTCATTCCGCTTCCCCCGCTCGCTATTAAGATTTTGGAAGAGCTAAAGGTCAGAGCATGGGATTCACCTTATGTCTTCCCTAATCGCCGTGTAAGCAAGAACCAGCATATGGGAAAAGACACTCTCAACAGAGCGATAGCGAAGCTGTTCGGTATTGAACCTGGCAGAAAGAAGAAACCAAAAAACGTTATGGGCGATATTGAATATTTTACCGTTCATGACCTGAGAAGAACCAGCCGGAGTCTACTTGCTTCTCTGTCCGTTCCTCCTCATGTGGCGGAAAGGTGTCTGAATCACAAATTGAAAGGTGTTGAAGGCATCTACGATAAGTATGACTACTATAAGGAAAGGGAAAAAGCCTTAGAAAGCATTGCAGAGAAAATAAAATTTATTATTCGATGAAATAAAGAATACCTCTTTAGCTTGAAGGTTTTTTAAGAGCTAAACCTTTAGGGGTCAGTAAAACATAGATTAAGTCAAATTGAGCAAAACCGTATAAGAACATAAAAAACAATAACAAAAAACTATAAACATTAGGAAGATACCATCTGTCAAACCGACACATGCTATTGATTTATAAAAATTTATCCATAACCCCCCCTCTATTGGCGACAAAAAAATATTTTGCAGTAATCATAATAAAATGTAATTATATTAGTTAAACTTAACTCTGAGCAATTTTAATAAGTGTAAAATAGAGGCAATGATTTTATCATAAAATCAATATTGCGGCCTGATTAAGTAGACAATCATAAAATTCAGAGACAAAAAAATGAATAAAAACCATCCTTTTCCCGGCATCTTAGTGAGATATAAGTCTTTATCAAATGATTGTTACCATACAAAAAACTGCATTTGCTTTTCTTCTAATAATGATGAAATTCACGAAGAAGAACGTCATCCTACTCAAAATTCGGACTTTAATAAAGAAGGTGAAGGAGAAATCTCGGATAAGGAAGACACTAATGGTGATAAAAAAGAAAAAGAACTCCATGAAATATATTTGGATGACGAACTCCATGTTAATTTATGGGAAATAGGTAAAGATAGTTCATCACCTTTCATGGACATTGGAGTCATGATCCATGACCATAAATTAGTTGAGGAAGTAGTAATTGATTTACCTTGGGAAGTAGATAGAAAAGATATTGTTGATCTTGGAGTAAAACTTAACAGTGAAAAAAGTGTAGCCGCGATATTTAATGAAGTTGTGCATTATGATAGCCTTGCTGAAGGTAATTTCACAAATATAAGCTTCAGGAGAAATGGAAAAGATAAAAAACCATTCTGTCTTTTTCGTTTGAATTCGAAATCTTTTGAAGTAGAACATATTACACTTGGCGATGACTCGGTGTGTTCGAGAATTCTTATTAAACTACCAAAATATAATGTAAATGCTCCAGTTAAAGATCAAAGGAAATCTGCTTATATACGGTTTCGTATAAAAAAAATCCCTACCGATGTTTATACAGGTCGATTTAAACAAATTGATAAAGCTTTAATTAGCTCAATAATTGACACTCGAATCATTGATTTCAGAATAAATGTTTTAAGAGGTGTCCCTGAAGAACTTATGCACAGTAATGACAATCTATCATTTCCATCAAACCTTAAAATAATTCACTGTTTTTTGACAACTATTAGAGATGAAGAGTGTGTCTCAGTCAGTAAATATTATAATGGGTATCGTTCTTTAGTTGATGAGGATATTTGGAATGAATATATTAAATTTGATAACTCAACAATAATTAAGAATGAAAAAACTATAAACAATCATTTGGGATATCAATGGACTGCAAAAGCCGGAAAAGGTGAGTTCATAAAAGACCTGAATGTTTTAGGTCGATTCTCTAAGAAAACATCTAATATCTGGTCAATATTCAGGTTTGTAGTTGTTGTGATTCTATTAGGAGCGATGGGAAGCGGAATTTGGGAAACTGTGGGAATTTTCTTTTCTTGGCCTATTAATTTCTTGTCCGACCACCCTGAAAAACTCAAAGGGTATATTAATATTATTATATTATTGTTAATTGCTACCGCTGTATACTATATAATAAGAAACCATAGAAAAAAAGAAAAATAAAAAACTTAATTAACTTCTTACTTTAAGAGACCATTGAAGCTGAGTTCAGTTTTTAATGGTCTATAATACTGATGATAAGCTTCTCCGAGTTCAAAACCATAGTATTTAAATATTTTTAAAAAATTATTTTTCTGTTCTTCGGAAATTGAAAGTAATGGATTCTGAGTGTTTAACAACTCAAAACTTTTTTCAAACAATGATAATCCTATACCTGACCCTTGGAATTGAGGCATAACTTGTAAACAGCAGAGTTTTTTCTCAGCTAAACTATCTTTTAATATTGCCAACCCCGCTAGATCATCCTGTCTATATTCAAGGATTATGGACCTTTCTCCTGCAATAATACCTGGAATAACGACATTACTAACCCATGAATTGAATGCAGGATAAAAAAGACGAAGATCACCTAAAGTATGAATCAAAAAAGAATCGATTTTTTGAGGCATAGTTGGATCTTGAAGCAAAAAATCTCTGCCAATGAAATTGGGTTTACCAAATTCAAAAGAAGGGTCAACCATATTCAATGGGGATTTTTTGATCATATGTAATTGCTCCATACTATATGTAATTAAACTCAAACTGGCTCTGTTCAACCTCATTTCTAATATAACAAAACGACTGAGGCGGTGTAACTCTTTCTCCCAAGCTGTTTAGATCCATCGGTGTCTTGAAAACATTAACTTTCCCTATTGCGATTGCTACAGCTTTATTACGCCCCTCATAATAAGAATCAAAATATTTTTTGTCGATCCCGGCAAACGGTTTTGTTAATTTCCAAATCAACTCAGGCGAACCTTCATGTATGGTAGTTACTTCAAATTCACCCACTAATTTACCGACTGGCTTAGTCGCATAAATCAGAACATCCGTAATCCCTTGTTCAGAAAAGCTTACCTTTCTAAACTCAAATCTTTTTTCTCCACTGAGAATTTTATCAACATACTCAGGCTTAATCGATAATAATACCTTCATTAACTTGCCCTTCTCCCGCTATCCACCTAAACTGCTCTTCCGTTATTGAAATAAAATCCCATCGAGTTTTAGTGCTGATGCCACAATCATCCATTAGTCGGCCTCTAATCAATCTTTTCCTAAGAGCACCATTATAAGTAAATTTAATTATATACCTTTTCTTCCTATTAGTAAAATAATCTTTTAACTCTTCTTTTTCAAAAACACTATATGGTTTTACATATTTCATGAATTCAGTTTCGGTAGAAAACGATTTAATTTGTCTAACTTCTTCAATTACACCGATAGAAGATACTACAGATTTATAATAAGCTCTTCCTTTACCGCCTTTATTTGTACGATAAATGCAGATAACATCTCCTTTATTTAAATTTTTAGTTCTACTTATCCCAGAAATATATATTTTGTGAATGCTATTAGTATATGATATGTCATCTAATATATCATGACTTTCATTATTTAAGATTGAATCGGGAAGGAACTTAGAATGATATTCTGGGTAAATAGCCAGAATATAAAATTTCTTATCTTTTAAATTTAGATGAGGAAAATCCTTAATAACATCACCTGTTATTACTTTAAGTTTCTTAACATAAACATTTTCAACACCATTTTTAGTGGTTTTTACCCCATGAATAATGAAACCGTATTTCTCAAGAATTTTTATAAGAGGTTTCTCTCTTTCAAAAACGGTAACATAAATATAATCAGATTTTTCATTAATAGCATGGTCAAAAGTTTTTTTTAATAATCTTTCTCCAAGCTTTGTTCCATGAGCATTTATTTTAAATGTTCCAATTTTTAATATACTGCCAGCAGGCAGAGGCGGAACGATATCATTCACTTTTTCTGACTCATTTTTTAAATAAATGAATGCATCTAATAATTCGCTATTCTTTTTATAGAAAACATAAGCTTTTTCATCTTCTTTAGCTTTTTGTGCAAACCACTCAGGAAACTCCCTGTAACTTTCTTTTAAGGAGTCAAAGAAGTAATCATTAAGATCTAAATCTTTAAAATACTGGTATTTGATATTACTCATCACTTGTCCTTAAATAGAAAGATTTTGCTACAAAATTCTTAATGGCATCATATTCATTAACAAAGTTTGAGCTAAAAGGAATAATGTTTTCTTTCGTATAATTAATAGCCTGTTCTTCCTCAGTATTTTGCAACTCAGATATAAAATCCTTACTCCATAAAACATCATCTCTTTTCATAAGCCTATTACATATTATCTCTGGATCTTCTTTTAACAGCAATACGGCTTTGATACCCAAATTTTGTATAGATTTGAAATCAATCATTTCTATTTTATCATTTTTATTACGAAGACAAAAATGTCCATCTAACATAAAATTTTCATTTTCTTTTTTATTTATAGCATTATAAAGATAATCTTGATTCTTTTTTATTTCCCCTGTCTTCTTATTTTTATCCCAAGTCGAGAAACCTTGTTCATTTTTTATAAGCTCACTCGCACTATAAAAATTCAATTTGAGGTCATCAGACAACTTACTGCATATAGTGCTCTTACCAACACCATAAACACCTGCAACCATAACAATCATATCAACTCCAGCGGTCAGTAGGATGGTTACCTTACAATAGATTTCAGCTTACAATAATATGTTTCAAAATGCATACTATAGCTTTTAACCTAAGCAAGGGCTAACTCAGCGAAGCTGAGTTCCCCTTGTTTTTCTGCCCTTTGGTTGAAAAAGAAAGAAAAAGTCGAAATCCACACCTAACTTGTTGACACCTAAACATATTATGATATTAATTCATTGATAGCATAGGGACATGCTATAGCTAAATATCAAAAGGAGTTGATATGGAAAAATTTAATAATATGTTTGATGACGAATTCCCTTCATCGTTCAGTGATGATCCGAAAGCAAAGAAACTTCCACCTAACCGCATCCGCAAGCATACAGTAACGGTTCGTCTTAACGATTTTGAACTCAAGCAAGTGAATGACTCGCGGAACCAGCTCAGCAAAAGCTGTTGGCTGAGAAGCTCAGCTCTTCAGCAACTCCCTCCAACAGTTCCAGAACCCAACAAAGAAGCCTGGAACCAGCTTACCGCTTCATTGCAGAAGCTCAACGACCTTACATCTTACCTCAATCGTCGAGGAACAGATGCTCAGCCTCTATCGCAAGAAATGAATGCACTGAAAGTGAAGCTGTCGCATGTAAGAGATGCTCTAATGACACTCGAAAAGTGATCGTCTAAGTTGAAAGGTATGAACCGTATCCGTAGGGGTAAGAATTTTCAAGGTGTCGTCTCTTATGCCCTTGCCCCTGCTCCCCACCATAAGAGTGCACCTGCTGTGATAGGAGGAAACCTCCTGGGCATTTCAGTGGAGGAGTTGACTAAAGAGTTAGCCAGAACTCAGCTACTGAGAAAAGATGTTGAGAAACCCGTTTGGCACAATTCTCTACGATTACCAAAAGGAGAAACTCTAACCAAACAGGGATGGGTGGAAATCGCTGACGATTACATGAAGCGAATGGGTTTCTGTGACACTCACCTTCGTTGTTTTGTCTTACACGATGATGAAGCTGGTCAACACATACATATCATTGCTTCTCGCATAAACGTTTTAGCAGATGGCCAGCTTTATCTGGGTAAGAACGAGAACCTTAAGAGCACTCGTATCGTTCAGAAACTGGAGCAAGATCATAACCTCACTCGCACCGTTGGTCCTTCTTCTCAAAAAGCCACTCAGAAGCAAAAGAAGCTCACTCGTAACGAGAAGATGATGCAAGACAGGACCGGAGAGAAGGCTTCTAAAAAAGTGATACAGGAAGCGATAGATGCGGTTCTCACATTCTTCGATACCATCACTATCGAAGACTTCATACATGAACTGCAAAAGCAAAACATATCAGCAACAGCAAACATCTCATCCACTGGCAAGATGAACGGTTTTTCATTTGGGCATCATGGAGTTGCTTTTAAAGCATCTCAGCTTGGGAAAGCATATGGTTGGTCAAGCTTGGGCAAGCGAATCAGCGTTGCTCAACAAACAGAAGCTATCACTCCTCAATCAGTTCCGGTGCAAGTTAACTTCCCGGTTCCCATCGAAGCTTATCCTATAGTCACCTCAACTCCACTAACGGCAAATTCTAGCGAACATACTCGCTCTCGTTGGTTACAGTGGAGAACCGATATACAGATACGGGCATGGATTAAGACAGGAGAACACTTTGAGTGCCGCGCCGATGGCGGCGGGCTGTATCTGATCTGTGTTACCCGGCCAAGTACAGCGCCCCATTCTGGCGCTTCCGCTATCGGATGGCAGGCAAACAGCGCACCATGTTCATTGGCTCTTACTCCGACCTGTCATTAAGCAAAGCCCGTGCAGCAGTTAAAGAACTGGCGGCGGAGTATTTCAACAGTCAGATATTACCCCGTTGGAAACACCCAGACATTCTGCGCCGCCGTATAGACAAAGACATAAACCCGCATATTGGTAACCTGAAAGTTGAAGATGTGAAACCACGCCACATTGATGCAATGCTGCAAAACATAGTGGCGCGGGGCGCTCCCACCGTGGCTAACGATGTTTTGCGCTGGACGAAGCGCATATTTGATTACGCCATAAAACGCCACGCACTGTAGGTAAACCCGGCTGGCGCGTTTGAATTGTCAGACGCTGGCGGGTAGGAAAGTAGCCGTGAACGCTGGTTAACTCGTAATGAACTTATCCAGTTCTTTCACGCCATACGCATGGCTAAAGGTTTCAGCCGTGAGAATGAATTGACCATGAAACTATTGCTTGTCCTGTGCTGCCGGAAAATGGAGCTATGCGGCGCTCAGTGGGCCGAATTCGACTTAGACGCGGCCATATGGCACTTGCCAGCAACACGGGCCAGGAATGGCGACGCCATTGATATACCGACACACGCGGCGACGCATGGTCATATGCTGACCACCACGAAACGCCCACCACGGGGCTCCAGGCTTACCCGCCTTGCCCGATGTGGCTGGCCGCCCGTGATGCCTATATCAACCATGTGATGATTTGCCGCCAGTGCGTGACCCACAGCCAGAGATTACCGCGCCTTTGCCCGGACGGTCAGCGACTGCAAGACAGCTATAATGAAGGCCCGTGCACGACAGGTAAAAACTGACCGCTTCACCCGTGAAGCTGGCACCGGTCGCACCTTCCGCGTCACATTCACCGGACGAATACAGACCGGAGGATGTTGGGATGCATAACAGTGAATTTATGGGTGCGGATGATTATCAGGCTCTGGCGGATTACTTACCGGAAACGGTTTTACAAATTGCCGGGGTGGCTGGCTGGGAAGCAACAGCCAGACTCATTAACGACTTTGGCGGTTCTCAGTTCCCTGTAGGTCGGGGAAAACGCGAGCGCTGAGAACCACGCCGCAGAATGCTGGCCGAGATAATGACACCGGGGCAGTTAGAAGCCTTTGCGCATACTTTCGGGGAGAATCATCATTCGCTATTCCGCGCTGTGACAGGGCTAAAAGCGAATGGCGCAACCGTCGCTTTATTAGTGCGTTGTTGTCTGCAACAGCCGCAGGTGAGTCAAAGCGGATGGCTATAACAGTACTGTGTCCCCCGGTTTGGTATCGGGCATACAATGGCGTGCGGGCTGCTAAGACGATATGGCGCTGCCAGCGCAACACAGACGCAATAAACAGCCCGCGTTAACGGCGTTGGCCTGCCGAAAGCGCCGGAGCGCTTACAGAACGATTTAAAAGGCTTTTAAATGCGGCGCTATTTTGCGGGATTTGACGGGAACGGGTGGGAAGGTTCGGGATTGGCGCTCGCTGAATGGCCCCGCACAGGGGCCATTTTCATGACTCATGCTGCCACCATGGGCCGAGAAGCCCAACTGTCAGCGTGAATAATATTGCCGTCCAGATAGTGCCATGTGATTTTTTCGTACCGAAATTCTACAATTTCCATGTGATTAAATTTCTCTTTGCTGGCATCTTTAATATCCAGCATGACAGGCATAACATTGACAACCCCCACATTCTCCAGCAAGACGTTAAAATATTCTTCTTCCTGCCCGGCGTAATTAATACGATAAAATTTTAACTCTGCCGATTTCAGCATTTGCCCGGTAGTCAACGCCTTGTAAAGATATGAAGATGAAGAATCAACCTCCTTTTCAATCATGTACGCCATATGTTGGCGCGTCCCTGTGACCTTGCCACTGGCATTATCCGTAGGGATGCTCACCATATGATGCAGACCTAAAACCTCGATGCTGCCCTCCCTGCCAGTTACATCAACAGAGCCTTTAATTACGCTGCCGCCATCATCTTTTAAAAATAAATAGACTGGAATTGCCATTTTTAATTATCCTCATTAAATCCGTTTGAAGTCCCAATTACATTAATCATCGTATCGATGCACGCTTTGCTTGATGGGACTTTATAAAGCGCCCGTATGGAATCCACGATATATTGATTAAATTGCGGTTCGGTCAAGCTGTAGAATGGCAACCCACACACTTCGCCGAGGCTAAGCGGTGTATATTTTTCGTTTATGATGCTGAGCACCCCAGCAGGGTTATGAGGGATAGCTGCCCCAACGGCTTCACTCAGTGTTTCGGCTGAATCCGCCTCACTGCCGGGGGCCAGCAAGGCGGCAATATTAAGCCAGTCGCTTCCGCCCTTCGCTATCTCTCCAGTCACGTATTGCCATTCTTTTTCTTGCTCACCGTAAAGGCCAGAGATTACAACCTGTACGCCCTTCTGCTTAATCTGCTCTGCCAGTTGCTGCGCCGTAGGGTGGGCGGCGGCAATAGCTGATGTGGATAGCAGGCAAAGCGTTAATATCGCTCTCCTCATTATCTCACCACCAGAATAGTATCGCTGCTATTAACAATCTGTTGCCTGCGCGAAACGCCATCAATGATGATACAGCCCTGAGATGCCGTATGCGCCCCGGACTTTTTACCTCCATGGATACGAAAGCCATCGCGCCCGAATGTATTTGTACCCAAAACAGGCTGCAAAATAATGGTGACTTTCGTCACGGTATCGTGTGACCCGGCAATTCTGTAATGACCTTTAGGGATAGGCCCCGTGCTTTTTTCTCGCTCCATTGAGGGGTTATTTTCTCCAGAACCTACGCCACTGTATCCCTTTGCAAAAAACGCCCCGTTATGACTAAGCACGCCCGTGCTTTGATTGTATTCCCACGACATAAACACTCCTTTTTTTGTGGTTAAACAGCCTCAACGGTACGTTGCGCCACCGGAAAGATCTATAACCAAGGTCAAGTGTTGTCAGAACGGGCAAAAAGTAATTTACGCTGAAATGTACACAATTCGAGTAACAGCGAGACGCATCACTTATGCCGTAATTGGTGAATGGCTAATAGCGTCCGGTCAGAAACAGGTGTTCTGCTGCTGGCGGGTGGGGTATTAATCATTTTTTGGTGAGGTGTTTTAGACGTCGAGCCACGAACGGCAAGGCGTATAGCTATTTTAACACCCCGGCCAGAATGATTTATTTTGCGATAAAGTAGTCATTTTCTGCGCAGAAATGTTTTTAAACAGCATGGGAATGGTTAGATTTCGAGATTTTACTGTCATTTTAAACCCCGTTTAAATTGCCTTTGACAGCCCACCTTAATGAGCGCCAGTAAAAAGTGTGTACCTAAGCGTGTACTTAAAGAAAAACAAGAGTAATCCAAACCCGCACACAGAAAGGCACTGAGGCATCTACTACACATTCAGATCCAATCGAGTAATATCTCCCCAGCTTTCACATGTTGTCATAACATTAATAAAACCCGTAAATTACGGGTTTTATTTTCTCATCGAAATTCACGAAGTCAGAAAGGCCGCTGAAGCCGCTCAGCGCAGAATGGGGATTGCCCGGCCAGAGGGTGGCGCATTCAGGCAATATGGCGTTAAACAGGGAAAATGAGCTGCCGAAGAAAATAGCCCGCTGGTCGCAACGGGCTTTCACAATTGGATCCGTAGGAAAACAAATTAAGTCGCCACGGTCATCAACCTATTTAGATTTATTTTGATATTGTTTTGCCTCTTCCCATACGCCTTCAAGATTCCAGAGACATTTTGCCCCATTGGGATCATCCAGCAATGCGAGTCGGGTATCAGCATAATATACATCAGCTTCCTTGCCGGATTTCAACACCTTCATCACGCAAACAATATCAGTACCACCCACTTTGGAATTCTTCGTATGGTCAATCTCATGCAATACGGATAATACGTTTTTCGTATTGATAGGGAGCGCAGTCGCTAAAGCATCTTCAAGTTGATCAGCTTGCTCTTGATCAGCCTTTGGTGCCAGAGAGGGTACTACAGACAGCCAGTCTTTTTGCCCGGATGCTACTTTTTGGGCGATGTAATTCCAATCAGAAGCGGAAAGAGGTTCCCTGGTCGCTGATTCAGGCGTAACTGCTGCAAACACGACAGCAGGCATAATTAGCGTAACTGCAAGTAAGCTCCTCATCGGATGACTTCCAGCAACGCCCCGCGGTCCTTACTCACCATCAGGCGTGTATGTGGGTACATGATTATGCACCCTTCCGATGCGAAGCCCGGGACACCATGGACTTTTTCCCCATGCATTCGAAATGTGGTCATATCACGCTTGTAGGCATTACCGCTTACATGGTTCAGAGTGGCCCTTTGCTCGTTCCGGTCCTGCCAATTCTCCACGTTCCACGAGGAATAGGACCCATTCCTCTGACCTGTTCCCGATCGGGATTATTTTTGTTGGTTAAAATGCTGGAATACCCCTTCTCGATAAATTTGCCGTCTCTGAAAAGTTCGCCAGTGCTTTGCTTATATGTCCAGTGTGCCATAGTGATTTCCTTATGCAGTTTTGCGCTCTTTCCAGCTGTCGGTGTGCTGGATGTTGCCGTCAACATAGCTCCATGTAATTTTTTCGTAGCGCATGACAACGTGCTCAATATGTCCGTGTTTTTCGAAGTCCGTATCCTTCATATCAAACATGATGGGCATAATGTGTGCATATTTTCACGTTCTCCAGCGCGGCATTGAAATATTCATCTTCCATACCGTTATGGTTAATGCGGTAATACCTGAAGATGGCTTTTGTCAGTGTTCTGCCGGTTGTCAGTGCGTGGTAAAGCAGAGGCGATGAGCGGTCAATCTCCTTTTTGAATGTATATGCCTCATGCTGGCGCGTTGCGGTCGCTGCCCCCGTTAAATCGTCAATGGATATAAACACATCATGCTGCATGCCCACCAGCTTAATGCTGCCCTCACGCCCTTTAACGTCTACGCCACCCCTGACCAACTTATCTTCTTCATCGTAAAGCCACAGAGAAACGGGTGTCGCCATAACCTGAACTCCCTTTCCGGTGAATAAACCTTTTAAAGGTACACGTCAGTGGACTATCAGAATTGACCGGCATCAAGCGATGGCGATTATATGCACAGTGAGTGAGCAACAGAAAAACCCGACATCCTGTTGAGATAACCACAAGACTTAGCTACCAACACTCATTGAATAGCTCCACATCGAATAACTTCACAGTCAACGGCATTCTCGCTTTTGCATTCATAACCCGCCCTCTGGCGGGTTTTTTATTGTAGGCATCCCGGAGGTGTCAGGCTAGAATGCCCCCTGTTTTTTTATGGTTTTAATGAGGCTTACTATGCAAACCCTTCCTCCGTGCCCGAAGTGCCACTCTGAATATACCTGGCAGGATGGTGCGCTCTTGAATTGCCCTGAATGCGGTCACGTCTGGGCTGAAGGCGCTGATGCCACGGCAGATGATTCGCTGGTGGTGAAAGATGCCAACGGCAATCTGCTGACCGATGGCGACAGCGTCACCGTCATCAAAGACCTGAAAGTGAAAGGCAGCTCAACGCCGCTGAAAATTGGCACAAAGGTTAAGAGCATTCGCCTGGTTGAAGGTGATCACAATATCGACTGCAAAATTGACGGCTTTGGTCCAATGAAGCTGAAGTCTGAGTTTGTGAAAAAGAACTGATCGCCTTTTGCAGTTCCCCGGCCCGCCGCTAAAGCTGGCGGGCCGGTAACATCAATCGTAGGCTGCTGCCTCTTCGGCAGTAATCAACGCCATTTTTTCAAGCATAAGCGCAACAGAACGGGTTGAGCGCTCAAACTGCTTACTCAAAGCGGCAATGTCATCACCACGCTGAAAAAGTTCGCCCAAGCGGATTTTCTCCTCTTCGCTCCAGGGCAGATAAGCATTGGCCGGCTTACCTTCCGCGCGGTTTTTCTCACGGCGTTGTTCTGGCGTCAGCTTGACCTTTTCCTTTCGCTTTATCTCAGAAAACCGCTCGTGAGAGAACTCCTCCGCCAGTTCATAGAGCAGCCTGATTGCTGCCGGGGCATGAACTATCGACTCTGGCGGCAACAACTCACCGGTTTCAGGATGAAGCCCCCTTGCCAGTTGTTTAAAAACCTCTCCTGCCATCATTTTCCTTTCTCCTTTTTCATCGCCGGACGAAGAGAACTGACGTAAAGTGGTCACCGCACCTGCATGATGAATTTTACGCTTAAAGAACTCTTCTCACTAATCCATTCTCAGCCGAGATAATTTTTAAACAGTTATTATTCAGATAGTTGAAACAGAATACTGGCTGGCATCTTTTAAATCGGATTAAATAAACTAATTCTACAGGCGCACCTTAAAAAAATTCAATCGTCAACTTGCCGTTAATCCTTCAGGCTTGCCGCCGATTATTCTGGAGCTGGCTATGTTACTCACTGTTCTCTATATCATCGGTATTACGGCGGAAGCGATGACCGGCGCCCTGGCGGCGGGACGCCGTAAAATGGATATGTTTGGCGTCATCATTATCGCCTCAGTGACCGCTATCGGCGGCGGTTCGGTGCGCGATATGCTGCTGGGCCACTATCCGCTTGGCTGGGTTCAGCATCCCGAATACATCATGATTGTGGCCGCTGCCGCCGTGCTCACCACCCAGCTGGCCCACCTGATGCCGCACCTGCGTAAAGTTTTTCTGGTACTGGACGCCCTGGGTCTGGTGGTGTTCTCTATTATCGGGACCAAAGTGGCGCTGGATATGGGCCATGCGCCGCTTATTGCGGCTATCTGCGCCGTGATCACCGGCGTTTTTGGCGGCGTGCTGCGGGATATGTTCTGCAATCGCATCCCGCTGGTTTTCCAGAAAGAGCTGTATGCGGGTATCGCTTTCGCCTCTGGCTGGATATATATCCTGCTGTTAAAAACGCCGCTATCCCATGAGTTCGTCATCACCGCCACGCTGCTGTTTGGTTTTATCGCCCGCCTGCTGGCGCTGCGCTTTAAGCTGGGGTTGCCCATTTTCAACTACCCACATGCAGAGCATTAAGGGCAAATTTCTCTTTCCTGCAAGAAGGCGATTAAGGCCTCTATGTCAGGATGATGAAGAAATTTTACCAGCCGATCGGCACGCCGCATGCCCATATCTGGTAACTGCTGCCACTCTGCCAGGCTGCGTGAAAGCAGTTTTTGCCAGTTATCATCCTGAATTGTTTTAAGCGCCTTTTCAGGCAGAGGGAGACCCAACGCCCTGACCCAGCGCTTAAAAGGTTGCTGGCGGCTGAGTGAAAACTGGTGATAAAGCTGAGCGGCTCGCTGTGGAGTCATTCCCGCCACCTGAGCAAGCTGTTCCTGAGTCAGCGTCAGCCATGAGAAAAGGTGTGAAAGCTGGCCTGACAACATAAGCCGCAGCCAGCTGCTTCTGTTTACGCCGCTCATATTCAGTCCTGATTTGCCGCTTAGCCAGACAAGGCGTGCAAGAAACTGTTCACGGCACGCAGGCGTCCAGGCCAGACAGCTCAGCGGATGAAAAGCTGTAGTATCAGGGATGGCCGGTGTTGTTCGCTGTGCTACCCGCCAAATCACCTCATCCAGCCGGGGAATGCCCTGGCCCGCCAGGCTGATTGCCACCTGATCTCCGGCGACAATATCCGCCTTCTGCCAGCGGCTCAACGACCCGACGTTAACGCGGCTGACCTGCTTATCATCCAGCCTTACGGGAATAAGATTAAGCACAGCGCTTATTTTCCCCGTTCGTCCAATGGGGAATTCTACAGAACGGACTTCGGTGGTCACGGTAACGGGGGGATACTTCCAGGCGACAGACCAGGTATTATCCCCCGGTTGCCAGTACTCGCCTTTAATGGGATTACTGTGTATGACCACCCCATCTGTGACAAAAGGCAGCGGCTGGGTAAACCAACGCTCTCGCCAACCCTCTACCTCGTCCGCATTGTTAACCTGTTTACTCCATCTGGCCATAACGGGAAAGCCAGCCTTGCCAAGCCAGGCTAATCGCTGTGAGAAAGAGTGGGGTCCATCCGGCCAGGCCCAGATGAAAATGCCGAAATTTTTCAACGTTGCGGTGGCCTTAAGCTTGCGCATTGCACCGGCCACCACAGCGCGGGCGTTCATTCCTCCCTGATCCGCCTGCTGATGATCGTTCATCTTCAGATAAAGCTCTCCCTGCAGAGTAAGTGAACCGGACTCATCAGAAACCGACTGCGGAATCGCAGGGATTGAACGCGCTTTCTCCGTCCAGTCCTCGCCCTGCAGGCCATTGCCGCGGCTAATAACGCTGCGTAGCTTTCCCTGCTGGTAATGCAGCGTCACGGCTACACCGTCCACTTTAGGCTGCACCCAGAGATCGGTTTTGCCCGCCATCCAGCTTGCCAGGGCCTGTTTGCTCGCCATTTTTGCCACACCGACATGGGCAATGGGATGAAGCACTTTGCCGCTTTGCGCCAGTTCGGGCTGGCGAAGCGCGCTTTCAGGTCTGAAACAGCGCTGCCAGGCCTGGTACTTTTTTAACAAGGCGTCATAACGTTCGTCCGTAATTCGGCTCTCTCCCTGTGCGTAGTACGCCTTATCCCAGTTACTTAGCTGATTACCCAGCGCAGCCATCTCCAGCGCCGCTCTGGCGGGTGTCCAGACCGGGCAGGAAGCCTGCACGGCGAAACAATAAAAGATCAGTATGGCTCCGAAGATCCTCATTTCTACGCTCCTTATTCTGGTGCCAGGGAGAGTAGAAAGAAGTGCCAGAATTAGCGAGAGGCAACAATCAGAGGTGGAACAGAGAGTGAAAAATGAATTTGCCTACCATGAAACGATGCATAAGTACCGCGACCTGCTTTCCAAAATTTGAGAAATTAGCTCGCTTCCTGCCTGAAACACTGCAGAGAGAGCGCCAGCCGTGTATACTGTGCAGGAAGTAGACTCCGCTTTATTGGCATATCAAGATAATCATGGCTCAAGGCACACTTTTTATTGTTTCTGCTCCCAGCGGGGCGGGAAAATCCAGCTTGATTCACGCGTTGCTGAAAACGCAGCCGCTGTATGATACCCAGGTTTCCATTTCCCATACCACCAGGGGAATGCGCCCGGGCGAAAACCATGGCGAACATTACTTTTTCGTCTCTCATGACGAATTCCGCAGCATGATTAAGGAAGAGGCTTTTCTTGAGCACGCGGAAGTGTTTGGCAACTATTATGGAACCTCGCGTAAAGCGATCGAGCAGGTGCTGTCGACTGGCGTAGATGTCTTCCTGGATATTGACTGGCAGGGCGCACAACAGATTCGACAGAAAATGCCGCACGCGCGCAGCATTTTTGTGCTGCCGCCGTCGAAAGATGAACTGGATCGCCGCCTGCGTGGCCGTGGCCAGGACAGCGAAGAGGTGATTACCCGACGTATGGCTCAGGCCGTCGCCGAGATGAGCCACTTTGCAGAGTATGATTACCTGATTGTGAATGATGATTTTGACCTGGCGCTGTCAGATTTAAAAACCATCATTCGCGCTGAGCGTCTGCGTATGGGGCGTCAAAAATCCCGTCATGATGCATTAATCAGCAAACTATTGGCAGACTGAGGACAACTCAGTATGATGCCCAGTCATTTCGTCACCCGTGGAGTATCACACTTATGGCACGCGTAACCGTACAGGACGCAGTAGAAAAAATTGGTAACCGTTTTGACCTGGTGCTGGTCGCGGCTCGTCGCGCTCGTCAGATGCAGGTAGGCGGCAAAGATCCGCTGGTTCCGGAAGAGAACGACAAATCTACCGTGATCGCCCTGCGCGAAATCGAAGAAGGTTTGATCACCAACCAGATTCTGGACGTGCGTGATCGCCAGGAACAGCATGAGCAGGAAGCCGCTGAATTGCAGGCCGTTACCGCTATCGCTGAAGGTCGTCGTTAATCACCAGCCTGCAGGTTGCCCTTGTATCTGTTCGAAAGTCTCAATCAGCTGATTGAAAAATACTTGCCTGAGGAGCAAATCAAACGCCTCAAGCAAGCTTACCTTGTCGCACGTGATGCTCACGAGGGACAGACGCGCTCCAGCGGTGAGCCTTATATCACCCACCCGGTTGCCGTTGCCTGCATCCTGGCTGAAATGAAGCTCGACCATGAAACTCTCATGGCCGCGCTTTTGCACGACGTTATCGAAGATACCCCCGCCACCTACCAGGATATGGAACAGCTTTTTGGCCGGACCGTGGCTGAACTGGTAGAAGGGGTTTCTAAGCTCGATAAGCTGAAGTTCCGCGATAAAAAAGAAGCGCAGGCGGAAAACTTCCGCAAAATGATCATGGCGATGGTGCAGGATATCCGCGTCATTCTGATCAAACTGGCTGACCGCACGCACAACATGCGGACGCTGGGTGCACTTCGTCCGGACAAAAAGCGACGTATTGCGTTAGAAACGCTGGAAATTTACAGCCCTCTCGCCCACCGGCTCGGTATTCATCACCTGAAAACCGAACTGGAAGAGTTGGGGTTTGAAGCGCTCTACCCAAACCGCTACCGCGTGATCAAGGAAGTGGTCAAGGCGGCCCGCGGCAACCGTAAAGAGATGATCCAGAAAATTCTCTCTGAAATTGACGGTCGTCTGCAGGAAGCGGGCATCCCCTGCCGGGTCAGTGGTCGGGAAAAGCACCTCTATTCGATTTACTGCAAAATGCACCTGAAAGAGCAGCGTTTCCATTCCATCATGGATATCTACGCTTTCCGGGTGATTGTCAGTGATGTCGATACCTGTTATCGGGTTCTGGGGCAGATGCACAGCCTCTATAAACCCCGCCCGGGTCGGGTGAAAGACTATATCGCCATTCCCAAAGCTAACGGCTATCAATCCCTGCATACCTCAATGATCGGCCCGCACGGTGTGCCGGTTGAAGTGCAGATCCGTACCGAAGATATGGATCAGATGGCAGAGATGGGCGTGGCCGCACACTGGGCTTATAAAGAGCAGGGCGAAAGCGGTACGACCGCACAAATTCGCGCCCAGCGCTGGCTGCAGAGCCTGCTTGAGTTGCAGCAGAGTGCCGGTAGCTCCTTTGAATTTATCGAAAGCGTAAAATCCGATCTGTTCCCGGATGAGATTTACGTTTTTACCCCGGAAGGACGCATCGTCGAACTTCCTGCTGGCGCGACACCTGTCGACTTCGCCTATGCCGTGCACACCGATATCGGTCATGCCTGCGTAGGCGCACGCGTCGATCGCCAGCCTTATCCCCTTTCTCAGCCGCTGACCAGCGGGCAAACCGTGGAGATCATCACGGCACCTGGCGCGCGTCCGAATGCAGCCTGGCTTAACTTTGTGGTGAGTTCCAAAGCCCGTGCGAAGATTCGCCAGCTGCTGAAAAACCTCAAGCGCGACGACTCCGTCAGCCTTGGGCGCCGCCTGCTGAACCATGCGCTGGGGGGAAGCCGTAAGCTGGCCGAAATTCCGCCAGAGAACATTCAGCACGAGCTGGAAAGAATGAAGCTGGCCACGCTGGATGACCTGCTGGCTGAAATTGGCCTGGGCAATGCCATGAGCGTGGTGGTAGCGAAAAACCTGCAGCATAACGAACACTCTGCTGCGGCTTCGCAGACGCAGTCCACGCCTTCTCGCAGCAAGCTGCCAATCAAAGGTGCCGATGGCGTCCTGATTACCTTTGCCAAATGCTGCCGTCCGATCCCAGGCGACCCGATTGTCGCCCACGTCAGCCCTGGCAAAGGCCTGGTCGTACACCATGAATCCTGCCGTAATATTCGTGGCTATCAGAAAGAGCCAGAGAAATATATGGCCGTAGAGTGGGATACGGTTACCGAGCATGAGTTTGTGGCGGAAATTAAGGTGGATATGTTTAACCATCAGGGTGCGCTGGCGAACCTGACGGCGGCGATTAACACCGCCGGCTCCAATATTCAGAGCCTGAATACGGAAGAAAAAGATGGCCGCGTCTACAGCGCCTTTATCCGTCTGACGGCACGCGATCGCGTCCACCTGGCGAATATTATGCGTAAAATCCGCGTAATGCCGGACGTGATTAAAGTTCATCGTAACCGAAATTAATGCATGAATGCTCAACGCTATGCCCGCATCCTGGAGATGCTGGCCGCCCGCCAGCACGACCTGACCGTCTGTATGGAGCAGGTCCATAAGCCCCATAACGTTTCTGCCGTGATCCGCACGGCGGACGCGGTTGGCGTGCATGAAGTCCATGCTGTCTGGCCCGGCAGCCGCATGCGTACCATGGTCTCCTCCGCTGCGGGCAGTAACAGCTGGGTGCAGGTGAAAACTCACCGCACCATCGCTGAAGCCGTTGGCCACCTCAAAGGCCAGGGCATGCAGATCCTTGCCACACACCTTTCTGATAAAGCCGTCGATTTTCGCGAAGTTGATTACACCCGCCCTACCTGCATTCTGATGGGTCAGGAAAAGACAGGCATCACTCAGGAAGCGCTGGCTCTTGCCGATCGGGATATTATTATTCCGATGATCGGTATGGTGCAGTCGCTCAACGTTTCAGTTGCCTCCGCCCTGATCCTTTATGAAGCACAACGGCAACGGCAAAACGCCGGAATGTATCAACGCCAGCAGAGCACCCTGGAGTACCACGAACAGCAGCGTCTGCTGTTTGAGGGAGGTTATCCGGTGCTGGCAAGAGTGGCAAAGCACAAAGGCCTGCCCTATCCGGAAATTAATGATGTGGGTGAAGTAGTTGCCGATCCTGACTGGTGGGCAACCATGCAAGCTTCGGTACGCAAAAAATGACCGGCAGACTGCTGGATGCCGTCCCGCTAAACTCGCTTACCGGCGTTGGCGCCAGCCAGGCAGGTAAGCTGGCGAAGCTGGGGCTGGTCACCGTGCAGGATTTACTTCTTCATCTGCCGCTACGCTATGAAGACCGCACCCAGCTCTACGCCATTAACGATCTGCTTCCCGCCATTTATGCCACTGTAGAAGGTGAAGTGCTGCATAGCGACATCAGCTTTGGCCGGCGTCGTATGCTCACCTGCCAGATCAGCGATGGCACCGGCATCCTTACCCTGCGCTTCTTTAACTTCACTGCCGGTATGAAAAACAGCCTGGCGCCAGGCCGCCGCGTGACCGCTTATGGCGAGATCAAACGCGGCCAGCGCGGGGCCGAAATTATTCATCCGGAATATCGCGTACAGGGCGAAAGCGGCGGCGTAGAGCTGCAGGAGACGCTGACGCCGGTTTACTCCACCACCGAAGGTATTCGCCAGGCCACGCTGCGTAACCTCACCGATCAGGCGCTGGCGCTGCTGGATACCTGCGCCATTGCCGAGTTACTGCCCCCTGAACTGAGTCAGGGCATGATTACGCTGAAAGAGGCACTGCGCACGCTGCATCGCCCGCCGCCGGATATGGCGCTGGCCGATCTGGAGAGCGGCAAACATCCGGCACAGCGACGACTGATTATGGAAGAGCTGCTGGCGCATAACCTCAGCATGCTGGCCGTTCGCGCTGGCGCTCAGCGTTATCATGCTCTGCCAATGCCTGCCAGACATGCGCTGAGTGATAAACTGTTGGCTGCCCTGCCCTTCAAACCCACGGCTGCGCAGACGCGCGTGGTACGGGAAATTGAACAGGATCTGGCCCATGACTACCCGATGATGCGTCTGGTGCAGGGTGATGTCGGGTCAGGAAAAACGCTGGTGGCCGCGCTCACCGCATTGAACGTCATTGCGTATGGCAAACAGGTTGCCCTGATGGCCCCTACCGAGCTGCTGGCTGAGCAGCATGCCAACAACTTCCGCCAGTGGTTTGCGCCACTCGACATTGAAGTAGGTTGGCTGGCCGGTAAGCAGAAGGGGAAGGCGCGCCTGGCTCAACAGGAGGCGATTGCCAGCGGCCAGGTTTCAATGATCGTAGGAACCCACGCTATTTTCCAGGAACAGGTGCAGTTCAACGGTTTAGCGCTGGTGATTATCGATGAACAGCACCGGTTTGGCGTTCATCAGCGTCTGGCACTGTGGGAAAAGGGCGAAGAGCAGGGCTTCCATCCGCATCAGCTGATTATGACGGCAACGCCAATCCCAAGGACGCTGGCGATGACCGCCTATGCCGATCTTGATACGTCGACTATTGACGAGTTGCCGCCAGGCCGAACGCCGGTTACCACCGTAGCGATTCCAGATACCCGCAGGCCTGATATTATTGCCAGGGTGAAAAGCGCCTGCAGCGACGAAGGGCGCCAGGCTTACTGGGTCTGTACCCTGATTGAGGAGTCTGAGCAGCTGGAAGCGCAGGCGGCAGAAGCAACGTGGGAAGAGCTGAAGCTGGCACTGCCGGAGCTGCAGGTGGGCCTGGTGCATGGCCGGATGAAGCCTTCAGAGAAGCAGGCGGTAATGCAGGCGTTTAAGCAGGGCGATATTCATCTGCTGATTGCCACCACGGTGATTGAAGTCGGGGTAGATGTCCCTAATGCCAGCCTGATGATTATCGAGAATCCGGAACGGCTGGGTCTGGCGCAGCTGCACCAGCTTCGCGGACGCGTGGGCCGTGGTTCGGTGGCTTCTCACTGTGTGCTGTTGTATAAAGCGCCGCTGAGCAAAACGGCGCAAAAGCGGTTGCAGGTTTTGCGCGACAGCAACGACGGTTTCGTCATTGCGCAATGTGATTTGGAGATCCGCGGGCCGGGCGAACTGTTGGGCACCCGACAGACCGGTAATGCAGAGTTTAAAGTAGCCGACCTGCTGCGTGATGGCGCGATGATCCCGGAAGTGCAGCGGGTGGCGCGGCATATCCACCAGCATTACCCCAAACAGGCTAAGGCTTTGATCGAGCGCTGGCTACCAGAGACTCAGCGCTACACTAACGCCTGATAGCGCGTTATCTGGCGCTCCACGCATTTGCTCTTATCGCCGCGCAGAGCGGCAATTACAGCCGCTGCACCGCTTTATTTACTGACCGATATATCTCTTTATCTCACCAACAGCATCATTCACCGGCTGCTCGCCCGCTGTCAGCTCAAGAATGACCCGTTTTACTTCAGGCTGCTCCACCAGGCTGTGTAACACGGCAGCAACGTCCTCTCTTGGCACTGTGCCATAAGGAATAGCCAGCCCGATACGTACTTTACCGGTGCCTGGCTCGTTCACCAGCGTGCCCGGACGCAGAATAACCCACTCCAGCGCGGTAGCCGCCAACATCACATCGGCCTGCTTTTTCACCTGCATATAGTGCTCGAAGGTGGGCGAGATCTTTTTAGCGCGCCCCGCTTCCGGAAACGCAGAGACCAGCAGGAAGCGTTTGATGCCTGCCAGCCTGGCCGCTTCAGCGGCAAATTTGCAGCCCCGCCCATCAATGCCGTCGGTTAATTCGATGCCTGCTCCGGCAGCGCCTGCGGAGAACACTACTGTGTCGCAACCTCTCATCGCCTCTGCCAGCTTTTCGCTGCTGGTGGTCATCAGGTCAAGGTTAACGGGCGTTACGCCATCTGCCCTGAGTTCATCAGCCTGCGCGTCACGGCGACAGCTCCCCTTTACCTGATGCCCCGCCTGAACCAGACGCTTTCTTAAATGGCTACCCACGCCTCCGGTTGCACCAATAATAAATACCTGCATCTTACTCTCTCTCACTAAATATTCATCTGAGGGTATAGCTTAGTGAAAAGCTCACCGTTTCGCTGGCTTACGCCGTTTATCCTTCTATTTTCTCGCCAGCAAACGTTTGCTTTTGACCCGCTTACGATTAAAATCGCCACTTTGTTCGTCAGAGAACCCAGAAGATGTCTGCCAATATCCCTGAAGCCAGCCGTAGCACTTCCCCTGCAGTAAGCAGTGAGCTGATTTACCGACTGGAGGACCGTCCGCCGCTGCCCCAGACGCTTTTCGCGGCCTGTCAGCATCTGCTGGCGATGTTTGTCGCGGTGATCACCCCTGCCTTACTCATTTCGCAAGCACTGGGCCTGCCCGCTCAGGATACACAGCACATCATCAGTATGTCGCTGTTTGCTTCAGGTGTGGCTTCGCTGCTGCAGATCAAAACCTGGGGACCGGTCGGCTCCGGCCTGCTGTCAATTCAGGGAACCAGTTTTAACTTTGTGACACCGCTGATTATGGGTGGTATGGCGCTGAAAAATGGCGGAGCGGATGTGCCGGTGATGATGGCAACGCTGTTTGGTACGCTGATGCTGGCCTCCTGCACCGAGATGATCCTCTCCCGCTTCCTGCATCTGGCTCGCCGGGTCATTACCCCGCTGGTCTCCGGCATTGTGGTGATGATTATCGGGCTGTCGCTGATTCAGGTTGGATTAACCTCTATTGGCGGCGGATTCGCGGCGATGAGCAATCACACCTTTGGCGCACCCAAAAACCTGATGCTGGCGGGCGCGGTGCTGCTGGTGATTGTGCTGTTAAATCGTCAGCGTAATCCCTATCTGCGCGTTGCCTCACTGGTGATTGCAATGGCGGTGGGTTATCTGCTGGCCTGGGCGCTTGGCATGCTGCCGGAGAATACCACGCCGGTTAATCAGGCGATGATTACGCTGCCGACGCCCTTCTATTACGGGCTGGGTATTGACTGGAACCTGCTGATCCCGCTGATGCTGGTCTTTATGGTGACCTCTCTGGAAACTATTGGTGATATCACGGCGACCTCAGACGTCTCAGAGCAACCGGTCAGCGGGCCGTTGTATATGAAGCGACTGAAAGGCGGCGTGCTGGCAAATGGGCTGAACTCCTTTGTCTCTGCCCTCTTTAACACCTTCCCTAACTCCTGTTTTGGCCAGAACAATGGCGTGATCCAGCTAACGGGTGTCGCCAGTCGCTACGTAGGATTTGTCGTGGCTCTGATGCTGATAGTGCTGGGTTTGTTCCCGGCGGTAAGCGGCTTTGTGCAGCATATTCCCGAGCCTGTACTGGGCGGCGCCACGCTGGTGATGTTTGGTACTATCGCCGCATCGGGTGTGCGTATTGTTTCTCGTGAACCACTGAATCGCCGTGCCATCATGATTATGGCGCTGTCGCTCGCGGTAGGTCTGGGCGTTTCGCAACAGCCTTTGATCCTGCAATTCGCTCCTGACTGGCTGAAAACCTTACTCTCTTCCGGTATTGCCGCAGGCGGGATCACTGCCATCATTCTGAATCTGCTCTTTCCTCAGGAAAAGTAATCCCCTCTTGTGTCATCCTGTGGTGATTCGCAGAGGGTCTTCGGGCCCTCTGCTGTTGTGAAAGTTGAGCTTCGATGATAAATCAGGCATAACAACCCTTTACCCGATGTTCACAGGGACAGAAGCCATGAAAGTAATCGGAAAAATTCTGCTGACCATTTTGCTTATACTGCTGCTGGCCGTAGTGGCGCTGTATGTAGTGTTGCAAACCCAGTGGGGAGCAGGCTGGATAAGCCGCACCGTCAGTAAGAACACCGATTACCAACTGACGTTAAGTAAGCTTGAGCATAATTTTTCCGACCCCGACCTTCTGCTTCTGGACAATGTCTCCTTTGGCCGGAAAATGCAGCCTGCCCTGCTGACAGCGCAGCGAGTAGGTCTGAACCTGAGTAGCGGCCAGTTTACCCAGCCGCTTCATTTCGCCAGCATTACCCTGGAGAAAGGTATGCTGGATCTCGCTAAACAGGATACTTCGCTGCCGGTTCAGGCAGATCGTTTGCAGCTTAATCAAATGGCGGTAAACAGTCCTGACAGTGGCATAGCGGTCTCTGCAAAGCGGGTGGATGGCGGGATTGTGCCGTGGAAACCGCAGGCTGGCGATCTTATCGGCAGCGATGCCAGCTTCCAGATGAGTGCAGGTTCGCTGGAAATTAACGGCGTCCCCGCCACCAACGTCCTGATCCAGGGCCGCATCAGCCAACATCAACTGGTGATGAGTAATATCGGCGCCGATGCCGCACTGGGTTCTATCACGGCCAGCGCCCAGCGCGATGCGCAGGGGAACTGGCAGGTTCCCAGCTTGCGGCTGAACAGCATTCGCCTGCAAACGGACAAAACGCTTAGCGATTTTCTTAATCCGCTATTCGCGCTGCCCTCAGTGCATTTTGATCGTATCGACATAACGGATGCCCGCCTTGAAGGCGCGGACTGGGCAGTGACCGATCTCGATATGGCGCTGAAGAATATTACCCTGCACGACGGGGAGTGGCAGAGTGAAGATGGCTCGCTGTCAATGAATGCCACCACTTTTGTTAACGGCAGCCTGGAGCTGAACGATCCTATCGTCAATATGACCTTCTCACCTGAGGGTGTGGCGCTCTCGCAGTTCAGTTCCCGTTGGGTCAACGGCCTGATCCGTACAGCCGGTCACTGGACGCGCAGCGATAAAAAGCTGACGCTTGATGAACTGGCGGTGGCTGGCCTGGAATATACCCTGCCGCAAAACTGGCGCGAACACTGGATGGCGAAGCTGCCAGGCTGGCTGGAGAGCGTGGAGGTCACTAAATTTGCCGCTAACCGTAACCTGATTATTGATATTAATCCCGGCTTCCCTTTCCAGATGACCTCCCTGGATGGCAACGGCAGCAATCTGCTGATGGCGCGGGACCATCAGTGGGGCATCTGGTCTGGCAGCCTGAACCTCAATGCCGCGGAGGCAACCTTCAACCGTGTTGATCTGCGCCATCCGTCGATTGCGCTGACCGCTGACAACAGCAGGATCAACGTCACTGAGATGAGCGCCTTCACTAAAAACGGTATGGTGGAGAGTCTGGCAACGCTGTCTCAACAGCCGCAGCGTGCGCTTTCGCTGACGATGAACGGGCGCCAGGTTCCGGTTAACCTTCTGCATGAGTGGGGATGGCCAACGCTGCCGCTGGAGGGCGAAGGCGAGCTTCAGCTGAAGATTCAGGGAAACCTGGCTGCCGGTGCGCCGTTAAAACCCACGGTAAACGGTACGCTCTCCGCAACTGCGGGCGATAAAAACGTTCAGCAAACGATGCAGGCGGGTCAGGTCGCACAGTAATCTTTTCGCTTATCCACGCTGCACTCTGGTCAGGTCGCGCCCTGGCCCTTCTCCCTGCTCAGGCTCTGGCCAGACGCTTAGCCCTTATGCGAGACAGCCCCAGAAAATGGGGCTATGTGAGCCCCGGCTGTTCGCAACCTTCTTCAGGTAAGGTATAGTCCGTTTTTTTACGGAGGAACCATGCTGAATAACTCATCCATTCGTCTTAACAAATACATTGGCGAGAGCGGTATTTGCTCCCGTCGTGATGCCGATCGCTACATCGAACAGGGAAACGTTTTTATCAACGGCAAGCGGGCTGCGGTGGGCGATCAGGTATTTGCCGGGGATGTGGTGAAAGTTAACGGTCAGCTCATTGAACCCCGTAATGAAGAAGACTTAGTGCTGATCGCCCTGAACAAGCCGGTGGGCATTATCAGCACCACCGAAGAGGGCGAGCGCGATAACATCGTCAATTATGTGAACCACAGTAAACGCATCTTCCCCATTGGTCGCCTGGATAAAGAGTCGCAGGGTCTGATTTTTCTGACCAACCACGGCGATCTGGTCAACAAGATCCTGCGAGCCGGGAACGACCACGAGAAAGAGTATGTGGTGACAGTGAATAAACTGGTCACCGACGAGTTTATTGCGGGTATGGGCGCGGGTGTGCCGATGCTGGGCACTGTGACCAAAAAATGCAAAGTAAAGAAAGAGGCACCCTTTGTTTTCCGCATCACGCTGGTGCAGGGTCTGAACCGCCAAATCCGCCGCATGTGTAAGCACTTTGGCTATGAAGTCACCCGGCTTGAGCGCACGCGCATCATGAACGTCAGTCTGAAAGGGTTGCCGATCGGGGAATGGCGCGATTTCACTGACGACGAGCTGGTTGAGCTCTTCAGGCTGATTGAGAATTCCTCCTCTGAAGACGCGGCGGAGAAGAAAGCGAAATCGAAGCCGAAGCCCGTCACCGCGAAAAAACCAGCCAGCGGAGGTGCAAAAAGTCCGGAAAAACCGGCCGCCAACGCGGCTGCACGTAAGCGCTTCGTTCAGCCGGGTCGTAAAAAGAAAGGGCGCTGAGTCAGCGCCTTAAGCCCGACGCTCTGGTTCAGAAACCGGACCCGCCCAGCTCCAGAGCGCCATCCGGATCGGCGGGAAGCACGATATAGACGCCTTCGAATACGGCACCGCACTCTTCATTGCCGTAGAGTTCAACTTCCAGCTGTACCCGAGCCTTGCGCCCACGCGCCAGCCTGTCCAGATCACCACTGAGTGAACCGAGGTCGGCGATAGCGCCAGGTTTGCCGGTGATCGGATGGCTGTAGCGAATATGCGCATCAGCCAGAATGATCGTCCCGCCCAGATGACGCTCACGCAGCAGCAGCCAGATCAAGCCCCATCCCGTCAGGGTCGCCAGTGAGAAGAGGCTGCCGGCAAACAGCGTATGATGCGGATTCTGGTTGCCCGTCTCCGGCATAGTGGTGATAAATTTCTGCCCGGTGAACTGTAAAATGCGCACGCCCATTTTTTCGCTCAGTGGGATATGATCGTACCAGGCCTGCTGCAACTGCCCACACCAGTCCGCGCGATGCAAAATATCATCCAGCGACATCACCGGTTTGATCATCAGGAAATGACGCACCGGCGTGGTTTGCGGAACGGTAATTTCGCCCTGGTTGAGGTACCCCAGCTTGGCAAAAAATTCGACAGCGTCTTCACGGGCGCTACATACCACGCGTTTTGCCCCTTCCTGACGCGCCACAGACTCCAGCGTCATCGCCACCAGCGTACCCAGCCCCTTTCCCTGAACGGAAGGATGGACCGCCAGGAAGCGGATAGCAGCTTCATTTTCAGCATTGATATAGAGGCGACCTGCCGCTACCGGTTCGCCGCGCTCGTCCACTACCATCTGATGATGCGCCAGCGCATCCCAGGCATCCCGTTCAGAACCCATGGGCTGATGAAGGGGTTTACGTAACATTTCCCAGCGGAACTGATAGTAAGTATCCAGCTCTTCTGCTGTTTCAGGAACCCGAAGGTGATACATAAAATGGTTCTCTCTTTCTTAGCCCGCTATGCCTGCCTGTCGTTCCGGTCGCGTCAAACCTGTAGCCAGAAGGTAACAGGCCCGTCATTGACCAGGGAAACCTGCATGTTTGCAGCAAAGCGGCCTGTTTCCGTTACGATACCCTTTTCCCGGCAGCAGCCCACAAAAGCCTGATAAAGCTGCTCAGCTTCAGCAGGTTCGGCTCCGCCAGAGAAACTCGGGCGCATCCCCTTTTGGGTATCGGCAGCGAGGGTAAACTGGGATACGACCAACAGGCTGCCGCCAGCCTGCCGGACATTAAGATTCATTTTGTCGTTCTCATCACCGAAAATACGGTAGCCCAGCACTTTGGCGCATAAACGTTCAGCTTTTTGCCGATCGTCGCCCTTCTCCACGCCTAACAGAACCAGCAGGCCCGGCCCGATTTCACCGGTAGTTTCTTCTGCTACTTTTACGCTGGCGCTCAACACGCGCTGAATCAGGGCAATCATACTTCCTCATCTTCTTTTTTTTGCTCTTCCTGTTTTATCAGGCGATAGTCGCCTAATGTAGCGCTGATTTCTGCTCCCAGCAGGACAATACACCAGGTCCAGTAAACCCACAAAAAAAGGATGGGGATCACCGCCAGCACGCCATAAATCAGCTGGTAGGAAGGGAACATCGTAACATAGAGCGCAAACCCCTTTTTCCCAAGCTCAAAAAGCAATCCTGCAACCAGCGCGCCGACGAGCGCATCTTTACCGGGTACCTGCCGCGTCGGCACAATGCTGTAAAGCAGCCAGAAAGCGAGCCAGGAGAGCAGCAGCGGGAAAATACGCAGGCCATAATCTATCAGTCCGCTCACACCCGTTACGGACGCCCAGTGCAGCGACAGAAGGTAGGAACTGATCGCCAGGCTGGCCCCGGCCAGCAGCGGACCCAGCGTCAGGATCATCCAGTAGACCGCAAAAGAGTAAACGATGGGCCGCTTACGCTTGCTGCGCCAAATAGTGTTCAGGGAGGTATCGATGGCGTACATCAGCAGCAATGCCGTCACCACCAGCCCACATGCGCCTACCGCCGTCATTTTATTAACGTTAGCAACAAACTGCTCCAGATAGCTCTGGATAACCGTACCGGAAGCCGGAACAAAGTTATTAAAAATAAACGTCTTGAGCTGAGTGCTGATGTTGGCAAACGACGGAAAGGCGGCAAAAAGTGCAAACACCACCGCCACCAGCGGTACCAGTGACAGCAGCGAAACATAGGCCAGATTGCCCGCCAGCGTGGTCATGGCATCTTCATCTATGCGCCGCCACAGCAGTTTGATCCACCCCCAGACAGCACGCTGGCGGTGCCGGTAATGATTGATCCGACTCATTTACATGCGATCGCTGAAAAACATCGGGATCACACCGGCGTCTGTCACGTGCACACTGTGAATGCCTGATGCCTTTGCGGCCTCTATATTGGCCAGATTATCATCAAAGAAAATCGCCTCTTCGGCAGAGGCCTCTTCCGCATTCAACAGCTGTTGATAAATTTCCGCTTCAGGCTTGCGTACGCCCATCTCCTGGGAGAGATAGAGCTTATCGGCTGCTTTCTCAACTTCCGGATATTGTGTGGGCCAGAACGCACAGTGCAGCTTGTTGGTGTTAGAGAGGATAACCACGCGGTCGCCCTGCTCGCGCAGCTTGTGCATGATAGCAATCACTTCGGGCCGGACACCAACAAATACCGCCTGCCAGCCTGCGGTAAACTGCTCAAAGCTCAGGGCGAGATCCAGCTCCTCACAGAGTCTGGCGGCAAAAACTTCATCGCTGATTTCGCCACGTTCGTGCTGCTCAAATTCTTCACCCATCCGGAAGCGGCTTTGCAGAGTGGCTAACGGCACCCGTCCGAGATCGCTCCAGACGCCAAGAACCCGGTTGAAATCAATATCAACAATGACGTTACCTAAATCAAAGATATACAGCATGATCATCTCCTTTTGTGCCGGCAAGCTTTCACTCTAGCGGTAAAACGGGAGACTGAACAGGAGGGGGATTTGAATTCTGAAAAAGAGAGTCAGGGCCGGAAGGGATCCGGCCCTGAAGTGCAGCGTACTAAATTAAGGCAAATTACCCTTCTTTAGGTCCACGGCTTGCGCGTTTACGATCGTTTTCCGTCAGGTGACGTTTACGAATACGCACGGACAGAGGAGTCACTTCTACCAGTTCGTCATCATCGATGAACTCGATAGCCTGCTCCAGCGTCATCTTGATGGCCGGAACCAGGGTAGTGGCTTCGTCAGTACCAGAAGCACGCATGTTAGTCAGTTTCTTACCGGTCAGACAGTTAACAGTCAGGTCGTTAGAACGACTGTGAATACCGATGATCTGGCCTTCGTAAACTTCTGCACCGTGACCCAGGAACAGCTTACCGCGGTCCTGCAGGCTGAACAGCGCAAACGCAACAGCTTTACCCTGACCGTTAGAGATCAGCACGCCGTTCTGACGCTGGCCCACTTCGCCCGGACGAACATCATCATAGTGGCTGAAGGTGGAGTAGAGCAGACCGGTACCGGAAGTCATGGTCATGAATTCGTTACGGAAGCCAATCAGACCACGGCTTGGGATAACGTAGTCGAGACGTACGCGACCTTTGCCATCCGGATCCATGTTTTTCATGTCGGCTTTACGTTCACCCATCGCCTGCATCACTGAACCCTGGTGCTGTTCTTCGATATCCAGCGTGACGTTTTCGAATGGTTCTTGTTTGCGGCCTTCGAAATCGCGGAAGATAACTTTCGGACGGGATACCGCCAGTTCGAAACCTTCACGACGCATGTTTTCAATCAGAACTGACAGGTGAAGCTCACCACGACCCGATACGCGGAACGCATCAGCATCGGCAGTTTCTTCAACACGCAGCGCAACGTTGTGCACCAGCTCTTTGTTCAGACGGTCAAGGATCTGACGTGAAGTCACATACTTACCTTCTTTACCGCAGAACGGAGAGGTGTTGACGTTGAAGAACATCGTGACCGTTGGTTCATCAACGCTCAGCGCTGGCAGCGGCTCTACATTCTGTGGATCACAGATTGTATCGGAGATGTTCAGCTCGCCCAGACCGGTAATAGCAATGATATCGCCAGCTTCAGCTTCTGTGGCGTCGATACGCTCCAGACCCAGGTGAGTCAGCACTTTACCCACTTTACCGTTACGGGTTTTGCCTTCGCTATCAACGATGGTCACCTGCTGGTTTGGCTTCACTTTACCGCGCTTAATGCGGCCGATGCCGATAACACCCACGTAGTTGTTGTAGTCCAGCTGAGAAATCTGCATCTGGAACGGCGCTTCCATCTCAACCTGCGGAGGAGAAACGTGTTTCACGATAGCTTCATACAGCGGAGTCATGTCATCAGCCATGTCGGCGTGGTCAAGACCCGCGATACCGTTCAGGGCAGAAGCATAGATAACCGGGAAGTCGAGCTGCTCGTCAGTCGCATCCAGGTTAACGAACAGGTCAAATACCTGATCCACAACCCAGTCAGGACGAGCGCCTGGACGGTCAACTTTGTTGATGACCACGATCGGCTTCAGACCATTAGCAAACGCTTTTTTGGTCACGAAGCGGGTTTGCGGCATAGGGCCATCCATTGCATCCACAACCAGCAGCACCGAGTCAACCATTGACATCACACGCTCTACCTCACCGCCGAAGTCGGCGTGTCCTGGGGTATCTACGATGTTGATGCGGTAGTCGTTCCATTTAATGGCGGTGTTTTTTGCGAGGATGGTAATCCCACGCTCTTTCTCCAAATCGTTGGAGTCCATTACGCGTTCGGTTGCTTCGGTACGGGCATCAAAGGTCCCGGACTGCTGCAGCAACTTATCAACCAGGGTAGTTTTACCATGGTCAACGTGGGCAATAATGGCGATGTTACGCAAATTTTCGATCACAGCTTTGCCTCAGGCATTAGAAATAGCGCGCTATTGTACACGGATTAATCGAAGGACTGAACAGGATCACAAATTTCAATTAAAGATAACTGTCAGGATTGCTTTTCTAACCTTAATTAGTGCAAGAATTGCACTCCATCGAAAAAATGCACCAGAATGGTGCTTAACAAGCACCTGTAAGCACCAAAATGGTGCGCGACTTCCATCATGGTGCAGTTCCCGTCTCACGAGAGGGCGCATCATAGCGCTTTTTCAGGGTATTAATAAAGTTGGCATAGATTTCGCTTTATGTATTCAAGCGAAGAATGCCAGTTTCCACAACGGTTGATAGCTTGTCAGAGATCTTTATTATCGGATGACCCGGCGAGATTAGCAAAGGTCCCAGCTGAAGATCTCTAAACACGACGACAATGACAAAATCCAGGAGAGTTAAGTATGTCCGCTGAACACGTTCTGTCGATGATGAACGAGCACGAAGTAAAATTCGTTGACCTGCGTTTTACCGACACCAAGGGTAAAGAACAGCACGTCACCATTCCTGCTCATCAGGTTAACGCTGACTTCTTCGAAGAAGGCAAAATGTTTGACGGCTCATCAATCGGTGGCTGGAAAGGAATTAACGAATCAGACATGGTTCTGATGCCCGATGCGACTACTGCTGTGCTGGATCCCTTCTTCGAAGACTCTACGCTGATCATCCGTTGCGACATCCTCGAGCCAGGCACCATGCAGGGCTACGACCGTGACCCGCGCTCCATCGCGAAGCGTGCTGAAGATTTCCTGCGTTCGTCCGGCATTGCAGACACCGTTCTGTTTGGCCCGGAACCCGAGTTCTTCCTGTTTGATGACGTCCGTTTCGGCGCGACCACTTCAGGTTCACACGTTGCTATCGACGATATCGAAGCGGCATGGAACACCGGTAAAGAGTATGAAGGCGGCAACAAAGGCCACCGTCCAGGTCTGAAAGGGGGTTACTTCCCGGTTCCTCCGGTCGACTCATCACAGGATATCCGTTCTGCTATGTGTCTGACTATGGAGCAGATGGGCCTGGTTGTTGAAGCGCATCACCATGAAGTTGCTACAGCTGGTCAGAACGAAGTGGCTACCCGCTTCAACACCATGACCAAAAAAGCTGACGAAATTCAGATCTACAAATATGTTGTGCATAACGTGGCTCACGCTTACGGCAAAACCGCTACCTTTATGCCAAAACCTATCTTTGGTGATAACGGTTCAGGTATGCACTGCCATATGTCACTCTCTAAAGATGGTAACAACCTGTTCGCTGGCGACAAATATGGCGGCCTGTCTGAAACTGCCCTGTTCTATATCGGCGGCGTTATCAAACATGCTAAAGCGATCAATGCCCTTTCTAACCCAACCACCAACTCTTACAAGCGTCTGGTCCCGGGTTACGAAGCGCCTGTTATGCTGGCCTACTCTGCCCGTAACCGTTCTGCCTCTATCCGTATCCCAGTGGTTGCCAGCCCGAAAGCCCGCCGCATTGAGGCTCGCTTCCCCGATCCAGCAGCTAACCCATACCTCTGCTTCTCTGCCCTGCTGATGGCTGGCCTGGACGGCATCATCAACAAAATCCATCCTGGCGACGCGATGGACAAAAACCTGTATGACCTGCCTCCGGAAGAAGAAGCTGAGATTCCAAAAGTGGCCGGTTCACTGGAAGAAGCTCTGCAATGCCTGAACGAAGACCGTGAGTTCCTGACTCGTGGCGGCGTCTTTACTGACGAAACCATTGATGCCTACATCGAACTGCGTAAGGCCGAAATGGACCGCGTTCGTATGACTCCACATCCGGTTGAGTTCGAGCTGTACTACAGCGTCTAACTGGTTTGACGTTTTTTGTTGCCGTGGAAACTTTAGCCCATCTCCGGATGGGCTTTTTTCACCACGTTTCATCGTTCAGGAAGACGACTTTTGGGTTCCGGAACTATAATGCACTGAAATAGTGCAGGAGAGAATGCATGGCAACAGGCACGCTGCCCGATGCTGGGCAGATTCTCAACTCCCTTATTAACAGTATTTTGCTGGTCGACAGCGGACTGGTGGTTCATTACGCCAATCCCGCGGCCCAACAACTGTTAGCGCAAAGCTCCCGCAAGCTGTTTGGAACACCGCTGCCGGAACTGATGGGATATTTTTCACTAAATATCGACGTCATGCTTGAGAGTCTGGATGCAGGTCAGGGTTTTACCGACAGTGAAGTGACTTTAGTGGTCGACAGCCGTGCGCATATTATGTCGTTAACCGCACAGCGACTGCCCGAAGGTTTAATTCTGCTTGAAATGGCACCGATGGATAATCAGCGCCGGCTCAGTCAGGAACAGATTCAACATGCTCAGCAGGTCGCCGCCCGGGACTTAGTCCGTGGCCTGGCCCATGAAATTAAAAACCCGCTGGGAGGATTGCGTGGCGCAGCACAGCTGCTGGCGAAAGCCCTGCCCGATCCATCATTAACCGAATATACCAAAGTGATCATTGAACAGGCTGATCGCCTGCGCAATCTGGTTGATCGCCTGCTGGGTCCGCAGCAGCCGGGTATGCACGTGACGCAAAGCATCCATCAGGTAGCCGAACGCGTGGTAAACCTGGTTTCCATGGAGCTGCCCGACAACGTCAAGCTGGTCAGGGATTACGATCCCAGCCTGCCGGAACTGGCGCACGATCCGGATCAAATAGAACAAGTTCTGCTGAATGTCGTGCGCAACGCGCTTCAGGCGTTGGGTGAAGAAGGCGGCACAATTACGCTTCGTACCCGTACAGCGTTCCAACTCACGCTGCATGGCGTACGTTATCGCCTGGTTGCACGCATCGATATTGAAGATGACGGCCCGGGTATTCCGGCACAACTGCAGGATACGCTGTTTTATCCGATGGTGAGCGGGCGGGAAGGCGGCACCGGTTTAGGCCTCTCAATTGCCCGCAGCCTGATCGATCAGCATTCGGGAAAAATAGAATTTAACAGTTGGCCTGGTCACACTGAATTTTCGGTTTATCTGCCTATTCGCCAGTGAGGTTTCTATGCAACGAGGGATAGTTTGGATCGTCGATGACGATAGCTCCATCCGCTGGGTGCTTGAACGCGCGCTCACTGGAGCCGGTTTAAGCTGCGCCACCTTTGACAGCGCCAGCGAAGTGCTGGACGCTCTTGCCAGCAAAACCCCAGACGTTTTGCTTTCAGATATTCGTATGCCCGGTATGGATGGACTGGCGCTGCTTAAGCAGATCAAACAGCGTCATCCGATGCTCCCGGTCATCATAATGACTGCCCATTCCGATCTGGATGCCGCCGTCAGCGCCTATCAACAAGGGGCATTTGATTACCTGCCGAAGCCGTTTGACATTGATGAAGCCGTTGCGCTGGTAGAAAGGGCGATCAGCCACTATCAGGAGCAGCAGCAGCCGCGTAATCAGCCGGTCAGCGGCCCGACCACCGACATCATTGGCGAAGCGCCAGCGATGCAGGATGTCTTCCGTATTATTGGCCGCCTTTCTCGCTCCTCTATCAGCGTATTGATTAATGGCGAGTCAGGAACCGGTAAAGAGCTGGTCGCGCATGCCCTGCATCGCCACAGCCCGCGGGCAAAAGCGCCCTTTATCGCGCTGAATATGGCGGCGATCCCAAAAGACCTGATTGAGTCAGAGCTGTTTGGTCATGAAAAAGGGGCGTTCACCGGCGCCAATCAAATCCGTCAGGGCCGCTTCGAGCAGGCCGATGGCGGGACGCTGTTCCTGGATGAAATTGGTGATATGCCGATGGATGTGCAGACACGCTTACTGCGTGTGCTGGCTGATGGGCAGTTCTATCGCGTGGGTGGCTATGCGCCGGTAAAAGTGGATGTGCGTATTATTGCCGCAACGCACCAGAATCTGGAGCTGCGGGTTCAGGAAGGGAAATTCCGCGAGGATTTATTCCACCGCCTGAACGTCATCCGTGTGCATCTGCCGCCGCTGCGTGAACGTCGTGAGGATATTCCCCGCCTCGCACGTTATTTCCTGCAGGTTGCGGCAAGAGAACTGGGCGTGGAAGCCAAAATCCTTCACCCGGAAACCGAAACCGCCCTGACCCGTCTGCACTGGTCGGGTAACGTCCGACAGCTGGAGAATACCTGCCGCTGGCTGACCGTTATGGCCGCCGGCCAGGAAGTGCTGATTCAGGATCTGCCTTCTGAGCTGTTTGAAACCTCTACGCCAGAGAACCCGGTGCAGTCGCTGCCGGACAGTTGGGCGACCTTACTGGCGCAATGGGCCGACAGGGCCTTGCGTTCCGGTCATCAAAACCTGCTTTCTGAAGCGCAACCAGAAATGGAGCGGACGCTACTGACCACCGCCTTGCGTCATACGCAAGGCCATAAGCAGGAAGCGGCTCGTCTTCTGGGATGGGGCCGGAATACGCTGACCCGTAAGCTGAAAGAGCTGGGGATGGAGTAACGGTTTTCTCAGCGTTGTACTCACAGGGGACGGGTTATCGTCCCCTGTTTTATATAACCCGCGAAAATTGCTGCATACGCGCCTTCTGGCGAAGATAAGCGTCAAAGCACATACAGATATTTCTCACCAGCAAACGTCCTTTAGGAGTCACCTGAAGGCCCTTCTCGTGGCGTTCCACCAGCTCATCCTCAATGAACGGAGCCAGCAGCGCTAAATCTTCAGCAAAATAGTCGCTGAAGGCCTTAACGCCTGTGTCAAAATCGGCAAAATTCAGTGCAAAATTGCACATCAGCGTTTTAATCACGTCACGGCGCAGGCAGTCATCTTTCGTCAGCTTTACTCCCCGGCACAGGGCTGAGTGATTTTTCTCTACGGCAGCATACCAGGCCTTCAGATCTTTTTCGTTCTGCGCATAGCTGTCACCGATCATGCTGATAGCTGAAACGCCCATTCCCAGAAGATCGCTGTTGCCCTGAGTGGTATACCCCTGGAAGTTACGGTGAAGTTTTCCTTCTCGCTGGGCAATCGCCAGTTCGTCGCCAGGCCGGGCAAAATGATCCATGCCGATAAACTGGTACCCTTCAGCGGTCAGCATGCGGACGGTTTGCTGCAAAATATCCAGCTTCTGCTGAGCGGAAGGCAGGTCAGCCTCTTTGATTTTGCGCTGTGCAGCAAACAGGGTTGGCATATGAGCGTAATTGAATACGCTAAGCCGGTCAGGATTCAGCTCAATCACCTTTTTCAGCGTAAACGCAAAGCTTTCCGGCGTTTGCATCGGCAGCCCATAAATAAGGTCAAGGCTGGTTGAGGCAAAGCCTGTCTGTCGGGCACGCTCTGTCAGCGCGACTATTGTCTGTTCATCCTGAACGCGGTTAACCTTCTCCTGCACTTCCTTATTAAAATCCTGAACTCCCATACTCAGCCGGTTGAAGCCGTGATCATGCAGGTGATCCAGCACATCCAGCTCAATTTCGCGCGGGTCCACCTCAATTGATAATTCCGCCTCTCTACTGAAGCTAAACGATGCCCGCAAAGTCTGAATAAGACGCGTGATTTGCGATTTACTCAGATAGGTTGGCGTTCCCCCGCCCCAGTGCATCTGGGTAACTGTGCGATGCCGGAATAAGGCGGCCCGGCTCTGGATCTCAACCGTTAAGGCCTCTATGTAAGCTTCGGCTTTATGCTGCTGGCGAGTAACGACCTTATTACATCCGCAGAAATAGCAAAGACGATGGCAAAACGGAATGTGGATATAGAGCGACAAAGGTCGCTCGGGATAGCGCTGGGTTGCCTGAAGGAAGGCGGCTTCGTCGTAGTCCGCAGAAAATTCAAGCGCGGTGGGATAAGAGGTATAGCGAGGACCCGAGATGTTGTATTTCTGAATCAGCTGCTGATCCCATTCAATCATCTGCGTCACAATGGTCACTCCTGCGTTGGCGTCTGGGTGCCGACCGTCGGATGTGAGGAGAGTGCCTTAAGCGCTGGCGGACGGTGGCCTTGTGCAGTCGGGTTTTTAACCGCGAAAGACGCCGTAGTTTAACGAATAACCCTCCCAGGCTGCAGAGCAGAATCAGCAAGAAAATTGATCCAGGCCAATTCATCAGTAGAGAAACCTATATAAAAAGGCAGCGCAACGCTGCGCCACCTCAATTTTGGGATAAAAACGCTAAAGATTAGTTGCCGCCTTTCAGCAGGCGATACATATCTTCTTCAGCTTCATCATCTTCCACATCGTCATCCAGTGCGATGCCAAGCTCTTCCATCAGCACGTCGATACGGTCAAGCGTCTGGTCAAGCCAGGCTTGCTCTTCCGCTGGCAGGGTTTCACCTTTTTCCAGACGATCCAGCAGCGCATCAAGACGCTCGTTATTTTCAAGCGAGGCAAGCTCTTCTTCGGGAGAGAGACGAACTTTTTTCTGTTCCGCAGGTTTTGCAGCCTTCGCCGGTTTTTTCACGCTCTGCGCTTCCGCAGTGACCGGCCCCAGAGCGATCGGCTTTTTGCTGCCAATACGCGGATCTTTGCTGGTGGCGCTGCCGCTACCCTTCTGATTCGCAGTGACCGGATTGGCCCGGCTACCAGAAGCGTTGCCGCGATGTTTTTTGTCACGCTTACGGTCACGCGCTTCGGTGTTTATTTCATCACGCGTTTTACGCTTCGTTTTTGCTGCCGGTTTCTGGCCCTGGGGCGCGCGTGTAGGTTGCTTCATGGTTTCTGCTCTCAGACGTTTTATATTCAGTATAGAATTGCGGCGAAATCTAGCAGAAAGCAGACAAAGAAAAAAGGCGGCAGGTCACCCTGTCGCCTTTTTTCGCACCTTCCGCAGAAGGACTGACTTAGTCAGCATCCTTTTTAGCACACAACATCCCGGTTTTCCTTTGCCTGAGCGTCCCTTCCTGGACTCGATCCTTTCCCTGTGGTGCTGTATTCCTGGCACATTCCATCCCTGCTCCAGACCTTCCTGATCTCCCTGAGCACTTCTTCCTGAAGCGAACCCTCCTGGTTCTGCCAGATACTTTAGACTATATGGTCAAACTCACAAGGCAGTGTGGGCAACAATTTTTCGTTCGCCCGCCACAAGAAACCTGTATTTATTTGATATCTAACTGCTATTACTTTCTTAAAGCCGCTAAAAAGAGGAAAGCTCTGGCATATTTAATGGCAGATCTCCTACAAAACCCCGGCAGACTGAAGGTCGGTTGGGCGCTTTCATTCTATACAGGGTATACTCTGCGCAATTGTTCTTATATCTGGAGTTTTTATTTTGTCTGGCTGGAATTATCACGTTACTCATTTTGTCACCAGTGCACCTGACATCCGTCACCTTCCAGCCGATACCGGACTTGAAGTGGCGTTCGCCGGCCGCTCAAATGCGGGCAAATCCAGCGCGCTAAATACACTGACAAATCAAAAAAGTCTGGCCCGTACCAGTAAAACGCCGGGACGTACGCAGCTGATCAACCTGTTTCAGGTAGCAGAGGGTTACCGACTGGTGGATTTACCAGGCTATGGCTATGCCGAAGTGCCGGAAGAGATGAAACTGAAGTGGCAAAAGGCGCTGGCGGAATACCTGCAGATGCGTGAGTGCCTGAAAGGTTTGGTGGTGTTGATGGATATTCGCCATCCGCTTAAGGATCTCGATACGCAGATGATTCAGTGGGCAGTGCAGAGCGGTATTCAGGTGCTGGTGCTGTTAACCAAAGCCGACAAGCTGGCTTCTGGTGCGCGTAAAGCCCAGCTGAACGTTGTGCGTGAAGCGGCAAAAGGCTTTGTGGGAGATGTGCGCGTGGAAATGTTCTCTTCTTTGAAGAGGATCGGCGTCGATAAGTTAAGTCAGCAGCTGGATACCTGGTTCAGCGAACTCCCTCCTGCTGTTGAAGAAGAAATCCCTGCCGAATAAGCTTGCTGGTTCTGAAACCGCGCCCAATAAAAAACGCCCCAGTCATAAATGACTGGGGCGGCTAAATATTCAGCCAAATCCGATTACGTGAAGTAAAAGGTCTGAAAGATAGAACATCTTACCTCTGTACCCTACGTCTTAAACTCTACATGATTTTTTCAGCCCTCAAAAGGGTTTTTTGTAGTTAATTTTCATAAAACACCGGGTGTTATCCAACTCAGGTCACATAAAAAGGGCCTGCCTGTAGCTTAATTACAAAAAAAATGCTTTGCCGATAACCGGTTAGGAGAAGCTTTGCGCATTATCAGCATCAGTGGGCAGGCTGAACCGATTAACCAAAGCATTTTCTTATGGATAGAGAGTGAGACTGAATCCTCAGCGAAATCAGCCTCATCCGTAACAGTTGCCGGGTTTTAGTGAGCCTGTTCCCAGTTATCACCCACACCCACATCAACTCTGAGTGGCACATCCAGTTTCATGCTGTTTTCCATCAGTTCACGAATTTTAGCCGTCGCCGCTTCCACTTCAGAGGCTTTAACTTCAAATACCAGCTCATCGTGTACCTGCATGATCATTTTTACCTCTGGCGTGGTCTGCGGCGTCAGCCAGCTGTCGACGGCTATCATCGCTTTTTTAATGATATCGGCTGCCGTACCCTGCATTGGCGCATTAATCGCTGCACGTTCAGCCGCCTTACGGCGCATCGCATTGCTGGCATTGATATCAGGCAGATAGAGACGGCGTCCGTCCAGCGTGGAGACATAACCTTTTTCGGCAGCCTGCTGCCGGGTGTTTTCCATATAGCGTAAAACTCCCGGATAGCGTTCGAAGTAGAGATCCATATACTTTCTCGCTTCGCCAGCGCCGATATTCAGCTGCCGCGACAGGCCAAACGCGCTCATACCGTAGATCAGGCCAAAGTTGATCGCCTTGGCGCTGCGACGCTGCTCGCCAGTCACCTTATCCAGCGCCATGCCGAAGACTTCTGCGGCCGTTGCACGGTGTATATCCTGACCTTCGGCAAAGGCCTCCAGTAACCCTTTATCCTGTGACAGGTGCGCCATGATGCGCAGCTCAATCTGTGAATAGTCTGCTGCCACAATTTTATGGCCTTTGGAGGCGATAAAAGCCTGACGAATACGCCGACCCTCATCATTTCTCACCGGGATATTTTGCAGATTCGGATCGGTAGAAGAGAGCCGTCCTGTTGCCGTCACCGCCTGGTGATAGGAAGTATGAACACGTCCGGTCACAGGGTTAATCATCAATGGCAGTTTATCGGTATAGGTCGACTTCAGCTTAGCCAGGCTGCGGTTCTCAAGGATCACTTTCGGCAGCGGATAATCCAGCGCCAGCTCCGCCAGGACCTCTTCACTGGTGGAAGGTGCGCCGCCAGGCGTTTTTTTGGTAGGCTTAATCCCCTGCTTTTCAAACAGAATAGTTTGTAGCTGCTTGGGCGAAGAGAGGTTGAACGGTTCGCCGGCCAGCTCATGCGCTTTCTGCTCCAGCTCTGCCAGGCGTAAAGTCAGCTCTTTAGAATGGGCGGCAAGAATGCCCTGATCGATCAGCACGCCATTACGCTCAATGCGCGAAATCACGGTGACCAGCGGCATTTCTATATTTTCAAAGACCGCTTTCGGACCCTGCTCTTTTTCCAACTCTGGCCACATTTTCAGATGCAGCTGAAGGGTGACATCTGCATCTTCTGCGGCGTAATGCGCAGCCTGTTCCAGGGCTATCTGATTAAAGGTTAATTGTTTTTTGCCTTTGCCAGCGATATCTTCAAACGATACGGTTTTATGATTCAGCCAACGGGAAGCCAGAGAATCCATATCATGCCGCCCGGTAACGCTGTTGAGGGCGTAAGATTCAAGCATGGTGTCAAATTTGATCCCAGCCAGCTCAATATCATAGTTTTTCAGCACGCCACGATCGTATTTCAGGTTCTGCCCAACTTTCAGCAGGTTTGCATCTTCCAGCAACGGCTTGAGGCGAGCAAGAACACTGTTTCGATCCAGCTGAGCGGGCGCATCCAGATAGTCGTGAGCCACTGGCAAATAAGCCGCTTCGCCAGGCGAGACGGCAAACGACAGCCCCACGATGTTTGCGCTAAGCGTATCCAGCGAATCGGTCTCAAGATCAAAAGCGAAAAGTTCGCTTTGCTGAATTTTCTTCACCCAGCTCTCAAAGGTGGCCTCATCAAGGATTGTGACGTAACCATCAGCAGATAAGATACTGGTGGCTTCCACCTGCTCTTCAACCTTTTCAACCAGGGCTTTTTTAGCAGCGGGATGGCTTTTTTTACCCTGCAGCCATTTTCCCTCTTCCAGATCGGTAATCCAGCGTTTGAATTCGTAATGACGGAACATACCCAGCAAATCTTCCATCGCTGGCTCGTTGACGGTGAGCTGCTCGTAGGTTAATTCCAGTTCCACATCCGTTTTGATAGTGGCCAGCTGATAAGAGAGGAAAGCGAGCTCTTTATTTTGCTCAAGCTTGGCAGCCATGGTTTTGGCGCCCCTGAACGTCAGGCCCGATACTTTATCCAGATCTTCATAAATCTCTTTGATACCACCCAGCCCCTGTAACAGAGCCTGCGCAGTTTTTTCTCCGACCCCCGGTACACCAGGAATGTTATCGGATGAGTCGCCCATCAACGCAAGGAAGTCGATAATGAGATTAGGTGGAACACCAAATTTCTCCACCACCTCATCGGGGCCAAGGATAGCGTTATTCATGGTGTTAATCAGCGTGATATCTGACGTCACCAGTTGAGCCATATCTTTATCGCCGGTACTGATTAACACCGGTTTCCCTAATTTCTCTGCTTCCAGTGCCAGGGTGCCAATAACATCATCCGCTTCCACACCGTTTACGGCCAGCAGAGGCAGACCCATCGCCCTGACCATATTATGCAAAGGCTCTATCTGAGCACGCAGATCATCAGGCATCGGAGGGCGATGCGATTTGTAATGTTCAAACAGTTCGTCACGAAACGTTTTGCCTTTAGCATCAAACACCACGGCCACATGGCTGGGTTTATATTGCAACAGCAGGCTGCGCAACATATTCAGCACGCCATACATAGCCCCTGTCGGCTCCCCGGCACTGTTAGTAAGTGGCGGAAACGCATGATAAGCGCGATAGAGATAAGAAGATCCATCTACCAGGATGAGCGGGTTTTCTGCAATCTGTGCCATAAGTCGTCACGTTCTTCTTTAGTGTCTTCAATAGGGATAAGGATGCCACAGCTGGGCAGTAAAGATGAAATATCCTGGCAGATAAACTTCACGTAAGGGAAAATTTTGCGGTACGCCACGCAAGAACAAGTTGTGGATAAGTTTGTGTGTAATTTTAAGAAGGAAAGCAACTGAACAGGATATTATTTTTTTAGGTAAACAAAAGAATAATAAATTCAATTGATTAAATTTTATTTCCAGGATTTATTGCAGATTCTGCGGAATGCGTTATATGTGGATAGTAATTATTATTGTCAACATTATCGCAGTCTTTTTTCAGAATCCCAGACCTTTGCGGATAGTTATTTCAGGACTGTCCTGCCAGGGACCGAAACAGTAACGCCGGCATAAGCCGGCGTCAGGAAAAGAACGGACTCTTACTTCTGGGTAATCAGGAATTTCACAACATTGGCATATTGCTGAACGTAGTTATCCATTGAGCTGGTATCCAGGCCGCCGTTATTTACCATATATTTGCCGTTAACAAACATAGCAGGCACGCCACGCAGATCGACATCAGCGGCCGCTTTTTCCTGCTGAGCAACCAGCGATTTCACTACAAAGCTGTTCCAGGCCGCATCGTACTCTTCTGGCTTAATACCCGCTGCTTTGACAAAAGCATCTTTCAGGCTGGCTGGATCGGTAATGCTTTGCGTTTTCTGAATACCGTCAAAGAGCGGGGCAGTGACCTTATCTTCCACACCCAGGGCCATTGCCACAGCCCAGGCCTGTGTGACCGTTTTCCCCATATCACCGCCAAGGAACTCTACATGATATTTAGTGACTTTGGTGTTGGCAGGCAGGCCTTTTTTTACGGCATCGCTAACGTGCCAGACACGCTCAAATTCATAGCAGTGTGGGCAGAAGAAAGAGAAGAATTCAAGAACCTGTGGTTCACCCGTGGCAGGCTTCTGCATCGTCACGTATTGCTGGCCATCAGTAAACTGCGCGGCCGAAGCACTAAAGGCCAGAACCATACCAACCAGTGCAAACCAAATCTTTTTCATTGTAAAACTCTCTCCTGACAACAATAGGGGCGGATCGGAAAAGGCGACCAGCCTTAGAATGCAGGCATAAGCTGAAGCGGTGGCTCCTGCAACAGCCTGGCCTGCTCGTTAAAGATAGCGATCTGTCTGCGCCAGAAATCTTCATCCGTCATCCACGGAAAACTGGCAGGAAATGCAGGATCTTGCCAGCGGCGAACGACCCACGCCAGATAATAAACCATCCTCATGGCGCGTAAAGGCTCAATCAGTGACAATTCGTGTGTGTCGAAGTCGCAAAACTCGCTGTACGCTTCCAGCAGGATATCCCACTGTAGCCTTTGCTCCTGAATGTCGCCGTTAATCAACATCCATAAATCCTGCACCGCTGGACCATTACGGGCATCATCGAGATCGACAAACAGCGGACCGTCTCGCCAGAGAATATTGCCGGGATGGCAGTCTCCATGCAGACGCAAAGCGTGCCACTGAGTATGCCAGCAATTTTGTAAAGTTGTACCTATCAGGCGCACGCTGGTCAATAAAGCTTCTTTCAGCTTCCCGGGAATTAAACTACTGGCTTCAAGCACCTGCAGAGGTTGCGCGATGTACTCATCCAGTCCAATAGTGGGACGCTCAGTAAACGAGCTTTTACGTCCCGTTTGATGAATTCGCCCCAGGTAACGCCCAACCCATTCAAGCTGGTCGTAATTATCGGTTTCATACTGGCGTCCTCCCAGGCTGGGAAAGACGGTATACAGATAACCCTGATGCTGGTGAAGCGTTTTTCCCTGCAATACCAGCGGTGCGGCGACGGGAACTTCATCGGCCAGTAGCTCAGCAGTGAACTGATGTTCTTCCTCAATCTGCTGTGGCGACCAGCGCTGGGGCCGGTAAAACTTCACCACATAGCGCATTCTCTCTTCATCAGAAAATTGGTAAACCCTGTTTTCATAGCTGTTGAGCGCGGTTAGCCCTGACTCAACGCGGATCCCGGTCTCCCAGAGCGCATCAAGGATGGTGTCAGGATGTAATTGTTGAAAGTTAAAAGCTGGCTCTTTCATCCGGCATGCTCATCACGTGAAGTAGCCAGTAATACTATCATTAAATCCTGCTGATGCCGGATGGTGGCAGGGATTTAATCTTTGATAACGCCACGCGCCCGAAGCAGAGCCGTTTTAAAATCCTCTTCATAATCTTTCTTCAGACCAGGGATCGGTTCGTTTTTATCGCTGCCGCGCATTTTGAGATGATAAATCAGCATATCGTCGGTGAGTTCGGTTATCGGGCCAGTAAAACCTGACTCCGTAGCCAGTTTCTGTAAAAATTGCATCAGCGTGAGGTCAGGCTCCTTCTGCCATTCAGGTTGCAGCAGGGAGATCAGTTCGTTGAGACGATGGCATTTCATGGCAAGCTTCCTGTCAGACTTAATAAGTAGCCAGGTTATCAGCATTAATTTTACTTTAACAGAGAGGTGAACGGCGGAATGGCTCACAAATCATACAATACGAATGAAAAGGTGACCGGGGTCATTCTTGCTGGCGGAAAAGGGTCACGGATGAATGGCGAAGATAAGGGACTGATTAACTTCAGGGGCGAACCGCTCTATCGGCACGTCCTGGCGCGTCTGCAACCTCAGGTAGCAGAGGTTATGCTCAGCGCCAACAGAAATGGCGAATGCTATCAGGAAAGCGGCTGTCGCGTTTTAACCGATTCTTTCCCGGGTTTTGCCGGCCCGCTGGCAGGTATGCTTGCTGCTTTACAGCATATCACTACTGACTGGGCTGTATTTGCTTCCTGCGATGCCCCCTTCCTGCCGCTTGATCTGGTTGCACAGCTATGGAACGGTAAATCAGGCGCTAAAGCCGCCTGGGCTTGTAGCAACGGGCGGGATCATCCTACTCACGCGATTATTCATCGTGACAGGGCTGAAATGCTTGAACACTATCTCCAGCGTGGCGATCGTAAGCTTATGTTTTTCCTGAAGGAAGCGGGCGGTATAGCGGTGCACTTTGATGATCCAGAAGCCTTCATTAATATAAATACGCCGGAAGATCTCCTTTTAAACCGGAGCAGAATTCCTGATTAGCATTTTTATCGGAAGGTTTTCACGCCGGATAAGGCATAAAAAAGGGCCCCGTGCGTCAGCGCGGGGCCCTTTTCTTTCTTTTTCCGCGCCGGTGGGGCATCACGCCGCGCCTGCGGACGCTCTCCGGCTTTACCTGCGGGTAACGCCGCTGCCCCGCTCCGCATTTTCACGGCGCCCGGACGCAAAAAACCCCGGCCTTGCGGCCGGGGTTATCGCTTTATTTAATGCCTGGCAGTTCCCTACTCTCGC
>NZ_JAWVWP010000012.1:0-162172 GCF_033657285.1 Erwinia sp. MMLR14_017 | reverse complement strand
AGGTATCATCAGACGCACCGGAAAGAATGCGCCCCCCGCAGGTGGTTTTATCCAGGTGATAGAGAAAAAATCCTTTAGCCATAATCCCTCATGAATAAAGTGGTTATAAAACCAGTGCATAATACCTTATTCATGACTTAACCAAAATCTTCAGTTTCTGACTGCCGGTACAACGCCTGTTTAGTTATTGCATTTATTCTGTCGCATAGAAGTTATGGCATTCATGGTGTGCCATCACATTTTGCTCAAGGTGGGAGGGTACTAATCTGGCGCTTATCAGTGCTCACTGTAAATCTATTGTTAAAAACAGCCTTAACGTATAATAATTTTCGATATCCAAACTGCCTCTGTTTACCGGGTTTTCCGCCCCGACCTCCAGCCAGATATTCTAAGCTTTGAGTTCAGTTAATTGCTATGCGAGGAACTCATGAAAAAAAATAACAGCACTATAGGCATCGCACCTTATGGCGGATCGGCAGGAGGTTGGGGAGCGCTAAAAGCGGTTGCTGATGCCATTCGTGGTCAAATGTCGGTCAAACAGGATGTTATTGCGCTTTTCAGGGTTAACCAACCGCAGGGGTTCGACTGCCCGGGTTGTGCCTGGCCCGATCCCCGTCATGGCTCCTCCTTTGAGTTTTGTGAAAATGGTGCGAAAGCCGTATCCTGGGAAGCGACCAGTAAGCGCACTACTCCAGAGTTTTTTGCCGCGCATACCGTCACTGAACTCTGGCAACGGAATGCGTTTGAGCTTGAAGGAGAGGGGCGGCTCACCCACCCGATGAAATATGATGCCGCTACGGACACCTACCAGCCCGTAGAGTGGGAGACCGCGTTTCGGGAAATTGGCGAACGGCTGCAAAGCTATGAAGATCCCAACAGCGTCGAATTTTATACCTCAGGACGGGCTTCTAACGAGGCCGCTTTCCTCTACCAGCTTTTCGCCCGCGAATATGGCACCAACAATTTCCCGGACTGCTCAAACATGTGCCATGAACCGACCAGCGTGGGGTTGCCAGAATCTATTGGCATTGGCAAAGGAACGGTGGAGCTGGATGATTTTGACCAATGTGATTTAGTGATCTGCATCGGCCATAACCCCGGAACCAATCATCCCCGCATGCTGGGCACCCTCAGAGAAGTAGCGAAACGGGGAGCGAAAATTGTGGCAATCAATCCGCTACGCGAGCGTGGGCTGGAGCGTTTTACTTCACCTCAAAGTCCGATTGAGATGCTCTCGCTGGGGTCAACCGAACTGGCTTCGACCTACTATAAAGTTCGGGTCGGCGGAGACGCAGCACTGCTGAAAGGGGTGATGAAGTCACTGCTTAAAATGCATGACACGGCGATCCAGCAAGGGCAGCCAGGGGTGATTGACCAGGCGTTTATTGATGAACATACCCAGGGCTTCGAAGAACTGAAAGCCGATCTTGATGCCACCGACTGGGCACATATTCTTAAAGTCTCTGGCCTGGATTACCAGGAGATCCTGCATATTGCCCGGCTTTACGCCAGCGCGGATAAAACCATTATCTGCTACGGTATGGGAATTACCCAACACCAGTACGGCACGCAGAACGTGCAGCAGATTGCTAATTTACTGCTGATACGCGGCAATATGGGGAAACCCGGCGCCGGTATCTGTCCTCTGCGTGGTCACTCGAATGTGCAGGGCGATCGTACCGTCGGCATCACAGAGATCCCTCCACAATCGCTGCTGGACAGCATTGAAAACGTCTTTGGCTTCAGGCCGCCACAGGAGCATGGTCATGGTGCCGTCGCGGCGATCCAGGCGATGCGTGACGGGCAGGCAAAAGCGTTGCTCTGTCTGGGTGGGAACCTGGCGGAAGCGATATCCGACCCACAGGCGACTTTTGCCGCTATGCGCAAGCTCGATTTGGTCGTCCATATGGCCACCAAACTTAATCGTTCCCATCTACTGTTGGGCAAGCATAACTACATCCTTCCGGTTATTGGCCGCACTGAAGAAGATTTACAGGCTTCCGGCGCGCAAAGCATTACCGTGGAAGACTCAATGTCGATGGTTCACGCTTCCCGTGGCTCACTGAAACCTGCTTCGCCCTGGCTGAAGTCAGAACCGGCAATTGTTGCGGGTCTGGCGAAAGCTACGCTGCCAGCGACCCGCGTGGACTGGGATAAAATGATCCGCGACTACAGCTTTATCCGCGACAGTATTGAGGCGGTCTTCCCGGCCTTTAAAGATTACAACGAACGTATCAGGCAGCCCGGCGGTTTCCGTTTATATAACGGGGCCAGCGAACGCGTCTGGAATACGCCTTCAGGTCTCGCGCAGTTTAAGGTCATGGAGGGCATCAACGAAGATCCCCGTTCTCTGAAGTGCCATGACCTGGTGCTGACCACGTTGCGCAGTCACGATCAGTACAACACCACTTTGTATGGTCTTAACGACCGTTATCGCGGCGTAACGGGCCGCAGGGATGTGCTCTTTATGAATGCGGAAGAAGCGGAGAAACGGGAGCTGCGCGTGGGGGATAAGGTAAATATCATCGCGCTTGATCCTCAAGGAAAGCGTACCGATCGCCGGATGGATAAGCTGACGATTGTGGTGCTGGACATGGCTCCGGGTTCTCTTGGCGCTTACTACCCTGAGGCTAACGTAATGATCCCGCTCGACAGTTATGATACGCGAAGCGGTATTCCGGCTTACAAAAACATTCCAGTAGATATGGAAAAGTGTGAAATGCCTGTTAAGGAGTCAGATGGCGCACTGCGGTAACTAACCCTTGTACTTTACGGCGTCTTCTGACGCCGTCACAGAGCACCGGTGAAGGTTACGTTGTCACGTATTGTTGCATTAATTGCACTTTCACCGGGCATTCAGGTATCTTGTCGGCCATAAATCTTGTTACCGGAAGCATTATGACAAATCATAATTCTAAAGATCCTTTGCATGGGGTCACGCTTGAAGCACTGGTCAACGCGCTACAGGCGCGTTATGGCTGGGAAGAGCTGGGCAGGCGCATCAATATCAACTGTTTCAAAAGCGATCCCAGCGTAAAATCGAGCCTGAAATTTCTCCGCCGCACGCCCTGGGCGCGTAAAGAGGTGGAAGAGCTTTATCTCGCTTCTCTGGAGGAGCCGCCTACAGCAGAGCCTGACGTTCTGACTGAGGATCCATGGGCAAACTGGAAAAAGAAGGAGTAATCATCCTGAGTTCTGAATGCCTGAAAGAACAAGGCAGAGTTAATCTTCTCTGCCGTAAACCAGGTTGTTCACACCCTGAAAATTTTTAGCAATCTCTCTCCCTGAAACATTTCCCCCCTGATTTACAAAATCCTGAAAAGTTCCCGGATATTCTTTTACAGAAGAAATAAAAAAAATTATAGTTCTCATTCGCATTTGGGTTGCCAGCGAATCAGTGGCATAAAAATAAAATAATCTTCTGAGGTAGTACGATGTTTTTTGCACCAGGCCGTACCAGAGAAAAGGGCTTCAGCCAGCAGGCTGGCTATGCTCAGGCTCCTCGTTATTCCGCGCTTGCCGTACTGGTGGCGGTTGCCCTCCAGGTCCCCCATACGTTTGCTGCAGAACAGGCGGCAGCGCCTGTTGCTGGTAGCAACAAAGATCAAACGCTGACGGTAGAAGCCTCCGCAGAGAGCGCAACCGACAGCGCCGCGACCGATTACAGCGTACCGGTGACCAGTGCCGGTACTAAAATGCCGATGATTGCGCGCGACATTCCGCAATCGGTCAGCATTATCAGCAAGCAAAGGATGGAGGACCAGCAGCTGCAGTCGCTTGGTCAGGTGCTCTATAACACCACCGCTATCCAGGAAGGGGTGGCGGACATGGATCGGCGTACCTACTATTCGCGCGGCTTTTTAATTGATAACTATATGGTAGACGGCATTCCTACCGTGTTTGAAACACGCTGGAACCTGGGCGATTCACAGTCTGATACGGCAATGTTTGAGCGCATTGAAGTGGTGCGTGGCGCATCAGGGCTGATGACCGGTACCGGCAATCCTTCCGCTTCAATTAACATGATCCATAAACATGCCGACAGTCGTGAATTTGCCGGTAATGTATCTGCCTCTTACGGGAGCTGGAATAAACAGCGCTACGTTGCCGACCTTTCTGCCCCGCTGAGCGAATCTGGCAACGTGCGTGGCCGTATTGTTGCCGGTTATCAGGATGGCAATAGCTTTGTCGAGCGCTACAGCGCAGAGAAAAAATTTCTCTATGGCGTTGTCGATGCCGACCTGACAGATTCCACTACGCTGACCGTAGGGTATGAATATCAGGAAACCAATGCCAACCGTCCAACCTGGGGGGGCGCTCCCCGCTGGTATACCGACGGCAGCAAAACAGATTATCGTCGCGGCTTTAACTCCGCGCCGGACTGGGCCTATAACGACAAGCAGAACAATAAAGTCTTTGCCAATCTGAAGCAGAGCTTCGATAACGGCTGGCAGGCGAATCTCACCGGCACCCATAACGAAACGCTAATCAACAGTAAGCAGATGTACATTGATGGCTATTTCGATAAAACCACGGGTTTGGGCGTATCCCGGTATCAGGATTACGATGTGGTAGCTGGAACAGGTTACAACTCCGGCAAGCGCAAGGTTAATGCTGTGGATGCCTATGCCAGCGGCCCCTTTGAGCTGCTGGGCCGTCAGCATGAGCTGATGATGGGGCTGAGCTACACCAAACAGAAAAACACCTATTACAGTTCATTTGCCAACATCTCCTCGGCAGAACTGGGCAACTTCAATGACTTCAACAGCAGCTTCCCTGAAACTGACTGGGGGCCACGCACGCTGGCTCAGGAAGATATCATTCGTAAGAAGTCCGCTTACATGGCGACACGCCTCTCGCTGGCCGACCCGCTGCACCTGATCCTGGGCGCACGCTATACCAACTACAACTCCCATTCCCTTACTCAGGAGTTTGAGAAAAATAACGTTTCACCCTATGCGGGCCTGGTATTTGATATCAATGAAAACTGGTCAACCTACGCCAGCTATACTTCGGTCTTCCAGCCGCAGACTCAGCGCGATATCAACCGCAGCTTCCTGTCACCGGTTATCGGAAAAAACTATGAGGCTGGGGTGAAATCAGACTGGTTTAACAGCCGACTCACCACCTCCGTCTCGGTTTTCCGTGCTGAGCTGGATAATGTCGCGCAGACAACCAATCAGGTCATACCTGGAACCGCAGGGGAAACAGCTTATAAGGCCACGGATGGAACCGTCAGCCGCGGCGTCGAATTTGAAATCAACGGCGCCATTACTGATAACTGGCAGATGACCTTTGGCGGCACCCGCTATATTGCTGAAGAGCGTGATGGTACGGCGGTCAATCCTCAACTGCCTCGCACCCAGCTTAAGCTGTTCACCAGCTACCGTTTGCCGATGCTTCAGGAGGTCACTGTGGGCGGTGGTGTTAACTGGCAAACTCACGTCTGGAGTGATATTGCCGGCCCGGATGGCAATGGTACGCTCCGTGCAGAGCAGGGCAGCTACGCGCTGGTCAACCTGTTCAGCCGTTATCAGGTCACCAAACAGCTCTCCTTGCAGGCTAACCTCAACAACCTGTTCGATAAGGAATATGACACCACGGTAGATAACATCTATACCGTTTACGGCGAGCCGCGTAACTTCTCGCTGACCGCCAGCTATCAGTTCTGATAACGTTAATGGCTCCTTTCAGGAGCCATTTTTCTCCCGGTGGGTAACACTACGGGTCATTTTCCGGTCAATGTTCGCTTACCTGGCGGCGCGGATCAAAGCACGTTGCTTATCCAGCAGGAAAGGGCGCAGATAGCCAACCGTGTTGGAGAGCAGGAGCAGATCGTCGGATACCCGCAGATTCAACCTGTCCCGCAGATAAGCTTTGCGGATCTCCATTCTCTGCCACACCTCGGGATAGCTGGCTGCCAGCTCTCTCCTTAACACTTCATCAGCCAGCGCGACCGTATCCTCTATACTGCATCCGCCATATCCCGGCAGCGAAGGGATAATATCAATCTGGAAAATCATGCCGCTCTGCAGCCTGACGCTAGAATCGGGGGAGATGGGCGAACAGAGCCACTCTTCGTCCGCCACCAGATGGCCGGGGTTCAGATGCCAGTGCCACCGCTCTTTTGGCAAAACCGCTTCAATGGTTTGATAAAGCTCACCACCGGTCAGGCCGGGACGAAGCGTTTCAAGCCAGGTGGTGACTGCGCGATAGTAAGGGATAGCCAGCGCGGGCAGCCAATCGGCCACCGCCGCAGGCAATTCCTCTTCAGCGGCGATAACATAGGCTGCCCGGCTGGTCAGCCCCCCTTTATAGCCAACGGTCAGCGAAAACTTATCGCCCCGCTGGATTTGCTTGTCGGTGGGGTAAAGCCCGGCATGGGCAAATCTCTCCCCAGTCGCCGCAATGGCCACCACGTTGCCAGGCTGCCCGTCACCCGCTAACAGCTGACCAATTTCTTTTTCGCTTTTGCCAACGTCAAGCGCCTCCAGCGCCCTGAGAATCCGGGTGGAGGCCAGGTTGGCGCCATACTCATAGCAGGCAATCTCGCTGGCGCTGTTCAGAGATCGCACGCCATATTGCGGAGAGATAAACAAACCGGTGGCGTTAGTCACATACTGCCTGTCGCCAGCGGCTGCAATCACCTCATCCAGAATGAAAGCAGGAATATCAAACCGATAAGCATTATTTTGCTGAGTGGTGAATAACTTCCAGCCTGCAATCCCGGTCATTCCCGCTCGCTTCACGCCTGCCTCAGCTAATAGCGTGGTGAGCGGAGCGTCGTTATCCATTGGCTGATTCGGCAATGAAAAAATAGGAGCATGAAGGCAGGCGCCGGGGTTTCTGGCGTGCGGCACCAGCTTGAGATTCTCATTGCCCATGATATAGGTAAGCTCGCCTTGCGCCGTCACCACCAGCAGCGCCTCTTCAAACCGGGGAATAAAACCTGACAGGTATTCGAAATTTCCCCCATGCTCTTTGTCGGCATAGATGACCAGCGTATCAAAATTGTGCTGCTGCATGGCAGTGAGGATTTTTTGCAGACGAAGCGCCATCATCTCATCACTGATTAGGGTGCTTTTGACGTCGGGGAAGCTCTCTGGCGGCGGGATAGGGCTGAGTGTAAAACGGGCAAGGGAGTCGTTCATTCTGTTCCTCCTGTAAAACCGTCCGAAGTGGCGGAATAAAAAATTTCATCACTTTTTTCATCATACCGTGAAAACGGTTGTCTCAACTCACTCAATCCCTTTATTAAGGCATCCATCCCATGCTCCAGCCCCTTTCCGGCGGTTCCAGGTTGTTACTGATTGAGGATGATCTACGGTTAGCTGGCATGATAGTGCCTTATCTGGAACAGCATGGGTTAGACGTGCTGCATACACCCACGGCAAAGGATGCCTACTGCGCACTGGAAACCCGTTCTTTCGACATCATCCTGCTGGATTTAATGCTGAGTGACGCGGACGGGCTGGACGTTTGTCGCTATATCCGGGCTGCCTGCCAGTGGGATCCTGCCATCATTATGGTTACCGGTCGGGGCGAACCTACTGACCGCATTATTGGGCTGGAACTGGGCGCTGACGATTATCTGACCAAGCCTTTCGAACCCCGAGAGTTGCTGGCCCGTATCCGGGCCATCCTGCGGCGGGTGAGCAAAATAAGCCCCGTTCCTCACGAGCTGATCCGCGCTGGCGAGCTGGAGATTAATATTGCAGCAAGAACGGTGAAGCTTGATCGGCGTGTCTGTACACTCACGTCCATGCAGTTTGAACTATTGCTGACGCTGGCACGGAATGCGGGCCGGGTGATGAACCGTGAACAGCTTTGGCAGTCGGTGCGCGGCGCATCTTACGAAAGCTTTGACCGGGCCATTGATGTGCATATTGGACGGATCCGTCAAATCATTGAGGACGATCCGCGCACGCCAAGGCGAATCATCACTGTCCGGGGTATCGGCTACGTCTTTTCGCGTCTTCCCCAAATCTGAATCCGCAGGGAACGATGAAAAAATTAACCGATCTTCCAATGTATCAGCAGGTCTTTCTAGCTGTCACCGGCGCGATTTTTGTAGTGATATTTTCCACCATCGCCATCTGGCTATGGATGGATGACAATAACCGCCATCTCAGCGCGTTCGCCACCTTCACCGGGATGATCGAAAAAAGTCTGCCGCCCTCCAGCGCCCCGACACCGGTTCAGACGGATGCTATTGAAAGCTGGATCGAGAAAACTCATACGCGGTTTGCGCTGTTCTCTCCTGAAGGTAAATTGCTAAGCCGAAAGCTGAACCCGCCAATCCCATTTCCAAAAAATATCAAACCTTACGGCTATTTTGATGACTGGTACGCTACCCGTTTCGTCTGGCAACTGGCGGATAAACGGGTGCTGGTGGTGCAATTCAGCGACGACAGGGCCAACAGACCCTGGTTGTTCATTTTTATGCTGCTTGCGCTGGCGTGCGCCGTAGCGCTGGCGGCCTGGCCGGTTGTCCGCAGGTTAATGGCCAGACTGGAGGCGTTACAACAAAGTGTGGAATCGCTGGGAAAAGGCGATCTCTCTTCCAGAGTCATGATTACGGGAAATGATGAAGTCGCGCGGCTTGCCGTGAGCTTTAACCAGTCCGCCAGCCAGCTGGAAAAGCTGGTAAATGCGCAAAAACATATGCTGGCCCGCACCTCGCACGAATTACGCTCACCGCTGGCGCGAATTCAGATGGCTTCCGTCTGGCTGGCTCCCTATTCTTCACCCGCCGGGGAAGAACTCCGCCGGAGCGTGGCAGAGCTGGATGAGTTGGTGGAAGAGATCCTGACTATGAGCCGGCTTGAAGCAGCACAGATCGCCAGCTTTCAGTCCCTGCAAAGCACCGACGTGACGGCCATAGCGGCTGAAGAGTGTGCCAGAGCCTCGGTTGATCTTGCCGCTGCCCACATTATCGCCCTCGTGGACCCCAGCTTGATTCGCCGCATGATGCGCAATCTTATCGAGAATGCGTTAAAACATGGTGAGCATCCGGTTAACGTAACGCTGCACGTCTCTGCCGCTGACACCTTCGAGTTTGCTGTTTGCGATCGGGGGCCCGGCATTCCGGTTTCTGAAAGCAACCGTATATTCGAGCCCTTTTACCGTGTGGAAAAGCAGGGTGGCCCGGAGGGAACCGGCCTGGGTCTGGCTCTGGTAAAAGCCGTAAGTGAATATCATGGCGGAAGCGTGGTCGTTTCAAACCCTGAAACTGGCGGAGTTTGCTTTACGGTTCATCTCCCTTACTTACGGACAACAAACACATTTGATCTCACTTCTGCTACATAACTTTACCTGCGAGAGAAAGCAGATTTACATGGCGCTGGTTAAATCAGCTTTCATCGCGGGTTTTGTTGTTAATAAAGAAGGAAGCTGGATCAATGCGTTTTGCTATCAGCACGGTTCTGACCGGAATATTGATTGTTTCAGGCTTTTCTGCTGAGGCTGCGACGGAAGACAGCTCAGGGAAGCTGAGTGGTTTTCTCGGGGCTGGAGCCAGCGTAAAACCAAAGTATGACGGCGCAAAAGAGAGCAAAGTGTCTTTCCTGCCGCTCCTTAAAGTGGAATACGGTAACTTTTTTATCGGCGGGGTGGATACCCTGACAGCGGCTGGCTGGAAGTTTTACGATTCTCCTCACTGGCAGTTTTCGCTGGGTGTGGGCTCGGATTTGTTTCCAAGGCAAGAATCCGACGACGATCGCCTGAAAGGGATGGGGGATATTACCGTCACACCTCGCGCCTTCGCATCAGGCACCTTCAGGAGCGACTATTTCACCGGGGGGCTAATCCTGACTCAGGATATCGGAGGGAACGATCAGGGCTTCAGGCTGACCACCTATGCGCACGCGACCTGGCAGGCAACACAGGATCTGCGTTTGTTTGCGGGGCCGGTGCTGAGCTGGGCAGACAGCGACTACATGCAGACGCAATATGGCGTGACGTCCAGCCAGGCAGCCCGCAGTGGCTTATCGCGTTATCAGGCCAGTTCAGGGCTGGAAAAAGTAGGTGTGGAGATGGGGCTGGACTACCAGATCAACCACGACTGGACGTGGGGAGCAAGAGCATTTGCCACGCATATTGAAGAGGCGTCGGACAGCCCTGTGGTACAAAAGGCTGACCAACTCTCGTATGGCACATTTGTCTCCTGGCACTTCTAACCTTTTAAAGTCCGAAGCTGTGCCAGCGCCTGCTGAATAATTTTGGCGGCTTTGCCCTGGCTCTCTTCATCACTGCTATGGAACTGGTGCAGCTCGCTCCGGAGCGAATGGATCGCCTCCATCAATGCCGGAGCGAAAGCCTGGCGGTGCTCGGACATTGCCTGATTGACCGAGTCGCTCTGACTGGCAAACAGCGCCAGCTTCGCCATTAACGCCTCTGCCATCTCCTGATTCTGAGTCAGATAAGCCTCACCTTCGGCGTTGATCGCAAAACGCTTACGGTTACCTTCAGGCTGGACGGTAACATGGCCGACATCCTCAAGATAAGTCAGTGCCGGGTAAATTACGCCAGGGCTTGGGGTATAGAAACCGCCGCTTTTCTCGCTGAGGATTTTGATCAGCTCATAGCCGTAGCTGGCCTGCTGCTTCAGCAGCGTCAGTAACAGCAGCTGTAGCTCATCCGCGCCAAATTTACGGCCACGCAGGAAGGAAGGGCGATCGCGGTGTCCGGCATCATCACGGCCGCCACGATGCCCGCGATGACCGTCAGAGTGACCGCCACGATGAGCGGAACAGTGATGGCGGCCTCGTTCCGCATGATGGCGCATTGCCTCTCGCCACTGCTCATACAGCATCTCAAGCGCTTCTTCACGGCTTTCAGCCTGCTGGAAACAATGACGATGACTTTCAGTTCTGTGGTGATGGCGACCACCGCGTCGTTCAGGGAACATTTCTTTAAACATAGCACTCTCCTGTAGGGGGCAATATCTTACGACAGTATCGTAAGATAGTTCTATTTTTATATCTTAAGATAGTAAAAAGCAACAGGGGGGGCGAAATAAAAAGCGAGAGGCAGGTATATGACTTTATTATTACAGCCTGGCGCCGCAGCCATAAATGCGGGCTTATCAGGCAGAGGCCAATCCCATTTACTCCTCTTCAGGGGCGCCGGGAAAGCCTGTGAAATTTCGGTTTTTCTGATTTTTTATTCTGGCTTATATAATCATGGCAGCACAATACTCTTAATTCTCACATCATATTTTCCTATCACCGACACTCCGTCAAAACCACATATCCCACATTAACAACAAAAATCAGTCTTGCGCGGTATGGATGCAAGGGTCAGTATGAGGCCATCAGAGTCCACCTCATCAGGTGTAAAACATGCAGCAGGATGAACGCTTAAACAGAGAAATCATGCCCGATGTTCTGACGGCTGCGGAGCAGATACGCAGCAAAAAACGCAGCAGCGTCTCGCTGGTCAACCTTTGTCTTCAGCGCATAAAAACCCACAATCCCACATTGCATGCTTTCGGCGATATCTTTGCAACAGCAGCGCTTGAAGAAGCGGAGGCGTGCGACCGCGAAGCGGCAGAAGGTCAGTGGCGAGGCCCGCTGCATGGCGTGCCGTTTGGCATTAAAGATCTGTTTTCTACTGCTGGCTTACGTACCACTAAAGGTTCCCTTACGGCACTGGAGAACGTGCCAGAGAGCGATGCGCCGATTATTGCTCGCCTGAAAGCAGCGGGTGCCATTCTGTTAGGTAAAACCGCCACTACTGAATTCGGCTGGACCGGCTCCAGCTATTCCCGCCTGTTCGGCCATGGCCGTAATCCCTGGAACAGCGACTTAACCAGCGGGGGTTCCAGCTCTGGTTCAGCAATCAGCGTGGCGGCGCATCTGGTGCCGGGATCTCTGGGATCGGATGGCGGCGGTTCGTTGCGCATACCCAGCGCGTTTTGCGGTCTTTTTGCGCTGAAAGCCTCGCTGGGCCGCATCCCGACCTGGCCCTGGTCAGCCACGGAAATGTTGAGCCATGCCGGACCGATAACGCGTACCGTCCGGGACAGCGCCTTACTGTTCGACCTGCTTTCGGGTCCCGATGCGCGCGACCACCAGGCCCTGCCAGAAAAGGGGGAATCCTGGCTGGCTCGCTGCGACACTCCGCTGCCTCGCTTTCGTGTGGCTTATGCCAGCACGCTTTTCAATGTCCCGGTTGACCCAAAAATTGCTTCTCTGGTGGAGCAGGCGGTGGAGAAGATACGGCGACTGCCCATTGATCTTCAGCCCCGCCAGCTTGACTGGGAAAGTCCGTTTCAGGCGTTTGATACGCTCTGGACCGGCGGTCGGGGCGTGGCCTATGGTTCCGCGTTGAAGGATCAGCTGGATAAACTCGACCCGGGATTCGCCACGCTGATCGCCCGTTCAAAAGAGATCGGCCTGGCTGACTATCTCGGCGCTCAGAAAGAGCGTGCCGCCTTTGCCACGCAGGTTCATGCACTGTTTGATGAAGTTGATTTACTGGTGATGCCGACTCTGCCGGTGCTGCCATTTGCGGCCGATCGCCAGACGCCGCCTGAGCAGCAGGAAGGGAACAGTGGCGTGGAGTGGGCCCGCTGGACGCCCTTTACCTGGCCCTTCAACCTCAGCGGTAATCCGGCGGCCACCATACCGTGCGGTTTCACTCCTGAGGGCCTACCGGTAGGCATGCAGGTGATTGGCAGACGCTATGCCGAAGGCGATGTTCTGCAATTTTGCGCCGCGCTGGAAGCGCTGATGCCCTGGGCGCAGCATCTTCCGCCACAGGCGTGATCGCCGCGGGTATACTGCTCTTTTGCCGACTATTCAGAGATCAAAAGGGGAGTCATGATCAATCAGCCGCGACTGGATGAAATCAAACGGGTGCTGGGCAGCGAAAAGCGGGTGCGCGTTACCGAACTGGCTCAGCGTTTTGTGGTGTCGGAAGAGACCATTCGCCGGGACCTGAAATATCTTGAAGAGCAGGGAGTACTGCGTCGCGTACACGGCGGAGCCATTTTGCCAGTGCCGAGTGAGGAGCAGCCGCTGCAAATCCGCAGCCGCATTAAGCCGCGAGCCAAAGTGCGGATAGCACAACAGGCCAGCGATCTGGTTGAAGAGGGAATGGCGCTGTTTCTGGATACCGGAACCTCCACGCTGGCGCTGGCGCAACAGCTGACCTCGTTCTCCAGACTGAAGGTTTTTACTAATTCGCTGGATATTGCCGGGCTGCTGACACAGCAAAGTGACAATGCAGTCACGCTGGTGCCAGGCCGCGTGCGGCGCAACGATAACGCTCTGACGGGTCCTCACGCGCTGGCGTTTGCGCGGCAGTTTCATTATGACATCGCTTTTATGGGAATTGGGGCGGTAGATGCAGAACACGGATTTATGGATTACGAAGAGCCGGAAGCGCTGCTGCGCCGCGTGCTGACGCAACATTGTCGTCGGAGCGTGATTCTGGCCGATGCGGGGAAATTTGGCCTGCGCACCTTTGTTAACACGCTGCCTTTCAGTGCCGTGAATACGCTGGTGACGAATGCGCCCCCTCCGCCGAATTTTGTAGAGAGTCTGGAGAAAGCCCATGTCACTATCCTCCATCCCGGCGTTGCTGCGGATGACGCAATACGATTATCAGGCCTTTGACGCGCTGTTTGCACAGAGCTGTGAGATTGGTGCCACGCCCGCAGGCGGGCTGCATCGGCTCACGGCCAGTGCAGAAGATGGCGCGATGCGCGACGCTTTCTGCCACTGGCTACGCCAGCAGGGCTTCAGCGTCCACGTCGATGAGATTGGCAACATTTTTGGTCTGCTGGCTCTATGCCCCGGAGCACCCTGGCTGCTTTGCGGCTCCCACCTCGACAGCCAGCCCGCCGGGGGCCGTTTCGACGGTGCCTATGGCGTAACGGCAGGGGCGACAGCATTGAGCAGCCTGGCCCGCCAGCTGAAAGAGCGCGATGAAGACGCCAGGCTAAATCTCGCCGTGGTGAGCTGGACCAACGAAGAGGGCGCACGCTTCCAGCCAAGCCTGATTGGCAGCGCGGTGTTTACCGGCGCAAGCACGCTGGAAAAAGCGCTCGCCTGCAAGGATGCTGAGGGCATTACGCTTGGGGAAGCTCTTGAGATCATCGGCTATCGTGGCGAACCGTTACCGCCTATGACGCTGGCGGCCTATGTTGAAATACACATTGAGCAGGGCCCGCACCTTGAACAACAGCAGAAGCAGGTGGGTGTGGTAAGCGAAACCTGGGCTGCACTCAAGTGGCAGGTAGCCTTTCGGGGAGAACAGAACCACACCGGCCCTTCGCTGATGGCGAGCCGACGTGATGCGCTGCTGGCTGCGGCAAAAACCATCGTTGCGGTACGGGAAGAGGCCGACAGGCACGGACTGGCACTGCATACCTCGGTCGGACGTCTGGAAACCTCGCCCAATTCACCTAACGTGGTGACTTCTGAAGCGACGCTTTACATTGAGTTTCGATCGGCAGATGAGGCGTTACTCAGGGCAACCGGCGAGCTATTTTCCCACAAGCTGCAAACTATTGCGCAGGAGACCGCTACTGATGTCAGCCTGATCTCTTCGCTGTTCAGGCAGCGCCAGCAGCTTGACGCAAGGCTGGCGCAACGTGCTCAGAAGCTGGCGCATGAACTGGGATTAAGCTCACTAAAAATGCAAACGGTTGCGGGGCACGATGCGGTCAGCCTGAGCGCCAGCTGTCCGAGCTGCCTGTTGTTTGTGCCAAGCCGTGACGGGCTGTCGCACAACGAGTGCGAGTTTACCGCTCAGGAAGAATTGCACCGTGGGTTGGATTTGCTACTCGCGCTGCTGGCCGATATTTGCCTGTTTCCGGACGTGGAGGAAACAGCATGATAACCCGTTTACAGCAGGTCCTGAGCGCCTGGCAGCCGGAAGCTCTCTGGTCCATTGAGCCAGGTACAGCAGGCGTGGCGTCACCCCATCGCGTAGCCACCGAATGGGCAGGATTTCGGGTTGCTCAGGGCGAGCGACACTATTATGCCAAGGTTCTGCATGACGATCAGAAGCCGTTAATTGATGTTGAAAATGTCTTTGCCGCCGCTCGTGCCGCCGCAGAGCAGGGGCTGGCGCCGCATCTTCTTCATACTGACAGCGAGAAGGGTGTGGCTCTCTACAGCGCGCTGGATGAAGGGTGGCATTGGGCGACGCTGGATCAGCTCACCCTGCCGCGGAACCTGCAGAAGATCACGCAAATGCTTGATCGGTTACATCAGCTCTCATTGCCTCTGCCGGGGCGTCACGACGCCATGCTGAAGCTGCGCCAGCGTTGTGAAACTGACAGCGTGACGCTTCCTGATGAGCTGCTGTGGCTGGGAGAGTGTGTGGACCTTGCCTGGGAAGCGCTTGCAGTGCAGGCGAAACCGTCAGTGCTGATCCACGGCGATCCCATTGCCAGCAACTGGCTGGTTAACGAACGCGGTGAGTGGCAACTGCTGGACTTCGATTCCGCTGCGCTTGATGACCCCTGGTATGACACAGCCGTGCTGCTGAATGAAACACTCTCGTTTGATGACCAGTGGCGTGAAGCGATCCGTAACTGCTACGGGTCATGCAGTGAAGCGGACTTTGCCCGCTGCCGTCTCTATGCGCTGGCCGACGACTATTACTGGACGCTGTGGGGCTTCTGGAGCGGCCAGACCAGCCCACGCGGACTTGAATTTACTAAGGTAGGGCAGTGGACGCTGCTGCGCTGTCGCCAGAGTGCCGGTGACCCGCGTCTTCAACGATGGTTAGCCCTTGTGGCGGGGAGAGCAGCATGAGCAAACGTCTGGGAGAAGCCGTCAGCTGGCAGGAACAGCGTGTTGAAAAGGCTATTGCAGCCGTGCCGGCGTGGCAGTCTGCTGAGAGTCGTTACCAGCCGGTGGGTGGGGGGATCTCAAATGCCAACTGGCGGGTAGAGATTGCTGGCGCACCCTGTGCCTATTTTGTGAAGATCCCCGGAGAGGGCACAGAGCGTTTTATTAATCGCGATACCGCCCATGAAGCCAGCCTGAAAGCCGCAGAAACGGGCTATGGTGCGCAGGTGGTGGCCTATTTGCGTGACCAGGGCGTAGAGATTTTTGAATTTATGGAAGGGTGGCGAACCTCTTCAAATCACGATTTTCAACAACGCGACGTACGTCATAAGGCACTGCATGCCCTGAAGAGTTTTAACGATAAGTCGCTGCTGGCCGAAAGCAAAACCGTGTTCGATATGCTGGATGAACATATTGACCAGGTGACTGGTCTCGGCGGCACCTTTTCTGCCGATGCCGCATGGCTGCATAAACAGGGCCAGCGTGCGCAGGCAGCCCTTCGGGCTTCAGGGTTGGATATAGTCCCATGCATGAACGATACGCTGGCGGGTAATTTTATGCTTAATGCCAGCGGAGATATCCGGCTGGTTGATTTTGAATATGCCTCAAATAACGACCGCTGCTACGAACTGGCTTTATGGTTTGGCGAAATGTTCTTTACGCCAGAAATTGAACGGGAATTGCTGGAAGCATATTTCGGCAAGGTAGATAACGCCAGTTTTGCCCGCGTGCAGTTGCATAAATTTCTGGCTGATATGAAATGGTCCACATGGGCAATTATTCAACATCAGGTCGCGGATATTGATTTCGACTTTTCAAAATATGGTGCATGGAAAACGCAGCGTGCACGAAGCGTGCTTAATCATCCCGACTGGGAAAACTGGTTACGCACGGTTTAATAACCAATCTTGTTTACTAATAAGTGGCAGCATCGCCACGAATGAGTGTGTCCGTCAATTCCGGGGAATCGCTGATTATCAGCAGGTAAAGGAGTGCTAAATCCATATTAATCATTTCAGGAGGTGGTGATGAGTTCAATAACTATTGCGCCGCATAAGCGCTCTCTGATCAGCTTAAAAAATAAGATCTTTACCCTGTACCTGCTGGTTCTGGCGCTGTTTGCTCTGTTTCCGCCGCTTTATTTAAGCGTCAGCGGCAGCAGCGCGTTAATTATGGGCATTCCCTTGCCAATTATTTACTGGCTTGCGATTGCCATCTTTCTGGGTATCGGGCTTTGGGTGATGTATCTCGCTGAATGTGCATTCGGGGAAATTCCTGAAGATGAGGAAATAGCATGAATATGTCCGCCGTTGAACCCCACTATTTTATTACCTTTGGTCTGATCGGCCTGTTTCTGGCAATCATGATCGCCGTACTTTACGTCACCAATCAGAAAAGCACCTCTTTTTCTGATTATGCTGTTGGCGGACGCTCCTATGGTCCGTGGTATATCGCCATGAGCTATACCAATTCATGGTGGCCAGGGGCAACCTTTACCGCCTTTTTTGCGCTCTCCGTAAGCGGCGTGATCGGATTTTATGGTGCCGTCTATTCCACGCTGGGCGTAACGGCCATGTACCTGATGGCGCGGCGTGCCTGGAAGTGGGGCCAGCATTTCAACCTGACCACCCAGCCCGATCTGCTGGGAATGCGTTTTAACAGCCCGGCGGTGAAAAGGGTCGCGTCGATTATCGGCATTATCTGCGTCTTCCCATGGGTGGTGATGGGGATCCAGGCGCTGGCGCTGCTGGTGGAATTCGCCAGTTTTGGCCGCTGGAGTGTGACTACCTGTCTGATTGCAGGCGTGGTACTCATTCTGGTGCGACAGTACTGGACCGTCAGCATGGGGATGCGAGGGCTGATTATGACCGATATGTATCAGGGAATTGTCGCCTACGGCCTGGGTTCGCTGGTCTGCCTCTGGCTGCTGTTCAGCGGCGGCGAACAGGGATTCAGCCAGCTGGCCAGCCTGCCGCCCGCCATGCTGCAAATTCCGGGTTCGGCGGGCAGCCACTATGGCAGCTGGTATATGTTCAGCCTGATCTTCACCGGCGTGGTGGGGTCGATGTGCTGGCCGATGAGTTTCCAGCGCATTTATACCGCCAGCGGTATTCGCTCAGTAAAAAAGGGCACGCTGCTGACCATTCTGCTGGTAGGCGGGTTCTATGCCATCCTGATGCTGTTTGCCACCGCCATCAGTCAGGATCCGGGCGTGCAGGCTAATCCTCAGCAGGGTTTCTTTACCGCCCTGTTTACCCAGGGCGGCCCATGGCTGCTTGGTCTGGCGCTGGTCATTGTGCTGGCTGCGAGCATCGGTCATGTTGATGGCTGCGTACAGGTATGCGGTACACAGTTTGCAAACGACCTGGCGACCTGGAATAAACCTCGCAGCGATCGTCAGCTCACTTTGCTGGCGAAGTCGGGCATGGTGGTATTTATCGTCGCGGCGGCGGTGCTGGCTTATCTGACTTTTAACTATTCGCGTCTGCAACTGCTGGCGCAGATCTCTTACCAGGGAATTATTCAGCTTGCGGTGCCGCTGTTCTTTGGTATCTTCAGCCGCTTTGGCAACAAGCAGGGCGCGCTGATGGGGATGCTGACCGGGATCGTTATCGCTATTGTGCTGACGGTATTCTACCCGGATGACATCCCGGCGCTGGGATCGCTTACCAGCGGCATCGTTGGCCTGGCCGGAAATGTGCTGGTATTTATTGTTTGCGGTGTGATGATTAAATCTTCGGCTGAAGAGAAGGCCCGGGTGGAGGCGTTATTTGCTCTTGCCGATGGCGTCAGGCAGCCGGTGGGTAAACCGGTATTGAATTAACCCTGAAGGCGGCGCAAGCCGCCTTATTTGTCTTTGCATCATGACCTCCTGCGCGACAGTTTCCTGAACTGCGCCACTCTTTCTGCCTGAACAGGACGAAACAGCCGTTATGTTGCACCGTTCCCGCTATCTCCTTACTATTCATAGCGTATTCAGATAATAACAAGTGAGTATCGGTATGGAGCCAGAACGTATTACTTCACAGCAGCCGCCACGGGAAGCCCCTTCGCTGAAGCTGCTATTCAGCGCCCTGTTATTGGTTATGCTGCTTGCGGCGCTTGACCAGACTATTGTCTCCACAGCGCTTCCCACCATCGTGGGTGAGTTGGGCGGGCTTAATCAGCTTTCATGGGTGGTTATTGCCTATACCTTAGCCTCTACTATCGTAGTGCCGTTATATGGCAAATTTGGCGATCTGTTTGGGCGCAAAAAGGTTCTGCAAATCTCAATTATGCTTTTCCTGCTTGGCTCTGCGCTGTGTGGCGTCGCGCAGAATATGGACCAGCTGGTTCTGACCCGTGCGCTGCAGGGGCTGGGCGGCGGGGGATTGATGGTGGTCAGCATGGCCGCTATTGCTGATGTGGTGCCGCCCGCCGAACGTGGCCGCTACCAGGGTCTGTTTGGTGGCGTGTTTGGTCTTGCAACGGTCATCGGCCCGCTGACAGGCGGCTTTATTGTGCAGCACGCATCTTGGCGGTGGATCTTCTACATCAACATTCCTCTCGGGCTATTTGCGCTGTTAGTGATAGGCGCGGTACTGAAGCCCGGCGGGAAAAGAACCCAGCATGAGATCGACTATCTCGGCGCCTTCTATCTCTGTATGGCGCTGGTGGGTATTACGCTGTTTACCAGCGAAGGCGGCAGCGTAAAAGCGTGGTCGGATCCGCTGCTGTGGTGCATTCTCGCGTTTGGCGTGGTGGGCCTGATTGGTTTTATTCATGAAGAGCGTCAGGCGGCTGAGCCCATTATTCCGCTGACGCTGTTTCGTGACCGCAGCTTTCTGCTAAGCAGCCTGATCGGTTTTATTATTGGCATGTCGCTATTTGGCAGCGTCACCTTTCTGCCGCTCTATTTACAGGTGGTCAAGGCGGCCACGCCTACGCAGGCGGGGATGCAGCTGCTGCCGTTAATGGGGGGCTTACTGACAACGTCCATCGTCAGTGGACGGATTATTAGCCGGACAGGGCGCTATCGTCTTTTCCCGATAGCGGGCACTCTCTTCGCCAGTTTGGGAATGGCCTTACTGACCACAATTACCACCGACTCGCCAACCTGGCATCTCTATCTTTTCACCTGTGTGATGGGTATGGGCCTGGGTATGGTAATGCAGGTGCTGGTGCTGGCGGTGCAGAACACGGTAGCGCCAAATCTGCTGGGTGTCGCCACATCAGCGGTGACACTGTTCCGCTCGGTAGGCGGTTCAATTGGCGTAGCGTTATTTGGTGCGGTGTTCGGTCAGGTGCTTGAAAGAGGACTGGAGAGGCTGATCCCCGCAGGGAGCGAACTGCCGCGCAGTATGAATCCCGCGGCAATACAGAATTTGCCCGCCGCCCTGCACCATGACTACCTGCTGGCCTTCGGCGACGCGATTCATGCCGCCTTTATCATGGCAACCGGCGTGATGATTGTGGCGTTTATTTTAGCCTGGTTTTTACCGGAATCCCCGTTACGCAGGAAATAACAGTGGGAATGTCTGGTCATAAACAGATCACCCTACGGGATGAAAAGAGAAAATATTCTGGCGGGACAATATAGTTTCAGACTAAAAATGTCACGCCAGAAATATTTCTGTTATTACATATGAAGTAAAGATAAGTAAGGGTAGCTTTCCATGATTCAGACCCGGGAGTGAATAAGGTATAAGTTGCATCTCTTAAATTTACTGCCTGGCTCTATCTGATGAAGCAACATGCCGTTATACAATCCCTGTTTCCGCTGATCTTTCTGGTTATTGCGGGGTGTGCTTCGAAACCGGATTCCGCACGTCAGGATCTCCAGAATATTACGCAACCATCCGAAGATGGGGCCGCGCAGCCCGACCTTATTCCGGTACTGGCTGCACTGCACGATCAAATGCACGCCTGGCAGGGAACGCCCTATCACTGGGGCGGAACCAACCTGGAAGGAGTTGACTGCTCTGGCTTTGTCTGGCGAACGCTGAAAGATCGTTTCAATCTTCCTGTGAGCCGGTTGACGACCACTGAGCTGGTAAAGATGGGCACGACGATAGATAAAGAGCAGCTCAGAACCGGCGATCTGGTCTTTTTCCGCATCCATAATCAACTTCATGTTGGCTTTTATGATACCGAAGATCATTTTTTGCACGCCTCTTACAGTCAGGGGGTGATGCGTTCTTCTCTCGATAATCCGTACTGGAAATCAGTTTATTATCAGTCACGCAGACTGAAGAAAGAGGTCGGTGCGGAGATCTCATTCAATGCCGAGAAGAGCAAAACAGAACTCGCCCGTCAGTGATTTTTGACGGTCAGCTGTTAAACTCAGGGATTGAGCTTAACAGGAGGCAGTATGAAATTAGGCTTTGCATGCAAATTTTTAAATGAAGCATTAGAGCAACCTCTGCCGTTCAGGGCCACAACGCGTAAGAGATTTCTCAGCCTGAATAATGAAGATAAAACCAAACTGATCTCTGAGATAGCCAGGCTCAATTTAACTCAGCTTGGAGCTACGTTAAAGCAGGTGGCACAGATGCCAGCAGCGCTGAGGATGATGCGAATCGGTAGCGATCTGCTGCCTTTATATACTGTTCCTGAAGCCGCGCCTTTATACGCGGAGTTTTTGCCGGATCTCATCCCCTTATTTAAGTCATGCGGCGAGTTTGCCCGCGAGAACGATATCAGGCTTTCATTCCATCCTGGCCAATATACGGTGCTGGCCTCAGATAATCCGGGCGTAGTTGAGCGCGCAATCGAAGATGTTGAATACCATACGCTGTGCGCAACGTTGATGGGCTATGGCCAACAGTTTCAGGATTTCAAAATAAATATTCACATGAATGGCAAAGGCGGTTTTGAGGGCTTTAAGCACGCCTTTAACCGTCTCAGCTCTGAAGCAAAACGAATGTTGACCGTTGAAAATGATGAGGTGTCCTGCTCTTTAGATGATGTCCTGCAAGCGGCTGAGCTTTGTCCGATCGTGCTTGATATTCACCACCACTGGGTGAAAGAGAATGAATTTATCAAACCTGACGATCCGCGAATTAACGAGATCAAAGCCTCATGGCGCGGCGTTCGTCCGGTTATGCACTACTCCATTTCTCAGGAAGGATTGATCCCGCAAGAGGGTTTTCCGGATCAGAATACGCTTGGCCTCTCCAAAATGAAATTACGCGGCCATTCGGACTTCTATTTTAACCCCACGCTGAATGACTGGGCTTTATCCTTTGAAGACTTTGACATCATGTGTGAAGTGAAAATGAAAAATATCGCCAGGGACAGACTTTATCACTACAGCCTTGCCCGTCATCGCTGAACAGCCCGAAGAGGGCTGACTCAGCCACGACAAAGAGTTTCCACCGGGGCGTCGGGCATCGCCCCAGGGAAAATAACCTCAACGGCTGAGAGTGGCGTTCAGGGCGTCGATAGAGGTTTGCAGTCCCGCTTCCACGCTCATGGTCAGGTCTTCCATCTCCAGCGATACGTAACCGTCATAACCCGTCATTCGCAGCACCGAGAAAAACTCTTTCCACCACTGCAGATCCTGTCCACAGCCCACGGCAACATAGTTCCAGGTCCGCGTTTTGGTTTCGGTAACGGGCTGAGACTCCAGCAGGCCATCAATATCTGCCAGACCGCGCTCAATACGGGCATCTTTACCGTGTACATGGTAAACAGCACCTTCCAGTCTGCGTGCTGCGGCGACAGGATCTGCACCCATGGCAATCAGATGGGACGGATCCAGGTTCATGCCAATCATCTCACCAACCGCTTCGCGCAGGCGGAGCAGGGTGGAGGCGTTATAAACCAGCTGGCTCGGGAATGCTTCTAGCGCAATTTTTTCAATGCCGTGCTCCCTGGCATGTTCGGTGAACTTCTGCCACCAGGGGATCGCCACCTCGTTCCATTGATAGTCAATAACGCCAGGCATGTAATCGGGCCAGGAGACGGTGGAGGTTATCCAGTTGGGGATCCGGTCTTCCGGGCAGCCGCCGGGTAATCCACTCATCATGACTATCTTTTTTACGCCAAGCTTGCCTGCAAGCTCAATGGCACGATAGCTACTCTGGCTATGTTTCTCACCCAGCTCACCCGGAGCAAGAGGGTTACCGGAACAATTAAGCGCAACAATTTCCATTTCCCGGAAGGTCAGTTCGCTACGAAACTGCTCCAGCTTTTCAGGAGAGCTAAGCAACGTTTCTGTGGGGACATGCGGGCAGGGAGACCAGCCGCCTGCGGTCATTTCTACGCCGGTAATACCGTAAGCCTTAACTCTGTCCAGCATATCGGGAAAAGCAAGATCGGCCAGAACATCGGTGCATAATGCAAGTTTCATAATTTATCCTTGAAAGATTTCAGAACGGCATAAGGCTATAAAATTTGGCAGAGATATTTCTGGCTAATTCATATTACTCCTTTATTAAGCATTCCCATCTTTTAATTAATAATTAAAACGGAAAATGAAAGCTCCTGTCTGCTTTAATAGTTTTTCCGTGCGCTGTGGAAGTTATATCAGCATGAGACTGGAAAACCATCACGGGCATAAATTAACTATTAAGTTCGTGCAGGAGATCATTAAATTTTATTTAAAAAACCAGATATGAGTGTCCTTAGTCACACTTTGTAATTCTTCCGTTGACATAGCAAGAATGAAGATGTTTATAAATTCGATTTTTTAGCGCCAGGTAAAATTCATTACTGGCAAGCTCAGTTGCCCACCCCCCAAGCCGTAGTAGCTGTCATTACTCTTTCGATTCCCTTAAAGCAGCTGGAACTTTCTAAAGTGAGAAAAATAACGCTCTACCTGTACTTTAATGATAATTTAGTTCTGAGCTGCGGTAAGGTGAAAGTGGTGGTAAATATGCGGGAGGTATCATGATTACCCATTGCCTGAACGATCGATCTTCTTTCTCAGGTTTTGATGCGGCGGGCACGCCACGACTGCTGTTTATCTGTAAAGCGGAAGGAAAAGAAGCGGCTATGCCCCGCGTTATGCATAAACATGATGAACGCTTTGAACTGATGTTTATTCAGGAGGGAAGCGGGGTTTACAATATCGATGGTCGGGGATACCACGTCAAACGGGGGGATTTACTGCTCTTTAACGCCGGTATACTGCATGACGAAAATCCCGCTGCCTCGGATGACCTGCTTATCCTGAGCTGTGGCGTAGAGCGGCTGAAGTTTGCGGGATTGCCGTTGAACCATCTGACCACTCGTTCTCAGGTTGCAGTCATGCCCAGCGGTGAGTTGTGCGAGAATATTCAGCAACTTTTTCACCAGATATGGCATCACGTCAGCGCTAATAATACCGGCAGTGCGGAGATTGCCTCTCATCTTCTGTGCGCATTGCTGCTGCTCTGTCGTAACCTGTGGAATAAAAGCCATCACGAGTATCAAAGTGACGGAGATATACTGGGCCAACGTATTAAAGATTATCTTGATTGTAATTATAAAAATGATATCGATCTGAAGTCGTTAACCGCGGTTATTAATATGAATTCATTTTATCTGGCTCATGTGTTCAAAGCTTTTTCAGGCTATTCTCCTAAACATTATCAAACCCGCAGAAGAATTGGGGAAGCCCAAACGTTACTGCTCGGGACGGTATTGGGCGTTGCGGAGGTAGCGAAAGCGGTGGGCTATGATAACGTGAATAATTTCCACCGTATTTTTCATAATCTGGTGGGTATCCCACCGGGTCAATACAAAAGGTTCTGGCTTAGCGGGCAAAAAAGAGCCTGAATTCTGGCATAGTGAGATCACTCAGGCTTCAGATAAAACGATCTCAGTTATACCGGCGGATTAGGCTGATAGCGGCCAGTAAAGATTACTCTGGCCGTTAAACTTAATGGCTACCCTTATCAACGCGACTAACGCAATTCAGGCCATGCTACGGCAGGAATGCCGTTCAGCAGCGGTTTGGCAAACAGGAATCCCTGGAAATTAAAGATCCCGGCTGACTCCAGCCACATCCACTCTTCCGCTTTTTCCACACCTTCTGCAATAACGGCAATCTCCAGCGATGAGCAGCACTTAATGATCGCCTGAATAATAGCCTGCTTAGGCCCGCTTTTGTGCACGTCGGTGATAATGCTGCGGTCAATTTTGATTTTGTCAGGCTGGATGCGTGAAAGCAGCAGTAGACCGGCAGAGCCTGCGCCAAAATCATCAATAGCCAGACTGATGCCCGCCGCTTTCAGCTGTCTGATTGCCAGTTCAAAATCATCGATTCTGGAGATAACTTCCGTCTCTGTTACCTCCACCACGATTTGTTCAGGGACCAACCCGTGGTCGCGGATCAGGGCGAGCAGATAATTAACGGCGTCGGGCACTTCGACCAGTGCCATAGGCAGTAGATTTATGGAAAGCGTCAACCCCTGAATATTCAGCTCTTTCGCCAGGGCGAAAGCATGGGCTTTGGATTGCAAATCCACGGAGTAAATTTCCTGCCGCGAAAGCTGTGAGAAGTAGTCCAGCGGAGGAAGTCCCGATTCACTGCGGATCAGCGCTTCCAGCGAAACGATTTTTCTGGCGAGCGGGTCGATTATCGGCTGGAACGCGAACCTGATCCCCTGAGAAGCCGGAAGGGTGGAAACTTCTGCCTCTGCGGGATCGGTATCGGTAATAAAATCCCAGTGCTCTGCTGGAGGAACTTCGAAGTAGTTTTCTGTTTCCAGGGCTTCTACAAAGGTACGGAGAAATTGCAGCGCCCGATCGTCGTAAGTGAGCTGATATTTCGACGTACCTTTATTCAGAACCGCCTGCAAAACGGTAGGTCTGTCGTGTTCCCTGAGATCAAAAAGCTCCATACCCACATTACCAAAACGGCGGGAGGGTGCGTAATCACGCATCAGTTCTACCAGATTGTGATGGCGACGATCCTGACAAATATGGTCGTAAACCGAGCAGACGGCTTTTTCAGAGCCTTCAAGGATCTGGAAAAAATGGGTGCCGTTAAAAAGTAAAATACCGGTAATGCCCAGCGACTCATTCAGCAGATTGGCTTTTTTCACCAGTGCTGCCAGAGACTTAACCGGAACGTCATCAGCAATATGACTGCGGTAGATAATGGTAATCAAGTTCGGGGCCTTCCAGCTTTTTTATCCAGGGAGGACTACTTTAACAGAAGGTAATAGAGTGTTGTCCAGTAGAGGTTAAGAAATGATGATTGGCGCGGGCTGAAAGCGAGAAGTTAAGTCAAACCAGGCAGAATGCGCGAACCTTTCTTAAGCCAAATTATCGGAAAAGAGTGTTCCGTTATTATGCACTATATGGAAAGTGGTGCTAAATTAAAGGGGTATAATCAGAAAGTTACGGGGGAAACGTGCACGGCAAAGATTGGAATTATCCTGCAGAGATTTGCGCGGTAATAGGTAGGGCCGTTTCGGAGCTTATCAGGAGGGAACAACCTCTTGGTAAAAAGAATGTTCTCGCCATGCTGCAGCAGCACAGTAAACAAACATCTGATGAAAAATTGAAAGCGGTTTATCTTCAGGCGCTACGTCATATTCTGGAAAGCTTTCACTGATTGTTCTGCAACTGGGTTCGGAAGACTCCCGATGTCCTCTCTTCAGCCCGGGCTATTCTGCATTACTCCTGACACTTACAGACGCCTGAAACATCCCTGCTTAATCCTCCAGCTTTTAATGCTTCTTGCTTCCGTCTGGCGGCCCATCACTGGTAAACAGGTGAGACATATCATCACGGCCCGGTTGGTCAGCACCGGTCTCTTCGGTTTCAAAAAAGGAATAATTCCTCAACTCTGCTATAGCGGAGCGACAGGCTTGCTGTCTGAAGGTATCTTTTTCGGAAGCCGACATAGAGTGGAGCAAGCGCAACAGGTTAGCGCTATTGATGCTGGCGTCATCTTTCAGCAAAACCATCACGGCCTCACCTAAAATAATGTCGGTTAATCTTTCTTCATCGTCTTTGTACATAACAACGTCTCTGATTCAGTGATGTGGACATAATGGCAATGACCACAGGTACTGGAAGCAAACCTTGTTTTGCAGGAGTCAGCAGGGTGGCAGCCTGCGCTGTGGCTCAGACGGGGCTGCCAGTCAGATTGTCGTGTTGATGATAATTTGTGGAAAACTGAAAGGTACAACTTGTGTTGTAAGCTTCAGTCTTCACGACCAAACAACAGGCCAATCAGCGCATAGTAGTGCTGTTTCTGCTCAGGTTCAGAAGCCAGTTCAAGCTTTTTCAACAGCGTGACACAAAGCGTTTTGCGGTTAAGTGTTTTACCCGTACGCAGGATCTCAAAAACGACCTGACCAAGCATCTCCTGCTGCGAAGGAACAACCGCTTCGCTAAAAAAATGGCTGAGATCATTTTCAGTCTTAAGGTTTGTTCCGCCCTGACGCATAGAGTGCCCCTCAATCGTAAATTTTGTGGAATGGTTCAGTCCGTAAGCGGTGAAGTTATACAAAACTTCCTTGCTTGTACAGCAACGAAATGTTTTTTCCCTGCGCAGATAAATCGCATAAGAATTTTATCTAGTATTTTCATAGAGTTAAGAAAAAAATTTGGCTTAACCAGTTATTCCGGTTGAAAAGGGCAACTTCTACCAGACTAAAGGGTAGGCTTGGTAAAAACCGGGCAATGAACCTTATCGACAGTATGACGATACCCTTAGGGTCCTGGTGCTTAAATGCCGTTGCGGCGGAGATGAACCCTTTATCTGTTGCAGCGCTATGCAGGAAAAATTCTTTGCCTGTCTTAAACTATGGCAAAAGAGTCAGGACGCCATAATTGTCAGAAGAGGTAAGTATTTAAAAAGGCTGGAGATCAAGCGCGCATTCGTTATAAATTGAGTTTTCAGTCAGGCCATTTTTTTTATAATAAAATTTTCCTGATGCTTAAACTTTACCTCAAGTTGAGATCTTATTTTTTAAACTGATAAGCGCTAATAAAGAAGCGAGCTATTTCGCTAAATAAAAAACGGGGAAGGCGCTTAATAATATGTAAACTCTTTTTTATCAATGAGTTGTGCAAATCAAGATTTAATTTCAACTGAATGTAGTGAAAAAAGTAACTATACGGATTTAATCACTTTTTTACTCCTCTTTTTGCATTTTCGTGCTGAGTAGTATTTGCCAAAACAGGGGTAATTTGTTTACTAAATCTTAAGTTACAATGAGTTAAACTAGAGAAACTCTGTTTTCTCACTCTTTTTTTTCCACAGGTGACAGTTATCCTTATTCGAATTAACGTTGGTTTATCAGGACTTCTTTTGTAAAATTTCAGCGGACCCAGAGACAGGAGAAGATGTGTACGACGATCATTCACTCCATTTCGGAAGACAAGTCCGCAAATGGAGAAAGAAAAGTAAGCTCAGCCAGGAAGATTTATGTATTCATGCTGAAGTTGATCGAAGCACCTTAAGTGCTATCGAGAATGGAAAGCGTAACGCCAGCCTGACTACCATGCACAGTATAGCGCTCGCGTTAGGCGTCCCACTCAAGTTACTTTTGAGTAAAGATTGAATTCGATGACAAACGATAAACAGGTCCGGTACAGAGTTTAGTTAATCTGTCAGTGCCGAGTGATTTCCCCTGGAGTATTTACTCCTCACTCAGCACTGTTAATAATCCGACTAAGAATTCACTCTCTTTTATCCTGCGTCAGCATGATTTTTGACCCGCTAAATATCGCCGGTCTGGCAGAGCCAAAAAATCTTTGCTGACGCCTTTAATATTTTTTCGCTTTGCGAAAATCACTATTCACTTGCCACTCTCTCATTTCCTCAATCCAGCCAGAATCGGTTTCCACACTCAAGCCATCTGTTTTTAACGCTTATCGGGCCGTTATCCCGGCTGTCTGAACATGGTCATGTCATAATTAACAGCTAATCTCGCGCGGTTGTAACGATTGCCAGGCTAGAATGCTAACAGGCTTTATTTTCTTAAACGGGAGATGTTCATGGCTGACAACAGATCTGCACAATGTCATTGTGGCGCGGTAGTCTTTAACGTTGAACTCACTGATGGGCTTAACACTGCCACTCGCTGCAACTGTTCATTTTGTGGTATGCGTGGTGCGGTAGTCGTCTCTGCCAGAAAAATAGAAGTGGTGAAGGGGCAGCAGAAGCTCACGCAGTACCGGTTCAACAGCGGGGAAGTGGCGCATTACTTCTGTTCAGAATGTGGTATTTATACTTTTCATCAGCGGCGCTCTAATCCTGAAATTTTCGGCGTCAACGCCGCCTGTCTTGACGAAGTTTCACCCTTTGATTTTCCTTCAGTAGATGTCAGTAATGGCCTCAGTCATCCAAAGGATGGTGGCGTTGGTGGCATTGCAGGTAAAGTGAAATATTTCCCCAATAATTAAAGCAGTACCACATCGGGTGCCCGCACAATGGCCGGGAAACGACTGGCCTTGTCTGTAAGAGGGGCATTTTCAGCTCTTATGCGCAGTTTTCAGCCCCCGGGAAAGCTCCTGGATCCGCCTCATGGTTTTTACTGTTCGCCCCGACGTTGCAGATGCTACCGACAATATCAGCATCTCCAGGCAAACCAGTACCGTGCCATGCAGGGGCATGCGACCCTTTTCACCTCCGCGTGGAACTTTAATCACCACATCCGCTTTTTTACTGAAGTAAGAGTCTGCGGCATCAGTAAGTAAAATAACCGCAATTCCCAACCTTTTTGCCTCTTTCAGGGTCAGAACACCTTCCCGGTGCGCTGAATTCTGCGCCATCATAATCAGCACATTACCGCGTTGCAGACCAATCAGCTGCTCTGCCAGCGCCACGCCCGAACGGTTCAGCACTATAGCGGGGAAACCAATCCGCGAGAATAACCTGCGGCTGTACTCTGCCAGAATGCCGGAAGCGTTAATGCCAAAAAGCGCTACCTGATTCGCTTCACTCAGCAAGGCAACGGCTGCAGAGATCGCTTCGCGATTATGAGGCGAAGAGAGCGCATCGCAGGCACGTTTGTGTCCTTCCAGCACGAAATCGATCCCGGAATTCACGTCGCTGGCCAGCTCGCTAACGGTCGCAATGATTTTCTCATCTGATTTCAATGCCGGACCAAACCAGGCTTTAAGCGTCTGTTTAACTTCCCGCAGCCCGCTAAATCCTAATGCCTGAACAGCGCGAATGACCGTCGCATCCGAACTGTTGGTAGCCTCAGCGATATCAAGGGCCGTTGACTCCATAAAGATCTCACGATTCTCATGGATATAACGAACGACCGCCTGCAACAGCGGCGAAAGGGCAGAAGCGCGTGCACGATAACGTTCGCCAAAAATATCCACCCGTTTATTTGTTTTATTGCCTGCCACCATCATTGACCGCTTTTCTGTTTCGAGGTTGTTCTTATCAAAGCTGCAACTCTTCTGTAGTGAGTAAAACTGCCTTAGCAGGTTTTTACCGGTCTGAAGTGTGGTAAACATGCCCGGAGATTTTTACCAGCCTTGAAAAAATTCCGTTCACCTGACTGTATTAAAAGAGTTTTTATGGGGATGAAAAATAACCTGGGCTGGCTTTTCGCTGTAGTGCCGCAAGCAGAGTAAAACATTTACTACTACATCACCAGAGTTTGATTGATTCTCAATTACATTTGTCTGGCTCAATTCTGCCCCTGAGCAGGATAAGTTACTGTGACCAGAGAACCGGTCAGTCGCAAACTGAGTCCGGTATTGGGAAGGCTGCGTTTATCTTCCTGACTAAGCATTCACAAAAATTAATGCCAGGTTTTACTAAAATGAATAATGCTTTTCCCTTCGTGCTTAATCGCACCCCTCGTCCGACTTTGATTACCGCCGTTTATGGCGTGATGATTTTTACGCCGGGCATGGTTTTTGCGGCTGAAGACGCCTCCACGCTGACCGTTTCTGCTCAGGAAAATGCTGATTCGGGTTACAGCGCCAGTAGCAGTTCAGTTGCCAGTAAAACCGCCACCTCAAGACTCGCTGAAGCGCAGTCGGTCAGCGTGGTCACTCAGCAACAGCTGGAAGATTATCAGGTCAGCAGCCTGTCGGACGCGATGCGCTTTGTCAGTGGCGTAACGGAAGGCAATACGCTGGCTGGCACGGAAGATGGATTTGTCCGTCGTGGGTTCGGCTCTAACTCTGATGGATCTGTTTACCGGGATGGCGTGCGCAGCAGCCAGGGGTTGAATTTTGATGCCACCACTGAACGCGTGGAGGTGCTGAAGGGGTCCGCCTCACTGTTGTATGGCATTCAGAATCCCGGCGGCATTATCAATGTGGTCAGTAAAAAACCGCGCTATGAGTGGCAGAGCAAAGTCAGCGGACGCTATGCAAGCGAAGGGGGCGGTGCCGGAACGGTTGATGTGACCGGCCCGCTCGGCAATGGCTTTGCTTTCCGTCTGATTGCGGAAAAACAAAATCAGGATTACTGGCGCAGTTTCGGCAGCGACAAACACACGCTGATCGCTCCCTCGCTGCAATGGTATGGCGAGCAGGCCAGTTTCTTGATCAGCTATGAAGATTATCGCTATGATATCCCTTACGATCGTGGCACTGCCTTCGTTAATGGAAAGCCAGTAAACATCGGGTATAAAGAGCGTCTGGATGACAAAGCTAACCACGCCTGGGGCCACAATAAAACCCTTAATGCGCACTACGACTGGCAGTTCAATGATGAGTGGAGCACTCGCCTGACGCTGGGTATGAATCAACGCCAGTACAGCAATAACGAGGTCCGGGTGACCGCTGTGAACAGCGAAACCGGAGCCGTAACCCGCCGCGCTGATGCTAACCGGGGCTTTAACCACAAAACTAAATATCTCTCCTGGGATGTGACCGGCACGCCTGAAATAGCGGGAATGGCTCACAATATCGTAGCCGGGAGTGATTATGAGATGATCCAGACTTACCGTGCGCATCAGTATCAGGGCACAGCCAATAGTGACTTCAACCTCAACTCCCCACAATATGACTTACTCTCTCCGGTCACCGACAGCAGTAGCGAAAAAACAGCGAATGCCAATCTGCTAAACCGCATTCACAGCCGTTCGGTTTACGTTAAGGACAGTATCTCACTTACCCGGGAGTGGACAGTCGTGGCCGGAGGGCGCTATCAGCATTATGAACAGCGGGCTTCCAGAGGTTTTGATCCGGTCATCCAGACGCTGGATGATGAAGGTAATAAATTCCTGCCGCAGGCTGGCGTGATCTACAAGCTGACGCCCGAGGTGAGCTTCTACAGCAGCGTCAGTAAATCTTTTACGCCATCTGCGGAGGTGAACGATGATGGTAACGTTGGTAAACCAGAACAGGGCACAACGTGGGAAGTGGGCAGTAAATGGCAAATTTCCCCGCGCCTGTTTGCCAGCGTTGCGCTCTATCGCATTGATGAGCGCGACATGTCGCTCAGCATCAACGGTGAAACAAGAACCATTGATAAGGCGCGCTCCAGTGGCGCCGAGTTCGAACTGAACGGTGAAGTACTTCCGGGGTGGGATCTGAGCGCAAATTACAGTTACGACGATGCAGTAATTGTGGAGGATGGTCAAAACAATGCCAATAACGGCAACCGTCTGCAGAACGCACCGCGTCATTCAGGTGCCCTCTATCTTAGCCATAAGCTCACCATCCAGGGTCTCCCTGGCGACTTCCGCGTTGGCGGAGGCGCACGCTATGTAGGCACACGGGCGGGCGATCCTGAAAACAGCTTCACCCTGCCAGATTATGTTGTGGCTGACAGCTTTATCGCGTGGAACAACCGCCTTTTTGGCGAGAAAACGCAGCTGAAATTAAATCTTAATAATCTGTTTAATAAACACTACTACACCTCAAGCGGCGGCGATCTGCGTGTCCGCGAAGGGGAAAGCCGTTTCCTGATGGCCGAGGCCAGCATTGAATTCTGATCTCATGAAGCTGAACAATTCCCGTCGGTTAAGCTGGCTTACTGCCATGCTGATTAGCGTTGCCGCGCCGCTTTATTTAGCGTTATCTCCCGCTGTGATGGCAAAATCTGTGACTGACATTGAAGGTATCCAGGTGGAAATCCCCGATAATCCGCAGCGTATTGTGCTGGGTGAAAGCAGGATGCTCTATACCCTGGCGATGCTGGAGCCCGGCGATCCTTTTCGACATATCATTGGCTGGCCGCTGGATCTGAAAAAATATGACAGCCAGATGTGGGAAATTTTCGCCCATAAGTTCCCTCAAATGCTCAGGATCCCTTCGCTGGGTTCAGGGGGAACCAATGATATGGATCCCGAGCAGGTGCTGGCGCTGAAGCCGGATGTGGTTATTCTGCCCAGTCTGGCCAGGTATGATGACGGTGATCTGCGCTTAGCTGCGATGCTGAAAGCGGCACATATTCCGGTGGTAAAGGTGGATCTACGCGTACATCTGCTGAAGAACACCCCTCGCAGCGTTTCGATTCTGGGCGAAGTGCTTAACCAGACCGTCCGTGCAGAGGCTTTCAATCATTTTTATCGTACTCACCTTGATGTTATCCAGACGCGCCTTGCCAGCTATCAAGGGCGCAAACCCAGCGTATTGCTACAGCTGCATCTTGGCAGAAGAAATGAGTGCTGCGTTACCGCAGTGAAGGGAAGCCTGGGCGAACTGCTTGCCGTGGCAGGGGGCAATAACATTGCTGCCAACACGGTTCAGGGGGTTTTTGGGCGTTTGAGTGAAGAGAAGGTGATTGCTTCCCAGCCGGATTACTACTTTGCGACCGGAGCCGGGGATAATGCGGCCGATAGCATGCTGAAGCTGGGGCCGGCGGTGGAAGCGGAAGCCGTACAGCGCAGCTTTGCAGAGATGACGCAAAAACAGCGCGGATTACGCGAACTGAAGGCTTTAACTAACGGGCACGCCTCAGTGATCTGGATGAACTTCTATCTCAGTCCCTGGCACATCGCCGCTACCGAATTTATGGCAAAAACCCTCTATCCTGAGCTGTTTGCCGATCTGCAACCGGAACAGACCCTGAAACAGATTTTCCGGGATTATTTGCCGGTTCCTTATAGCGGCACCTGGTTTATGCATCCCGGTTGATTCTTACGTTGCAGTCAGGTTTGCTCTTATCTTCTGATAATGCCCGCTCTCAGTCGGGCATTTTTTATCGTCAGGGTTGTAGGGGTCAGTTTGGATATCGAAAATTATTGTACGTTAAGGCTGTTTTTTGACCTTTCAACTTTGGCTGGCCTCAGCCGACGAAACTTACCGGAAGCCGGTATCTTGTTGCTTTTCCAGATATAGTCACCTGTCAGATTGATGTGCTCCCAGCCTAACGGCGACAAATGCGACAGCAGTTGCTCGTTGATCTTCAGCCCTTTACGCTTCAGGGCATCGACCGCTCTTTCCATATACATGGTATTCCACAGCGAGATCGCCGCTGTCAGCAGCGTCAGTCCGCTGGCGCGATAGCTCTGATTTTCCGGCTTTCGGTCCCTGATTTCTCCCAGCCGGTGCATGAATACCGCACGAGCCAGCGCGTTACGGGCTTCTCCTTTATTCAGTCCCGCCTGTACCCGCCGACGAAGTGCAGGATCGCGGAACCAGTCGAGCATAAACAGCGTTCTCTCAATACGGCCAATTTCTCTCAGCGCCTTTGCCAGGCCATTTTGTTTAGGATAACTGGCCAGTTTTTTCAGCATCAGGGATGCCGTTACGGTTCCCTGCTTTATCGAGGTCGCCAGACGCAGCACTTCACGCCAGTGAATCTCGATCTCTTTCAGGTTCAGGCTGGTCGTTGATATCAGTGACTGAAGCGCCGGGTATTGATCCGCTTTCCCTTTGATAAACAGCTTCTTGTCGTGGAGATCCCGGATTCGTGGACAGAACGCAAATCCCAGCAGATGCATCAGGGCAAATACATGATCGGTGAACCCCGCGGTATCGGTGTAATGCTCCCTGATTTCCAGGTCGCTTTCGTTGTACAGCAAGCCGTCGAGCACATGGGTTGAATCCCTGACCCGACTGATTATGCAGGTGTAAAACGGGCTGTATTGATCCGAAATATGGGTATAAAACTGACGTCCAGGCTCCTGACCGTATTTCGGGTTAACCTGCCCTGCATAGCGGCCTGAGCTGCCAGTCCTGAAATTCTGTCCATCCGATGATGAGGTTGTCCCGTCTCCCCAGAACGCCGCTAACGGCCGTTTCCCCTGCGCATTCACCAGCTCGGCAAGGGCGGCTGAATAGGTTTCGTCACGGATGTACCATGCCTGAATATCTTCCAGTGATGATTTGGTGCTTCCGGGGCAGGCTTCCGCCATTTTGGTCAGACCAAGATTGATGCCATCCGCAAGGATGGTGGTGAGGAGCAGGCGGGTATCGGGACGGGTAATGTCATTTTTTATATGCGAAAAATGTCGGGTAAACGTCGTCCAGCTGTTTACCTCATCGAGAATTTCCGTGATTTTAGGGCGCGGTAGCATGCTGTAAACCAGCTCTGCCAGCGGTGAAACCTGCACCGGGACGCAGTTATCCAGCGGAGAGACTTTTACTCCCCTGTCAGATATTTCCACATCGGGCAGCTCACCAAGGGCAGCCATGGCATTGACCTCTTCAAGTCTGGACTGAAGCAGGGTCATACGGCTGGTGATGTACTCATGATAATCAGCAGATACGGGCAGGGGCAGCGCCGGTGTGAGTTTGTCAAAGTCCTTTTCGGGAATGAGGTAATCATCAAAGTTTTTGTAGCGGCGTGAGCCTTTAACCCAGATGTCCCCGGAGCGCAATGCACCTTTAAGCTCGCTGAGCGCACAAAATTCATAGTATTGCCGGTCAATACCCGCAGGTGTCATCACCACTTTGCGCCAGCTTTCAGGGACAAACTCAAGCGGCGCTGTCGCCGGAACTTTACGTGACTGCTTTCGGTACATATCCTTGATCACAACCAGCGCATCAGCCAGAGGTTGCGCTGCCGGGGTGGCGACTAACTGTAAAGCGGACAACATGCGCGGGGCATATTTCCGTAATGTGCTGTATTTCTCAGTAATAATATGCAGCGGATCAAAATTATTTTTCCTGGCGAGATGGCGTGTTTCCTCCAGACTGGCGACAAATTGAGGCCATGGGAGTATGTTTTCTATTGCGAGCCATGGATCGCTATTTGAATCACGAGCTTCAGACAGTGCCTGGCCGACATCGATGTACTGCCTCAGTTTTGACTGGATCAGCTTTCCGGTCTGTTGAAGGCGCTCAGCCTGTGTTCTTTTGGCTTTACTGAACAGGCTGTTCAGCATGCGTTCATGCAGTTCAATCACTTCATCTATCAGTGTGGCTCTGGCTTCTTCCAGCACGCACACCAGGATCGCATGACGCCGGGCTGCTGAAAATCGGGTCAAATCCCGGCTGCTCATCTTTCGGCCTTCCCGCGCCAGTTTCAGCAACCGGTTCTGGTGAATGGTACGATCGATACCCTCAGGTAATGCCAGCGATTCAATGCTGCTCAGCCATTCAAGATGTTGCAGTACATTCTTACCATTGATTTTACCCGGCGGTTGCAGAAGCCATGTCAGCCGGGAAGGCTGATTATCTGAGGACTCAAGCAAACGATCCAGAGCATCCCTGTGAACCGGGGTTAACGGGGCATTCAGGGTCTGAAATACGATTTTATCGCCGCCTGCCATGGCCTCCGCACAGGTACGCTCCACGACATCAATCGCGGGGATCATCACGTTGTTCTGCCGGAGCCAGACCAGCAGCTCTTCGGCCAGAAGAATACCTTTATCGGTGCGCGTCGCCATCGGCAGCAGGTGTGTAACACAGTCCTGCTGTATTTTGTTGGTAAACGCTTTTACACCAAGATAGCGGTACAGTTCGGTTAAATGCTCGCGTCGCGTGGTTTCCCTGCCGGAAAGGTAAGCAGGCCAGAGATCCCCGGTGAGTTTTAGCCTGCTGGCGATATGCTTCAGCAACGCATCAGAGGCGGGGATTTTTTTATCCGGAGCAAAACCGACATTTTTCAGATAGCAAAGCAGGACGGCAAAACCAAATCGGCTGGCGGGTTTACGGTGAGCACTGATAAGCGCCAGATCATGTTCACTGAAATACGCCATTCGGGTCAGCGTTAACTCATCGTCTGGTAATGCCAGCAATGATTCTCTTTCCGACAGCGAAAGGATCTGCCTCCGTGCCATATAGTTTTCCTTGTAAATTATTTTGTGCGGTATTTTTAACAAAAGTGGTTATCGCATAAGGGTACACCCTTACACCATAATCAGAACGTGACGGCACACGATGTATGACATAACCTATATGCGATAGATTTAATGCAATAACCTAAATGCGATAATATGGTGAAAAAATGTTCATCAGAGCCTATTTAAGAGCATCAACGGAAGATCAGTTCGCCGATCGGGCAAAAGAGATGCTGGAGCAGTTCGTTCAGGAACGAGGCTATAAAATAGCCAGTTACTACAGGGAAAATATCAGCGGGACAAAACTTGATCGTCCGGAACTGGGGCGCTTACTTATGGACAGTCACCACAATGATATTTTGCTGGTCGAGCAGATAGACCGCCTGACCCGCCTGAGCAACAGCGACTGGATGACGCTGAAAAAGCAGATAGAACAACACGAACTGCGAATTGTCAGCCTCGATGTTCCTACCTCATGGCAGGCACTGTCAGAGAAAGACCCTTCGCAGGCTGATCCGATCACCCGTGCTGTGATAACCGCCATCAATAACATGCTTATCGACCTGATGGCTGCAATGTCGCATAAGGACTGGCTGAGTCGTCGTCAGCGGCAGAAACAGGGAATAGAACGGGCACATACGCTGGGGAAATACCGGGGAAAACAGGTCGATCAGGAGCGGCATCAGAAAGTCCTGTACTACCGGCAGGTAAAAAAACTCAGTATCCGCGAAACCTCAGACGCAACGGGCTACAGCCCTTCGCAAATCTGCCGTATCCAGGCATTGTACCGGCAATCAGAAGCCGAAGATTTTGGTTAAGTCATGATTAAGGTATGATGCGCTGATTTTATAACCATTTTATTCATGAGGGATTATGACAACGGGATTCTTTTTGTATCACCTGGACAAAACCACCTGCGGCGGACGCATTCTGTCGGGCGCGGAGGATGATACTTATGAAATCGGCGGCATTGAGCGCCAGCAGGTCAGGGAGGGCGATCCGGTGACCTGCGGGAAGCATCCCGGGCGCTTCCGGGTCTGTGGCGGCATGGGGGATACCTATGAAGTCGGCGGCGTGCTGAAAGTGTGGGCGGGGTCTCTCGACAGCTACAGCTCCTGTCCCTGCCGGGCGAAGTTTATTCCTTCCGTCGAGACGCACACCTATGAGAGAGATTGCAACGCCGGGCTTGCGGCAGAGCGGGCACAGGCTGCGGAGAGAAAGGCGCAGCAGTCCGTTGAGCCTGAGCAGCACGCGCAGGCGGCGAAGAAAAAGAAACGGGAAATTACGCTGACGATAGGAGTGTTCTTCGACGGTACCGGCAACAACGCGGATAACAGTGCAGACCGTCAAAAGGCCTGCACCGGTGAACATTTTGGGCTGAATGATGCCGATGCCCAGTCTGCTTTAATTCAGTGCACCCGGCTGAAACGGGGTTACAGTGGCACTGCTGCCGGCAGTTATCTCGGCTATTACACCAACGTGCACTGGCTCAATACGCTGTATACCACCGATTTCCCCGATGACGGAACGCAAGGGCAGCAGGCTATTTATATCGAGGGGATCGGCACAGAACGTGGAGAAGGTGACAGCTCTTACGGAATGGGGACCGGACGGGGCGACACCGGTGTGGTGAGAAAAACGGACAAGGCTGTCGCGGCACTGGCTACTGCTATCAAAGACTATTTAGCCAAGCCATCCGAAACTGATGTGGAACTCGTCAGGGAATTGCAGTTTGATATTTTCGGATTCAGCCGGGGAGCGGCTGCGGCGCGACATTTTGCCAACCGGGTATTCAGTCAGGACAGCGCGATTATTGCGGCGATTAAGACCGGACTGGCTGGCACTGAATTTTCCGGTACGCCCGGAGGTAAAACCCGCTTTCTGGGGATATTTGACACCGTGGCCGCTATCGGAACGCCGGTTAACGGCCTCAATCCGCACAGCGCGGACACCGGCGAGGTTAATCTGGTGCTGCGCCCTGGCGTGGCGGAGAAGGTTTTTCATATCACCGCGCAGCACGAGTGCAGGTTTAACTTCGCGCTGAACAGCGTGAAATCGGCGTGGCCGGAGCTGGCCCTGCCCGGTGTTCATTCCGACATTGGCGGCGGCTACAACCCTGACGAGCACGAAGCCTGCTTCCTGACCCGGCCGGAGTTTGAAACGGTGCCGCTTTCCACCCCGGATACGGAAACGCGAATTTACCGGCAGACCTGCACGCAGCTTAAAGCGATGGATGGTTATCCGGCGATATCGCCGCTGCTGAATGCGGTGGCGGTGAATGCGGACACCTGGCATGACGACAGGCTGGCCGCCGACCGCTACGGCACGCCGCAAAAGCGCAGCGGTGCCGCGCTGGTAATTGACCGCCCCACGCGTAATGACTGGTCGAAGGTAGTGCTGCGGGTGATGCTCGATGCGGCACAGGATGCAGGCGTGATATTCGATCCTATACAGCCTAAAGATGACAATCTGTCATTGCGATCTGAGTTAAATAGCCTGTGTAAAAAAGCGATAGTGATGGGCCGAGCTGCCCGCAGCGGTCAGTCTGCCCCCGGTTTTACCACCCCGGAAATCCTGATGCTGGCCGAAAAGTATATTCACTGCTCGGCCAACTGGAACAGTGTGGTGCGTGACGGTCAGGGGGTGATCAGCGGAGCGGTCAAACCGGCGAAGCTGGTGACGTTCACCAACCGGCCGGACGAGCGCTGGCAGCGGACGGTCTACGATATGGACGGGAAAAAAATATGGAAATAATTCGTCTGGCCGGTCTGATCCCGGTGCTTGTGTTGACGGCCTGCCACGGTACTGACCAGCCCAATACCTCAGTCAAAAATGATGTGCTGACGGAGTGGAAATTTAACTTTTTCACGCCAAAAGCACTGCCCGCAGTGGTAACGTTCGCCGTTGTCCAGGGGACTGATGGGACGATTTATCGGTTTAATACTCTCGATAGCACGAAGGCCCTGAATGGCGTGATTGGTGAATGGAACGATAGTGCTCGCGCCCTCAATGGGCACTGGAATCACGTTGATAGCGCCCCAAAGCATATTCTTTTTTGCTGGGACTCGGTGATAGACAAAAAGGTGTATGAAACCCACCTGACCCTCCCTAAGAGCGTTGTGGAAAAAATGCTGAATCCTTATGGGGAACATTATCCACATAATACTGTGCAAATTGGGTTGGCTCCTGAGGGGAAGGTTGCTGTCTGGTTAAGTGGGGTAGCCCGGGGGGAACTTAGTTATCGCGTAACACCATCAGTTATGAAAACAGTGTCTGGAGATAAACTGGATATTTGCAAAGGAATAACGCGGTTTTCTAACGGCTATGAGTACGGAAAAGATACCGAGAATTTTATCAAAGGGAAAAAATATCCTTACGGTAGTTGGTAAGCAACCTATTTAACCCGGGAGGATCTTCCCAAGATTCTCCCGGGGCTTGGTGGTCAATTTTTAGCCTTAACGTACAATAATTTTCGATATCCAAACTGACCCCTAGTGGGGCAACGCAATATTGATACCTCTGAATCGCTCCTTATTGCCCGGCATAACATTCCATGCCTGCAACCCGGTGAAGGGTTGGCAGAGCGCCTTCAGCAGGCCATTGCCGGGCGCGCAGTCTATGTCCATCTGGATTGCGACGTGCTGGAACCTGGGGTCGTGCCCACAGATTATGTTATCGCAGGGGGGCTTACTCTGGCAGAGCTGAAGGGCTGCTGTGAAATGCTGGCTTCTCAGCCTTTTGTGGGTATTGAAATTGCCGAGTTTCAGTATTGCCGGGAAGGGCAAGAGAATGCCGTTTCACCCGAACCTCTGCTGGAGGCGCTTTCTCCACTTCTGCAAAGAGAGGGAATGAAGTGAACCGCTGATGCTCTCCGTCTGTTTTCAGCCAGAACAGCAATCTGGCTGAAAACAGAGCTGCTTTTCACTCCTGTAACTCATTCAGGAACTCTGCTTCCTGGCATCATTAGAAGAGGGCAGATGGTAAAAATCCTGTAGCTTGCTGTGGTTTTCACGCAAACGCTGAGGTGAAGCATATCCGCCATTACGTCCTGCCGTAAACTGCACAGAATGTTGCAGAAGCCATTTTCTGGCTTTCCATATTTCTATAACACGCAGGTCATCACTTTCCTCTGCAGCCATCTGTTTAAGCTGAAGTGACAGGCTTTCACTGCTTACCTCTTTCCGGCTATCAATCAGGCTCATGGTAGCTTCGCCGAGAAGAATATGGATTTTATCGTAATCGTCAGAATCAGACATTTTCTCCTCCTGTTAAATAGTAATTAAAGCTTAATACGCTTCCTGACATTTGTGAAATAAATACCACAAAAATAATTTAACTGATTTATTTCCTTTTGGGGAATTTAGCTAACTTATTGAATATAATAAATTTTAAATATTATAAATAATATTTTTTCTGCTGGTTATTTACCGTCTCATTTAACTATAAAAAATAACAACAGCGCGATAATCCTCCAGATTTATCTTAAATACTGCAACGCTGAAAGTATATTTGAATTAAACCTTTTAATTATTTAGTAAGAAATATTTATTAAAAAAACGCAATAAAAGCGTTGGTACGGGCGTTAATGCGCAATTGAATGGTTAATTATTTTTATGTTTAAGGGTGATATTCTTATTGCTATGAGAAGCTGCCTTTATGACTTTAGCCAGCCCGCAGCGGGCTGGCTTGTCAGAGGGATAGAGCGGGCTTGTTACACCAGCACGGCGTTATGATGCACCAGATGATCAGCCAGCGTATAGGGCGCATCGCTAACCAGATTACTGTCAACAGGGGCCGCCGCAACATGAGAGAGAGTTGCTACAGCATCACTCTGTGCCAGGGAAACCGCTCCGGCTGAAGCTTCATCTTGCGCAGCGGAAGGTGAGTAGTAGTCCAGCAACGCATCCATATTTACTGCGTTCAGATGTGAAGCCACTGTGACAGTGTCACTGGCTGAGGCACTGTTACCCGCGCTGTCGTGTGCCGTTACCTTCAGTTCATAATCGCCATCATCCAGCGGGGCAAGCGCCCCGGCAGGAATGGTCAAAGCCCAGTGGCCATCAGCCTTAATGGCCGCGCTATAGCTTTGATCGCCGAGTGTTAAAGTGACCGTACTGCCCTGATCAAGGTGGGTCGATGTTCCCTGTAGCAGATGCCAGGTATTCACATCGTTAGCATCGACTACGTGGTCATCAAAAGGGGTATTCAGCGTCAACGTAGGCAAATTATGGGTTGCCACATTGAAGAAGTCCGTAAGCGTTTGCGTATCGCTGTTGCCGTACTCGTCCCAACGGTGCGCGAGAGCAGTGACGGGACCCTCTGCCAGCGCCAGCAAATCTTTGCTGGGAAGTATGATTTCTCCGTGATCAGGCAGGTACGTTTTGCCATTTATCTCCAGTTCATTCACGCCTTCTATATAGAAGCTGAGGTCATGCTGCGCTTCCTGATAATTCAGCGTCATATCGCCGCCGACAGACATTTCGTAATAGACGGGTATAAAGCCAGTGATGATATTCAGCTCATGTGTCATATCGGTGTAGTTTTTCGCACCGTCATGATACCAGGCATGAATTTCACCGTTCCGGGTGAATCCCGGCATATCGGCAGCGGTCACCAGTAGCTGCCAGTGTCCCTGAGCATCTATCGTAGCAAGGTGATCTTTGCCATCGGCCCCTGTAAGAATCAGCTCCTGTCCCACCGTAACGGTAGAGAGCGACCCGCTGAACAGCAGATCGTGCTGGCTTTCAACCAGGTTAATGACGTTGTCATCAGTAACGTTGTCAAAGTGGATGTTCGGCACGCTGCTCATATGTGTAATCAGCGTCAGGTCGTGCGTCACGGTGCTGGTTTTGCCATTGGGATCGACTGCGGTGACGCTCAGACTATGAACACCATCCTGCAAAGTCAGTAACTGCTCCGAAGTGAAATGGCCGTTCCAGGTCCCGTCACTGGCTGCAGAAGCTATTACGCTAAAAGCACCCAGTTTCAGCGTGATTTTGCTGCCGCTGGCCATATGGGTTGAGGTGCCGCTGATATCCACACCATAAATACTCTCCGCATAGTTAACCGCGTTATCGCCGCTGACAGTATCGATCGCCACCGTTGGCTTGATGGTCTTATCAACATAAACGCCAAACCTGACCGAAGTATCGGTGCTGTTACCGGCACTGTCCGTAATGGTGAGCTTCAGGCTGTAATTGCCATCAGGCAGACCCTTCAGCACCTCCGGCGGCATCGAAGCGTTCCAGTAACCCCACTTGTTCACTGTACTTACCCAGCTTTGATCATTGAAGCTGAGAGTCACGGTAGAGCCTGCTTCGCCCACTGCCTGACCACGCAGGTGAATTGGCTTTGCTGCTTCCCAGGCCGCAATCACGCCATCAGTAGCGATGGGCTCGTAAGGACGCAGGGCTGCTGGAGCATCCGCAGTCACTGCGCTGACCGCTAAGGTATTATCAGCGGGCGCGCTGAGTGTGCTTTCACTCTCCTGGGCAGAAACCGGGATAACGATACGGTTAGCCTCTGCGGGAAGGGGTGTTTCAAAAACAGCATAATCACTGACTGCGGTCTGGAAAATAGAGTCCAGACGGAGGGAGCGGTAATCGTCGCGTTGAGACATAGATAACCTCGATTCATAATTTAGGCGCGCAAGTCATCAGCACCACTCAACATTGCCGGATGACGGATCGGTTTGCAGGCCGGATTAAACGGCCCGTTTCCACTAGTTGAAACGGTTTACCCACGGGCAAAAAAAACATAAATGCGTCAATTTTCGGAACGAACAGGAAACTTATTTTTCTGGTTTTATACTCAGGAAGGTGTTACCCCGCTTAAGATGAGCTCACCCTAATCGTTCGCAGGATTTATGAATAGTGGCCTAAATCTGGAAAGCGCGATAATCACGCCGGGGTAGCAAAAATAGTTAGCTAAACGTGTAAAGCGAGATTTTAGAGGCACCCGCGCAGACGCTCATCTGTGCGGGTGTTAAAGGGCAGGAGTTGATCCGTCCAATGCCGGGTAAACCGGAGAGGATGAAATTAATCGTGGTAAACCTGGCTGCGTCCGCCATCAATCAGAATATCGGTGGCATTAATAAACCTTGCTTCGTCAGAGGCCAGGAACAGGGCGGTATAAGCCACTTCATCAGGTTCACCAATCCGTTTACAGGGTAATAAATCCTGCTGTTTTTGGCGTTCTGCCTGCGGGTCCGGGCAGCTGGCCAGCCACTCTTCTGCAGCCGGAGTCATAATAAGCCCAGGAGAGATACTGTTGATGCGGATCCCCTGGCTGGCATACTCCACGCCAAGCGAGCGGGTCAGGCCAATCAGCCCATGTTTCGCAACGGGATAGGGGAAGGCTCCCGGTATAATTTTGTGACCATGTACGGAAGCCACATTAACAATATTGCCGTACTGACGCTTCAACATGCCTGGCAGCACGCTGCGTATCAGATTATAAGGCCCCTGAAGATTTACGTTCATGCAGTGCTGCCACTCATCACCAGTAAGTGCTAAAGGATCACGAAAGACATTAAGACCTGCACTGTTAACCAGAATATCTATATGACCAAACGTGGCTTCAATCTTTCGTACAGCCTTCTCAATCTGTTCGGGATGAGTGACATCTGCCGCACAGGCCAGAGAGCGTTGTCCTGTTTTTTTCAGGCTGGCAGCCAGCTCTTCAGTTGTTTCCAATGTTAAATCCAGCAGGGCGACGTGCGCGCCTTCGCGGGCAAAAAGCGTGGCGATAGCATTACCAATGCCGCTTCCGGCACCGGTTATTATTGCGGTTTTATCTTTCAGACGTGCTGACATTTTCGCTTCCTTATGATCAAGACGGGAGAACCAGCCAGTCCGCAAGTTGCCAGCGCTGGCCGCCACGGATTAACTCAATCAGTGGCCAGTTGCCACTGCGTGTCAGCCACTCCTGGCCCTGAGCAGTGAGTAAAAGCGTATCTTCGCTCTTTACCCCCTTTAACGTAGGGTTCCAGGCCTGCGCAGTATCGGACTTCAACTGGCCTGGGGTGTGTGGGGTGACAATCCAGTCACGGCAGCCATAGCCAGCCGGCCCTCCCTGGTGATGCTCTCGCCAGCTTTCGGGCCACCCACGATCCCGGTAAGCCCGCTCTGTATCCGCAAAGATCGCTTGCCAGCTGCGGTTGATTTGTAAGGCAGTAAGAATATCAGCATGAATTTCTGCCAGCATCATAATACGCTGGCGCAAAGCGGGGTCAGGTTCGCCAAAATGTACCATCCGGGTCAGGCTTACGTTCAGGCCAGCCCGTTCCGCGCCCAGCGTAATAAGCATCTTCTTTGACAGGCGCGTTTCGCCCGGTACAGGATGTTTGTAGGCTGCAATGCGTTCATCAGCCGCAATTAACGTACAGACCGGTCGGATACCGCGCTCAAGGCATCTTTTCACGATTTCCGCCTCTACTTCCCGTTCACTGAGGCCGGTTTCCAGCTGGCGTGCAACACCTTCAACAAGGTCAGCCGTCTCCCTGCCCAGATCGCGAAAGCGCTGCTTTTCGTTATTGTTTAATCCCTGACGTAACTCAGGCATCTTATGGCCGATATTTACCGCTGAGGCGAGAGGAATATCACTGCCAATTTTCAGCGGCTCAAAGTTTTCAAGTGCGGCTTCCAGTGAGACGTACCACGGGTAAGTGCGTGTTTCGCTGTGAAAGGGCAGCGGCTCTTCTGCAAGGATGCGCGGCATTTCATTATCAGGCGCCAGAAGAGTGACAGTATCAGCGGTAACAAGCAGACTGGCGACGCCGGTTTCGGCACGCTCTACCACATAATAGCTGGCACCCTCTGTCAGCCAGGCAACATTATCCCGCCGGTTAAGCAGTAGCGCATCCAGCTGCCAGGCGGCAAGAGCAGCCCGAAGAACCTGTAATTTCTCACTCATATTACGACCTCTGCTTGTGGATCGGGGGAGGCAGCCCGCTCATGATCCATAATTAAATCGGCAGCACGGTGGGCAATGGCCATCACTACAGCATTGGTATTGCCACTAATAATATTGGGCATAACAGAGGCATCCACGACGCGGAGTTTCCTGCATCCCCGCACCCGTAAGTCGGAACTCAGTACGGCCATCGGGTCGCTCTCATGCCCCATGCGGCATGTTCCTACCGGGTGATAACCTGTTTTCACCATTCTTTTGCAATGTTCAATCAGCGCTTCATCACTCTTTACTTCCGCTCCCGGAAAGATTTCCTTTTCTACCATCGAGCTGATAGGGCCTGCCGCAATGACTTTGCGGGCAAAATGAAAACCTGCCAGTGTGCGTGTTAAATCGTCCGGATGACCAAAAATTTGCGTATCCACCACCGGCATAGAAGCGGGATTTGCATCATGCAGGGTTACGCTGCCGCAAGCTTTTGGTCGCAGTAAAAGGGAGTTTATGGTGACGCCATGACCCGGATCGGCGCCCATCACATCACGATCGAGATAGACTGTGGGTACGCAAAACATCTGAATAGTCGGGATGCCGTTGAAATCAAGCGGGTCGAAAAAGGCACAGGTTTCAACCCCTGTCGTGGTGACCGGACCGGTTTTAAACAGCAGATACTCAATGCCGGCTTTGATCATCGGCCAGCCGCGATCCTGTCCATAATAGCCCCAGGCGCCACGGGTGGTGGCTACGACCGGCACCTCGTAGTGATCCTGTAAATTCTGCCCAACGCCCGGAAGGTGGTGACGTACAGGTATACCCCGTTCGGTAAGATGATCTTGCGGACCAATGCCTGAAATCATCAGGAGTTTAGGCGTCTGATAGGCTCCGGCTGCCAGGATAACCTCCTTATTTGCCTCAACATGATATTCCTTTCCCGCCCGCCGATACCGAACGCCCCTGGCTTCATTGCCTGCAAAGACAATTTCCTGCACCTCTGAGAGCGTTTCAATCACCAGCCGTTTGTTGTCACGCAGAGGAGTAATAAAGGCATCCACCACGCTACAGCGCTTGCGGGTTTGCCAGTCAATCGTGTGCTGCATAAACCCAACGCCAAAGGGATTACCGCTGTTGAAGTCTGCCGTATAGGGAATACCCAGCGTCTGCATCGTTTTCACATAGGCGCGACTGAGAGGACTGAAGTGGCCAAGGTGAGATATTTTTAGCGGTCCTCCGGTGCCATGATTGGGCGCGCCCAGATGATCGTTATCTTCAACGGCCGTGTAGTGCGGCAACAGCGAGTCCCACGACCAGTCATAACCCTCATGCTGCAATGCCTGGTTCCACTCCTCATAATCCTGGCGATGTCCGCGCATATAAACCATAGCGTTGACGGTAGAGCCGCCTCCCAGCACTTTTGCCTGCGGCACAATGACGCCGCGGCCATTCAGCTGCGGCTGCGGCAGGGTTTTGTGGAGAGTAAGATATTTATCGCTGGCGAGATATTTCATATAGCCAGCCGGCATTTTCAGAACGGGGTGATACTCATCACTGCCCGCCTCCAGCAGCAGAACAGTGGCATTGCTCTCTTTGACCAGCCGCGAGGCCACAATAGAGCCAGCGCTGCCACCTCCCACAATGATGTAGTCAAAACGTTTCATCTCTTTCCCTTTATTCCGAGGTCACTGAATCCAGTTTGCGTAAGCGTCTGGCCGCGGGGTTATTCTGCTCACCCGGATCAAGCGGGCTGAGCAGGAAGCACCATGAGGTCACTGCGCTAATGAGATAGAGCAGGGCATAACACCAGATAACGCCTTCTGTACCGAACAGCGCATTTAATCCGCTATAAAGCGCCGGGCCGAAGAAAGTAGAGAGTCCCGCCGCGAAGCAGTAGATAGCCATCGCATTGCCTTTGTCTTTAGTGGCGCAAAGCGAGGAGAAGAGCGCGGCTGCTGGAACATAACCACAAAGCGTAATGCCATAAAGGCAGGCGCAGATCACGCTGAGGATGAAGCTTCCACCGCTCCACTGCGGCACGAAATACATCAACAGCATCGCTATCCCCGACCCCAGGCCGCCAAAGAAAGTCAGCACCTTGCGCCAGCCGATGCGGTCACTTATCTTGCCAACAATAGGGTTAAAGCTCATGCCCACCAGACCCATGATGGTGATCAGGCTGAGATATTCTGTCTGGGAAAAACCAATACGCTCGGTGAAAAACCCAGGAAGGAAAATAAAGAAGCCAAAATAGGGCGTTGTATTAATGATGCGAACCACGGCAGCGGCGGCAATGCGCGGCTCACGCCACAGGATATCAATACCGCCCATCAAAGTTCGCCACGTGCCCTGGCTTCGCTGTTGATCGTCCAGCAGAGAGCTGTAGCCGCTTCGCTCTTTAACGGCCAGCAGCATGATCGCCATGCCCAGCACCACAAGGACCAGCGAGAGCCAGAAGGTGCCATACTCGCCGATCGCTCTGATAGAGAAAATGGCCACTAACGAGCCCAGCGTCGGCAAACCGCCGGTAAATGCCAGCCAGAACCAGCCCGTTGCCGAGCCGCGCATCTCCGTGGGAGCGGCCGACTGTATCCACACAAGAAAGGCATAGGCAAACATCGGATAGGCAACGCCACGCACGCCATAAGTGAGAGCAATGCCGACAAAGCTCTGCGCCGGCAGAGCAAACGCCAGGAATAAAATCTCAAAGACTATCCAGATAGTGCCGCCCAGCAACATCACTTTACGCGGGCCTATCAGGGTAGAGAGCGAGCCGGCAAGCCAGGAGCCAAGCGTCACCGTGATGCCGTAGAAGGCGATGACCGTGGCGGCAATATCCAGCGTAAAACCGTTATGGCTTAAATAGGGGGCGAGGTAGTTAGACTCGACGCCGTCGCCAATCATAAAAAGCAGGACGGCAATATAACCCCATGCCAGCGCAGGCGGGATGCCGAGCCGAACGAGCAGAGAAGAGGCTGCCGGTGATGTTGTAGTTGTCATAGCAGGTGGTTCCGTTTGTAGGGTTATGTATCAGGCCTGGTAAATGAAACGTTCACCCGGCATCAGCAAATGAAATTTCTTTCCCGGGTAACGGGTCAGCATGTCATCAACGAACCAGGCAGGATTGTCACTGTTACAGCTGAAGAGATCGTAATGACAGGGCAGCAGGAGATCGCTGCCTATCGCATGGTGCAGGTCCGCGGCGTCACGAAAACTCATGTTAGGCATGATGCCGCGTGCTTTGCGCGCAGCGTCGCCGCCGTTAATGGGGAGCAGGGCAATGTCAGGTTTAAGAGAGTGCATCTGAGCCTGTAATGCCGGTGTAACCAGCGTATCGCCGCTGTGCCAGAGACTGAGGTTGTTACAGGTAATGTGGTAACCCAGATAACGATCGTTACCTTCCTCATCGCATTCATAATCGCTATGCGCCGCTGCTACAGGCAAAATTTGAAATTCCCCTGCCTCAATAAGTTGCCCGGTTTTTGCGAGGTGTATCTGACTGGCCATGGCTGGCTTCTCCCTTTGCAGGGCGCGGCCATCAGGAGCCGGGATCCAGTACGGCAGCTCCGGTGAACAGAGTGCAAGCGGCTCCAGTGTGCCCCAGTCCATATGGTCATCATGATAATGGGTAATCAGGATAGCGTTGCAGACTGCCAGCGCTTCCGGCGGCAGCACGGGCGGGAAGCGGCGTACAAACTCCGTACCAGGATTATGACGTTCGATGGCATCACTCAGGTAAGGATCGATGGCCAGCAAATCACCTGCATGATTTTTGATAATGATACCTGCCTGTCCAAGGCTCCAGATAGCCAGCGCATTGGCGGCAACGCAGGTGTTAACCAGCTCCTTTGCCAGGCAGACTGGGTCTCTGAGTATAAATGCCATAATCCCTCCTCGTTGCTTGATGAAGACGGACTTTAAAGCAATCACAGCGGCATGGCTGAAGGTACAGTCACAGAAGTCAGTTAACACTGTTTACTGAAACGGGCATACTCAGAACAGGCCAAATCAGACGGGCAACACTAATGAACCAGCAGGGGTTAAATAATTCTCAGGTGCGTAAGCACAACAAAGCGCTCTTTATGAGGCTGATGTGGCGACATAAACGGCTGAGTAAATCACAGCTGGCCCAGCTAAGCGGGCTGACTATTCCGGCCACCAGTAAAATTCTTCAGGAGCTGATTGATGAAGCAAAAATCGATCGTACTGATGTAGCGCTGAGCCATCGTGGGCATAACGCTGGCAGTTTTCAGCTTCCTGCAAGTGGTCCCTGGACGCTCTGCATGTGTATCACGCCCACCCGCATTGAGTTCCAGCTGGCGGATGCGCAGCTGGTGGCCAGGGGAGAATGTCAGCAAAAAACCATTGCTGTGGTTTCGCCTGAAGCCCTTCTGACAGAGACAGAAGCGCTATGGCGAACGGTCTGCCAGCAATGGCCCGGCAAAAAAATAAACCTGGCGCTGGCGGTACATGGACAGGTTGATCCCACTACCGGCGTTTCTCAACATATGCCCCAGGCGGCGTGGAAAGCGCCTGTTGAGCTGAAATATCTGCTGGAGGAGCGATTAGGGATTGAAGTCAGAGTCGATAACGACTGCATTATGCTGGCGCTTGCAGAGAAGTGGCTTAACAGTAATCAGCAGCGTGAGTTCTGCGTGATTAACGTTGATTACGGGATAGGATCATCCTTTGTGATCAATGGCGAAATTTTTCGCGGCAATTTATACGGCAGCGGGCAGATAGGGCACACGATAGTGGATCCTCAGGGGGCACGCTGTAGCTGTGGCCGCCAGGGGTGCCTTGAAACGGTCGCCTCGCTAAGCGCGCTTAAACAGGCTGCACGTTCGAAAAACAGTGAAGTACCGCCTCAGACAAACCGACAGCTTTTTGCCGCCTGGCAGAAAGGGGAACCCTGGATCGCGGCCTGGGTAAATCATGCAGCCGAAGCCATCGGTATGAGCCTGTATAATTTCCTGAATACACTGAATATCAACCAGATATGGCTTTATGGCCGGAGCTGCGCCTTTGGTGAAAGCTGGCGTCAGGCCATTATCAGGCAAATTGATTTTAATCCTTTTGATCCCGGCGACAACCTGAAAAGCCGCGCGACTAATATCCATTTTGGCGAATTGGACCGGGCGAGCCAGCTTTTAGGGATTGGTTACCTGTATGTAGAAAATCCCTCTTTGCACTCAGCTGGTTCACCATTATGACAGGGTCAGGTTCAGCATTTATATAAGGTATGTATCCCGGCTGGGAAAAGGAATTTTCATTACGAAACATCGGTAAATCCCGCTTGTCTGCTCTGCTATTTTAAAAATGCGCCAGAGATTTTAAACGGTTGGGGGCGCACAAAACGCGACTGAGTTATTTTGGCGCAACTGACCAGATGGCTACAAGGAGTTGATAATAACCGGTGGGAATGTAATGCCTGCCGGCAACATCCGACAGGGCCTTCACAGATTACTCTATTTTGACGCTGAACCCGGTTCCGAAAGCAGGCGGTGCCGCTGTGCTTTCTGTGGTTCACTCTGCATGCGGTTCATGATATCACCCTCATATTCAGCATCATCGCTGCCGTAAACATATTCGTGACCGCTCATAAGCGCATACCAGGCCCGCGCGGCGACTTCACTGGGTTTCGTTGGCTGGCTGGCGCCAACCTGGGTATCACTCTGACCAGCATTCTTAAAGAAGTTGGTTTCGGTTGCGCCTGGTAGCAGCAAAGTCATATTCAGACCAGACCCTTTCAGCTCATTGCGTACAGCCCAAAAGAAAGAGTTCACAAAGGCTTTGGTGGCGCCATACACGGATTCAAACGGGACCGGGGTTGTGCCGGAAATGGATGAGGTCATCAGCACGTGACCGCTGCCGCGCTTGATCATTTCAGGCAAAAATATTTTTGACAGATGAACGTAGGAATCGACATTAAGGCGAATAAGATCCAGCTCTTTTGCCAGTTCAGTCCCGTCCGGCTCGCCAATAAACCGTCCCCCAAGACCCTGACCAGCGTTAATCACCAGTGCATCAATGGCAAAAGCCGCTTCATCCACTTTCGCCTTCAACATCTCAATGGCATCATAGCGGCTTAAGTCTGCTGAAAAAGAGTGAACTGCGCCACCAAATGCTTTCAGTTCTGCACAGGCCTTTTCCAGTTTTTCTTCGTTGCGTGCCACGGCAATAATGTCATAATTATTTTTGGCGAAAAGTTTTGCAATTTCAAAACCAATGCCACCTGAAGCTCCGGTAATCAATGCTGTTTTTTGACGCATAATATATTTCCCTTCTGGTTAATCAAAATCATATTAACCTTAGCATTGAATATTTAAGCGTGCTCTCAGCGGAGGATGAGATTAAGCCGAATAAGTGTTGTATGGGTTTATATATTCTATAAATCAATAGGTTACACGTGGTGAGTTATATCGCTATTTTGATAAATTTGATTAACCTGTTGCCGGAAAATTTACCATAATAAAATGAAAGCCTTAAGAACAGGCTCACTGCCGCATTGAATAATTTCCTGGCTGATAAATAGTAGTAATGGCGAATCAGGCTGGTTGCTAATTAACTCAGACTCTCTGTCATGAAACAGAGAAACAGTGACAAAGGTTATCGTGTTTTCAGTTTACCAGGGCGAAGACGGCACATCCTATTTTTCGGTATCCCTGTAAAGTCTGAAAGGAAACGAGGTTGTCATCTCTGGAGCACAGGATGCTCAACACCGAGGAGGGTAACCGGCAACAACCGGGCCATCATCACCCACGCCTGATCCCATTACAGACTCCTGTTACAACATCGCTCAAAAAAAATACTGGATATTTGAACAGGTATTTGTATAATAATCCAACTGCCCGCTGGGTATTGGTAAGGTTAGTGAGGGGTAAACCCATGATGATTTCGACTGAAAGCCTTAAATCGTTGGAACAATCGGTCACAATGAGCAGCCGTGAACTGGCTGAGATGACCGGCATCACGCATGGAGAAGTTAAGCGGTTATTTAAAAGTCTGGAAACTGCCCAGCGTCTGTCGCAGCCCATTATCGTCAATGACTATGAGCGGGAAGGGGAAGTGCGTCAGGAATATCGCCTGAATAAACGTGATTCGCTGTTGGCAGTCGCCCGTTTATCGCCAGGCTTTACGGCTGAGGTGCTGGACCGCTGGCAGGATCGCGAAAAAACCACCCATTTGCCTGACTTCACCAATCCGGCCGAAGCGGCACGCGCCTGGGCTGAGCAGTTTGAACAGCGTCAGGCTGCCGAGCAGCAGCTGGCGCTTTCTGCCCCAAAGGCGGCGTTCTTTGACAGTTTTATGGAGGTCCAGGATTCCCTCGGCTTTCGTCAGCTTTGCAAACTGCTCAAAGTGAAAGAGCCGGAGTTCCGCCAGTTCCTGCTTGAGCGCAATATTATGTACCGTGTCAAAGGCACCCTGACGCCGCAGCATCACCATCTGCAGGCTGGTTACTTCACGCTGCACTCTGGCGTGGGAGAAAACCAACACGCCTTTTCTCAGGCGCGCTTCACCTCCAAAGGGGTGAAATGGGTTGCCAGCCTGTGGGCCGGGCACGTTGCAGCTCAGCCTAAAGGCGCTGCGGCATAGGGCTGGTGCGGTCACGCCACAAGCAGAGCGCTGCCAGAGAATAATCTCTGGCAGCTGCTGGTTTACGGCTTATTATTTTTTTATAGTTGCTGCGAAGAGCGAAGAGCGAAGAGCGAAGAGCGAAGAGCGAAGGATCACTCTCCGCTTCGTTTATGCGCGCTTTCCAGGCTGGTTACCTCTGCTGATTCAATATAATCAGATAAATTCATTAATAAGTATGACCATACCCAAACCCACCACAGAGTTGATCAGCTCCAGTAAACCCCAGGTCTTAAAAGTATCTTTCATTGATAAACCAAAAGTTTCCTTAAATAACAGGAAACCTCCATCATACATCAACGTAATGGTATTACTGCCACATGCTACTGCCAGGACCATCAAGGCAGGATTGAGATCAAAAGCACCAACCATAGGTGAGACAATACCTGCTGACGTGATCGCTGCCACAGCTCCCTGACCAGTAAGTATTCGAATAACAGCCGTAATTAACCATGCAATAATAAATGGCGAAAAGGGAACATGGCTCATAATATGAACAATGCTGTCTCCCACATCTGAATCAATAATAACTTGTTTAAGAATACCACCTGCACTGATGACAAACAGCACATTAGCAATCTGAGAAATCGACACGCTTATTTTTTTGGTAATCTCCTCGGGTGTTAATTCTCGCTTAATACCCAGAAACCAGATTGCAGCGCAAGTGGCTAACAACATGCTGATCTCCGCACTACCCAGTAATTGACACAGGCGCGTAAGCTCAGAGTCTTTCCCTGCAAATGGTTTTATCACTGAGGCCAGAATCATCAGTACCGCTGGTATCAGTGGGATCAGGATACTGATCCGGAAGGAGGGCAAAATACTTGAATCCAGCTCTTCAATAGGTTTAATCATCGAATTAAGCGGCATGTTGTTAATGCCGGGCAGCAGCCTTGGCAAAAGAATGCCTGCACAAAATAATGCCGGAATAATTACTAACACGCCATATAAGTAAACCTGCACCATATCAGCATCGAATGCACTAATAAGTGCGACCGGCCCTGGCTGTGGGGGGAATAAGCTGTGTCCCATTGTTGCGCCAACCACTGTGGGTATGACCAGCTTCATATAAGGAATGTTTGCCTTTTTTGCGATATTCATAACCAGTGGCATAGCGATAAGAAAGGCCACTTCATAAAACATTGCAATACCAAATATCACACCAATAAAAATCAGCCCTACGGAAAGGAAACGAGTGCCGCAGTGACGGATAACCGTATCGGCTATCTGTTGGCTGGCCCCTGATTCCGTCATAAATTTCCCAATAATTGCACCGAATATAATAATCAGTGCCAAATGCCCCATAATACTGCCAATACCTTGCTGTATGGTGGCAACTATTTTGTCTAATGGAATGCCTACTGCTACAGCAACAAATATCCCCGAAATAAGTAATGAGAAAATATTATGAAATTTATATTTTATAGTAAGCACGACTACCAATACAATACCAGCCAGTACCCATCCGAGTGAGATTAAAGGTGACATAATCATCCTTAAGAATTTTACACAATTCTTTATGTTTGGTTTTAAATAATGGAAGGAACCTTCCCGCTTTAGGCAACTATCTCTATTTTGCCTGGGGCAAAACCCGCGTATTGTTATCTCTACAGCAGGCGCTTACTGTGACAGAACTTGAGTCGTTCCTACCATTCTAGTATGCGGTAGAGGCATTTTTTTTACGGTGATCGCACTCACATTATGAAACAACGTTTCATAATGGCCATCCCGTAGACAGAGCGCCGCTGGTAACTGCAGGCATAAGCGTGAGGAGCAAAGGCCACACCGGAGTGCGGCCTTTTTAATTTTTAAGGTACCCGTGCGCCTGTAAGCCACAATAAAAAATCAGGCCTTTGCTATTACCTATTTTTCTGTAGCCTGTTCCGGCATCAGACGGTTGATAACACTGTAGTTTACCGACGTCCAGAACTCAGAGGCTTGGGCATCGGCAATGCTATGTTCAGACTTCTCGATTTCTGCCCACTCTTCCGTACAGAGGTAATCTTCCAGGTCATTCAGGGAGTCAAAAGAGAATACGCTAATCCCATCTATTTTCTCTCCTTCCGGATCTTCCTGAGTCATGCTGAAAGAGTGAAGTTGAGCATAGCGGCGGACATACTCTTTGGTCGCTGCCTTAGAAACCACCAGATCGGCATGTTCATGCAACCATTGACGTTGAAAATCTTCGCGGGAAAGTGAATCCTGGCGGTAGTGGATTTTAACCAGACTGAAGGGATCCCGATGGCGGATGCTGGGAATGATGATGTACTCCCGTGCCAGTTGCCGCGTGACTTTGCGAAAAACCGTTTGCTCATCAGCGACAATCCGCTTTGCATACTGCTCCTGAGCAAGCGTCTCTTCTACATCCTCTTCACTTTGATAAGCGATATAGGCAAATCCATCCCAGGAAGGGCGGCGATATGGCGGCACGTGAGCGGCGGGGTCCGCTAACAACCGTCCCTCGTCATCAACCATAGCGCGATAGGGTGGAGAAAAAGAAGAGGAGGGGCCGGATGGCAGCCGGTGAACCTGATCGTATCGCAGCACCGTCTCATTCTGGGTATCCGGGCCGGCCAAGGCGAACTTGGGACCGTGAACTTTACGCCAGTACTCATCGTAATGCTCAAACGCGAGGTTTGGCTCAGCCTCCAGCGCAAGCCGGTCACTATGATGTTCTGGATCTGTGACCTCATTCCCCTGAGAATCAACCCCCGAGCCACTATCATGCGGACGCACGCTTTCAGGCGTATTATCGCTTCGACGTAGAAGCGTTGGGGTCACGATCAGGGGTTTCGTCGTTGAGAATGATGATTGCAAAAGCGGCGGGCGTTGTAACATGTCTGAGCGAGCGGGATCGCTGAATCTGATTTTATCGTTCATATTTTCTCCTGATGACTGCGCTTCTCATTTTCAAAAATAGTCTGGCAAACCTTATCTTCGGGATAATGCTCGCTGAATTTTTCGGTAATGTTTAAATATAGCTTTCTGGCAGCCATCAGGATGAGGCTTGAAATTTTTCAGAACATATTTACCGCTTCAGACCATCTGCCCACTTATGACACCACCTTACCGCGTACAATCACTTTCCCTGGTTTGCTGTCACTGTCTGCAATGCGACGGACAGCCAGATTGAGAGCCTGCCAGGCAATCTCCTGCAGATCGTGCGTGACGCAGGGGAAATGGAAACCGTAAATCCCGGCGTGGGACACCGCGTCAATACTGAACAATTTAACCTGAGTCATAAGTTGCAGCTGATGCTCAATACAGGCTTTGACAATGCCAAGGGAAATCTGGTTATTACAGCCAACAAAGTAGTCCGGTGCCTCATTGTTGTTCAGCCAGCGGCTGGTTTCCTGCCAGGCGACGTCCATAAAAAAATCGGCATACAATACTTCAAACGACGCTACTTTACCCTGCAAAGCCGCCTGTAATCCTGTCACCCTTTCTCGCGCCACATTAGAATTCTCTGGCCCGGACACCACCACTACGCGCTCTGCCTGTTGTTCAAGCAGCCAGCGTCCGGTTTGCAAACCGCAGTCCAGATTATCGATATAGACCCCGCTACAATGTGCAGCCTGGAGTTCGCGATCCACCAGCACGACCGGGATATTAAGAATTTCCAGCCGCTTCATATAGGCGGGATGGTAGTTAAGATCGTTGGAAATCACTGACAGAATAATGGCATCAACGTTATAACCAATCAGCTTGTCGATAATGCGGTCTTCCGCCTCCTGCGATTCATAAGAGTCAAACACCAGCGTGTCGTAACCCATCTTTTGCGCTTCAAGCATCATCAGCCGCGTCAGGCCGCCAAAAAATGGATTAGCCATATCGGGATTGACGATACCGATAGTTTTACTGGCTTTTGCCCGCAGGTTGCGGGCAGCAGTATTCATCACATAGCCAAGCTGTTCAGCCGTATCGCGAATGCGTCGCAGCGTTTCAGGATGCACTTTCTCCGGCTGTGAAAAAGCCCGCGAAGCGGTAATTTTACTGACGTTCGCCTGCGCAGCGACGCTTGCCAGTGTCGCCTTTCGTCCCCGACCTGCTGCCAATTTCGGCTCCTTGGTTTAAGTACATCATTTTGTATCATTTTTGAATCATGACAGATCTTTACTTATGAAGCGAACGCTGATTTTCATGCCAGCCGGTTAACGCGGGGATCGGTAAAAATATCCAGCTCATCACGGCTTTCGGAGGAGAACTCTGAGACGACCGCACCTGAATCTCCCGCCTGGAACCAGTGGCGCATACCAGGTGCAATGGTGTACTGCTCGCCGGGACGCAGTAAGACGTAGTGTGTGCAGGTGTACCACGCTTCACTGCCTTCAGGTAGCCGGCAGTCCATGTCGGCATCTTTCTGCGTCAGAGTGGTGTCATCGACAAACAGATATACCTCGCCCCAGCGGCAGCGGAAGGTTTCCTGTTTTCCTGGCGTTCCCCCGAACGGCGGATGCAGATGCTCCGGACAGGTCTGTCCGGGGAACAGCACCAGCTCCTTGGCGCAGTAGCGTGGAGAGTTCACATAGGTCAGCAGTTGCAGACCGGAAGCGGGATAATCCGGCAGACCAAACGTGGCGATTTCAATCCGCTGTTGCTCATCTTCAGTGAGCAGAATATTAGCCTGTTGCAGGATATTCAGCGTGCGTTGCAGATAAACATTGGTGTGGCTCATCATTTTCTCACTCAGGATAATGGTATCGGTATCATTAAACACGGGCCTGGCAGGGACAATCTGTGATCGCCATCAATGTTCTCTGTTCACAGGCCTCGTTGGTAATGACCTATTTGACGAATATTTAACAACCATCACAGATTTGCAGCATTTTTTCCGCCAGTATCGCCGCAGTTAAATGATACCGATACCATTAAAATGACTTTACCGGGGGCGAATATGAAAGCGTTAGTTCTGGCAGAAGCGGGCAAAATTGCTATTGAAGATCGCGAATTTGATGAAACGCTGGGCGACAACGATGTCGAGATTAAAATCCATTCCGTAGGCATCTGCGGCAGCGACGTTCACTACTATCAGCATGGTCGCATCGGTCCTTTCGTGGTGGAAGCGCCGATGGTGCTGGGTCATGAAGCCGCCGGCGTGGTGCTGGCAACGGGCAAAAATGTTACTCATGTTAAACCCGGAGATCGCGTCTGCATGGAGCCGGGTATTCCTGACCCGAATTCCGCCCAGTCACGAGCTGGTATCTACAATCTTGATCCCGCCGTACGTTTCTGGGCGACGCCGCCGGTGCATGGTTGCCTGCGCGAAACCGTCATTCATCCCGGCGCGTTCACTTTCAAGCTTCCGGATAACGTCAGTTTTGCTGAAGGCGCTATGGTGGAGCCATTAGCAATCGGCATGCATGCTGCCACCAAAGCGGGTATCAAGCCGGGCGATATTGCGCTGGTTATTGGCGCAGGCCCTATAGGCGTGGTTACGGCGCTGGCTGCGCTGGCAGGCGGCTGTTCAGACGTCATCATCTGCGATCTGTTTGATGAGAAGCTGGCAGTTGCCGCTGAATATGATGGCCTTCACGCGGTAAACATCAAGAGCGGTGACCTGGCTGCCAAAGTAGCCGGGCTGACCAGCGGCAACGGCGCAGACCTGGTGTTTGAGTGCAGTGGTGCCAAAGCGGCCATCGCCACTCTGGCGCAACATGCTGCGCCAGGTGCTACAGCAGTGCTGGTCGGCATGCCGGTTGATGCGGCTCCGATGGATATTGTGGCGGCTCAGGCGAAGGAGATCACCTTCAAAACTATTTTCCGCTACGCCAACATGTACCCACGCACTTTGCGCCTGTTAAGCAGCGGTAAGCTGCGTATTCAGCCGCTGATCAGTCAGACCTATAAATTCTCAGAAAGCGTTGCCGCCTTTGAACGCGCCGCTGCGGGGAACGCCTCTGATATCAAAATCATGCTGGAAATGGAGTAACACATGTCGCTCTATGCTGGCATTGACTGTGGTACACAAGGCACCAAGGTGGTGATTGTCGACAGCGAGCAGGGTGCAATCCTCGGTGAGGGCAGCGCTGCTCACCGGCTCATCAGCGACCAGAACGGTCGCCGGGAGCAGGAAGCTGGCTGGTGGATTGAGGCACTTATTGCCGCGTTTCATCAGGCAGTTTCGCAGGCGGGAGTGGATCCGCATCAGATCCTCGCGCTTGGTGTTTCCGGTCAGCAGCACGGTTTTGTTCCACTGGATGAACAGGGCAATGTGCTACACAGCGTCAAGCTGTGGTGCGACACCGAAACTGCCGCAGAAAACGAAGCGCTGCTGGAGCAGTTGGGCGGCGTACAAGGTTCACTGGCTCAGCTTGGCGTGATGGTGGCGACGGGCTATACCGCCTCGAAAATCCTCTGGTTTAAACAACAGCATCCCGAGCTTTGGGCACGTTTGCACACGGTACTGCTCCCGCACGACTATCTTAACTTCTGGCTTACCGGCGAACGCGTGGCGGAATATGGCGACGCCTCCGGTACCGGGCTGCTGAACGTTCGCACTCGTGAGTGGGACCGTCGTACCGTCGATCTGATCGACAGTAGCGGTCGGCTGTGGAATGCGCTGCCGCCGCTAAAAAGCGCTGAAAGCTGCATTGGCAGGCTGCGTCCGGAAGCGGCGCAGAGTCTGGGCCTCTCTACTGCCACACGCGTGGCCACCGGCGGCGGCGACAATATGATGGCGGCTATCGGTTCCGGTAATATCGCTACCGGCACTGTGACCATGAGTCTGGGCACGTCGGGCACGCTTTTCGCCTGGTCTGATACGCCGGTAGTAGCAGAATCAGAAATGATTGCCGGTTTCTGTTCCAGCACCAACGGCTGGCTACCTCTGATTTGCACCATGAATGTCACCTCGGCGACCACTTCAGTGCAGTCGCTGCTGGAAGAGGATGTCGCAGGCTTTAACCAACTGCTGGCTCAGGCAGAGCCTGGCGCTGGCGGGGTTGAGATGCTGCCATTCTTCAACGGTGAACGTGTGCCGCAATTACCTGCTGCCCGCGCCAGCCTGCATAACCTGAACAGCGACAACTTTACCCGCGCCAACCTCTGCATGGCGGTAGTGGAGAGCGCTACCTACGGTCTGCGCTACGGTATTGAGCTGTTTCGTCGCCAGGGCATTAAGGCGCAAGAGATTCGTCTGACTGGCGGCGGCGCTCGCAGCCCGCTCTGGCGGCAGATTGTGGCGGATGTTATGGGCACTCCAGTGGTCTGCCTTAACGTCAAGGAGACGGCGGCGCTGGGCGGCGCTATTCAGGCAATGTGGGCCACGGCGCTGGCAGAAGATCCCGGCCAGCAAGCAGAAAGTGTGCTCAGTCATCTTTGCCAGCGCTTCGTCTCGCTTGATGAAGCAACCCGAACAGCACCAGATGCTGAACGTCAGGCGCAGTACGACCAACGTTATCAGCGTTACCTGCAACGCCTGCAGCAGGCTTACCCGGAGGTTCAACTGTGACGCGCGATCCGCAAACGAAACAACCCGCTTATCTGCTGGAAGTGACCGGCGTAAAAAAAGCCTTTGGTCCGGTGGTGGCGCTGAAAAATGCCGAGTTTGCCCTGCGGCGTGGTTCTATCCATGCGCTGTGCGGTGGCAATGGTGCCGGGAAATCCACTTTCCTGAGTATTTTGATGGGTTTTATCCAGCCTGACGGCGGCAGCATTTTCATTAACGGCGAACGCTGCGAGTTTCATCATCCGAAAGATGCGCTGGCCGCAGGCGTGGCGATTGTCCAGCAGGAGCTGAGTGCCATTCCCGATCTGACCGTAGCGGAGAATATCTGGCTGGGACGCGAGCCGCGCCGTCTGGGCTTTGTGGATTTCACCACCCTGAATCAACGCACCCGGGAGTTGTTGAAGGAGCTGGATTTCCATATTTCTGCCACCGAGAAGATGCGCAATCTTAGCGTCGCCGAGCAGCAGTTAGTTGAGATTGCCAAAGCGCTCTCCCATGCGAATGCTGACATCATCATTATGGATGAACCAACTTCAGCTATCGGTGAAGAGGACGCGCAGAAGATCTTCCAGACCATCACCCGGCTGGCAGAGAAAGGTAAGGGGATTATTTACGTCTCGCACCGACTCTCGGAAATATTCCAGATTGCCGACAGCTACACCATCTTCCGTGACGGTGCCTATGTCCATGAGGGATTTATCGCCGATATCACCCGTGAGCAGCTGATTGAACATATCATCGGCGGGGAGTATGACAGCGAATTCGCCAAGTTCAATCAGCCGGGCGAAGAGGTGATGATGGAGGTGAAAAACCTCTGCTGGCGTAACAAAATCAAGGATATCAGCCTGCATCTGAAGCGCGGCGAGATCCTGGGTATCTATGGCCTTGTCGGCTCAGGGCGCAGCGAGTTTCTCGATCTGGTATTTGGCATTAACCATGCCGACAGCGGCACCATTCAGTTAGGGAATACCACTCTGGGTCGCCACTCCCCAAAAGAGGCGATCAAATGCGGTATCGCCTATGTCACCGAAGATCGCAAACAGACAGGCCTGGTGCTGTGTCGATCGGTCAGCGAGAACATCAACATCTCCTCTTTTGGCGCCATCAGCCGTTCGGGCTTTATCAATGAAAAGCAGGAGAGGGAACGTGCCAGTGAGATGATTAAGCGCTTTAACGTCAAAACACCGAACGGGGATCAGATAGTGGGCAATCTCAGCGGCGGTAATCAGCAGAAGGTGGTGCTGGGACGCTGGGCTCTGCTCGATCCTGACGTTCTCCTGCTGGATGAGCCAACACGCGGAATCGACGTTGGTGCCAAGAAAGAGATCTATCGCTTTATGTCGGAATTTGCCCTCAGAAACAAAGGGATCATCATGGTTTCTTCCGAACTGTCGGAAATTATCGGTATGAGCGACCGCATTCTGGTGTTTCGCGACGGAGAATTAGCCGGAGAACTCACTGCGGCGCAGGCTACCCAGACCGGGCTGATGAAGCTGGCGGTATAACAGAGAGATAATAAGATGAACAGTACACATTCAATGACACCCGGGATTTCGTTTTTAACGCGTAACAAACGCCGTATGCATAAGTACGGCATCATTATCGCCTTCTTTGTGCTCTGCCTGATTGTTGCGGCAGTTGGCGAGGTGCAGGTGGCGAAGGGAGCCTGGAGCAGCAACTACTTTATCAGTAATGAAAATATGCTGATCGTACTGCGCCAGGTGTCGATCAACGGCATTCTTGCCATCGGCATGACTTTCGTGATTATCACCGCTGGTGTGGATCTCTCTGTGGGTTCGGTACTGGCGTTAAGCGGCATTGTCGCCGCGCGTTTCGCTACCAATAACAGCGGACTGGCAATTGGCGATACCGCGCATGCGGTCATGATGCCGCTGATAATCGCGCTGGGGATCGGCATTGTCTGCGGTCTGATTAACGGCACGGTTCTGGCTCGCTATCGTCTGCAACCCTTTATCGTCACTATGGGCATGCTTTCGGCAGCTCGCGGTCTGGCGATGCTCACTACCGATGGCAACCCGGTTTCACAGCTGAACAGCGACTTCCGCTGGCTGGGGAATGGCTATGTCGCCGCTATTCCGGTACCGGTAATCATCTTCGTGGTGCTGTTTGGCCTTGCCTGGCTGCTGCTTAACAAAACCATCTTTGGTCGCTACGTCTATGCAGTAGGCGGTAACCCTAAAAGCGCCCGTACCTCCGGCATCAGCGTAGTGCGCATCAAAGTCCTGGTTTATACCCTGTGCGCCGCCCTGGCTGGCGTTGCTGGTTTGATCCTTACTGCCCGCACCGGCTCTGCACAGACCAGCGCGGGTGCCGGTTATGAGCTGGATGCCATTGCCGCTGTGGTTATTGGCGGCACCAGTATGGCTGGCGGTGTCGGGACGCTGGTGGGCACCTTTTTCGGCGTGCTGATTATTGGGGTAATGAATAATGGCCTCGACCTGCTGGGCGTGCAGTCCTATTACCAACAGATTATTAAAGGCGGCCTGATTGTAGTGGCTGTATTGCTCGACCCTTCGCGTAAACAACAACGCGATTAACCCTGCTTAAATAATAAAACCCTACCAGGAGATAAGAATGAAACTGACCAAAATTGCGTTGCTTACCTCGGCAATGATGATGGGGGGCATGGCGATTGCTCAGGCCGCGCCGGTGAAGATTGCGGTACTGATGTACGGCAACAAAGCGGAATTTGTCCAGCTGATGGAGCGCTACGGCAAAGAGCATCCGGCAGTAAAAAGCGGCGAAGCGGTGCTGACGTTCTATGATGGCCGTTACGACGCTTCGGTGCAGAATGATCAGGCTTCTACTGCCATTCAAACCCGCGCTGATGCGATCATCGTTAACCCAATGGACTTTGAAGCCAATATCGACATCGTGACCAATGCTAATGAAGCAAAAATTCCGGTGGTGGTGACTAATGCACGCCTTAATACCGAAGAGATGACGTCGGAAGTGGTATCTAACGACGAGCTGGGCGGCTATCTGGAAGCGAAAGCGGTGCTGGATAAGCTGCAATGCAAAACCAAAAAGGTCAACGTGGTGATCATCGAAGGGCCGAAGGGTGGCAGCGGTGAAATTCAGCGTGGAAAGGGCAACGACAAAGCGATCGCCGAATGTGGCGCAGGTCAGGTGACCGTGCTGGAGCGTAAGACCGCTAACTGGTCACGCGCTGAAGCTCAGCCGCTGATGGAGAACTGGTTGCAGAAGCATCGCGGGAAGATCAACGGCGTCATTGGCCAGAACGATGAAATGGCACTTGGCGCAATCGAAGCAATTAAAGGTGCAGGCCTGAACGTGAAAGATTTTGCCATCGCTGGCGTGGACGGCGTTTCTGATGCCATCCATGCGGTGCAGGCGGGCGAAATGGTTTCCATTCTGCAGGATGCAAAAGGGCAGATGCAGGGGGCGATTGACGTTGCCATGCGTGCCGCTAAAGGCGAGAGCTATAAGCCTCAATCTGATATCTGGAAACAGTACGCTAAAGAACTGGCATGGGATGGCGGCACCAAAAAACACTATTACATTCCCTGGACGACTGTAACCCCAGAGAATGCGCAGCAGTTGCTGGATGCGCGTAAATAAATAAGCCTGCTTAACCAACATCCCATTCTGGCTGGTGTTGGTTGACGGCACATCATTGCCATTTTTATTTGCAATAGCGGGGAGTGAGAAATCACTCCCCGCTTGTCTTTGGTTACTCAGCACCTTTTACCAGCTATAGATCCTGTGGATAGGGCGCTTTAGCCGCAACATCGACCCGCCCCAGACCACATCATGAATATGTCTCATATTGGGTGAAATTATATCACTTTTACTCAATCCATGACTCTGGCATAAAGTATGCAACACATTTGAAAACAGAAAAATCTGAACACACGAAAGAGTAAAAATAAATTCAGGTTTTAGTCAAAAAATTAGGGCACCCGATCACCATGAATAAAGAATTTACATTTTCAGTTAAGAGCCTTGCCTTCGATGAAAATTATAATCCATCCGAAAATACGCGTATCACCACCAACTTTGCTAACCTGGCAAGAGGCGAGAAACGCCAGGAAAACCTGCGTAATGCCTTAAGGATGATTGACGATCGCTTCAATAGTCTGGCCCATGGGGATAATCCAAAAGGCGATCGCTATGCTGTTGAGCTTGAAATAATTTCCGTTGAGATGGATGTTGAAGGCAAAGGCCACACCTTTCCCGTGATTGAAATATTGAAAACCAATATCGTTGATCAAAAAACCAACGAGCGCATTGAAGGTATAGTGGGGAATAATTTTTCCTCTTACGTACGAGATTATGACTTTAGCGTAGTACTGTCAGAGCACAACAAGAGCAAGGCCAAATTCAGCACGCCTGATAATTTTGGCGATTTGCATGGCAAGCTGTTCAAAGCTTTTATCCATTCAAAATCTTACAAAGAACGTTTTAATAAAACGCCTGTAATATGCCTGAGTGTGTCAAGTAAAAACAGTTATCATCGCACTGAATATGTACATCCTGTATTGGGTGTAGAATACGAGCAAAATGAACCTTCCATGACCGACCATTACTTCAATAAAATGGGGTTACAGGCTCGTTACTTTATGCCGACTGATAGCGTTGCACCTTTAGCGTTTTATTTTACTGGTGATTTAATTAACGATTACACAAATCTTGAGCTTATCAGCACCATCAGCACGATGGAGACTTTTCAAAAGATTTATCGCCCTGAGATCTATAATGCTCACTCTGTAGCAGGGAAAATTTATCAGCCATCTTTAAATCATCAGGATTATTCATTAACTCAAATTGTTTATGATCGGGAAGAGCGTAGTCACCTGGCGATAGAGCAGGGTAAATTTACAGAAGAGCACTTCATCAAACCCTATCGAACTCTTCTTGAGCAATGGTCTGCTGATTACGTTCTTTGATTAATTAAAAATATAAGGTCACCTGTTATGAAAATTTTGTTACCCACGTCGACAGCGGGCAGTTTACCTAAACCGTCCTGGCTTGCACAACCTGAGACACTTTGGTCCCCGTGGAAATTGCAGGATCAGGAGCTGATTGAGGGCAAACAAGATGCTCTGCGTTTGTGCCTGGAAGATCAGCTTCAGGCAGGGATCGATATTGTCAGTGATGGTGAACAAACGCGCCAACATTTTGTCACCACCTTTATTGAGCATCTCAACGGCGTTGATTTTGAAAAACGCGAGATCGTCAGGATCCGCGATCGCTATGATGCCAGTGTACCAACAGTGGTTGGGGCGGTAAGTCGCCAAAAGCCCGTTTTTGTTGAAGATGCCCGATTTTTACGTCAACAAACCAAACAACCGATTAAATGGGCATTACCAGGCCCCATGACTATGATAGATACGCTTTATGACAGTCACTATAAAAGTCGCGAAAAGCTTGCCTGGGAATTTGCCACCATACTTAATCAGGAAGCCAGAGAATTAGAGGCTGCTGGTGTTGATATCATTCAGTTTGATGAACCCGCATTTAATGTATTTTTTGATGAAGTAAATGATTGGGGCATTGCCGCTTTAGAAAGGGCGATTGAAGGGCTTAAATGCGAGACTGCTGTGCATATTTGCTATGGTTATGGCATCAAAGCCAATACCGACTGGAAAAAGACGTTGGGTTCAGAATGGCGGCAATATGAAGAAATCTTTCCGAAACTGCAAACTTCCAATATCGATATAATCTCGCTTGAATGTCATAACTCTCGCGTTCCGATGGATCTTATTGAACTCATCCGGGGTAAAAAAGTGATGGTAGGGGCCATCGACGTGGCAACCAATACTATTGAGACGCCGGAAGAAGTCGCCAGCACGCTACGAAAAGCACTTCAGTTTGTCGATGCCGACAAGCTTTATCCATCTACTAACTGTGGCATGACTCCGTTATCCCGTCGCGTAGCAAGAGGTAAGCTCAATGCTTTGAGTGCTGGCGCAGAGATCGTCCGAAACGAACTCTCAAGATAATTCACTGTTTACATTGTAATTTAACAGCATCAGTTTTCCGATCGGGATATTCTTTGGTCGTAAAATAGGGTTAACGCTTAGTTTTATCATGCCTTAACAAAGCCTGGCATCAGCCGGGCTTGTTCTGGGGCTACCGAATGTTGAACCAGCCAGTCGTTTCCTCAATTACACGCCATAGTTTCTGGGGTATAGCAAGTTGCTCTGCGTCAGATGCAGTAATATTGAGAACAATTAAAATGTGATATTGAACAAAATCACGCGGATATTCAATTTCAAAAGACAACACGCTAGATTTTAATTGAACCCCCATGCACGAGCATGGGGGTGGTTAGGTCAGTATTCACGTTTGACTATGATATAACCATTATATCTCACACTACATTCATAGTCATTGACGATAGCTGAGACTAAAAAAATATCTTTTTTGTTTTCATGGTTGAAAAATGTAAACTTTATTATCAGGTTTCTTGGATTGTAACTGGAAAAAATATTAAAATAATCCATAGCAGTAGTTCCCCCGTCGGGGCTTGCCCTGAAATCCTGCGTTGCATACTGATGTGCCAGATTATCATCCACAGGTTCATTAAACAGTAATTCAGTTGTGGTTTTTTGTTTATCTAAACCATCAGTATCAATACGCATTGTATTGTACATGTCATTCATTAATGATGATGAAATGCCAGAAATAGGTGATTTGCAATTATCATCTTTCACTGAAGAAGCAAAAGAACTAACGCAAAACAACACCAGAGAAAATATTAATAATCTCACTTTACAATTACCTCTTTATCCAGGCTGTCCCAGATATCTCTTCGATATTTAGGGTCCAGAATTATACAGCCATTTGATGCTGTACCTGGGACCCGTCTGCTATCTCCGTGGATTAGAAACCCTGCGCGTCCACACATGTTATTACTCGGGTGTGGCTCAAGCCGTAACGTAAAAGGGCCTGCCTTATGATGTTTGAACGGAGTCCCCACGATTCTGTATTTTCCTCTTGGTAATGGCCCTTTATCTCTGACACATTCATATTCTGTCTTATTTTTATACCCAGGAGCTCCAGCATATGATGCATAAAATGCAAACTTCCCGTTATGATAGAATGCATTTTTATTCACGTCATAAATCCAGGTCATTTAGCCGCCTCCTTGTTATGCTCGCTCTTTCCATGAGTCAGAAAACTGAATATTCCCATCACAATATTTCCATGTGATTTTCTCGTAACGGACTGTGACGGATTCGAGGTGATTTAATATTTCGTTGGTTTTGATGTTGTGCATAATTGGGCAAACTGAAACAACTTTAACGCCCTCCATGAGCATATTGAAATATTCTTCTTCCTGTCCGGCATAGTTGATGCGATACCATTTTATTTCTGCGCTTTTCAACGTCTGGCCTGTTGCCACGGCCTTGTAAAGGTACGGGCTGGATGAGTCGAATTCTTTCTCGAATTCCAGAGCGCTATGTACACGTGCTCCGGTGAGTCTGCCTGTGTGGTCGTCTGTAGGGATTGAGAGGCCATGCATAAAACTGAGAACCTCAATACTTCCTTCTCTTTTCAGCACATCCACTGATCCTTTAATATCAGCGCCGCCATCATCTTTAAGCCACAGATAAGCTGGAATAGCCATAATGTTATTTCCTTATTGTGTTTGCTGGTTAAAAATTCCTTTTACGTTAATAAATAGCAAGAGCACGTAAAGTTTTACCAGTACAAGAATACAAAGTTAAATAAAACTTAACACACATCAATCAGAGGTTGATTTTGTCCGATAGCGGCGTATTATTTGCCCAGAGTGGGAGTTTTATGCATGTTCCACTTAAATATTATGAACCTCGCCCCTGGCGGGGTTTTTTATTTCTCTACGACTTAGAAAACCATCTGGATTACCGAGAAAAAGCTCTCGATGCGCTGGCGGCTGTGATTATATCGGCAGGAACCGTACAAATTTATTTCTGGCTCAAAAATGGCGGCGTTTCAAAACTGCCATTCGTTAAAAAATGGCTGGGGGAAAAAATCATGAATCACGATTTTCAGACAGTTATTTACCGCCATGATTAAACGGTGGGCACCGCCTGATGCCTAAAGGTGGAGTAGGGAAGGGATGCGCCATTAAGCCGGAGTTCTTTATGTCCATCCGGGTAATGCCAGACATCGATGTATTTGCCAATCACCCAACGACTGAGCTCATTGCCTTCAATCAGATAAAGCACCTTGTCGTACTGCACAGTGAGTGATTTTGACACCCGGCGAGCTTCACGCCAGTAAAACACCATATCAAGATCATCATCGACATCCAGTTCCATGAACTCTTCGGCAAATGCGTTTGCAGCTTCCATGGAGCTGATACCCTGAAGCATGAGATCCTTGACCAGTCTGTCCTGAAGTGTCAGGTGCGCTCGCTCAACACGGCCTTTGGCAGAGCTGGTTTTTGCACAAGTTGTCTGAATGTTCAGTTCACGCATACATGGTCAAACTGGCTATAGCCATCGTCACCAGTGGTGTTTTTATTGTTGATCCTGAATACACTGGCTTTGTCGCTGTACAGTGCCAGTGGTTTGCAATGTAGTCCGGGTCGCATCTTCACGATAACGCGCAAGCAGAAGGCGGTACTGACGGTCGGAGATACCAGGCCGCCGTCGGTCGATGACGTCCTGAATTATCTTGAGCCGATTAACGTCATCCAAAGTGAAAAACTTCGCTGCGAGAGCCGTCATGCTAATCCTTACTTGATTACACACATCGGGCATCTTACCGCCGGTCGGTACCCTGGTTCGCATAATGTATATTATGTTAAATGAGATCTATGGGTACATCCTCCTGATTCTGTCATCTGGTTAATCCCCTTCGCCTGAGCACCTCTTTTATTGGCTTCAATTCAAATAATAAGAGAATGTCACCCCGCTTCCTCCCTTGGCTAAATAATCTTTTCCACAGCCATCAGCGCAAAATCAGGAGCCGGTGCGCGGCGTCTGGCTGGCGACCATCTCCCGTCTGGACTGCCCACCGGTATCATCAATGAATGCCAGCCGTGCGGATATCCGCATCAGCCAACAGCAAAGGCAGCATATCGGCAGCGAGAGCATTTTCACGAGCGCAGCAGGTTTGGGGTTTGCTGATGATAATCGTGTTCCAACTGGAAACAACGCGCCAGGGCCAGCAACTGGCGCTCGGCACCGTCGCGACCAATCAGTTGCATACCAACCGGCATACCCTCCCAGTCAAATCCTGCGGGCTGGCTGATAGCAGGCAGCGCTGACAAACTCGCCAGCGCGTTGTAACGCATATTGCCAGTCAGAACGCTCTCTTCGCGTTCGCTCATCTGAACGACTTCTGAACCCTTACGTGGCGCAGTGAAAGGTAGCGTCGGCACCAATATTACATCCACTGTGCTCAGATGCTGTAACAACTGCAAACGTAAACCGGTGCGAAAGCGCTGTGCCTGCAGATACTCTACGGCACTGATACTGAGACCTGCCTGCAGTAATTTGCGTACATCAGCGCCGTATTCCTGCGGTCTCTCTGCCAGCCATACGGCGTGCAGCGAGGCTGGCTCGGCGAGATTAATCAGCATCAGCGCGTTCACCGCTTGATCCAGCCCGGTGAGACTCAATGTCTGGCAACGTGCGCCTGCCCTGCTGAACCACTGCACCATCTGTTCATAAGCGGCAGCGACATCCGGTTGTACCTGATGATGCACATCAGGCAGCAGGCCGATACGCAGGCTTGCCAAATCCGGCAAGCCGCTGAGTTTACCCGATTCCGCCTGTGCATCCAGCACGTTAAACAACACTTCGCACTCTTCAGCATACCGCGCCAGTGGGCCAACGGTATCCAGGCTGGTTGCCAGCGGAAAGATCCCGTCGGTCGGGAGTTTCCCCACTCCGGGGCGCAAACCGGTAATGCCATTCATTGATGCGGGTAGGCGGATTGAGCCGCCAGTATCTGTACCCAGCGTTGCCAGCGCGCTGCGCACCGACGCCGCCACCCCAGAACCGCCGCTGGAGCCTGCCGGAATGCGCGTGTCATCCCAGGGATTACTGCTGGCACCATAATGGGGATTGTTGGTGGTGCCGCCCCAGGCGAACTCGTGCATGTTGGTGCTGCCGATTATCAGCGCCCCTGCCTGCTTCAGGCGTTTCACAACCGTCGCGTCACGCTGAGCAATATTGCCGCTGAGGATCTGGCTACCGGCATGCATCTCTTCGCCCGCCAGATCGATATTAGCTTTGATAGCAATCGGCATGCCGTGCAGTGGCCCCAGGTCGTAACCCTGCTCCAGCATCCGCTGGCTGGCTTTTGCCGCTTGCTGCACCTGAGAAAGATAAACTTCATTGAAGGCGTTAAGGTCGTGGCTCGTCTCTTCCCGCGCCAGGCAAGCTTCAACCAGTTCCGGCACGCTGGTCTGGCGTGTACGCAATTGCTGCGCCAGTATCACCATTGACTCATCAATTAACTCACTCATGGGGTAACTCCAGCGGCGGTTGCAAAGCTGAAACCCAGGCGTGGGCCGGTAAGAGCGTTGGAGCAAAATTCTGCGTGGCAAAAGCGGTGACACCCGCCGCACGGGCTTCACAATCAGTGAGCAGATGTTCCAGTTCAGTTTTTTCGGCCGCACAGTGACGCTGGATCATTGCCAGACGGAGTACAATCGCATTGTTCATGTCAGCTCCTTATTTATCGCCCATCGCATCTACCACTTCTTTGGCTTTGGTTGCCAGCGCAGTGTTGACGTTATTCTGATAAGCGGTTGCCTCAGACGGATAGGCTTTAATGTTTTTGGCATACAGCGCGATATTCATGTTGTTATCCCAGGCTTTCTGCGAAACCAGAACGTTGTCCGGGTAGCCTTTAGCATCGATTTCACGCTGTACTGCAGCCTTGACGACAGCTTCGGGCAGCGCTGGGAAGTATTTGCGCGCAATTATTACCGATTCATCCTGATGCTTATAGATAAAGCGCGAAGCCTGTTCAAACGCGGTAACTATCGCCTGCGCTGCCTGCGGATTTTTGTCGATGTACTGCTGGGTGGTGGTGAGGCTGGAGAAAGCAAACGGATACCAGGACTGCGTAGCTGAGAACGAATACACCACGTGCAAGCCATTCTGCTGCTCCGCCATTGTGACCTGGGGTTCAGCTGCCAGGGCATAATCGGCACGTCCTGCCGCTACCGTCGGAATTTCATTGCCAATCGCCACATGTACCAGCTTCACGTCCTTGAGATTGTTTTGCTTGATCAGATAACTCATAAACGCCCAGGTAGTATCCGGCTGCGGGCTGGTGACCACACGTTTACCGGACAACAACGATAAATTGTCCTGTAGCGATGCGGCCTCTTCACCAAACACAAAAATGGTTGGCGCGTTCTGCACCCCCGCCACCACCACGCCTTTACCGCCATTTTCCCGGGTCTTTGGTACAAATACTGGATCCTGAATAGAGAAATCGGCCGACCCCCCTATCACTGCGGCCCATGACTGCGCCCCGCCGCCGCCAGTACTGATTTTGACCTCAACGCCCTGTTGTTTGAAAAAACCCTGCTCCTGAGCCACGTAAAGCGGCAGATACAGCAATGACTGAAAAGCCTGATTAATACGTACAGGCGTATCAGCTGCATTTGCCCCGTTAACGCACATCAGTGAAGCCAGCGAAACAGCGGCAGAGATCGTAGCCAAACGGTATTTTTTCATAATTATTTCCTGTCCCAGGAGAGAATGAGGCGTTCAAGAAAAGCCACTAATGCGTTAAAACAGAGCATCATCAGCATGACCAGCACGATGCCAGCCAGCACAATGTTCATACCGAAGTTGGAGCTGCCGAGCAGGATCATGTGCCCCACGCCGCTATCAGAAGAGATATATTCGCCGACAATGGCACCTACCAGCGCAAAGCCAACGTTAAGACGCAATCCGGAGAGCACCCACAACATTGCCGAAGGCACTACCAGCTTGAAAAAGATGGTGCCACGCCCGGCGTTGAAGGAACGCAGCAGGTTGATCAAATCAGGATCGGTACGCATCGCCCCTTTATAGGAGGTGGTGAGCGATACCACTACACAAGAGAACGCCACAATAACAACCTTCGACAACATTTCCGTGCCGAACCAGATGATGGTCATCGGTGCAATTGCCAGCACCGGGATAGAACCAATTGCAGCAATAAAGGGCGCAGCGAGATCCGAGATAAAGCGCGAGTACCACAGCAAAAGGCCGAGCATCGAACCACCGATAGCGCCAACAGCAAAACCGACCACAGTTTCACTCGCGGTGACGCTAATATCGGTGAACATTTCACCAGACTGAAAACGTTGTAGCAGTACCTCCCATACCTGTGACGGGCTTGAAAACAGAAACGCGTTTATATTGCCGCTGCGCGTGCCAAGTTCCCAACCGCCTATCAGCATCACTACAATTGCAACCTGCAAAAAAAGCAGCGTATAGCGACGAGCGTTGACCGAACGGAAGAAAGTTTCGCGCGCACTGCGATTAGCTGTGGCGCCCACTGTCGGGCGCGCAGACACCGTATTTATTGTCATATCGTCCTCTCGTTAATTAACCGGTTCAGGCTGAATACCGATACTGCGCCAGATGTGTTCGTAATATTCGTTGAAACGAGGCGACAAGCGGCGCTCAGGGATCGACAAACTATTGGTGCCGAGATCGACCTTGATCTCCTGAACAATCTCACCAGGACGAGCTTTCATGACGTAAACGCGATCGGAGAGCGTTACCGCTTCTTCAATATCATGGGTAATGAAGATTACCGTTTTATGCTGCTGTTTCACCACGCTGAGCAGTTCGCTCTCAAGTGCGATTTTCAGCGGATAATCGAGCGCTTTATAGGCTTCATCCATCAGGATGATTTCGGGGTCGGTCACCATGGTGCGCATCAGCGCCACACGCTGTCTCATGCCGCCGGAGAGCTGTGACGGATACTTCTGCTCGTAGCCGGTCATTTTATAGAGTTCAAACAGTTCTCGGGCATGGGCACGCGCTTTCGCTTTGGGTGTGCCCCGAACTTCCAGTCCGAGGATGACGTTGTCGATAACCGTACGCCAGGGAAACAGCAGGTCCTTTTGCAGAACGTAACCGAGGTCAGGTGATGGCGTTCCGGTAGTTTCCTGGTTTTTCAGCAAAATGCTGCCGCTATCCGGCATCAGCAGGCCGGTAATTATGTTGAACAGTGTGGATTTACCACAACCGCTCGGGCCGACGAACGAGACAAACTCATTACGGTTGGCATGAAAATTAAGGTTGCGCAGCACCGCTACTTCACCCTCACGCGTTGGATAACTTTTACAGATGCCTGCGGCTTCCAGAACCTTACTCATGGTTTCCCCCCAAAGGTTGCGCGTGGCGATTATGAACCGTCAGCGGTGAAGGTGGAGCCTGCACCGGGACGTAATCTTTCAAAAAGTGATAACCGAGATAATCGCTACTGCGGGCGCCCAAAATAGCGGGTTGAACGGCAACGCTGGCGAGTGCCATACCTTCTGTAGTGCCGCTGTCTGCCACAATTTTGCCAAGCGGATCGATAATGCGGCTGTGGCCGTGATAGTGCAGATTGCCGAGCTGCCCGCACAGGTTGGATTCAATCATCCAGCACTGGTTTTCCAGCGCTCGCACCCTGCCAAAGAGTGTGTAGCTATCGACCATGGGATCGTTGTCGCCCAGGCTGCCGTCACCTGTGTAACCCCAGGCGGTTGGCATAATCATGATGTCGGCGCCTTTCAACGCCAGTTCGCGAGTGCTTTCCGGAAAGACCTTGTCATAGCAAATCAGCATGCCGATGCGGCCGATTGGCGTATCGAATATCGGAAAATCGCTGCCAGGATAATAAACATGCTTCTCATCACCCGGCTGATGTACTTTGCGATAAATACCCGTTAACCCCGCTGGTCCCAGTAATACCGCACTGTTAAACAGCACCTCAGCGCGTTCGGGATGGCGTTCGGTCATGCCAAATACCACATGAATATTGAGTTGTATGGCCAACTGTTGCAGTGCCTGCACGCTTTCACCCTGAGGCACCGTTTCAGCCTGCGCCATCTGCCAGGCCACAACTTTTCCGTCCCAGTTAAGCGTATCCGGCAGGTAACCCTGGAGGACCTGTTCAGGAAAAACCACCAGCTCGGCACCTGCTCTTGCAGCGCGTTCCATCCAGCTCATCAGATTATTCAGATTGCGTGCTTTATCATAAAAAGTTGGCATGGTGATGCTAGCAATGGTCGTGATAGTCATGGCAGCTCCCGATTATTTTTCTCTAAAGTGCAATGTCGCTCACACTATGACCAATACAATTTTCTTATGTGAAATTTTTTGTCATATATGAGAAATTGGTTTTCCCGTTTATCCACGGCTGAGCTACTTTGATGAAAACAACCCGACAGCATGAAGCCTCCGGACTGGGCAACGCTCTAACCGGCGAGCAGGATTTTGGTTTACGTATCAAGTCTATACGTCAGGAAAGAGAGTTAACGCTGGAGCAGGTTGCCGAGTTGAGCAGCGTATCGATCTCCACGCTCTCCAAGATTGAAAAAGGTCAGGTGTCGGCGTCGTTTGATACCATCGCCAAAATCGCCAGCGCTTTCGACTATTCGCTGGCCGAACTCTTTACCGACGAATTGCCAGGCCAACCGGTGGCCAGTACGGCAATTCAGGGTCGTCGTACCTATACGCTGGCGGGCAAAGGCCTGACTTTTACTAATCCTTTTTTTCGCTATGAAGTACACGCTGCTGAATTACTGGTGAAAGGCATGATCCCAGTGATCATGAACATTGATACGCGCGAACTGCCTCCTAAGGAGGCCTGGTCACAACATGCAGGTGAAGAATTTATTTATGTCCTGTCAGGCGAAGTGATACTGCATACGCAGCTCTATGCGCCACTACGACTGGCTAAAGGCGATAGCGCCTATATCGACAGCACTATGCGCCATACCTTTGTTCGGCTAAGCGAGGCCGCCGCCAGCCTGATTTCCATCTGTCAGACGACGAAACTGGAGATTGAGGATTTGGCTCGGGGAGATCGTTAATTCTGTAGAAGTTAATCCCGAACATGATATATCGCATTTCAATCCGGGATTGCCGTAAAACAGCAGAGCATAATTAATATTAGTCAGGCTGTTCTGAATTTGCGGGTTAAAGGCTTTTCGATCTCCCCTATCAAAAATATCACGAAGCCGATGATGAACGTAATAACCCAGTAGCGGAAAGGCAACGCTTCCGTGCCAAAAAGTAGCTGCATAAAGGGCGCGTAAATTATCAGAAGCTGTAGCCCAAGCAGAACGGCGCTCACAATCCAGATGCCTCTGTTCAGCAGCAATCCTCTACTTAAAGAGAAACCGTCAGAAACACGGCAATTCAGCATATAGAACCATTATGCAGTTACCAGCATCTGTAACAACACCGTACTTTTTGATCGTCCATGATCTCCAGTTCGCGGCCAGTGATGGCGGTGCTGGCATTATTGATACCCAGCATCTGACCAATACTCATTGCCGTTTGCGGATGGTCGCCGGTGATCATTTTGACGCGAATTTCCGCCTGCAGACAGTTGCTAATGGCGGAGATGGCTTCGGGTCGTGGCGGATCCATCATTCCGGCAATTCCTGACAGGATCACACCCTGCTGAAGATCCTGATGCGATAATTCAGTCTGTCCCGGCGCTGCGGGTTTTCATGCGGCAGCGACCATGCGCAACCCTTCCCTTGCGTACTCTTCAATTCTGGCTTCCCACCAGGCGAGATCGAGTGGTTGTAATCCGCTCTCCGTTTGCTGCAGCTGGCAAAGTCTGAACAAAACATCCGGTGCGCCGGTAATGAGAATGCGTTCTTCGTCACCAATGCGGTAGAGCGTAGACATATATTTGTACTGAGAATCAAAAGGAATTTTACTCCGCAGCTCCGTTATTACTGCCGGTATTTTTCCTTTAGCGCTCCTTCTGTAGGAACGCCGGTAATTTTCCAGAAACCGTTTTCATCTTTCATAAGCTGACTGTCATTACATAGATCGATGGTACGCGAATAGCTCTCCAGCAATGATCCGTTGGCTATCGTCACTGGCGACGGATCGTCAATTTTATGCATAGCCCCAACCGGCTCATAGCTTTCGCCATCAACCCGATAAATCTGATCGGCGGTAATAACGACTTTGAGCGTCATTTCATTCAATGTCAGGGTGCATCTAACTTATCCCCTGATACGGTTTTCAGGACTGATGGAGTAACGCGATAATTAAACTCAGCGCCATTCACCTGCAACCAGACGGCCACTTTTCCCTCTGGATCCAGACCGATTTGCACTCTGTCGTAATACGCAGTACTTCCCCGATAATCCCTGTACTCACTCGGCCTGAGCATTTTCTCCAGTACACTGACAGGCCGTCAGGTTCAGTAAAGGAAGAAGCCAGGTCACGCGGGTTATTTCCATATTTTATTCCCGTCCATATCGTAAATTGTACGCTGCCAGCGCTCGTCCGGCCGGTTGGTGAAGGTCACCAGCTTTGCCGGTTTTACCGCTCCGTTGACCATCCCTCACCACGCTGTTCCAGTTGGGCTCCGTTTGGGAAACGGAAAATATTGTACGTTAAGGCTAAAAATTGGCCATTAAGCCCTAAAGGATTTTAAGAAGATCCTTCGAGGGTAATTGGTGGGTTACCAGTGACCGTAAGGGTAGTTTTTCCCTTTGATGAAATCTTTTATATCTTTGTCATATCCATAAGAAAAATCGCTCTTGGTTACCCCTTTGCATATATCTAATTTATCCCCTGATACGGTTTTCAGGACTGACGGGGTGACGCGGTAATTAGGCTCAAATCCGATACCATCAAGCCAGACAGCAACCTTGCCTTCCGGGGCCAGACCAATTTGCAAGGTGTCATAGGTGCTATGGTACGGATCACTTTTCCCGCTGGGGCTGCGCATCTTTTCCACAACGTCATCAGGCAGGGTCAGGTAAGTTTCATACACCTTTTTATCTATCACCGAATCCCAGCAGAAAAAAAACTGCCTGGGTGGATACTTGACGTGATTCCAGTGTCCTCCCGGTGCCCGATCCCGGTCGTTCCATTCTCCTACCACATTGGGCATATCCGGGGTGCTGTTCAGCGTAACAAACCGGGATGCTCCTCCGTCTGTATCAAGAATAACCGCGAACGTTACCACTGCGGGCAGTGCTTTTGGCGTGAAAAAGTTAAATTTCCACTCCGTCGGCACATCATTTTTGACAGAGGTATTGGGCTGGTCAGTACCGTGGCAGGCCGTCAGCACAAGCGCCGGGAGCAGGCCGGCCAGACGAATTATTTCCATATTTTATTACCGTCCATATCGTAAATTGTACGCTGCCAGCGCTCGTCCGGCCGGTTGGTGAACGTCACCAGCTTCGCCGGTTTTACCGCTCCGCTGACCCTCCCCTGACCGTCCCGCACCACGCTGTTCCAGTTGGCCGAGCAGTGAATATACTTTTCGGCCAGCATCAGGATTTCCGGCGTGGTAAAACCGGGGGCAGTCAGCCCTTTTCGGACGGCCCGGCCCATCACAATCGCTTTTTCACACAGGCTGTTCAGTTCTGGCCGGAGTTTTAATTCTGCATTTGTATCTCGAATAGGATCAAATACCGCGCCCGCATCCTGCGCCGCATCAAGCATTACCCGAAGCACCACCATCGACCAGTCATTATGCGTGGGGCGGTCAATCACCAGCGCGGCACCGCTGCGCTTTTGCAGCGTGCCGTCGCGGTCGGCGGGCAGCCTGTCGTCATGCCAGGTGTCCGCATTCACCGCCACCGCATTCAGCAATGGCGCTATCGCCGGACAGCCGTCCAGCGCTGTAAGCTGCGTGCAGGTCTGCCGGTAAATCCGCGTTTCCGTATCCGGGGTGGAAAGCGGCACGGTTTCAAACTCCGGCCGGGTCAGGAAGCAGGCTTCGTGCTCGTCAGGGTTGTAGCCGCCGCCAATGTCAGAATGAACACCGGGCAGGGCCAGCTCCGGCCACGCCGGTTTCACGCTGTTCAGTGCGAAGTTAAACCGGCACTCGTGCTGCGCGGTGATGTGGAAAACCTTCTCCGCCACGCCCGGACGCAGCACCAGATTAACCTCGCCGGTGTCCGCGCTGTGCGGGTTGAGGCCGTTAACCGGCGTCCCGATAGCGGCCACGGTGTCAAATATCCCCAGAAAGCGGGTTTTACCGCCGGGCGTACCGGAAAATTCAGTGCCAGCCAGTCCGGTCTTAATCGCCGCAATAATCGCGCTGTCCTGAAGGAATACCCGGTTGGCAAAGTGTCGCGCCGCCGCTGCCCCCCGGCTGAAACCAAAAATATCAAACTGCAGCTCTTTGATGGTGCATGCGCGGGCATCGGTGTGACTGTTGAAATACTCCTGAATACCGGCAGCCAGCGCCGCAACCGCCTTGTCGGTTTTCCTCACCACGCCGGTGTCGCCACGGCCGGTACCCATCCCGTAAGTGCTGTCGCCCGCGCCGTCTTCCGTACCGATACCTTCGATATAAATCGCATACTGACCGGCTCCTTCAATGGGAGTTAGTTTCTGGTTATACAGCGTATTGAGCCAGTACACGTTGGTGTAATAACCAAGATGACTTCCTGCAGCGGTGCCGCTATAGCCGTATTTTAGCCGGACACACTGAGCCTGAGCGGACTGGGCGTCTGCATCACTCATCCCGTAATGATCACTGGTACAGGCCTTTTGACGGTCTGCACTGTTATTGGCATTATTGCCGGTGCCGTCGAAGAACACACCGATCGTCAGCGTGATTTCCCGTTTTTTCTTCGCGGCCTGTGCTCGTTGTTCAGGTTCTGACTGCTGCGCTTTTTTCCTTGCTGTCTCTGCCCGTTCTGCCACACGTCCGGTATTACAGTCGCTTTCGTAGGTGTGCGTCTCGACGGAAGGGATGAATCGCGCCCGACACGGGCAGGAGCTGTAACTGTCGAGAGAGCCCGCCCACTCTTTCGCTGCACCGCCGACTTCATACGTATCGCCCATGCCACCACAGACCCGAAACCGTCCTTCATGCTTCCCGCAGGTCACCGGGTCGCCCTCCCTGACCTGCTGACGCTCGATGCCGCCGATTTCGTAGGTATCATCAGACGCACCGGAAAGAATGCGCCCCCCGCAGGTGGTTTTATCCAGGTGATAGAGAAAAAATCCTTTAGCCATAATCCCTCATGAATAAAGTGGTTATAAAACCAGTGCATATTACCTTATTCATGACTTAACCAAAATCTTCAGCTACTGACTGCCGGTATAACGCTGGATACGGCAGATTTGCGAAGGACCCTATCCCCAGAGATCCGCTTTTCTCTGATACTCATTTTCTTAAACAGTCGGCAGTAAAGGACCTTCTACTGTCGGCCTGCCCCGGTATTTAACCAGCGTATGCGCCCGTTCAACTCCCTGTTTTTGCCGCTGGCGGCGACTCAGCCAGTCCTTATCTTCCGGTACAGCCGACAGTATCCCCTTTTCTTCCCACAAACCTGGGGATACAGACGCAACAAGCCGCCATAATTGTGTAGCCGCACTCATCTTTTGCACTTACCCCTCAAACTTTTTGCGGCGCTGCCGATATCAATTTGAGAAGAGAATTTAACGAGTCTGCCGTTTCACAATTTATACACCAGGCAAGTAACAGAGCCAGTATCCCAGTACGCGAAGAGACGCGGTCTTTCAGCCACCACGGTGAATGATAAAGCGCCTTGCCGGGAAAAATTATGCGGCCCGGAGCCGTGAAGAACTCGTTGGTGACAGAGGTGACCATTACGCTGGCCGCCCCACACGAGTCATTGAGATAAATAAAAACTTCCTGAGGTTCACTATGTTTGGTGTGAAAAAATCGAGTATTTCTCTGCCCTTATCTAAAGGTAACGGCATAGCTAAGGACATCAATGCGATAAAGCAGCATGTGGCATGGATTGAGTTTTTGCCCGATGGAGAAATTCTTAGCGCCAATCAGCAGTTTCTTGAGATGACCGGTTACTCACTCAGTGAGATCCAGGGAAAACATCACCGGATATTCTGCAAACCAGATTATTGCCGCTCATCAGCTTACAGCACATTTTGGCAGACTTTAGCATCGGGCGAGTCGATCACCGGGATATTCGAACGCTTCAGCAAACAGCAAAAGCGCTTCTATCTCAGCGCTACCTATTTTCCGGTCAGCGATGATAAAGGGAACGTCTATAAGGTAATCAAAGTGGCGACGGATATTACCGCCCGTCATCAGCAGCTGGAGCATAAAGAAGCAGTGATCACCGCGCTGGATCGTTCTATGGCGGTTATTGAATTTACCACTGACGGCAGGATTATTACGGCCAACAGCAACTTCCTTACCCATATGGGATATGCATTGTCTGATCTGGAGGGGCAGCATCACCGCATTTTCTGCTTCGACAGTTTTTATAAGGAAAACCCCGATTTCTGGCAGAAGATGGCTAAAGGGCAGCACTCTGTTGGCCGCTTTGAGCGTAAAACGGCAAGCGGCGAACGCATCTGGCTTGAGGCGAGTTATAACCCGATCTATGACGCCGACGGCAAAGTCTGCAAGGTCATCAAAATCGCCTCGGATATTACTGCCAGGGTTGAAGCGGCAAAACGGGTGGCGGATATCGCCGTGACAACTTCGGAAGAAACGTCGCAAATAACGCATAACGCCAACGAAGTGCTGGATGAGACGGTGCGGAATTCCGGCCTGGTTGCTCTGCAGGTGAAAGCGGCTACCGAAATTGGTGCGCAGCTAAATGCGTCGGCAAAAAGCATCAGCGAGGTGGTCGACACCATCAACGTCATTGCTGCACAAACTAACATTCTGGCGCTGAACGCCGCCATTGAGTCAGCCAGAGCGGGCGAAGCGGGACGCGGTTTTAGCGTGGTGGCCGCTGAAGTTCGCCGTCTGGCAGCATCCACCGCAAGCGCCACGCAAAAAATTACGGCTGTGGTGGAGGTCAACAGCACGCTGATCCAGCAAATGTACCAACAGCTGGATGCGGTAGAAAAATTTGTGGTGACAGAGCAGGATAAAATCAGCGATCTCTCGCGCAGCCTGCGGGAAATTAACAGCGGTGTACATCAGTTCGTTAACGTCATTCATCGGCTGGATGTCTGAGCATCTTCTGAAGGGGAGCAACAGCTAGCGCCAGATCCTGAAAAAGCGCCTTCAGAAAGGCGCTGCTACGTAAATTCTGGGGGATAACTCCCCTGCCTTTTACGCAGAATTCACGTAGCGACGTTTGGAGTGTCCGTTATTTGTCGGTGCCGAAGCCCTGCTTTTTCAGCGCGGGCAGGACTTCAGGGAAATAGATGTTCTTGTAGTAACCGCTGACGCTTTCACTCCAGCTTTCGCCATCGTTGCGCCCAGTTTCTTTCCAGTGCTGAACCATCACCTCATTATATCTGGCAATTTGCTCTTCCATACCTGCGCTGCGGTAGGCTTCTTCATGGCGGAAAGTCTCCATTGGCAGGCGTGGTTTCATATGGGAAGGTTGATCAACATGACCAATTACCACGCCCGCAACCGGGAAGGTGAGTTCCGGCAATTCAAGCAGAGAAATCAAAGCCTGAGGATCACGACGAATACCGCCAATCGGCACAATGCCTAAACCTTCCGCGCGGGCTGCCGCCATCACTGAACCTAAAGCGATGCCCACGTCTGTTGATCCGGAAACAATGCTCTCAATACTCTGATGGGCAATCTGGGTTTGATTGACAGCGGCCATGCCAGTATAAGATTTATGCATATCCAGAACAAAAGTAATAAAGACAGGCGCTTTAGCAATCCACGGCTGGCCCCCGGCAATTTCAGCAATTCTTGCCCGTTTTTCTGCATTTCGCGTCACGATAACCGAAACCTGCTGCGAGTTAACAGAGGTTGGCGCGTGGTAAGCCGTGCTGATAATGCGGTTTAAAACCTCTTCATCCACTGGCTGCTCTGTAAAACTGCGTTCACTCTTATGGCTGGTGAAATTTTTAATAATGGAATTCATAATGTCTCCTGAGTTGGAAAAGTAACATTAACAAAAGCGTCGCCGCTAAACTTAACCGTATTTGCCCTGTAAAGAGAGCTTAATGTAAGCAGATGAAAGAGGATGAATATCGCTATTCTTAAAACGCCTTACTGCTTATTAAGAGAGAAGACATTTGTCGCCCGAAAAAGCTTTTCTGCACATCCTTACAACCCAAAATTCGTCAGGCCTGGGACATAAAAAAAGCACCTTCCGGTGCTTTAATCATCGCCCGGTTTAAGGAGCTAAATGGAGACTCTGTCTGGTCAGCTGCATCGCTGACTCAAAAGGTTTTTTATTGCGCACAATCTTCACCATCACGCTGGCACCCAGCCAGAGTTGATAAAGGCTCTCGGCTACTATTGCCGGCTTATCGTCGATGCTGAGTGAGCCCTCTTCCTGACCCAATTCAATCGCCCTGGTCAGACGCTGAATAATGCCGGTGGTACCCGTTTTAAGCGTAATCCGCATATTTTCAGAGAGGTCAGCCACTTCCGCACCCAGCTTCACCGCCAGGCATTTGCCCTGACAATCCAGAAAAGATTGCGTCTCCTGCCACTGCTGCCAGTAATGCATCAGTCGCTGCGCCATCGTGCGGTCGGGCAGGCTCAGCGTCGCGTCAAGTCCTGCCAGATAGTCATCGAAATAACTCTCCAGCATCGCCACGCCAAAAGCATCTTTGGAACCGAAGTAATGATAAAATGAGCCTTTTGGCACGCCGGCATCACTCAAAATTTCATTGAGGCCGACCGCTGAATATCCCTTGCTGGCCATAATACGCTGGCCTGTTGCCAGGATATGCTCGCGGATATCATTTCTGTGAGAGTGCGTTGAAGTTGTCATAGCGCTATAATAAGCCCAATTAGACCGACCGTCTATATATTTTTATGATAACAGGCATAATTTGATTAACGCATTGAAAGTTTTCAGCTAATTTAGCTGCTGCCCGCTTCTGCGCTGAACAAAGGAAAAAAATGAAACGTCTGTTTGTCTATGGCACGCTTTGCCCTGGCCGCTCAAATGCGCATATCCTGGAGGAGATTGGCGGGGAATGGCACCCCGGCTCTGTCGCGGGATTCTATTACGAGCGTGGTTGGGGAGCCGCTGCAGACTTTCCGGGGATTGTGCTCGACGAGCACGCACCAGCAGTGAATGGCTTCCTCTTTATCTCGGAGAAACTGGATGCTCACTGGACTCTGCTGGATGAGTTTGAAGAGGGCTATGACCGCGTGCCGGCTGAAGTGACCACCGACGATGAGCAAAAAATAACGGCATGGATTTACCAGTTGCAGCCGCAGGCTAAAGCGCACCCTGCTGGTGCAGCCATCTTTGAAAAATCGCTGTAAGCCGCTCTGATGGCGATGATAAAAAAGGATCCTGAGATCCTTTTTTCAAGGTATCGCCTGGGTTATGACTCATCCTCAATAGAGGAGAGCAGCGCGTTCTGAATGATCCGCTGCGCCTGCATGGCATCCTGACGCTCCTGTGCAGCCTGCAATGCCGGGATATCCAGCTTATCCAGAGCGCGATAGATATGTTTGAGGAAGCGAATAGAGAGTCGTGCCGCCTCAACGTTATCCTCGCGGAAAGGGAACTGATCCAGCTGCCAGACGCCATCCCAGTTGTTAATCTTCAGCACATAGAAGAACTCAAAGATTTCTGTCATATGCACGGTACCGACCACCAGATCGTCATCCCAGCTGCGGAGGTTGTCGTTGACGTCCATGCCGAAGAGGCGGCCACGATCGATGATCAGCTGAGCGGAATCCGCCGGGGATTCGCCGCCAAACAGCGCATGACCAAAGTCGAGCAGTACGCCGACATTTTCCAGGCCAATATCCTCAATGCCCAATAGCGTTCGGGCTGCTGAATCCCAGGTCATTTTCACCCTGGGTTCACGCGGCTTATACTCAATGGCAAATTTCACGTCGGGGTTAGCGGCTGCCAGCTCACGCATACCATCAACGGCCAGTTTCCACAGCTGCTTATGATCCACCTGGAAGGGATAATCCCAGCCATCCTGACCCGGCCACACTTTGACATAGCTGGCGCCCAGTTCGCGCACCACGTCAGCGGCTTCATTCATCAGCTTCATCGCCTCTGCACGCGCCACCGGATCGGGGTTAGTAAAAGCGCCGCGTGACCACTTACGCAAATAGATTTCTGGCGTGATGCCAATGGCCTGCAATCCCGCCTCTTTCAGCGCTTCTTTCACCTGGCTTAAGGTGACGCCCGGCGAGAACGGATAGGGAATATCCACGTAAGAGAGGTCCCCTACCTTCTTCGCTTCCTGAATCTGTTCCAGCGTGCTTAACGCCGGACCGTAACCATCAACCGCGTAGCGGTCAATATAGTTGGCGAAATGCCACAATCCTGCGCCGAATTTGGGATAGTTATAAGCTGTCATCTGTTCTTCTCCATGCATATCGACATAAAAAAAGTGCACGCGGCTGCGTGAGTTAGAAAATTCTGGTTAACCGACGGGTTGGGCGCTGCCCCTTACCGCTGAGTGGCGCGATCGCCCTGCTCTTTACAGATCCTGAGCGCGTGGCGGACAATACCTTCGGCGTCAATTTCATGACGGGCGCGCATCTCAACGCGATCGGCAGCAATGGCATAATCGCCATCTTTAATGCCAAGCCGCAGAAGCGGGATGGCACACCCATTCTCCGCCAGAACTTCTGCAACCAGGCTGCCCACGCCGCCATTGATATTGTGCTCTTCGACGCTGATCACCGCCGGTGCACGCTGCAACAGCCTGAGCAGCTGCTGCGTGTCGCACGGACGAATTGACGGAACAGAAATCACGGCGGCGGAAATACCCTGTCCGGCCAGGGCGATTGCTGCATCCACGATTTCATGGACGGTCGATCCCGTAGCGATCAGGGTGATATCGCTTCCCTCACTGAGCAGATCGATAGCGCCCGGCACAAACTGATAATTCTCGTCATGCAGCTGCGGCAGCGCTTTGCCATCAAGACGGATATAAACCGGCCCCTGGTAATCAAGCGCATACTCAATGATCTGACGGCACTCCACCGGACAGGAAGGGGCGAAGATCTGGATGTTGCCAAAGCCGCGCATCACGGCCAGATCGTCAATGCTGTGGTGCGTACTCGCCAGCGGACCGTAGCTTGCCCCGGCATTCAGCCCAAAAAGTTTGACGTTGGTGTTGTTGTAGCAGACATCCACTTTCACCTGCTCGTTGGCACGCGAAACCAGAAACGGCGCGGCGTTACAGGTCACCGCTATCTTTCCGCCAATCGCCAGGCCAGCGGCGGTGCCGACCAGAACCTGCTCGGCGATCCCCACATTCACCAGCCGATCGGGAAACGCCTTAATAAACGGGGAGATCTTGGCGGTTGAAGTGGAGTCCGCTACCACAGGCACCACGTCAAGACCTCGCTCTACTGCAGCTATCAGCGTATCCACCATTACCGTGGCCAGATGTTGTGCATTACTCATCTTTCAACTCCTCCAGTGCCAGCATAATCTCTTCGCCTTTGGGCACGCGGTGGTGCCATTCAGCTTTGCTCTGAATAAATGAGACGCCATACCCTTTTTCGGTATTGGCGATAACCACGTTCGGCCTGCCATTAGCAGGCAGGTTTTCCAGCGTACTGACCACCGAAGCCATGTCGTTACCGGCACATTCAGTGACGTTAAGGCCAAATGCCTGCCACTTCTCCGCCAGCGGTTCAGTATTCATGATTTCGCTGGTCGCCCCGGCAAGCTGGAGTTTGTTGCGGTCATTAATAATGATCAGGTTGTCGAGGCCGTAATGTGCGGCAACCAGCGCGGCTTCCCAGTTACTGCCCTCAGCCAGCTCACCATCCCCGGTGACCACAAACACTTTGCGTGAACTGCCCTCTTTTTTAGCGGCAATCGCAATCCCTACGGCTACCGGCAGACCGTGGCCCAACGCGCCCGTATTCAGTTCAACGCCAGGCGTTTTCTGCTTAACCGGATGTCCCGGCAGATGAGAGTCTGCATGCTGGTAAGTGGGTAACCAGCTTTCGGGAAAATAACCGGCTTCAGCCAGCACGCAGTAATAACCGCCAACGGCATGGCCTTTGGACTGGATATAGATATCCCGCGTGCTGTCTTCAGTTCGGTCCGGCGCGCAGTTAAGCAGCCGGAAATAGAGTGCCGTGACGATCTCAACCTGCGAGAGATCGGCGCCGGTATGCCCACCAGCCGGGCTGCCCGCATTAAGATGAATAATGCGCCGACGCACGGCCCGCGCTTTGCTGTTCAGTTGTTCTACAGAGAGATTGAACGGGTTCATCGTGCCACCTTTGAATTTTAATTTACCATTGAATATATATTCATGACGGGTAAAAAAATGAGGGAGATTCCCCTCTCAGCCAGGCCGGCTGGCTTCCCCTTCCTCTATCAGCGCCTTCTGCGCGACCACGGCAGCTTTCTGCTGCATGCGGTTCTGCATCTGGTCGATAATGACGGCAATGATGATCACGATACCTTTGATCACCATCTGCCAGAACTCACTGACGCCCATCATAATCAGTCCGTCAGCCAGAAATCCGATCACAAAGGCACCAATCAGCGTGCCCAGGATGGTGCCCCTTCCGCCTGCCAGTGAAGTGCCGCCAAGCACCACCGCTGCAATGGCATTCATCTCAAATGAGGTGCCGTTCGCCGGGTGGCTCGCCACCAGCTGTGAGGAAACCACAATCCCGGCGATCGCCGCACAGAAACCGGAAATGGCATAGACCATGATTTTGACCCGCTTCACCCTTACGCCAGAGAGTTCCGCCGCACGCTCATTGTCGCCAATCGAGTAGACATGGCGGCCAAACGGCAGACGTCTGGCGATATAGGCAATCACCAGTGCCAGCACAACCATCATCCAGATAGCGTAAGGCAGGCCGAGAAAATAGCCCGCGCCGATATCATCAAACCCGGTATTGCCTAACTGCGGATTACCCTGTAGCCCCGGAAACGTCTCGCCTCCCGAAGTCAGCATCGCTGCACCGCGCAGAATATACATGGTGCCCAGCGTGCAGATGAATGGCGCCACGTTATAGCGTGTAATAATCCAGCCGTTTCCGGCCCCTATCAGCGCCCCCACCAGCAGGACCAGCGGCACAATCACCCAAACGCTCGGGAAGATCGCAATACCAAACATCGGCAGTACAATACCTTTGGTAATCAGCCAGCCGGCAATCATGCCGCACAGCCCCAGCGTGGCGCCAATGGAGAGATCGATCCCGGCGGTGATAATCACAAACGTGATGCCCAGCGCCAGGAAGGCGTTAATGGCGATATGTTTAATCATGATCACCATACTGCCCAGCGCGAGGAAATCGGGCACGGTGACAGCAAAGAAACCCACAATCAGGATCAGCGCAATAAAGGTGCGCATTTTTAACAGCAGCAGAATCAGGCTTTCCCGCGAATTAAAGGCTTTTACCGGCGGGATGCCCAGCGCGGCCGTGTGGCTGTTTTTCATGTCAGAACCCCTGAGCACTTGCTTTTACCAGCGCCGACTCTTCTGCCGCCGCACGAGGAATATCGGCGGTGAGCTTCCCGCCGGACATCACCAGAATGCGATCCGAGACCGCCATAATTTCTTTCAAATCGGAGGTGGAAAAGAGAATGGCAATACCCTGCTCCGACAGACTAACCATCATGCGGAATACATCCGCTTTTGCCCCCACATCGATTCCCCTGCTCGGTTCATCCAGCAGCAGCAGACGGGGATTGGTCAGCAGCGAGCGTCCAATCACCACCTTCTGCTGATTACCGCCGCTAAGGGCATTAATAGTGACTTCCGGGGAGGATATTTTGATCGACAGATTGCTGACGGTATCCTTGACGACCGCCTGTTCCTGCCGTCGGGAAATAGCAAACCGGTATTCAAGGCGCTGCCACAAACTGCCAATAGTCAGATTGCTGGCCACCGAGGAGACCGGGAAGATGCCGGTACGTTTGCGATCTTCCGGCACCAGGCTCATTCCCATCCGGATGCGCTCTGCAGGCTCCAGCCGTTGCGGCACCGGTTTGCTGTCAAGCCACAGCTTGCCGAGATAGTTACGCTGAGTGCCGAGCAAACATTCAAACAGCTCGGTACGCCCCGCGCCCATCAGGCCATATATGCCGACAATTTCCCCTGCGCGCACGGTAAAGGAGACGTCATCCACCACCGCAATGCCCGCCGGGCCAACGCAGGTGATTTTTTCCGCCTCCAGAACCGGCACGCCAAATTCCCTTCCCGGCGAGAGAAAACTGGTGACGGGTTCACTCCCCAGCATTTCACGCACGATCCACGGCACGTCAATGTCGCTGACCTCTGCCTGTGCCTGGAAACGTCCATCGCGCAGGATCGTTATCACATCCCCGATGGCCATTAACTCCTCCAGCCGGTGGGAAATATAGATAATCGTCACCCCCTGGCGCGTCAGCTCGCGGATCACCCGGAACAGGATCTCCACTTCTGTTTTACTTAATGCTGAGGTGGGTTCATCGAGGATCAGAATATCGGTGTTTTCTGCCAGCGCTTTGGCAATCTCCACCAGCTGCTGTTGTCCTACCTTGAGATTGGCGACCTGCTCACGGGGTGAGATAGCCTGATCCAGGCGCCGCATCAGCTCAGCGGTACGGGCCTCCTGCGTTTTTTCGTCAATCGGCTTCAGACCATGCTGAAGCTCACGGCCCAGAAAAATATTCTCTGCCACCGAGAGGTTCTCAAACAAGTTCAGCTCCTGATGCACCATACCAATACCGCGCCGCGCCGCCTCACGCGTACTGTTAAGGGTTATCAGCTCGCCGTTAAGGCGGATCTCTCCGCTGGTAGGTTGCTGCACGCCAGCAAGAATTTTCATCAGCGTGGATTTACCGGCGCCATTTTCACCAATAATCACATTCACCTTACCGCGCCAGACGTTGTAGTCGATATTGTCCAGCGCCAGCGTGCCGGGAAACAGCATCGATACGCCTCGGGTCTGCAAAATAATCGGATCGGGCTGCGTCATTATGGCTGCTCCTGTTTCAGGGAAACGGCGACCACGTCCTGCACCTTGTTGGTCTGTAACGTGACGGCAAGCAGCAACTGCACCTGTTTACCAACCCAACTCTCCTCAACCGGCGGCAGCTGTTTTACCGCGTGGCGGTTCAGCGCTCTGGTAAGCTGAGCGTACTGAACCTGGTTAGTGAACTCTTCAAACCGGAAGCCCGCGGCATCGCGTATCGCATTGCTACGAATAACCGGGCCGATAGCCACAGGTACCGCTTCCCCGTTCAGGGTCACGGTCACAATGCGTTCCCGCTCGCTGGCCGCACTCACCGCCGTGACCGTTCCTGTAGCGCGAACGAACAGGCTGTCACTGGTGCCCGCTTTAACGGTACTGCTACGCACTTTCATATCGGCCCAGCTCAGGGCGTGGCTGTCGGCTTCGGCCAGCACTTTGCTCTGCCAGGTGGCTTCCGCTATCTGCTGCGCCGTCTGATCCCGATAGCCCTGTTTCACCGCAGGATCTTTGGGAATAATCGGTTGCCCGCTGGCATCGAGATCGACCACGGTACAGGCGCTTAACAGCAGCGCGGCGGTGAACAGCAGCCCGCAATGGGCACGTTTAGTCAGCATTGTTGGCTCCCTGACTTACGGTGCGAGATTGAACAATTTCAGCTTGCTGGCGTTGGACTCATCTATCAGGGTGCAGTCCATCAGCTGCTTCTCTTCCTTCTGCGCCTTACCGTGGGTCAGGTAATAGTCAGCCTGCTCAATAGCCATCTGCGCCTGTGCCCAGCCAGGTTGCAGGACGGTGGCTTTGATATTGCCTTTGTTAATGATGGAGTCCCGCACGTAATCGCTGCCGTCAAAGCCCACCACAATCACATTCTTCTTACCGGCCGCTTTAAGCGCCGCTTCAGCGCCCAGCGCCATGGTGTCGTTACCGGAGATCACGCCGACAATATTGGGATTTTTTTGCAGAATAGTTTCCATGCGGCTGAAGGCCTCGGTCTGGCTCCAGTTAGCGCTTTGCTGCGCTACCATTTTCATATCGGTATAATCATCCAGCACATCGTGGTAGCCCTGAGAGCGAACCCCGGCGTTGGTATCGGACTCTTTACCCAGCAGCTCTACGTACTCACCTTTGCCGTTCAACAGTTTGGCAAATTTCTCTGCCCCTAACTGCGCGCCCTGATAGTTGTTAGAAACAATCTGGGCCACGGCAATCCCCGGTTTGTTAATTTCACGATCGATCAGGAAAGTAGGAATGCCTGCATCTTTAGCCTTCTGCACCGGTCCGACGGTGGCATCTGCACCTGCGTTATCCAGCACAATAACCTGTGCTTTGCGGGCTATAGCCGTTTCAATCAGCTGATTCTGCTTGTTAACGTCATCATCATGGGAGGCTACCAGCGTGGAGTAGCCAAGGGCTTTCGCTTTTTGCTCTGCGCCATCGGCTTCCGCTTTAAAGAAAGGGTTATCGTGTGAAGGGGTGATAATGACGATCAACCCTTTTTCGGCAGCCAGTGCAGCGGCAGAAAGGGTCATGGTGGATAAGAGTAAACCGGTGAGCAGGGTACGTTTCATTTATTATCTCCGTTATGAATATATATTCAATCGTGATTTATTATTCATTCAATATGATTTACACTTGGTTTCCCTGCCAGATAAAGTGTGCAGAAAAGCGAACAGGATCACAGCTCGCTAAGGGATTTGATCGGAAATGGGCGTGGGGCGTCATTTTTATGACTTTCAGGAAAATCGACAGAGCAAAACCAGGAAGAAACAATGTCTAAACAGGATGAGCAACGCCTGATGGTAAAAATTGCCACTCTTTATTACAGCGAGGGGATGAAGCAGTCTGATATTGCTAAAATGCTGGGTTTATCTCAGTCCTTTGTTTCACGCATGCTGGTGCGCTGCCTGAACGAAGGCGTGGTGAAGATTAGCGTTATTCCGCCCGGCAATATTTTTCCCGCCATCGAAAAAAGTCTTGAGAAAAAATATGGCCTGAAACAGGCGATAGTGGTGGATGCCGCTGAAGAGGCGACACCAGCGCAGATCCGCTATGCGATAGGCTCTGCGGCCGCGCATTACATGGAAACGCGCATCCGCGCTAACGATCTGGTGGGCATCTCTTCCTGGAGCGATACCATTCGCGCCATGGTGGACGCCCTGCATCCGCAAAGCGTTAAGGCACGGGGAGTGATCCAGCTGTTAGGCGGCGTCGGGGCTAACGGCAATGTGCAGGCCACCATTCTCACACAAACGCTGGCTGCTTATATGAGCTGTAAAGCCTGGCTGCTCCCCTCGCAAAGCATTGAGCGCTCGGTTGAGGAACGTCTGCGTCTTTCAACCAATGCCGAAGTTGCGGAAGTGGTCAGTAAATTTGGCGAGGTTGATGTTGCTATTGTAGGCATTGGTGAACTGGAGCCTTCGCAACAGTTGAAAAGCTCCGGTAACTATTACGATGAGGAGATGCTCAGAACGCTGGCTTCACGCGGGGCTGTGGGCGATATCTGTCTGCACTATTACGACGCCAGCGGTAAACCGGTGCTCAGCGCCGATGAAGATCCGGTGATCGGTATGGAGCTGGCACAGGCCCGCGCCTGCCCACAGGTAGTGGCGCTGGCTGGCGGCATCAGCAAGGCCAGTGCCATTCGTGGCGCGCTGGTGGGGCACTACATCAACGTGCTGATTGTGGATTATCCTACTGCACGAAAACTGCTGGAGGAGTAATTCTCTGCTGACCAGAGATCCGGCAGCCGTCCGGGTCTGTTTTTCCGCCCTCTTATTCCCCTCCTTATCTGTTCCCCTCTGTACCTTCAGCCCCGATTTCTGTCTCTGCCGTGACAAATCTCCAGAAAGCTACCAGGCTTTAGCCACGTAACTTTACAAAACACCCAGGGACAGGCTCGGTTGCAGGAGGCAATTTTCAATGTCGTGGATAAGAGATAACCATAATGACAGATTACTGCACCCTTCTTTTTGATGGTGAGGCCCTGACCGGCAAAGCGGATCAGCCCCTTATCGATTTTTTGACCGCCCAGGGTAAGATGCTTCCCCACGTTTGTTACCACCCTTCGCTCCCTCCTCTGCAATCCTGTGATGTCTGCTGGGTAAAGCACAACGGCGAGCTGGTTCGGGGCTGTACGCTCCGCTCTGCAGAAGGCATGGAGATAACCAGTACCGGCACCTCAGCTAAGGCAGCCCAGCAGGAGGGAATGGACAGGATACTTAACCGGCATGAGCTTTACTGTACGGTATGTGAACATAACACCGGTGACTGTACGCTGCACAACACCGTCGCCGATATGCATATCCCCATTCAATATTATCCTTACGAACGCAAGCCCTCGGAAAAAGATCACAGCAACCCTTTTTATACTTACGATCCCGACCAGTGCATTTTGTGCGGCCGCTGCGTGGAAGCCTGCCAGAGCGTGCAGGTTAACGAGACGCTCTCTATTGATTACAACAGCGACCATCCGCGAGTGCTGTGGGACGGCGGAGAACAAATTGCCGGTTCAAGCTGCGTCAGCTGTGGACATTGCGTCACCGTCTGTCCCTGTAACGCGCTGCTGGAGAAAACCATGCAGCCGGACGCGGGGCCGTTTACCGACATGCCGACAGATCTCAAAAGACCGATGATCGATTTCGTCAAATCACTGGAAAACAGCATCGGGATGGAACCGATCACCGGCATTTCGGTGATGGACATGGCGATGCGCCAGCATGAGATCAAAAAAACCAAGACCGTGTGTACTTACTGCGGCGTGGGATGCAGCTTCGAAATGTGGACCAGAGACCGGCACATTCTTAAGGTGCAGCCGGTGGCAGAAGCGCCCGCCAACGGCATTTCTACCTGTATCAAGGGGAAATTCGCCTGGGATTTTGTCAACAGCAAAGAGCGTCTGACCACCCCGTTAATCCGCGAAAATGGCCGCTTCCGTCCGGCCAGTTGGGAAGAGGCGCTGGCAACCGTCGCGCAAAAGCTTAAAGGTGTGGCTGCAAAGCATGGGGGTGACAGCATTGGCTTTATCGGGTCCAGCAAAGCCAGTAATGAAGAAGCCTACCTGACGCAAAAAATAGCCCGTCTGATTTTTGGTACTAATAATGTCGATAACTCTTCCCGCTACTGCCAGAACCCGGCGACGGAAGGCCTGTTTCGTACGGTAGGTTACGGCGGCGATGCGGGCAGTATTGAGGATTTGCAGAAAGCCTCGCTGATCGTGGTTGTGGGCAGCAATCTCTCAGAAAATCATCCGGTGATCGCCGCTCGTATCAAGCACGCACATAAGTATCAGGGGCAAAAACTGCTGGTAGTCGATCCCCGCCGGCATGAGATGGCTGACCGGGCTGACTGCTATCTGCGTATCAAACCAGGCAGCGATCTCGCCTGGGCTTCCGCCATGTCACGCTACATGTTTGAGCACGGCTATGCTGATGAAGCGTTTCTGGCGGAGAAAGTTAACGACAGGGATAAATATCTTGCCTCGCTCACCCCTTTCAGCCTGGCGTATGCCAGTGAGCTGACCGGACTCAGCGAGGAACAACTGGCGGCGGCAGGAGAGATGATTGGCCAGGCGGAGAGCGTCTGCATCCTGTGGGCAATGGGGATAACCCAGCACAGCCACGGTGCCGATACCAGTACCGCCCTCTCTAACCTGTTGCTGGTGACCGGGAATTATAGTCGTCCGGGCACGGGTGGCTACCCGATGCGTGGACACAACAACGTCCAGGGTGCCAGTGACTTCGGCTGCCTGAGCAACATTTATCCCGGTTATGAAAAAGTGACTGACCCGGCCATGCGTGAGAAATGGGCCAAAGCCTGGGGTGTGGACCCGGAGAAACTCTCCGCAGAGGCCGGAGCGGATAACTTCAAGATGGTACAGGAGGCCCATGCCGGTAAGCTGAAAGCGATGTATGTTATCGGCGAAGAAACCGCCTTCTCCGATGCTGACTCCTCCAACGTTCATCAGGCCTTTAGCGGGCTGGAATTTATGGTGGTGCAGGATATCTTTATGAGCCGTACGGCAGAGTTCGCTGATGTAGTGCTCCCGGGCTGCCCGAGCGTGGAAAAAGAGGGCAGCTTTGTGAATACGGAACGGCGCATCCAGCGTTTTTATGAAGTGATGCCGCCGCTGGGGCAAAGCCGACCGGACTGGCAGATCCTGACCGATCTCGCTTCGCATCTGGGCCACCCCTGGTATTACACCCACCCCTCGCAAATCATGGCTGAGGTGGCAGGCATTGCCGAAATGTTTGCCGGCGTGAGCTATGACCGCCTTAGCGGATGGCAGTCGCAGCAGTGGCCGGTCAACGCTGACGGCAGCGATACGCCGCTGCTTTATACGGATAAGTTTAAATTCCCTGACGGTAAAGCAAAGCTTTACCCTCTTCAGTGGCAACCACCGGCAGAAAGTGCCGATGAGCAGTACGATCTGTTGCTGAACAATGGCCGGATGCTGGAGCATTTCCAGTCCACCAATCAGACCGGTCGGGGCGGCAGACTGCTCTCACTCTCCCCTGAATGGTATGTGGAGATCAGCCCGGAGCTGGCGAAAGAGCGGGGATTGAGTGAAGGCGACTGGGTTTCACTCACTTCCCGCAGAGGCTCGTTAGAGGTTCCGGTGCTGATCACCGACCGTGTGCAGGGAAACGTGCTGTTTATTCCTATTCATCATGGTAAACCCGGTATCAACGGGCTGACTGGCGAACATCACGATCCGGATGTGAATACCCCCGCCTATAAAGAGATAGCCATTTCACTGCGTAAGCTCGGCCATTCGCTAAACCGAAGCCCGCTTCCGCGTGAAAACTTCCGTTATGGCGATCGGACACCCCTTGTCCATCTGCCGATTGAAGAGAAATGGCAGCAGGAGGGTTACACCCTTCCACCTGAACACACTGAACACCCGGAGAAGTTTTAATGGCTGAACGTATGAAGTATGAGGTTCCTCCAACCCGCACAGAACCCAATGCCAGAGAGTCCCTTGATAAGCTGATTGAGAATCTGCATCAGCACGGTTTTTTGCGCCTGGCCAACGATATTGTTTGCGCCAATACCGATATTGCGAAGGTGCTGGTAGAGGGGGTAAACAGACCCGGTTCTCTGACGGCAATCCAGAATATCTCGCTGCTGCTGATGGCACTCTCACGCGTGCCGCCCGAACGCTTTAATCAGCTGCTGATGGCCATCACCGATGCTGCCAATGCCCTTAGCCAGGAGTCCGAAAATGTTGAAAAACAGGGCGCGCCGGGGATCAAAGGGGTGATCAGGCTGTTGCGGGATGATGAGGTCTGGCAGGGTATTTCGCCGTTACTGAAAGGATTCCGTGCTTTTGCGGCCTCAATGGAAAAGCCGCCGGAGAAACCGATCACCCGTTACTCCGGTAAAAAAAGCCATGTCTGATGCCGCACTCTCGCTACTGCTCTCACGATGGCAATTTGCCGTGACCATTGGCCTGCATATCATCCTGGCTGCTTTTGCACTCGGGCTGGCCTCTTTTCTGGCTTTTCTGGAGGCAGTCTGGCTTATTCGCAAGGAGAAACGCTATTTCGAGGCCTATACCTTCTGGTTAAAAGTCTTTGCTCTTACGATTGTCGTGGGCGCCGTGACTGGCGTGCTGATGGAATTTCAGTTTGGTGCCAACTGGGGGCCGCTGTCCGCCAAAGCGGGTGCTGTCGTTGGCCCGCTGATGTTTTATGAAGTTCTGGTGGCATTTTTTATGGAATCCGCGCTGGCCGGGGTGATGATCTTCGGCCTGAACAAAATTGGCCCAAAGCTGCACTTCTGCGTCACACTGCTGGTTGCGATAGGTGCGGTTATCAGTGCGTTCTGGATCCTGGCGGCCAACTCCTGGATGCAGACGCCCACCGGATTCAGCACAGATGCGGCGGGCCATTTCCGGCCTGATAACTGGTGGAGCATCATCAGTTCCCCCTCGTTGCCCTGGCGTCTGACGCATATGGTTATCGCCGCTCTGCTGGCAACGGCTTTTATGGTGGGCGGCGTGGGAGCCTGGCGTCTGCTGAGAGGGTTAAACATCCCTGCGGCGAAACTCATGGTCTCCTCCTCCATGTGGCTCGCTGTTGTATTGATGCCGGTACAGATTGTTGTGGGCGATCTGCATGGCGAGAACACGCTTAAATATCAGCCGCAAAAAGTGGCCGCGATGGAGGGTGGCTGGAAAAGCCCCCCGCCAGGCGTGGGCGAACCCCTGCGCCTGTTTGCGTTACCGGACCAGCAGGAACAGCGTAACCACGCCGAGGTGGCGATACCCCAGATAGCCTCGCTCTATCTTAAGCACGATCTTTCCAGCCATATCAAAAGTCTTAGTGAGTTCCCGGCCAGTGACATCCCGCCGGTAATACCGGTATTTTTCGGTTTCCGGTTGATGGTGGGGATGGGAATAATGATGCTGACTCTTAGCGGGACAGCGTTATATCTCCGGCTTCGCCGGCGTCTGTATGAGTCAAGAGCGCTGCTGAAATGGATAACCCTGATGGCGCCGGCCGGTTTTATAGCCATGCTGGCAGGCTGGGTGGTGACGGAAACAGGGCGGCAACCCTGGACCGTCTGGGGGCATCTGCGAACCGAAGAGAGTGTTTCTGCCCACCCCGCGAACTGGATTATTGCTTCAGGCGTGGCAATCCTGGTGGTTTATGCCATCGCCTTTTTCGCTGGGCTTTACTATTTTCTGCGCTATGTCTCCACGCATGGCAGTGAACAGCAGGTGAAAACCCATGTTTGATTCAGTAACGCTGGCTGCAGGCGTCCTTGCCTTTACGCTACTGATGTATGTGCTGCTGGACGGAACCGATTTAGGCGTAGGCATGCTGCTGGCCTTTTTCCCTGAAATTCAGGAGAGGCATAAGCTGATTGCCACTATTCTTCCGGTCTGGGATGCGAACGAAACCTGGCTGGTATTGCTGGGAGGCGGCATGCTCGCCCTGTTCCCGGCCGCTTATGGTACGTTGCTGACCGGTTTCTACCCCTGGATAATTATCATGCTGCTGGCGCTGATTTTCCGGGCGGTGGGTATTGAGTACCGGCGGGATGCTTCTCTGAAGGTTAAGTTTCTGCTGGACAGGGTATGCATTATCGCCTCAACCACTGTAGCTTTTATTCAGGGCTTACTGGCTGGCAGCATTGTGGCAGGTAAGCCGCTGGACTCCGTGCTGGCCGTCTTCTCTCCCTTCAGCGTGCTTTTTGGCGCAGCAACCATAGCGGGCTATCTTTTACTGGGCTGTTGCTGGGTACACTGGCGAACAGAGGGCCAGCCAGCACGGCAAGCCAGCCGTTTAGCCGGGCCATTTTTAGCGCTGACCGTTCTGCTGGTAATAGCGCTGTTGCTGCTGCAACAGCAACGGTTACCCACAATCATGGCGTTGCCTGGCGCTAAGCTGATAGTAGCTGCCGGCACGCTGTTTGCGCTTCTTGTCCCCGTGGCACTGCGTAGTCAGGTGCGACTGCTGCCGCTGGCCGCAGCACTGCTGATGGTCACCAGTCTGATCGCGCTGACGCTGCGCACCGTCTACCCCTGGCTGATCCCCGATGTGCTCAGCCTGCAGGATGCGGCGGCTCCGGAGGCAACCCGTGCCTTTGTGCTGGGTGGCACAGCCCTGGCGATCCCCATTACGCTAATCTATAACAGTTGGGCATTTTGGGTATTGCACGGAAAAGTCAGCTAGGTGCCCTTTCCGGCAGGCCGTTAAACCTGTCGGCAGTTCAGTGCGTTATCCAGGCATTACGCCACAGTTGGCCCCAACATAGCGATCTGCTTTGCTCTCTAATAAACAATCCCCGGCGGATTCACAACTGAACGTGTGACGGCTTCATCCTGCTCACCCCAGCGTTGAAGCACTTTTTCATACTCACCGCCGGTGATGACGCCATTCAGCGCCGTCTGTAACGCTTCTGCCAGCCCGTTGCCTTTTTTCGTGGTCACCGCAACCCAGGCGCGGAAAGGCCCCTTGCCCACCAGCCTGGTCTGCCCACGGGAAGCGACTTTCCAGGCGGCTATGGAGTGTGGGCCAAACAGGGCATCCGCCCGCCCGGAAAGCAGATATAAAGTAGCTGAAGCATCATCCATCAGATAAACCGGCTGGACAGGCGGCAACCCTTTTGCCCTGTTCTGCTGATCCCAGCTCAGCAGAATGCGTTCCTGATTGGTGCCGGAGGCGACAATAATACGCTTTCCGGCAATCTCTGCCGGGGAGTTAATGGAGGTTACCGGACTCTCTGTTTTTACAGAAAAGGCGTGGTTGTCGGCGCGGTAAGTCGCAAAATCGAACTTTTTCTTACGCTCTTCGGTGACGGCAATATTAAACATAGCGACATCGTAGCGGCCCGCGCTGATCCCTAAAGGCCACTCCTCCCAGGAGGCGGGCACCAGTTTGAGTTTCAGCCCCAGACTATCGGCCAGCAGACGGGCAATATCGGGATCGCTGCCTGTCCGCGTCACGTTATCCGAACCCAGTAAAGCCAGCGGCGGTGAGTTAGTGGCCGAGGTGGCCACCGTCAGCGTTCCCGGTTCGATAAAATGAAAACCAGCGGGAATTTTCCTGACAGCCTCCGCATTGGCGGGAGCATGAATGGGCGTTTCATTATCAAAAGCGTTGAGTTGGGCAGCAGCCTGAACGCTCAGACTGCCCGATAAAAGGGTAAGAGCCAGCGTGACGGACAACTCTCTGATCCCTCTCCTGACAGGCCTTGTTGCCAGAGTCAACATTCCAGCCATATCAGAGCACCCTCGCCAGAAAGCGTCGTGTACGTTCATGGCGGGGTTGCGAAAGAACCTGATGTACACTGCCTTTTTCCACTATTTTCCCCTCATCCATAAACACAATATTGTCTGCCACTTCCCTGGCAAAACCAATTTCGTGAGTCACAATCACCAGCGTCGTACCGGAACGGGCAAGTTTTTTAATCACATCCAGCACCTCGCTGACCAGTTCAGGATCAAGCGCCGAAGTGGGTTCATCAAACAGCATCACTCGCGGGTTAAGCATCAGCGCTCTGGCAATAGCGATGCGCTGTTGCTGGCCGCCGGAAAGATGGCGCGGCCAGGCATCTGCCTTGTGTCGCAGGCCAATAATCTCCAGAAGCTCGCCCGCTTTTGTGACGGCGTCACTTTTTGCGAGATGACGATGCGCAACGGGCGCGGTTATCAGGTTATCCAGCACCGTCATATGGGGAAAGAGGTTGAAGTTCTGAAACACATAACCCACGTTGATGCGCTGGCGAAGAATAGCCTTCTCTTTCAGCTCAAAGAGTTTGTCACCGCGCCGCTGATAACCAATGTAATCTCCGTCTATCTGGATCAACCCCTGATCCACCCGCTCCAGATGATTCAACGTACGCAGCAGCGTCGATTTCCCCGAGCCAGAAGGCCCCAGGATCACCGTCACCGAACCGGGAGCCAGCTCCAGCGAAACGTTATCAAGCGCCTTATGTTTGCCAAAACTTTTGCTGACGCCGGTAATGCTGATAGCGCCGGTAGCGTGGGCATGGCGATAATCAATGGCCTCTGACATGCGCGGTCTCCTCTGTTGAGATAAGTGGCGTGGCCGTTTTGCGCCACTGACGCCAGCGTGACGGCTGTGGCTCACGGCTGACGCTACGGGCCAGCCAGCGTTCAACGCTGTGCTGGATAGCTGAGAGTACGGTAGTAATAATCAGATACCAGGCCGCACCGACCATCAGCAGCGGGATCACTTCCTGATTGCGGTTGTATATCATCTGGATGGTGTAGAAGAGTTCAGGCATCGCCAGCACGTAAACCACCGAGGTGCCTTTGGCAAGACTGATAATTTCATTGAAGGCTGTCGGGACAATTGCCCGCAACGCCTGCGGAAGAATAATACTGAACGTCCGGCGGCTGGCGGATAAGCCCAGCGCTGAAGCGGCCTCAAACTGTCCGTGATCGACGCCCAGAATGCCGCCACGGATGATCTCCGCGCTGTAGGCCGCCTGTACCAGCGTCAGCCCAATGACCGCAGCCTGAAACTGGCCCAGCACGTTAATGGTCTGGAAATGCCCCCACGAGAGCGTGGTAAACGGCACGCCAACCGACAGGGTTTCATACAGATAGGAGAAGTTGTAGAGGATGATCAGCACCACAATCAGCGGCAGCGACCTGAACAGCCAGATATAGCCCCAGGCCAGGCTGCTGAGCAGCCAGGATGAGGAGAGCCTGGCCAGCGCCAGCACGCCGCCCAGTAACAGGCTGAAAACAGCGCCCAGCAGGGTCAGCAGCAGCGTCTGCCCCAGCCCGTGCAGGATGACCGGATCAAAAAACCAGCGTGCAAACACGCCCCATTCCCATCGCGGATTAAATGCAACGGACTGCACTACGCCTGCCAGGATAAACAGGGCAATCAGCGCGCCTGTCAGCCGCGCAGGATAACGTGCCGGAACAACCTCCAGCTGACCCGGCTCTTTCATACCCTCTCCTCCGCTGATTTTTCATTACTGAAGACGTTAATCACCTTGGTGAAGCGCAAGCGGCCGTCGTGTGGCGGTTGGCCGTAACGCTCGAGATCGCCGCTGAGATCAAACAGCGGCAGATAACCGTGTCCGGCATAGAGCCGCACCGCTTCCGGCTGGCGAAAGCCGGTGGTCAGAAAGGCTTTATGATAACCGGCCCGTCTGGCCCGCCTTTCCAGCTCGTTTAACACCACCAGTGCCAGCCCCTGACGGCGCAGATCGCTCCGTGTCCAGATGCGTTTCATCTCAACAGTTTCACTATCAAAGGGCTTATAAGCGCCCATTGCGATAATCTCATTGTCCTGTTCCAGCACCAGAAACAGCCCCTGAGGCGGCAGATACCACTCGGTCTGCTCCACTTCCTGCTTAGAGGAGAAATAGTCGCCGTAGCGCTGGGCATACTCGCCAAACAATCCGCTCAGAATGGGTTGCAGTTCTGGCGCTTCTGGGGACACTTCACGAAACAGTTGTTGGCTCATAATGCCTCCTTAATCACCCAAACCCGGCGGATTGATCTCAGAGCGCTCAATGCGCTCTACGCCCTCTCCCCAACGGTTCAGCACCTTCAGATAGTCACCATTGGCTATCACGCCATTCAGCGCGATGCTCACCGGTTCGGCCAGCCCGCTGCCTTTTTTCAGGGTGACCGCAATGTGCGCCGCTTTTGGCCAGCCACCATCCACGCTGCCCACCAGCCGCGTTTGCCCCTTCAAGGCGGCTTTCCATGCGCCAATGACGTTAGGACCGAAATAAGCGTCGGCGCGTCCAGATTGCAGCGCCAGCGTTTGCGCAGCATCATCTTTGGAATAAACAGGCGTGAACGGCTTCAGCCCTTTGCTCTGGTTTTCCTTATCCCACGCCAGAAGGATCGCCTCCTGGTTAGTCCCTGAACCGACGATAATGCGTAACCCGGCAATATCCTCCGCTTTGCTCAGCGACTTAACCGGACTGCTGTTTTTCACATAGAAGCCGAGCGAGTCTTTGCGGTAGGTGGCAAAATCAAATTTCTCTTTGCGATCTTTGGTCACCGTAATATTGGTGATCGCGGCATCATATTTGCCGGAAGCGACGCCCAGCGGCCAATCCTCCCAGGAGGTAGGCACCACGTTGAGCCTGAGTCCCAGGCTCTCTGCCACCAGGCGGGCGATATCCACCTCGCTGCCCAGCAGGGTTTTATTGTCATCCGCGAAGACCGTTAAGGGCGGGGAATTCTGCGCGGCTACGGCCACGGTGAATGAACCCGGCACGGCAAAGTGAAATCCCTGCGGCAGGCGGGCGACCGCCTGAGGATTTTTTGCGGTATTTACCGGCGTTTTGTTTGCTTCCAGGCTGACATGCTGACCGTTGTAAGCAACATCCGTCTCTGCGGCTGCCGTGCTTCCGCTCAGGGCGATCAGTAACAGGGCGACAACTGTCTTCTTATTCTGCATAGCGCGCTCTTACTCTTGAGTGAACTGGTTTACGGGCAGGTTAAGCCCAAGGTTTTCACGCAGTGTGCTGCCGGGGTAGTTCCGCCGTGACAGACCACGCGCCTGCAAAACGGGAACAACAGTGTCAACAAAGCGTTCAAAAGTATCCGGAGTACCGCCATTGATGATGAAGCCATCGGCAGCGTGAGTTTCAAACCAGAGTTGCAGCCCATCCGCGACCTCTTCTGCCGTGCCGTGGAACAGGGGGCGCGGCGTTGCGGCCTCCAGCGCCGCCTGGCGCAGAGTGTGTCCTTTCTCACGGGCCTTCTGTTTGATCTCATCGGTGGTGCTGCGGAAGCTGTTTTGTCCGATAGCACCAAGTTCAGGGAAAGGATCGTCAAGCGGATACCGGGAGAAGTCGTGGTGATCGAAATAGCGTCCCAGATAGTTCAGCGCATCCTCAATGGAAACCAGCGCAGCAGTCGTCTGATACTGCTGCTCTACGTGGTCTGCATCATCGCCCACTATCACGCTCACTCCCTGGAAGATATGCAGATCTTCAGGCTTCCGGCCTGCCGCCGTCAGCTGCTGCTTAACGTCACGGTAAAAAGCCTGGGCTTCTTCGCGGGTTGGCTGATGGGTAAAAATGGCATCCGCATGCTGCGCAGCCAGTTTTTTACCGGGTTCGGATGCCCCGGCCTGAAAGATAATTGGCCTTCCCTGAGGCGTACGGGAGATGTTCAACGGTCCCTGAACCTGGAAGAAATCGCCGTGGTGATTTAACGTATGCAGCTTATCGGGATCATAAAACTGGCCGCTTTGTTTATTGCGGATAAAGGCGCCCTCTTCCCAGGAATCCCAAAGCCCTTTCACTACCTGCAAATATTCATCGGCAATACGATAGCGCAATGCATGTTCGGGATGCTGCTGACGCGAGAAGTTCTTTGCCGATCCTTCCAGTGGTGAGGTCACCACGTTCCATCCGGCACGGCCACCGCTAAGGTGATCAAGGCTGGCAAACTGCCTGGCTACCGTGAAAGGTTCGCTGTAGGAGGTGGATACCGTGCCGACCAGCCCCAGATGCTCGGTAACGCCAGCCAGTGCCGATAACAACGTGAGCGGTTCAAAACGGTTTAAAAAATGGGGAATCGACTTTTCGTTGATATAAAGACCGTCAGCAATAAACAGGAAGTCGAGCTTTCCCTGCTCGGCTTTGCGGGCAATGCGTTTGGCAAATTCAATGTTGATGCTGGCATCCGCCTGGGCAGACGGATGGCGCCAGGCAGACATATTCCCCGAAGCCCCATGTAAAATGGTGCCCAGTCGAAGCTCTCTTGTGGTCATGATGTTCTCTCTTTGCAGGCGGTGAAAAGCCTGGCGGGATCGAGTCGATCTGCGCCCGGACGGATCAGGAGGTAAGGGTTAAAGAAGGATCAACATCGCGCGTTGAGGTGCTGAATGGCCTGAACGGCCAGCTCGGCAAAATAGCGGGCGGCTGGCGCAATGGACGCCTCGTCCGGATTAAAAGCAGCGTGGTGCAGCCCGGCGGCGCTGCCGCTGCCGATGCTGACAAAGGCTCCCGGAACGGACTGAAGATAAAAAGCAAAATCCTCACCGCCGAGGTGCAGATCGGCTTTTTGCACCCGATAACCCGCCTGCTGCGCTACTTCGCTACTGAAGTTTGCCCAGCGCTCATCATTGACCAGCACCGGCGGGCCAGCCTGCCAGATTAAGGAGGCGTGCGCACCGTTGGCTTCGGCGAAAGACTCAACCAGCTGACGAACACGCTGTTCAAGTTCAGCTCTTACCCCGGAATCATGCGTGCGAGCCGTGCCACCAAATTCCACGCTTCCTGGCAATACGTTCCAGGTTTTGCCGCCATCTATGCGGGTGATGCTCAACACCAGGCTCTCCAGGGTGTTAAAATTCCGGCTGACCAGCCCCTGCAACCCCTGGATAATCTGGCTGGCGACCAGGATCGTATCCACGCCCTGCTCCGGGTGTCCGGCGTGAGCGCCTTTTCCCGTCACCTTCACTCTGAATTTGTCTGCGTTGGCATAGAACGCGCCGCCACGGGTGGCAAAAGTTCCGGTGGGAAGATTGGGTTCGTTATGCATGCCAAAGATCGCCTGCACCTGGTCCAGCACGCCAGCCGCAATAAACTCTCTGGCGCCGCGTGCAATCTCTTCGGCAGGCTGAAACAGCAGCCGCACCCGTCCGTTTAGCTCTGACTCACGCGCTTTGAGCTTAAGCGCCGCTCCCAGCATAACCGCACTGTGCAGATCATGGCCGCAGGCATGCATTACGCCCGGCTGACGCGAATGAAAACTCACGCCGCTCGCTTCATTGATCGGCAGCGCGTCAATATCGGCACGAAGCGCCACAAGCGTTTCGCCAGAACCAATTTCAGCAACCAGGCCGGTTGCCAGCGGGTAATCAAGCAGACGGATGCCCGCGCTCTTTAACCATTCCCGCAGCCGGGAAGTGGTAGCAAATTCCTCACCAGAGAGTTCGGGCCAGGTGTGCAGCTCCCGACGCCAGGCGATCAGCTGAGCCTCTTCCGTGATGTCAGGTAACGCTGTTAACAGGCCCATCTCAGGCAGCGACCAGGTGGTGAGTCGCCAGCGACTCCAGCGAGGCTAACCGCGCCTTTGCGTCATTAATTGGGGTATCAATTACAAATTCATCAATGGCAAAATGTTGATGCAGCGCCTGAAGCTGTGCATGCACCTGAGCCGCCGTCCCTTTGATCAGCGAAGGCGTACGTGGCTCTATCAGATAGTCGGTATAGCCACCCTGGCGAACATAGCGTTCCGCCTGCTCCAGCGTGGCGACATTCACCCCTTGCCCCCCTTTTACCTGAACGTGATACTGTTTGAGGCCCGCAGTCAGCAGGCTGGCTTCTGCCGGGGAGTCCGCCACCACGACCTGTACGGCTACCAGCGCACGCTGGCCGTCGCTTAAACGGGAATAGGTTTGCAGAGAGTGCTCCAGCAGCTGCCGGTCACCGTTAAGATGCGCTGCAAATACAAATTGCCAACCCTGCTCTGCGGCCAGTCGCGCGCTCTCTTCACTGGCTCCCAGCAGAAAACGACTCGCCGCATGTGCTGGCTGAGGCGTGGCGCGTAATATCTCTTCATCGCCATCTTGCTCAACAGGTTGCAGCCAGCTATTCAGTAAGCGTAACTGGTCGGCAAAGTTTCCTTTTTTTGCCGCATCAATACCCAGCTGTAAAGCGTTGGTGGAAAGCGGCATTCCTCCTGGCGCTTTTCCCACCCCCAAATCAATTCTTCCTGGAGCCAGAGAGGCCAGCAAATTGAAGTTTTCCGCCACCTTATAGGGGCTGTAATGCTGGAGCATGACGCCGCCAGAACCCACGCGAATATAGCGCGTCTGTGCCACTATCCAGGCAATAAGTATTTCCGGTGAGGGGCCGGCTAACTGTTCTGTGTTGTGATGCTCCGCCAGCCAGAAACGATGATAGCCCCACTTTTCAGCCTGTTGCGCCAGATGCAGGGTTCGCTGAAGCGCGGCAGTTGCCGTCTCGCCGGACATAACCGGCGATTTATCTAATAAACTCAGTCGATAGGCCATTCACCTCTCCCTCATTAATCTCGTTTAAAGGCAAGTGTGAGGCGGCGCTTATTTTTAGTAAAACAATAAATATGAAAATATGAAGTCAAAAAAGAGATAAGCGAATAAATAAAATAATCGGGCAGAAAGATAAATTACTCTGGGAAATAGTGATTTTTGAGGTGCGGTACTACTCTGTGCACAATTCTACTTACAGGGAGAGGAGAGACGATGAAACGCGAAGCGCTGTTCAAATATGCCCGCGAGCGCTACAAAGCAGAGCCAGAGTATTTATGGAGCAATCTTCCTGGCTATGCCGTTCTCCGGCATCATGAGGGAAAAAAATGGTTCGGCATAGTCATGCACGTGACGGGTACAAAGCCTGGTCTGGAAACAGAAGAGAAAATTGACCTCCTGAAGGTGAAAGTCAGGCCGGAGCAGATCGGTTCCCTGAGAAAGAAAGAGGGGATTTTGCCTGCTTATCACATGAATAAAGAGCACTGGATCAGCATTCTCTTATCCGGCCCGTTATCGCCACCGGAAATACACGATCTTTTATCTGAAAGCCATGAACTGACCGCTGCCTGATCGCTGCGCGCGTGCAGCTTTGTCTTATTAACAGAATGCAAACACCGCGAACTATGTATACTTGAGAGCGCACCGACAGAATCGGTGCGCTCAGGTTTACAATAATTGGCCGCCCCACTCAGAAGGTCCAGCGCACGCCCGCGTTATAGCCCCAACCTTTTGCGCCATTGCCCTCTATCTCTTTGCTGTAATCCGCTTCTGCGTAGATCGATACGGCATTTTTAAAAGTGGTGGTACCGCCGATGCCCACATCCCACATCTGACCAAACTTGCCGCTGTTGAAGCTCTGACTGATAGCCGTATCGGCTGCGCCAACCGTAACTTTTGCCGTGCCGCCCCAGCCACGCGTGTAGTTAGTGCGCAGATAAGGGGTGTAGTGCCGCTCCGCTTCATCCTGCCAGGTGCGATCGAGCCTTGCGCCCACGCGGCCAAGGGTTTGATCGTAATTGTCATAGTTTACGGTGGTACGATCTTCATCGGTAAAATTATCCATTTTCAGATGCAGCCAGGTCAGCTGGGCCTGCGGTTCAAGACGGATACCGCTGCCAAGTTCGAAGGGATAGCCGGTTTCCAGTGAGGCGTTCCACCCTTTGCCTTTTAATGTTGCCACCTCTTTCTGGCGCGCGATATCCGTATCGCCACGGTGCCAGTCGAAGGTTAAGGTACCGTCCAGATAGAACTTGTTATCGCGCTGCCAGGTGGTATAGAGCGCCAGGCTGTCGCTGTCAAACGAGGTAGAACTGTAGCCGTCAGCCGCATAAGGCCTGATGCGCGTATTGCCTCGCGTATAGGCAATGCCGCCACGCAGGCTCTGATTATTACCCTCAAATTTCATCAGATTGGCGCCTACCTGCAACGCGTTGTAGTCCAGATCAAAATCATAACCATATTTGCTCTGCGCCACGTTGGTCATATATTTCAGATTAGAGCCGGTGTAGCGGAGGAACATCTCGCCGCCTATTCCCTGCGGATCGCTCTCTGAGTCGCGCAGCTCGCCAAGCCGCTTATGCAGATCGTCCAGCATCGCCAGCGTAGAATAAGCTAGCCCCACCGGCGCGGAGAGATAGGATGGCAGCTGGGGAACCACTGCAGGGCGCGAAACGGCAGCACTGCTGTTTCCGGCCTGCGGCTGGCACAACGAACCCGCTTCACAAATGTAATTGTTAGCCAGACGATAGTCCCAGAATTGATCCCCGCTGCCGCTTACCAGTCGCTGGCTGGCATCCGCTGAGCCTGGAGCAAAGCTGTAAAGACCATACTGCCAGGGACCCGCAGCAACATAGCCGCCTTTCAGCGCAAAACTGTTGGCGCTGGCCCTGCCGGAAACCTGCGCCAGCGTGATCCCTTCGTCTGCGCTGAGGACGCCATTGCTGTCACTATCAGCCTGCATGGCGGTGCTGCCTGCGGTAAAGGAATCTTCCAGCAGCGTGGTACCGGTAGCGTTGCCGTTAACCCGAAGGGTATCGCTTTGCTGACTGTTCAGCGTACTGCCCAGCAACGTATTCAGCCTCAGGCTGCCACCGGCCGAAGCCAGCCCGCCGTTCAGAGTCAAGCTATTGCCTGCCACACCGTTGCCGTTAGTGAGATCAAGCGTCCCGGCGTTATTGACCACCAGTGAGTCGTTGGTGCCGCCCGCAAGAACCGGATCTACCTGATTGCCCACGTACAGCGTTGAGGTCCGATCGATGTTCAGGGTGCTGTGCGCCAGTTTGAGGTTATCGGTCAGCGTCCAGTTGGTATTGAGCAGATTAAGCGTGCTCCAGCCCGTCCCCAGATTAACCCCTTTCGTCAGATTATCACCTTCGCTGAACGAGCCGCCCTGCGCGGTAATGTCGCTCAGGCTAAGCGTGCTGCCTTTGCCTCCCGCCGTGGTCAGATGGCTGACGTTTTTCAGATCCACGCTTTTGATCAGCGCCTGGTTATTTATGCCACTGCCCATGGTCAGGCTGCCGTTGATCCGGCCACCGGTGATCGCCACGCTGTCGGTGCCGTTGCCGGTATTCACATCCCCGACCACGTTACCGTCCAGAAGTGCAATAGTATCGTTAGCGGCCCCACCGGCTACCACCACGGTTTCCGGGAAGGGCGCGGTAAGGTCGCCTTCATTGATAAAAACGGACTGGCCGCCGCGCAGATCGATAATGGGCGAAGTCGTGCTGAAGGAGAAAATCGATCCCCGGTTTATCACTTCGCTGGCGGTACTGGTGACGATGGCCGATCCGCCGTTCTGACTGTATATAGTGACAAAGCCGTCAGAGATCACCCGTCCGGTGGTATTGGCACGAATGGCAGATCCGCTGCCGGTAACAAAGATGGTGTAATTCGGGCCGATCACCAGATCGTTACTGGTGACGGAACCATCTTCATTACCGAACAGATAACCTGTGGCATCGCCGGTAACGTTAATATAGGCATTTCCGCCATAGTCGAATGAGGTGGCTGAGCGTAAACCGTTCCCGCTGCCGCTCGCATCAATAAAGACGTTATTTAGCGAGATACCGGCGGTTTCTGCCCGGTTATTGATTGCGCTGCCGCTGCCGTAAGATCCGATAATGATATCGCTGGCCGTAAAGGAGGAAGCGCCCTTATCCAGCAAAATTCCATCTGCGCGGCCTTCGCTGACAATCGTGCTGCGATAGAGCCCATCACCCACTACCTCCAGCACGGCGCTGTTTCCCACCCGCATTGCCGCCGTACCGTCACTGGCGCGCAGCTCGCTGTTAAGCGGGGTATAACTGCCATACCCTGAAGAGAGATCCACCCCCGTTCCGGAAGCGACCGTTACGGGTGCGCGGTTGGTAAAATTGCCGCCAGAGTGCAGACGAACGCCGGTGCTCTCCTCCCCGGTCAGATCCACCTGAGAGTGATTATCCAGCGAGGCGCCGTTGCCCACATCATAGCCGGTTGCCTTCGCGCCGCTGCCGGTGATGGGGGCCAGGCCAAACAGGGTTGCGCCTCCGGCATCACTGACCGCGCCCGTGGTATTTGCACCGTTCAGCACAATGGGACTGGTTATCGATGCGCGAGCCCCCTCCGCAATCAGAACAGCCGTGGCCCCGTTGCCGTTGACCAGATAGCGGTCGGTGCCAAACAGCGTGGTGCCGACACCGGATGCCAGGGTCCCGACAGAGTTCGCGCCATTCAGCGTGATATCAGCCGCAGCAAGAGGGTTAAACAGGGTGCCGCCGCGCAGATTATAGAGTGTCGACCCGGCCGTGCTGACCTCCACGCTGCCGCCATAGCTGGCGATCACCGCATTATCCGACCCTACATATCCGGTCTGACCAGGATTATTGAATTTTACCGTACTGGTGTCGCCCAGATAGAGCACGGCATTGTCATAGACCTCACCGGCTATCACATTATCGCCATGCAGGCTGATAGTTCCGTTCTGGTAAAACTGCCCACGAAGACCGCTTAGTGAAATACCCTGGGTTGGCAGCACCGCCTCACTGGAAGCACCGACGTCAATGTTGCCGTTATTGGTTACTACCGTTGGCGACGCGGCGGAATCAGCAAAAGAACCATCGAATAAACGGATGCCTGTGCCGCTTCTGGTGACGCTGATATCGCCGCTGTTGGTGACCTTCGCGCCGTAGCTCGCCATTATTCCCGTTGTGCTGTCACCTGCCAGAGTAATGTCGCCTGTGTTGGTAAGCTGAGCCCGATTCTGCGCTATCAGCCCAACCTGACGGTCAGCCATGCCGCTTATAGCGGCGTGGTTAATCAGTGAAGTGGTGGCATCTGGCGAGCTGATATTGGTGATATAACCGGTGAGATCGTGCTTAAGGCCATCCACCATGGCCGCCGTTGAGTTCAGGCTGGTGAGGTTCAGCGTGGTAGCGGAATCAATCATACCCTGCGCCCCGCCCTCAACCACTACCCCTGTGGAGTAAAGGCCCACGTTCAGCACTGCGCCGTTCGTGTTGATATCCGTCCCGTTACCGCTACCGATGATCCCCGTTGAGAATGAGGCATCAGGGACGATCGTCAGGCCTGCGCCATCAAAATCCGCCCCCTCCTGGTAACGAAAAACAGTGGAGTGCCAGCCTGAAACTGAATAATTACCCTCTGTGGGCAGCTCGATTTTTGCATCCGGGCCGATCGCCAGAAAATTGATCTGATACTGACCGCCGCCGGAACGGGGCACGGCGTTCTGGTCGACGTTGACCGTGGCGTTCCCCTCCGCACGGATACCAATTGCCGCTTCGCCGCTTAAAGTAACAGGTCCCGTCAAGGTCGCGGAGGCGTGTCCGCCATCCTGTCCCGAGACCCAGACGGCGGTATTACGCGTGCCGTTTGCCTCATCCGCATTGCCGGTCACGTTGATAGCGCCGCTGGACCAGGCGCTGGCGCTGCTCTCCCCTCTGGCGATCACTTTCAGACCCGTACTGTTGTCGCCGTTAAGATTTATTGTTCCAGCATTCCCCACTTTTCCACCCGTGCCGGAGTCAACCACCAGCATCGCGACATTCTCCACAGGCTGGAACTGTGCTCTGCCGTTGACGTCGATAGTGCCGTTGTTCAGCATGGTGGCATCCGGGCCGCCTTCCAGATGCATCCCGGTAGCATTCTGCACGCCGCTGCCAATCACAATATGACCATTATTGATCGCGCTGGAATTAAAGAATTAGAAGAGTGCGCTGGTTTCGCCACTGCGATTAATTGCCACATCCGAGGTCACATCCGTCAGGCTGTTTTGCGGCGTGCGGCCAAGGTAAATTGTCCCGCCCTGAGCATTTTCAAAAGAAGAGCCATCTCTGTCCAGCATGACGCCCGCCACCAGAGAGCCTGCTGTCGCCCCGGTGACGCCCAGATTGATATTGCCGTTATTGATGGCGCGGGAATCCGTCAGCCACAGCGCTGCGCCGTAACTTGAGGGAGAGATCACATAGTTGATGACGCCATTATTGGTAAACTGCGAGTTATCGTGAGCAAAAACCGTATTTCCGCCATCCCCCAGCGTTGAGCCATCCACGCCAGTCCCGTCGGCCTGATTAAAAAAGCCGCCGTTAATCACGCCGTTATTAATGCCCTTGCTGCCCCCGGCCAGCTCAAGCGCACTGTTATATTCGGAGGGATCACCTGTAATGGCGAGCTTACCGTTAATAATGGCCGTAGCGCCGTTGGTAGCCCTTACCGCACCATTACTGGCATTCACTACCTCAAGCGTTTTACCGGCATTGATTTTTACCTTTGCGCCCGGTCCGTCGGCGCTTAAAACTACCCGGTCGCCCACCGGCTGAGCAATTTCATCATTCAGATCGTCGGCATCAATCACATAAGCGATCACGCCGCTGCTGAAGGAAAGGGCCTTATTAAACTCACTGTTATAACTGCTGCCACTCAGATTTCCCGCACGTAGCTGATCCACCAGCCAGTCATTATAACTTTGCAGATCGCTCAGGCTGGAGACCCTGAATTGTGTGGTCGCATTATCCAGCGTGGTAACGCTGAACGCGCCGTTATAAGTGACAGCATTATCGACGCTGTAGCCAAGCTGATAAACATAGGGCGTGTAGGCACCGGTGAATGTAATGCGATTATCGGCATTCCAGTTCATATTACCGCTGCCGCTGGCGGTAAAGAGTTGGCTCTGCTTCGCTGCCATTGTCCAGCCGTTGGTAGCGGCAGTCGTTGCCGCACCCGCTTCCCCTATTTCAACATTAATGGTGCCGTTGCTGACCTGGGCTACACGTGCATCGATATATTGTCCATCGTTGACGTTCAGGTAATTGGGAAGCTCAGTGGTTGTATCGACAGAAGGCAGCGCACTCATCAGGTTGGAGTTATAAACCTGAACCCTGTTGCTACCGCTGCCGTTAGCGTCAGGCAGGGTAATAGTGGCATTCTGTCCACCGAGCGAGAGGCGATCGGCCCCTATCAGATTATCATCGGAAATCAGCCTGCCGGTGCTGAGTAACTCCCCTACTGTAATGCCCTGCAGACCCTGCCTGCCTGGAGCAAATTGCTGACTTCCACTGAGGGTCTGAGTTGAGCCATTACAAACGCAAAACAGACCGGCTCGGTTGTCATTCAGTTCCGGGGTAAAGGGTTTAAGAACGGCCGACCAGGCGTGCGTGGCCGGATTCATTAATCCATATGCGGTAATAAAGCTAATAACCAGGGGATGGAATTTAAACATGATCATTTCCTCCAGAGAAAAAATGTCGGGCACCCAGCGTCACTGACATCATGGTCAGTTTTTAGGAATGTTTATTAACGGGCGTAAAGAGGTGGGGCTGAAGTAATATCATCACTTAACGGCGGAGGCGTCCATGTGAACATAAGGCAAATAAGACTTATTAACGATATTTAAGATTAATACCGTCCGGAAGATATAATTAACTGGTCCTGAAAAAGGCGACAACACCCCCTGTTCATCCTGTTTTAATAAAAAAATAAATTATTTTTCAAGACCGTAATTTTTAGTTCGCGCTTGATGTTAAGAAATTAGAGCCGCTTCGATTAATGAAAAGCTGACAAAAAGCTAAAATTTTCCTCCTGCTTTGCTCTTTGCTCCTTACGAATTCCGTTTGATCCAGGTTGTTATCTTCCTGACAGTAAGCCTGAATATTTGGGTTTAGGACAAGTTATACAAGTTGTAACAACTGAACGATAACCATACAAAAAGTGCGTTCAATGCAACGTTATGATTCCTATAGAAAAAATGTAAGCATTTCTTAACAAAATTAATCATTGAGGTCAGGCCAGAAAAGTCCTATATTGGGCGCGCTTTTACAGCGAGTTGCTACTTTTTTAACCATTTTTTCAACCAGGAACGACGACGTTTCGGGTTGTAGGAGAGATATGATGACGGATAAAGTCCGTATTGATACTTTAGGTGCGAATTCTGCTAATGCTAACAATGAGACCTATTTAGCCAGACAGGCTGAAATGGAGTCGAATGTCAGGAGTTATCCCCGTAAATTACCGTTCGCCATTGCGAAAGCGGAAGGCGTATGGATCACCGATGTTGAGAATAATCAATATCTTGATTGCCTTGCCGGTGCGGGAACGCTGGCGCTTGGACACAATCATCCTGATGTCCTGCAAAGCATCCAAAATGTCATTACCAGCGGCTTGCCGTTACATACCCTGGATCTTACTACACCATTAAAAGATCAGTTCTCTGAATACCTGCTCTCCTTATTACCGGGTCAGGGTAAAGAGTATTGCCTGCAGTTTACCGGCCCTTCTGGCGCAGATGCGGTTGAAGCAGCCCTGAAACTGGCTAAGAAGCACACCGGCCGTACCGGCGTGATCAGCTTCTCTGGCGGTTATCACGGCATGACGCACGGCGCTCTGGCGGTCACAGGTAATCTGTCACCGAAAGAAGCCGTTAACGGCATGATGCCGGAAGTGCAGTTTATGCCTTATCCGCATCAGTACCGCTGCCCGCTTGGCATTGGCGGTGAAGCTGGCGTGAAAGCGCTGACTTACTACTTCGACAACCTGATCAACGACGTGGAAAGCGGCGTACGCAAACCAGCGGCGGTGATCCTGGAAGCGGTTCAGGGCGAAGGCGGCGTGAACCCGGCTCCGGCTGAATGGCTGCAGCGCATTCGTAAAGTGACGCAGGAGCACGGCATTCTGCTGATCCTCGACGAAGTTCAGGCTGGCTTCTGCCGTACCGGCAAACAGTTCGCCTTTGAACACGCAGGCATTGAGCCAGACATTATCGTGATGTCTAAAGCTGTGGGCGGCGGCCTGCCGCTGGCCGTACTGGGCATCAAAAAGCAGTTTGACGCCTGGGAACCGGGTCACCATACCGGTACCTTCCGCGGCAACCAGCTGGCGATGGCTACCGGCCTGACCACGCTGAAATTGCTGAAAGAAAATAATATTGCCGACAAAGTGGCGGCACAGGGTGAATGGCTGAAAGGCCAGCTGGCTGAACTGCAGAAACGTTATCCGGTTATCGGCCACGTTCGCGGTCTGGGTCTGATGATTGGTATTGAGATCGTTAAACCAGATGAAGCGCAGGATCACATGGGTTGCTACCCAGCCGACGGCCAGCTCTCTGCCCTGCTGCAGAAAAAATGCTTTGAGGCTGGTCTGATCCTCGAACGTGGCGGTCGTAACGGTTGCGTGCTGCGCCTGTTACCTTCGCTGTTGATCACTAAGGAAGAACTGGCTGTTTTCATTGATAAGTTTGAAAGCGCCCTGTTATCAGCTGGCGTCAAACCTGTCTGAATGGAGTGAAGTGGATGTCCGGGTCAAACCCAATTCTGGCTGCTTCAGCGCAAAGCACTGAAGCCTACCAGCAAGCAATTGAACAGAGTAGCCGTGCCGTGGTGCAGTGGTTGCAACAGCCTGAGATGTATCAGGGTAAAAGCGTTGCTGAACTCCGCGAACGTATCAAGCTGGATTTCAATCCTCAGGGCCTGGGCAACCAGGCCGCTATTGAGCGTGCGGTTGAGTACTTTTTAAAAGACAGCCTGTCGGTTCACCACCCGCAGTGCGTGGCGCACTTACACTGCCCAAGCCTGGTGGTCAGCCAGGCGGCTGAAGTTTTGATCAACGCCACCAACCAGAGCATGGACTCCTGGGATCAAAGCCCTTCAGCCACCATCATTGAGATGAAGCTGATTGAATGGCTGCGTACTCAGGTTGGCTATCAGCCTGGCGATGCGGGCGTGTTCACCAGCGGCGGTACGCAGAGTAATCTGATGGGCCTGATGCTGGCACGTGATGCCTTCTTTGCCCGTCAGGGTCACTCTGTTCAGCAGGATGGCCTGATCGGTGACCTGAAGAAGATCAAAGTCTTCTGTTCTGAGCATGCACACTTCTCTGTGCAGAAGAATATGGCGCTGCTGGGTCTCGGTTATCAGTCCGTTACCCTGGTAAAAACCGATCGCTTCTCACGTATGGATCTGAACGATCTGGCGGAGAAAGTGGCGCAGGCGAAAGCCAACGGCGAGCAGATTCTGGCTATCGTTGCCACTGCAGGCACCACGGATGCGGGCGCGATTGATCCGCTGCGAGCCATCGCCACTCTGGCTGCTGAACAGCAGATCTGGGTGCACGTTGATGCCGCCTGGGGCGGCGCGTTGCTGCTCTCTGAGAAGTACCGTGATTATCTGGACGGCATTGAGCTGGTGGACTCCATCACCCTGGACTTCCACAAGCAGTTCTTCCAGACCATCAGCTGTGGCGCCTTCCTGTTGAAAGAAGCCCGTCATTATGAACTGATGCGTTACCAGGCTGCTTATCTGAACTCCGAGTTTGATGAAGCGCAGGGCGTGCCGAACCTGGTGTCGAAATCACTGCAAACCACCCGCCGTTTTGATGCGTTGAAACTGTGGATGGGCCTGGAAGCGCTGGGTCAGAAACAGTATGCCGAAATTATCGATCACGGCGTGACGCTGGCCCAGGAAGTGGCAAGCTATGTCACTGAACAGGCATCGCTGGAGCTGGTGATGCAGCCGCAGCTGGCCAGCGTGCTGTTCCGCTATCGTCCGGAGCACGCCTCGCTGAAGAGTGATGCGGCGGTGGCCTTGCTGAACCAGAAGATTGGTGATGCCCTGCTCGATTCCGGCCGTGCCAACGTAGGCGTTACCGAGTCAGGCGGCGTGACCTGCCTGAAACTGACCCTGCTGAACCCAACGGTGACCCTGGAGGATATCAAAGTCCTGCTGGCACTGGTTGAGAGCACAGCGGAAAGCCTGCTGGCGGGCTAATCGCTCTTCTCAGCCTTCCGCGCCTGAAAGCCGATAACATCTGTTATCGGCTTTTTTATTGCAGTCGATCTGTCCTGCGTGTATTTAATCTGAAGAGAAACAGTAAATTAACGCTATATCAGAACGAACACAGGATAAGGAGTGCAAAACATGAGCGTCAATCAGTATGGTCAGCAGACAGGATTTGACTTACCCGACTGGCAACCGGTGCCCAGGCTGGTTCGCAGCACCTTACATGGCCGGTTCTGTGATCTGGTTCCTCTTACGCTGGATCATTCAGAAGCGTTATTTGCAGCCTACTCACTGAACGGTGACGATCGTGACTGGACCTGGCTTGGCACGGTGATGCCGCGTTCTCTGCCGGAGATGAGCGCATGGATAACGGATAAAATTCAGGATGAGAGCCTGGTTTCCTGGGCCGTGATTGATGCAAGAACGGAGATGCCCGTGGGGGTAGTCTGCTTCGCCGAGACCGACACGGTACATGGACTTACCGAGGTTGGCCATGTCACCTGGTCTCCGCTTATGCAACGCACGGCAATCGGTACGGAAGCCGTGTTTCTGATGCTGAATTACGCATTTTCAACGGGCTATCGCCGCGTTGCCTGGCGTTGTGATTCGCTGAACCAGGCATCGCGCCGCGCGGCAGAGAGAATTGGCTTCACTTACGAAGGGCGTTTTCGTCAGGCTATGGTTCGTAAACAGCGTAATCGCGATACGGACTGGCTGTCGATTATTGACGCAGAGTGGCCAGCGATCAATATAGCGCTGAGAGCCTGGCTGGCAGAGGACAATTTTACGGCTGAAGGAGAGCAGAAAGTTAAGCTCGATGCCCTGTTAAGGAGTGCAAGGGAGTCCGCACCTTATGCAGAGAATCAGTAAAAATGATCTTATTGGGTTAAATCAGGACGCCGGTTTAACGCATGGCTGAAACAGTTACTGGTAATTTTTGAGACGAACCTTAACGCTATCCTGCTGTATTCCTTCTGCAGTCACGGTAAAATGGTCGATTCAAAGCAACACAGGATAGCGAGGTATAATGTCTTATCGTTTCACTCTGGCCGCTTTAACGGCCGCTTTAACCCTCACCGGTTGCGCTAAACATCAGAAGGCCGCTACGCCAGATGATTTCTTTAATGGCCCATCGCAGATCGCTGTCTCTCATGTGATGACTCGTGCTGACGATGGTTCCTCCATCTTCCTGACGGTTGATGGCAATGATGCCGGCCCGCTGCTGCCCGGCAAGAACACCGAGGTGCAGATCCCAGCCGGGAAGCATCAGGTGGGCGGTTATGCTCAGACGCTGCTTGGCCTTGGCCGCGTAACTATCCAGTCTCTGGAAGTCACCACTAACCCTGGTGAAGTCACCCAGCTTGCCTATTCTGTTACCCGTGATAAACCAGTCTTTGTCAAAGAGGGCGTCACGAAGCTGCCTGCTAAACCTGCCCCGGCCCCTGAACCGGCTAAACAGGAAGCTGCTCCGGCACAGGATGATCAGAGCGCGGCACCAACAGCCACTGGCACAGCAGGGTCGACCGTAACAGAAAACAGCGCTACCGCTCAGGCTCCTGCGGCGGCAACGCAGGCTACATCGCCAGCAGAGCCAGCCTCTACGGCGACTGACAGCGCTCCGGCCGTTCAAACCACCACCACCACCGAAACAACACAAAGTCCGGTGGCTGCACAACCTGCTGCGACAGCAGAGACCACGCAGAGCACGGCGTCTTCACAGCCAGCAACCACAGCGGAGAGTACGCCGGGCACCACCGCTACACAGCCAGTGACGACCACCACGGAAACAGAGCAGAATGCAGCTGCTTCTCAACCTGCGGCCTCTTCGCAGAGCGCCCCGGTTTCTCAGCCTGCGACCACGACGGAAACGACTCAGAGCACCACTGCAGAGGAGCCTTCGGCAACGTCTACAGAAACTACTCAGAGCACTACCACTGAGCAGTCAGCTACCACCCCGCTTGCCACCGCCCAGACCTCGGGCAGCAACGAATAACCGTTCTGACGCGGCGGAGCGCCCCGTCACGGCGCGCCTGACAGGAGGCTCTCCCGCCTCCTCGCTTCTCACCTGGCAGAAATCAGTCGCGCCAGCCCAACGCCGGTGCAACATGGGTGAGAATCGATTCCATCACATGCGCACAGTATTCCACCCCCAGCTGGTTTGGAATGGTTAACAGCAGGGTGTCAGCTTCCGCAATCGCTTCATCTTTCGCTAACTGCGCAATCAACGCTTCCGGCTCCGCTGCATAGCTGCGGCCAAAAATAGCGCGCGTCTTCTCATCCAGATAGCCGATTTGATCGCCCCCCTCACGGCTGGCGCCAAAGTAAGCCCGATCGGTGGCGTTCATCAGCGCAAAAATGCTGCGGCTGACCGACACCCGTGGCGTGCGTGCATGCCCTGCTGCCTGCCAGGCTTCGCGGTAGGCACGGATCTGTCTGGCCTGCTGTATATGGAACGGCTCGCCCGTTTCATCGTCCTTCAGCGTTGAGCTTTGCAGATTCATGCCCAGCTTTGCTGCCCAGACGGCAGTGGCGTCAGAACCCGATCCCCACCAGATACGCTCACGCAGTCCTGCCGAGAAGGGTTCAGGCCTCAGCAGACCGGGAGGATTCGGGAACATCGGCTGAGGGTTGGGTTTGGCAAAACCTTCACCACGCAGCACTTCCAGCAGCTTTTCCGTGTGACGACGGCCCATATCCGCATCATTCTCTCCCTCCTCTGGCTGATAGCCAAAATAGCGCCACCCTTCCACCACCTGCTCCGGAGAACCCCGGCTGATGCCTAGCTGTAAACGCCCACCGCTGATCAAATCTGCTACGCCCGCGTCCTCAGCCATATAGAGAGGATTTTCATAGCGCATATCGATCACACCGGTGCCAATTTCAATCCGGCTGGTTTTAGCGCCCACCGCGGCCAGCAGCGGGAAAGGCGCGCTTAGCTGACGTGCGAAGTGGTGTACGCGGAAATAGGCGCCGTCAGCGCCCAGTTCTTCAGCCGCGACCGCAAGATCAATGGATTGCAACAGCGCATCGGCAGCCGATCGCGTTGCCGACTGCTGGGAGGGCGTCCAGTGGCCAAACGAGAGGAATCCAATTTTTTTCATGACTCAGGTCTCCTGTAGTAAAAGGAATATTTTCCAGCCTGCAGCATGAAGGCGAATTCCACCCGCTGGCAAGCGCATTAACAATCTTAAGAATTATTTCCGGCGGCGGTGAAGCGCAGATAAACCCCTGGCGTCATCCCGGTTACCCTGGTGAACGCTCTGCGCATCACATCCACTCCTGAAAATCCGCACTCGGATGAGACCACTTTAGCGGGGAGACCCCGCGCCAGCAGCAGCTTAGCTTTCGCTACCCGCTCTCGCTCCAGCCACTGGGCGGGCGCTACAGAAAGCTCCTGCCGGAACAGCCGGCTCAGATGCCGCTCGCTGAGGTTGATGTGCGCCGCCATCATGGCGACATTTTTCACGCTCTGCAGGTTGCTGGTGCTCCAGCGCAGCAAATCCTGGAAAGCGGAACGGCCACTCAGCGTAACGGCTGCGCTCCTCATAAAATGAGCCTGATTAACTGGCCGACGAAAGAACATTACCAGGTTATTCGCTACGTCCAGAGCGACTTCACGTCCCAGATCCTCTTCAACCAGCCTGAGGGCAAGATCCAGACCCGACGTCACGCCCGCCGCAGTCCGTAGCCGCCCGTCCGCAACATACAGCGCATCCGCGTCCACTCTGACCTCCGGATAACGCGCCAGCTCGCTGGCGCAGGCCCAGTGCGTCGTCACCCTCTTTCCCTTCAGCAATCCTGTCTGCGCCAGAAGCAGAGCGCCGCTGCATATCGAGCCATAGCGCTGGCTTTGCAGGCAGTAGCGGCTGAGGGCGGCCAGCACCGCCGCTTCAGGCAGGAAGTCAGCCATCTCAGGCGCGCCCGCCACAAGAAAGGTGTTGGCAGAAACGGCTTCCTTTTCGCTGAGGAGCCGGTCTGCCAGCACTCTTACTCCGGAAGATGAGTGGATGGTAAGCGAATCTGTCGACATCACGCTGGTTCTGTAAACCTGACGCTTCAGGATGCGATTGGCCTCTGTAAAGACGTCCAGCGGCCCTGAAACGTCCAGCAACTGTACGCCAGGCACCGCCAGAATGACCATATCCTGTGGCATTGCTCTTCCCCTGTCCTTAACGATCGTTTTGTCTCATTTCGTCGTAAAGAGACGCTTTAAGACAGCAATGATCTTCTTCAGACTGGGGTAAATCAACCCTGAAGAGTAAAAAAAATGACCAAGTCGATTAATGGCGTACAAATCCCACAGAGTAAGATGGCGCAGGAAGTCACCGAATTAGTGCGTGATACGGAATCTGACCTGCTTTTCCATCATTCCAGCCGCGTTTATTACTGGGGAGCACTGGCGGGCCAGCAGCGGGGAGTGAAGGTTGATGCGGAGCTGCTCTATGTTGGCTGCATGTTTCATGATATGGGGCTGACGCACGATCACTGTAGCTGCGATAAGCGGTTTGAAGTAGACGGGGCGAATGCGGCAAGAGATTTTCTGCAACGTTACGGCATCGCCCGGCAGGATATTGACAAGGTCTGGACCGCGATTGCCTTGCATACCACGCCCGGTATCCCGGAGTTTATGGCCCCCGAGATCGCGCTGGTAACTGCTGGGGTGGAGATGGATGTGCTGGGAATCGGGTTCGACCAGTTTACTTCTCAGGAGATCGGAGCGGTAACAGGCTTACATCCTCGTCCTGAGGCATTTAAGGAGGAGATCATTCAGGCATTTTATGACGGCATCAAACAGAAACCGCAAACTACCTTCGGCAATGTCAAGGCTGATGTTATAGCGGATAAAGAACCGGGTTTTAAAGCGGGTAACTTTTGTGAGGTCATACGGCAGTCGCGCTGGCAGGGCTGAACAGGTGACGTTGTCACAGTAAAATGATTGCTGCATTACTCCACCACTCCCGGCTCCTTTATCTATACTTTTCAATCAGGAGCCGGGAACTCTTCCTTTCAGGCACCCGTTGCAGTTACGCCAGTTCCCTTCAAGGCGTATAACTTTCCCTGACAAGGATGAACGAACTATGAAGAATAAAAGCTATAACAAGCCAGAGCGGGATAATGGTTATGCCGAATTGGGCGACTACGCCGCTATCGGCGAAGGCCGGTCCGTGGCGTTAATTGCTCCCGACGGATCGATTGACTGGTGGTGCGCCCCCAACCTTGATTCACCGCCCCTGTTTGACCGCATCCTTGACAGCGGTAAAGGCGGCTTTTTTCAGCTGGAACCCAATCAGCCCTATAGCGTAGAGCGTCGCTACCGCAAAGACAGTAATATCCTTGAAACCTCTTTTAAGACTGAAACCGGCAGCGTGTTAATCACCGAATCTATCAACAGTACGCTGGCTGGCAGGCTGCCGTGGAGTGAACTGGCACGGCGTATTGAAGGCGTTGAGGGCGAAGTAGTGCTGAATCTCAGGCTGCGCTTTGGCACCGCCGCTGAAACGCGCTCGCCATGGTTGGCCGAGACGGCACAGGGAACGGTTTTCCATATTGCCGATCTGCTGGCAATGCTGCGTACCAGTGAAGATATCCAGCTCACGCATTGCGACGATGAAAAGGTAGAGGGGAAAGTCACTACCTCCCCCGGTTCCAGTTCGCTGGTGGCTTTGCTGGCCACCGAAAAGGAGCCGCTGGCTGTCCCCACGCTAAAGGCGATTGACGAAAGAATTGAAACCAGTCACCTCGCCTGGCGAGACTGGGTCAAAAGCCTCAGCTACAATGGCCTGTTCCCGCTTCATGTAAAACGTTCTGCGCTCTCATTAAAGTTCCTCTGGTACTCCCCAACCGGCGCGCTTGCTGCGGCGGCAACCACTTCCCTGCCGGAAGGCATTGGCGGCGAGAAAAATTATGACTATCGCTACGCCTGGGTGCGCGATGCTTGCCTGATTATCAAATCCTTTATCTATCTCGGCGCGCTTGAAGACTCCAAAGCCGCCTTCTCCTGGCTGACCCATACCATTATTCGCCATGGCGTGAAGCTTCGTGCCTGCTACACCCTTGAGGGTGATGTGGTGCCCGCAGAACGTTTTCTGCCGCTGGAAGGCTATAAGGGATCGCAGCCCGTTCGGGTCGGCAACAATGCACGGGATCAGGTTCAGCTGAGCATGTATGGCGATATGTTGGCAACCGCGCAGCTGTTTGTGGAGGCGGGACACATTTTAGATATTGCCACCTCGCGCATGTTGGGAGAGCTGGCTAACTGCTGCGCTGACCACTGGCGGCAAAAGGATTCCGGGATCTGGGAGCTGCCTGAAGAACAGCATTATACCCATTCCAAAATGGCCTGCTGGCTGGCGCTGGACCGGGCAACGGCGATGGCGAATGAGAAACATATCGAACCCACCTGGGTTGGGCGATGGGAGCGTGAGCGCGACCGTATCAGTGAATGGATTGAAACCCACTGCTGGTCTGAGGAGCGCCAGACCTATCTGTTTTATGCCGGGAGTGAGGAGCGGCTGGATGCTTCCCTGGCGCTGGTTTATCACTACGGCAATAGTGTTAACCCTAAAAGAATGCTGGCGACCTATGAAGCAATATACAGCGAGCTGGGACACAACAGCGCGATGATTTACCGCTACAGCGGCATGGAACAGGAAGAGAGCACCTTTGTAGCCTGCTCTTTCTGGCTGGCGGAGGCCTTTGCCTCAATGGGTGAAAAAGAGCGTGCACAAAAGGCGATGGATGAGATCCTCTCCTGCCTGTGTGATAAGGGTAATGTGGAAACCTTTAATGAGATGTTTGATGTGCGTAGCAACAGCTGGCGAGGCAATTTGCCTCAGGGGCTGAGTCATCTGGCGCTGATTTGTGCGGCGCAGGCGCTTTCAGAAGCAGACCGCAAAAGTTAGCGAACAGCCTTTCAACCAAAGTAACTTCTGGAAAGAGAGGGAACATCTCCTTCCAGAAGAGTACCTGGATTTTTCGTGGCAGTAAAACTTTGAGACAATAATCTTTAATTATTATATTGTTGTTAATCAACTATTTATGACTTTACGCCCTGTTGCGGCCATCTTCTTCCACCTTTCTGTCGCTTACCGCATACGCTTGATTTACCCTTTACTACTTAAATTGACAAAGCATGACAAAAAAATCTCTCTTTTCCTGGTCTTCAATTACCGGGATAGTTGTCGGTCTGTTCGGGCTGGCTTTTCTGTTATTGGGAGGCTGGCTGGCTGTGCTTGGCGGCAGCCTCTGGTATCTTCTTTTTGGCGCAGGCTTCTTGCTCAGCGGTTTCTTTATTCTCCGCAGGCGTGCAGCGGGTATCTGGCTCTATCTGCTGACTTATCTGATCTGTCTGGGCTGGTCACTGTGGGAAGTGGGTCTGGATGGCTGGCAACTGATGCCGCGCCTGTTTGCGCTGTCGCTGCTGGGCATCTGGGTAAGTCTGCCCTGGGTAACACGCCAGGTGATGGCAACCCGAAACCAGGCTCGCAGCGGGACGCTCGCGGGCATGTTCTACGTGCTGACTATTGGGCTGATCGTCTATACCGGCTGGCACGTGACCGACACGCGCTTTGTGCATCTTCACCCTGTTCCAGCCGCCTCAACCGGTGATGTTCTGACGGCGGCAGAGAAAAATTCCGACTGGAAATATTATGGGCATAACCCGGCGGGACAGCGTTTCTCGGCGCTGGAGCAGATCACGCCAGCTAACGTCAGTGAGCTAAAACCCGCCTGGCAGTTCAATACCGGCGACGTCATGCGCAAAGGGGAAGACAAAGCTGGCAGAGAGTTCAATTTTGAAGTCACGCCAATCAAGGTCAACAACACCCTTTTTATCTGTACGCCGCATCGTCAGGTTATCGCTCTGGATGCTACTACCGGAAAACAGCGCTGGAAGTTTGATCCTCAGGCTGATACTTCAGCCAATGAATATCTCGCCTGCCGTGGGGTCGCCTGGAGCCAGGAGCTGACTGACACCACCTGCCCTGACAAAATCATTACCACAACCAGCGATGCCAGGATGGTGGCGCTGAATGCGGAAACGGGCAAGCCCTGCGCCTCTTTTGGTCAGAACGGCTTTGTGAGCCTGACCGATCGGATGGGCGAAGTACCGCCTGGTTTTCACTTTATCACCTCTCAGCCGATGGTTATGGATGGCAAGATCGTGCTGGGAGGCTGGATTTATGATAATCAGTCAACGGGTGAACCTTCCGGGGTGGTGCGGGCTTACGACGTCAAAACCGGAAAGCTCGCCTGGGCCTGGGATATGGGCAGAACGCCACAAAATGCGCCGCTGAAACCGGGCGAAACTTACACCCGCGGGACGCCTAACGGTTGGGGAACCTATACAGCAGATGAGAAGCTGGGGTTGATCTATATCCCGCTTGGGAACGCCACGCCCGACTATTTTGGCGGCAAACGTCGTCCCTTCGATGAAAAATACTCTACTTCACTGGTCGCACTGGATATCCATACCGGTGAGGAGCGCTGGCATTATCAGATGGTGCATCACGATGTCTGGGATTTCGATCTTCCCATTGGCCCCACGCTGGTAGATCTGCCCGATGGCAAAGGTGCCACCGTTCCTGCACTGGTACAGACCACCAAAATGGGCCAGCTGTTCCTGCTGAATCGTGAAACAGGTAAACCGCTGGCGCAGGTCGTTGAGAAGCCGGTAGCTACTTCGCCAGCCCTGCCAGGAGAACATTTGTCACCTACACAGCCAGATTCAGTTGGCATGCCCAACCTCTCGCCACCCGATCTGAAAGAGAGCGATATGTGGGGAGCAACGCCCGTGGATCAGCTTCTCTGCCGCATTCAGTTTCATCGTTATCGCTATCAGGGGCAGTATACGCCGCCAGCTGAAGGCACCTCCATTGCCTATCCGGCCTTTGACGGTGTGATGGACTGGTACGGTGCGTCGGTAGATCCGCAACGGCACCTGCTGATTGCTAATACCAGCTATATCCCTTTCACCATGGAAATGATGAAAGCCAGCGAGGCCAAACAACAGGGCCTGATGAAGGATTGGGCTGGCTGGGGCAGCAAACAGGCTTACCCTAAACCCAAAGAGTTCGCCGTCGGGCCGCAATATGGCACGCCCTGGGCGGCGATTGTTAAGCCCTGGCTTTCCGCGCTCGGCGCGCCATGCAGCGCCCCGCCGTGGGGCAAATTGGTGGCGATTGATCTGACTACCCGCAAAATTGCCTGGGAAAGGCCAGCGGGCACCACCAGAGATATGAACATCTTTGGCACGCATACTAACGCCCCGCTACCTACGGGTATTTTTATGATGGGTGGAAACGTGATTACCGGTAGTGGCCTGATCTTTATGGGCGCAACGGCCGATGACTACCTGCGTGCTTTCGACGAGCGCAGCGGACGGGAACTCTGGCGGGCAAGATTGCCGGCAGGCGGTCAGGCGACGCCGATGACCTATACCGGCAGCGATGGCAGGCAGTTCGTGGTCATCGCCGCGGGTGGCCATGGCGGTCTGGGTACACCTTCCGGAGATGCAGTAATGGCCTACGCCTTGCCTGCTCATTAGAGCGGGTCAGAAACCAGAAAGCCCTGTGGTTTTAACGCCACAGGGCTTTCAATAATTGTATAGCACAGGTCAGACAGCAGTCTGGCCAGGTTTAAGGTTTTTCAACTCTCTGTACCTGAAGATAACGCGCATCCCCTTTGCCTTTCACAAATCCGCTTACCCTGATCATATCTTTTGAGGTGTACTCTTTACCGTCCCAGGCTGGCGTCGGCACCTTAAGGGTAATTTTGCCGGTGTCGTCGCGCAGGATGTAACTCTTGTCATCAGTCTTTTTGATCAAGTAGCCTTCAACGGTAACCCAGGCATTGTCACGCTGTGAGAACAGGGAGTGGATTGTGCTTTCTCCGGTATCTTCAGAGCCTTTATAACCGGCATCTTTTTTATGAACCGGAGGCGGTGTTTCACCACTTTTGAATCCCCCTTCCGCAGCCATCGCATGGCCCGTGAAGGCAAGTATTGCGGCCAGTGCCAGCATCTTTTTCATTCTGTCTCCTTAATGTCTCAGGCTATGCCCTGCTCGATGTGTCTCCTTTAAGCCTGGCACACCGGCGGAAATTTTCCTTATAAAATAACCCGCTCGGGTTAAAAGAGCTGCCGGTACGTCAGGCGACCAGCAAGGCTCTCCGTCATTCTGGTTTAATCAGACGTATAGCGTGCTCAAGAACCTTCTGCTCATCCCTGTCCGCGTCGGCGCGGTCATGTCGGGTTTTCATTAAGAGATTGGTCAGCACTTCGCGGTGGGTATTATATCCGCTTTCCGCCAGTACAATGACCGCATCACCAATAACCCGGCAGACTTCGTCATAATACTCTTCACTCAGCACATCACGTTTCATAGCTGTTCCTTTTTACCGTTTTTCACACCGTTATTACCTGACCCTGGCAAATAATCAGAGAGTAAACAAGCAGCAACACTCTTTGTAAAACTTACTTAACCTTTATTACCACCACGCAAAAATCAGGCCCGAAAAATATTATAGCCGTTGTTCTTTTCTCTTCCACACCGGCCTGAACCGCTCTGTATAAAATAACTACCTTCAGAAGTCGCACTTTGGAGAATGAATTATTTTCCAGTGGTCGGCGCAGGAAAAAATATTTGGCGCAGCGCGATTTTTTTTACGTTTATATGTGACAAACCTCACAATTGTGCCAGGCTTATTGCTACTCGAATGAATAAAGAAGGAGCTATATATGTCCAGCAACGATAAAAAATCTCTCTTATCCGTGGATTATCCTGCACCGCCATTTGCGGAGCAACCACAGCCGGTGCCAGGCCTGGCAAGTAAAATGATCCCCGTACCCGATCATGGCGAAACGTCCTATCGTGGTTCTGGCCGCCTTGCGGGGCGTAAGGCTTTGATCACCGGCGGTGACTCCGGTATTGGTCGCGCGGTAGCTATTGCTTATGCCCGTGAAGGGGCCGATGTCGCTATTAATTATCTTCCTGAAGAAGAGTCTGATGCGGCTGAAGTTATTAAGCTGATTGAAGCTGAAGGACGTAAAGCTTTTGCCATTCCGGGCGATATTCGTACCGAAGCTTTCTGCCAGACCCTGGTAAAAGAAGCGGCAACCAGGCTGGGCGGTCTGGATATTCTGGTTAATAACGCCGGCCGTCAGCAGTTTAATGAATCTATCCGTACCTTAAGCACTGAAGATTTTGATGCGACATTTAAAACCAATGTTTACGCCATGTTCTGGATCACTAAAGCAGCAGTAGATTATTTACCGCGCGGTGCCTCCATAATTAATACTTCTTCCGTCCAGGCTTATCAGCCCAGCGATATTCTGCTGGATTATGCGCAAACTAAAGCCTGTATCGTTGCCTTCACTAAATCCCTGGCGCAACAGTTGGGTGAAGAAGGCATTCGTGTTAATGCGGTAGCGCCAGGCCCATTCTGGACACCGTTGCAGTCAAGCGGCGGTCAGCCTCAGGAAAAAGTAAAACAGTTTGGTGCCTCTGCCCCGCTGGGCCGCCCCGGACAGCCTGCAGAAATCGCCCCGCTCTACGTGACGCTGGCTTCTACCGAGAGCAGCTACACTTCCGGGCAGGTTTGGTGCACCGATGGCGGCACAGGCACGCTGTAATCCGTGAATCTCACTGGCAGTCTGAAAGAGAGCCTCCCGAATGGGGGGCTTTTTTATGTCTTTAAGCAGCCTGCGATTTCTGCCGGATGAATTCAGGTTTGTGAGGGTAACGCTTCAACAAAGCGGGCGGTAATTTGCTGTGGACGCGTTATCGCGCCGCCTACCACCACCGCATGCGCGCCAAGTTGCAGGCAGCGCGCCATCATCGCCGGGGTGCTGATATTGCCTTCGGCAATAACTGGCTTATTCACCACGCTTAGTACCGCGCGAAGAAAAGCAAAATCATCATCCGGCAGCAGTTTGCCTGCCGTTTCACGGGTATAGCCATAAAGCGTGGTGCCAATGCAGTCAAAACCCAGTGAAGAAGCTGTTTCTGCCTCAGCCACGGTAGCAATATCGGCCATCAGTAACAGCCGGGGATAGCGCTGGCGGATCTGCATTACCAGATGAGAGAGCGATACGCCATCCGGCCTGGCGTGAGAAGTGGCATCCAGGGCGATCGCTTCCGGTTCGGCGATCGTCAGTTCATCCACTTCCCGCATCGTGGCGGTGATATAGACATCACAGTCGGGATAGTTGCGTTTCAGAATCCCAATAACCGGCAGATCAACACTCTGTTTTATCGCCCTGATATCCACTGGACTGTTGGCGCGAATACCAGCCGCGCCGCCAGCCTGGGCGGCAAGCGCCATCCGGCTCATAATAAAGTCGCTGTGCAGAGGCTCCTCTTCCAGCGCCTGACAGGAGACGATTAATTTTCCTTTTACCGCATCAAGCATCGACAGTTTCACAGGGCTGATCTCTTTTTAATTTCGTTCGTAGTACGGGTCGCCAGCGGAGTCTGTAAAAGTGCGAAGATAAGCATCATCTTAAGCCGCTGGTAACATTCAGGTCTTGCGGTAAAACGAGGTGACTTATAGTGTATGACACAAAGACGAAAGCAGGGATATTTAGCTCAGAACATGCGGGCAGCGTGGGCAGGTAAGGAAACGCACTATCCGTGAAACGGCAGACGCAACGGGATACACGCTTTCGCAGATTTGCCGTAGCCAGGCGCTGTTCCGGCAAGCAAAATATAAGATGGCTAACCAGCAAGCCTCAAGGTCAGAACAGCATTTATCAACCGGGATAAGAGCAATACTACTCCACGTATCAGGTAATTCTTCTGTGTTTATTTGAGACCAAGTTTCACGGCCAGCCTGTGGAGATTGCCAGGATCAACTTCAAGCTTCCGCGCAGCTCTGACCCACACCCGACCGCTGCTCTCATACGCTTGTTTGATGTAATCGTACTGAAACTGACGGGTCGCATCATGCAAGCTCATCTCTGGCATTCTCTTTTGTGAATTGACCGGCGCGGAATAAACAGTCTTGCCGCCCTCTGAATTGAAATGATGGGGAAGCAGAATGATTTCACCGCTGTGCGACTCTGCCTGCGCGATGATTACCGCGCGATAGAGGGTATGTTCCAGCTCGCGAATATTTCCCGGCCACTCTGCTGCTTCAAGCATAGCGCTGAAGGCAGGGCTAAGCGCGACGCTAATCAGGCCAAATTTAACCCGACACTTTTCACAGAAGTAGCCAGCCAGTAACACAATATCGTCGCGACGTTCATTAAGCGACGGTACAAACAGAGGGAAGACGCTCAGTCGGTGATAGAGATCGGCCCTGAATTTACCCTCCGTAACGGCCATGCGCATATTCAGGTTAGTGGCTGCGATAATCCGCACATCTACAGTAAGTGGCTTATCTTCACCAACCCGTTGTAGATCGCCATACTGCAGCACGCGTAACAGTTTGGCCTGAAGAGCCAGCGGCAACTCCCCTATCTCGTCCAGAAATAGCGTCCCTTTATCCGCCAGCTCAAACTTTCCTGGCCGGTCATGTATAGCCCCGGTGAAAGCCCCCTTAACGTGGCCAAACAGTTCACTTTCCGCCACGCTTTCCGGCAACGCTGCGCAATTCAGATAGATCATGGGCTGTGCAGCGCGGTGTGATTGTCGGTGAACAGCCTGGGCGATAAGTTCTTTGCCGGTGCCGGTTTCGCCCATTATCAGTACGCTTAAATCAGAGGGGGCGACTACACTTATTTCTTTTTTCAGATGAGTTAATGCCGCTGACTTCCCGATAATTTCAACCTCCTCATTTTCTTCCGGCCGGTGTGGCTGTGGAGTAAATGAAGAGGCTGGTTTTTCCAGCTGTTCAACAAGTAATGCGTTGTTCAGCGCGCCCGCAGTGAGGCTTGCCAGAACCCGTAATTCTTCATCGCTGTAATTATCAAACTGGGTGGCGTTCATGCCGTCCAGGGTCAGAGCGCCGATCAGCGTTTGTCCCGAAAAAAGAGGCATGCCAACGCACGCATGGACATGCAAATCGCCCTGTTCAGGAATAAGTCCGTCATAGGGATCGGGTAAATCACTCTCAGCGGGAAAGCGCACCACATCGCCGGCGCGCGCAATGGCTTCAAGCCGCGGATGGGCTTCAAGGCTGAACCGTCGGCCCAGCACATCCGGTGCCAGACCCGCTGTGGCCAGTGGCCGGAATTGTTGATTTTCATAACGTAAAAGCGCAGTCGCATCACAGCCTAACGCGCTGTGGATACTGTTAATCATCCGCATAAAACGATCGCGGCCGCGCACACCATTCTGAATATCGACAGCAAGTGAAGCCAGCGTCCCGACAGATAACGTCATATTGTCACCTTTACATGAATTGTTTTTATAACAATAACGATATTGTATATATAACAACTTACCTTTGGTGCTGCTGATAAAGATCAATAACTTAATCAATGGCACGTAATATGCAGTATCTGGTCAGATAATCCACTTGAGGAGCATGAAAATGTTCAATCCCAAAACCGCTGCATCGCTTAATGCGGACCAAATTGCCTGTGCCGCCAGGGCGCTGAGGTGGGCGGCCTTTGGCGGTTACCGCCGGGGTCCAGCCCTGAAATATAAACAAGGCGCGCCGGATCGCCTCCGTTTCGAAACTGAATATCAGGGACGAAAAGCCTGGGTGGAACTGGATATCCCCTACACGCCTTTATCTCTGCTGGTCGCCGGCGCGCTTATTTTGCAACAGCTACATACTCAAGGGTAAAAGATGACACACATAGATGAAATCGTTGAAGCGGTGAATGCCGCCATCCGGAAGAATGTGATCCGCGATATGAATGTGCTTTTGTGTGAGCTGAGCGACGATCACAGGCTCACGCGTGAGCAGCGATTTGAGCAGCAACAACGCCTGCGTCTGGCCGTTTTCAGACACACCAGCGAGAAAGAAGAGCTGGCCGAACAGCGCCGTAACTGGCTTACCCACGGCGGCATCATTCGTTAACAGGAGATCTGTAATGACTTATCACATCCCTGAAAATTTTATCCATACCCGTTCAACCCCTTTCTGGAATAAAGAGAGCGTGCCAAAAGCGCTCCTGAAGCATCACAACACTAAAAAAGGCGTTTACGGCAGGCTTTCAGTTATGCGCGGCGCCGTAACATATTATGGTTTCGCCAGTGAACACGATCAGCAGCACGAAACAGAACTTACCATCATGGCAGGAGAATTTGGCATCAGCCCGCCGCAATACTGGCATTACATCAAGCTTCAGAGTGATGACACCTACTTCAATATCGATTTTTTTGCCGCTCCGGATGAAATACTGGAGGGAGAGGGATTTGAACGAGAAGTCAATATCCCGGCATCATAATAACAACCGCATGAAGGATGCCCGCTTCGGCGGGTTTTTTTATGCAGCAATCATTGTCATTAAAACAAAGCATTGTATTTATAACAAAAATAATCTTTGTTAAACAGACAATTAATTTTGTGAAATTGCATATAAATCAACTAATTAAAAACTGGCACACTTAATGCAAACCCTTACGTGAAATCAATTTACGCTAAAAGGGCATCAGATGAATATTCACGTTAAAAAAAACATTTATTGGGTAGGTAAAAGAGACTGGGAAGTTGAGCATTTTCACGGTAAAGAATACAAAATGCAGCGCGGGACGAGTTATAACAGCTACCTGATCCGCGAAGAAAAAAATGTCCTTATCGATACCGTTGATCTCAGATTCCGCACCGATTTCGTTAACAATCTGGCGGAAGAAATCGATCTTAAAACCATTGATGCCATCGTGATTAACCATGCGGAAGAAGATCATGCTGGCGCACTTGCTGAACTGCTGGCGCTGATCCCGGGAACCCCGGTTTACTGCACGGCAAACGGCGTCGACTCCATCAACGGGCATCATCATCATCCTGAATGGAATTTCAACGTTGTTAAAACCGGTGATTCACTCGATATCGGTAACGGTAAAAAGCTTATCTTCGTTGAAACGCCGATGCTGCACTGGCCTGACAGCATGATGACCTACATCACTGAAGATGCCGTGCTGTTCAGTAATGACGCTTTTGGCCAGCACTATTGCGATGAACATCTGTTCAACGATGAAGTTGACCAGAACGAATTGTTTGACCAGTGTCAGCGCTACTTTGCCAATATTCTTACCCCTTTTGCCCGCCTGGTTACGCCGAAAATTAACGAAATTCTCGGTTTCAACCTGCCGGTCAGCATGATTGCTACCTCCCACGGCGTTGTGTGGCGCGATAATCCTGCACAGATTATTGAGCTTTACCTGAAATGGGCTGCCGATTACCAGGAAGACCGAATCACCCTTTTCTATGATGCCATGTCTGACAATACGCGCAGGATGGCAGAAGCGATTGCCCAGGGTATCCGGGAAATCGACCCGCGTGTCGCCGTGAAGGTTTACAACGTCTCAAGCCATGACAAAAACGAAATTATCACCTCCTGCTTCCGCTCTAAAGGCATCCTGGTGGGATCATCCACCATGAATAACGTGATGATGCCAAAAATTGCGGGGATGCTTGAAGAGATGACCGGCCTGAAATTCCGCAATAAACGCGCCTCTGCCTTCGGCTCTTATGGCTGGACGGGCGGTGCGGTAGATCGTGTGGCGACCCGTCTGCAGGATGCCGGTTTTGATATGACCATCGCCCTCAAAACCAAGTGGCGCCCCGATCTTTCCGCTCTGGAAACGTGCCGGGAGCATGGCCGTAAAATCGCCCGTGACTGGGCGCTATCGCCACTTCCTGCGCCAGTCCCGATAGCAGATAACAGCGCCGCCGCTATGGCAGCCGCTGCGCCCGCTAACGGTAATGGAGTTAGCGTGGTTGAAGCGGGCGAAGCACTCGGGCAGAAAATGATCTGTACGGTCTGCCAGTGGGTTTACGATCCGGCAGAGGGCGAGCCAGATCAGAACGTCGCGCCAGGAACCCCGTGGGAAGAAGTTCCCGATGATTTCTTATGTCCCGGATGCGCGCTGGGTAAATCCGTGTTCGATCCCTGCGAGGGCTAACGTTGTGTCAGCAGAAATTGTTGTTATTGGCTCCGGCTTCGCGGCCCGGCAGCTGATCAAAAACTTACGCTCTCTGGATAAAAACGTGCCGGTTCGTCTCTTCGCTGCCGACAGCTGTGATGAATACAGTAAGCCCGAGCTAAGTCATGTTTTCACCAGGGGTTGTGATGCTGATGCACTGACGCGGCAGACGGCGGCAGAGTGGGCTGAAAGTCAGCGCATCATGTTGCACCCTTATACCGTTGTAAGTGCAATTGATACCGCAGCGCATGTCGTCAAAACCTCCGCTGGCGACTTCCGCTATGACAAGCTGGTGCTGGCCACCGGTGCTCAGGCTATCGTTCCGACCGTAAAGGGCAGTGATTTAATCTGCACGCTGAACAGTCAGCAGGAATACCGCAGGTACCAGGCCGGGCTGGCTGAGGCTAAGCGGGTACTGATGATCGGCGGTGGACTTATCGGAACAGAACTTGCGATGGACTTTAGCCGCGCGGGTAAATCTGTGACGGTAGTGGATCGCAGCAGTAGTCTGTTGTCGGCGCTGCTGCCGCCGGAGATCGCTGCCCGTCTGCAGAACCGTTTAATGAACAACGGTGTTGAGTTCGTCTTCAGAAATGAACTCAGTGAACTTTCCCGACATCAGGACGCCCTGCAGGCTTCATTCAGCAATGGGCTGAAGAGAACTTTTGATGCCGTTGTGTGTGCCATCGGCTTACGCCCGGATCTTACGCTTGCGCGCGCTGCGGGCATTGAGGTGCGTCATGGCATTGTCGTCGATGAGACGCTCGCAACATCGGCTGCCGATGTTTATGCATTGGGTGACTGTGCAGAAATCGGGGGAAAACTGATGCCCTATCTGCAACCGGCCACACTCGCAGCGATGACCCTTGCCAGGAACCTGACCGGTAGTGCAGCAAAGCTCACCCTGCCCACCCTGCTTATTAACGTTAAAACGCCCGATCTGCCTCTTCATCTTGCAGGCGACCCGGCTAATCCTGCTTACCGATGGGAGATAGCGATATCTCCCGCTGGCCTTATCGCAAAAGGATATGACAGAAACGACATCTTCCGGGCCTTTGTGGTCAGTGAAGACCATTTAAAGCTGGCATTCAGTATGCTCAAAGAAATTAAGCTAAACGCTACAGCTTAGCCCGCAAAAGTAGCCTGGCGAAATCAGCAGCAGGATGGCGGTTCTGATCCTGAAATAGCGGGTTGCGTCGATAAATACAGGCCGGTGCATCGTCGGCCTTATCTCCCTTTTAATTACCGGGATAACCTTACTATGAACATCACTACAGCAGACATTACGCTTCACAACCCCTCCTCCTGCACCTGCGGCAGGATCATCTGGTTAACGATGAATTGTGATTTTTTTATTATGAATCTCGGCACCAATGAACGCGATGCGCGGATTGATGCAAAGATAGGTTCGGCATATAAAGGTATTGAGTTCCGTCCTCAAGCTCTCAAGGAAGTCGTTGCAGAGGTGTTCTGGGAAATGTGGAATCATTGGCTGCCTGCTGAGGGGATAAAAGTCACGCCCGTCACAACACATTAGCCGAAAGACCAACGGCCATACCTGCTCTGAATGATTCAGCGGCAGGAGAGGCATAGCATCACCAACTACGAGAAAATAATGGAAATAACGCAGGCGCACCCGGATCATATTGCAGGAATAGCAGAGATTTATGCCTGGCACGTTGAACACGGCCTGGCCACGTTTGAAACAGAGCCGCCAACGGCAGAAGAGATGCAGTTGAGGCTGAGCAACGTTTTGCAGAGCGGCGGCTACTGGCTGGTCGCGCTGGAAGCAGATCGGGTGCTGGGGTACTGCTACCTTGCGCCCTACCGTCCCCGCTACGCTTACCGATTTACCCTTGAAGACTCCATCTATTTGCATCCGGGGGCAGCCGGTCGCGGTATCGGGCGTGCACTGCTGGGTAAAGCGCTTAACCTTGCGGAAGCTGACGGTTTTCGTCAGGTGGTGGCCATTATTGGCAACAGCGAAAATGCGGCATCCCTGGCACTGCACCGCGCGCTCGGATTCCAGTTGACCGGCGTGTTGAAGTCGGTTGGCTTCAAGCATGGCCGCTGGCTGGATACTGTCATGATGCAGTGTACGCTGGGTGCAGGTGATACCACGCTTCCTGTTACCTCGACTACGCTTTCAGGTAGAGCAGGAACCGTTTAAGCCCTGAGGAGGAGTCATGAAGCAGCAACAAGTCACTGCCACCGTGGTCAGCGCGGCGCTGGAAGTCAGCAATCAGTCGCGAACGCTGGAATACTCTGACGATCAGGTGCTGGTAAAAGTGGAGCGCGGCGGGATCTGTGGATCAGATATTCACTATTACCAGCACGGCCGCGCAGGTATGTCCGTTCTGAAAGAGCCGATGATCCTCGGCCATGAATTCATCGGCCAGGTTGCGGAAGCGCCAGCGAACAGTACGCTGAAAATTGGCCAGCGCGTAGCCATTAATCCCTCCAGCCCCTGTAATCACTGCGAATTTTGTCTGGCCGGTAAACAGAATCACTGCCGCACCATGAAGTTTATGGGGAGCGCACAGTTCTTCCCGCATGTTCAGGGCGGCTTTGCCAGCTACGTTGCTGTCCGTCCTGAGCAGTGTGTTCCTTATGCTGAAGAGGCCGATGCCAGAGTTATCGCCTTTGCCGAACCTCTGGCCGTTGCTCTTCACGCCGTGCATCAGGCGGGGAATTTGGTGGGCAAGAGAGTGCTGGTGACCGGTTCCGGCCCTATCGGCTGCCTGGTGATCGCTTCCGCTTTTGCCGCTGGCGCCTCTGAGATTGTTGCCACCGACATGAGCGAACGCTGCCGCACGCTGGCGCTTGCTATGGGCGCCTCAAAGGCTGTTGATCCCACGGATGGGGAGACTACCGGCAAATGGCAGGAGAATGGCGGCTATTTTGATCTCTGTTTTGAAGCCTCTGGCGCGCCTGCTGCCATCGCCTCCACTGTAGGTTTCACCCGTCCGAAAGGCCGCATTGTGCAGCTGGGGATGGGTGCGGCTTCTCTCGACTTTCCGCTCGGTCTGTTGCTGGTGAAGGAGATTGAGCTGGCTGGCTCCTTCCGTTTTATCAACGAGTTTGCCATTGCGGTGCGCTGGCTGGAAAGCGGCCGCATCAACCCGCTGCCCCTGCTCTCTGCCGTCTACCCGCAGCAGGAGGTGGTCAGCGCGCTGCAAATGGCCTGCGACAAAAGTCAGGCTGCCAAAGTCCAGATAACCTTTAGCTCTGTCCCAAGTGGTACAAGCTAAGGATTTAATTTATAAAGAGTTATCCAGCAGGCCATGTTGGTATGGGTAAGCTATGGTACCCTACTAACGTTTATCCATAGCCAGCGCTGCAGTGACCGCTTGTTCGGCATCAACCAGACCGTAGCCGAACCAGGGGCTCCATCCACAGGAATCGAATCCCCCATGTCGGAACGGAAACAGAGGCAAATCTGTTACCTCACCAGCGGCAGAGCCTGGTGCAGGATAACGGTGTTCCTCATAAGGCCGGCAGTCAAGATCCCTGGCTGCAGTGCAACGCAGTATGTCAGCCAGTTCACAGGCATTTAGTTGTGGGTTCGCGCTTAACGTCAGTGCTGCAACCCCGGCTACCAGTCCGGCTGCGCCGGAAGTGCCTTTAAAATTATGGGTGTACCCCCCGATATCACCTGAGCGTGTAGTTAAGCCCGGCTCACTGAAAGGAAATGCATCAAAGCAGTGTCGGTTGTTTGAGGGAGCACACAGGGCAATGCCTGGTCCGTAACTTGAGTAGTGAGCGCGGCGACCATAAAGATTAACAGCCGCAACAGTCAGCACATTTTCAATATTACACAAGGAGTGTGTAAATACAGCGGAATACCGCCCATCACAGAATACGTTATTCTCCACATACCCTGCATAAGGTACAGGCGAGTCTGCCTGAAAGTGGATAGGACATCCCGAATTTCCAGCCGCCCAGATAAAAAGGATGCCCTTGCCGCGCCGACCTCCGCACCGGGACAATTCACGTATCAGACTGATAGTCTTATCCGGGAATTTCATATGTGGCAGGCTGGCCCAAGTGTTGATAAAAATATCTATTTTATCTTCCAGCGCCGTAAGAATAGTGTGAAAACCCTGCAAGGTGATGTGAAATCGTTTGTCGTACTCCCAGCGCACAGGCAACAAACGACATCCCGGAGCAACCCCCACCGGACGATCTGCATTCACAGCGCCAGCGATCAGCCCGGCAAGTGCGGTTCCGTGGCGGTAGCCAGGAATAAACATCTGCGTTTTAATCTCTTGCGGAGTGGCATAAATCAGTCTGCCCTGCTCCAGGAAGGCGGCTGCCGCAAATTTATTGTCAGCTCTTGAGGCGACAACGTCCATCTGACAACCATCATCCGCAAACGCGATGATGATTTCCTCACGGCCATAGCCATTCAGATGACACCACGCCTGTTCTGCATTCACTGAGCGACAGCATTGGCCGTCTACCGTGCGTCCGTGCAGATGCCACTGTGACTGATAGGCGAAAGAAGCCAGAAGTTCCGGGGGCAGTTTAAATGGATGTGCCGTCATAAACGGGCCTGCTCTTTCCACAGGGAGTAGTAGCTACCTCCCTGTTGAACCAGCTCATTGTGAGTACCCTCTTCCTCCACAAGACCTTTCTGCAGCACAATAATCCTGTCCATACCGATCACTGATGACAATCGGTGCGCGATCGCTATCACTGTTTTACCCGCCATCGCCTCGTTCAGTGAATCACGGATTTCAGCCTCCGTCAGCGAGTCGAGCGCAGAGGTGGCTTCGTCCAGAATCAGTAAAGGGGCATTGCGCAAGATGGCCCGGCAGATGCTGAGCCGCTGCCGCTGCCCTCCAGACAATCTGACACCTCTGTCGCCGATCAGGGTCTCAAATCCTGTATGGGTGCCGTCTGTTGCCTGAAGGATAAAATCCAGTGCCTTAGCTTTTTGTGCCGCAGCCCGAACATCTTCTTCGCTGAAGTTGCGGCAACCAAAAGTAATATTTTCATAAATAGTACGATTAAACAGCACATTATCCTGAGTAACTATGCTGAACTGATGACGAAGGTCACTCAGGGATACTTGCCGGATATCCGTACCATCCAGCATGATTTTTCCTTCGGTAGGATCGTAAAACCGCATCAGCAGGCTGATTAGCGTAGATTTTCCGGAACCCGATTCTCCCACGATAGCGACTTTTTCTCCTGGCCGGATATGTATATTCACTCCCCGGATCACCGGTTTTCCGGCTTCATACTGAAAGCGCAGATCACAAAGTTTGATGTCACCTGTGGCGCCATCCCTGGACGTTGGGGTATTTCCTTCGATCATCTGATTCTGGTGATGTACCGTTTCAATGGAGGCATTAAACAGCCCCAGCGCGCGCATCGCGCCAGTGAGTTGTTCCATCAGAACGGTCAGTTGGCCCTCAAGGCGAAAAACAAGCCCGAAGACCACCGAAATTTCGCCCACCGAGAGCAAACCCGCGTGCCATGAGAAAATAGCAATATATCCGGTTGCCACCATCGCAGTGGAACTGGTCAGCAGCAGGAGAGTTTCGGCGGTAGTTATTGTCCGTAGGAAGCGTTCATTTTTTCCAATAAAATCGCTCAGTTTCTCACGGACAAATTCGCGATCGTCGCCGTGTGGTGACAGAGATTTCACATTAATAATATTGGTGAAAATGTCGACAAGATGACCATTAATCACGTTTGAAGCATCGGCTGATTTACGGGAGCGCCTTTTGATCTCCGGGGCATATTTCACCGAAAGGCAGAGGTAAAGCACCAGCCAGAACATGATCACTACCGCAAACCAGATATTGATAGTACTCATAAATCCCAGAGTCAGAATGACGTAAGCCACATTCGCCCATATCATTTGCAGTGCGCTGAGTAAAAACTCGGTTACCGCCTGCCCGGCCTGCCAGACCGATGACGCGATTTTTCCGGCATGATTACGGTTAAAAAAATCCAGGTCATTATTGACGGCCTTAGTGTAAAACATCCACCGGACCATCGGGCTGAAACGGGCACGGAGACACTGATCGCAAAGTAACCCCAGACTTAATGATGTGATCGGACGAACGACAAGAAACAGCAACGCGGCCATCATCAGTAGCTGGTTCTGTGTGACCTGATAAACAAGGGCAGATGACAGCGTGCCGTTCAGGGAGTCAATAACCAGACCCACGGTATAGATCACACCGACATCTACAACTGCTTTAATCAATCCGGCCAGAGCAACCAGCAATACAATAACTTTAATTTTTTTGATGAAATACCAGAGTCCCTGCTTGTGCTGCTGAAAAGCAGCATCCTTATCCTGAAAGGGATTAAGTAAATTTTCAAAAAAACGGAACAGGTTTTCGCACATATATTTTCCTTCACGGGAAATAATGATGGCAACCGGAGTTGCCATCATTATAAGCTTCGACAGCTACAACATGGTTTTCATTACCATCTACCCCCTCCCCCACGGGAGTTGCCAGTCATACTACCGCCACGGCAACAAAGGAACTCGAAATTCCCCTCTTTTTCGTCTTCATCCGTAGAAATAAACTTCACCGAGTCAATGTCTTTATCCGCATTGACTGGTGTTTTTTTTACGTCTTCCAGCTTTTCTTTCTTCATAACGAATCACTCCAATAAAGCCATAATGACTGCATTGTGCGCAATGTTATGCTCGCAATGCTTCCTTGATGCTGAACTTCAGCAACTCCCGTGTCAGATGGCACAGTGGTCCGGTCTGGCTAATTTCACCGTTCTGCAGACGGGCAGAAAGGCAACCTGACGCACAGCTCCACCTGGCGAAACAATTCTGGCACTGTTGGAATGTTCGGGTGTTCACCCGACGCAAATAGTTGATTTTTTTGATATCAAAATTAAACTTTCGGCCATTCCAGGCCCCGACATGATAAAAGTCGAAATCGCTATTATTTTTTCGGCTGTATCGGTGGCATCCCACGACGTTACCCTCAGAGGTAATAGAAAATTCAATATTACAGAAGCGGTTTGAGCGGCGTTGAATATTGGTCATCATTTTGCAGGTAACCAGTATTCCATATTTCTTCCCAAGCCCATAGGCTGCTATAAATGCATCAACGAAATCCTGCTGTATCGGTTTATTCATCTCAGTGTCATTGGCGCGGCCAATTTCCGCCATTGGTTCGAAGCGTATGGTTTTAACTCCGGTGTATTTATGGGTGTATTCCACCATCTCTCGCAGTCGTTCAGAAGCCGTAAAATAAATGGTTGTGCGGAAATGACAGGGTACGCCGTGATTACATAGCAGTTGAGCCGCACGCATAACGGCTTTATGCGAGTTTTTTCCATTCGGGAATGAGCGGTTAACCTGCAACTCTGGAAGAATGTCGCAGGAAAGCGTCACGTAGTGAATATTTTTTGCAATCCAGCGAGCTTTTTCATCATTGATTAACACACCGTTAGTGATCAGGCGGATCCAGTGATTTACGCCCGCTTCATCCGCCCGATAACGAATATAATGTGTGGGCCAAACGATTAAATCCCATTCAAGCGTAGGTTCACCACCGCCAAGAAAACGAAATTCGGCGGTTTTGTGTTTATGTCTTTTGGCATTTTCGATCACCTGATCGATGGCACCTTTTACGATCTCCCTGGGCATTGGAGAAGATTTGTGTGTAGTTGCTTTTGCATAACAGTAGTTGCAGGCAAGATTACAGCTCTCGGTCAGGAGAAGAGTTGCCTCAATGGGTTTGAAATCTGCCAGGTCCTGCATGACCAGTGGGGGATTTAATTCATTCCCCAATAATGTTTTTTGTCTCAATCCGATAGCAAGAGGATGATTATATTCCCATTCAGTGAGAGTACCTCCCTGTGCGAGTTTTTTGACTAATAGCTCATTATCCTGATGTGTTTTCAGTGCATATCCCCGAATAGGGAAATGCAGGTATATAAAACCATCATCACCATTAAAGTAATACATTTCAGTATTTACTTTCTCATCCATAAGAGACCTGCCTATGATGAAGAAAAAAGCCAATTATTTTTTTTAAGAAAACATCCAATACTTTCCGGAAGAATACAATTATGACTTGAATAGGTTGAAATTTTCTTGCTGTGTCGCTTGTTAAGTAATCCATGCAAATGGAAATGATATAATCCGTCAGTAGAGAAAATATTCATATGCTCAGAAAATTTAACACCGCAATGTCGGCTGTGATTGGCAAAAATCTTTTCAATACCCACTGATTTCTCATATTTTAAGCCCAAGTTTTTTTTCCAGATCCGTGTATGAGGATCATATAGCGTTCGGCCCTTAATACTCCTTGCTTTTCCCATTGGAACGCATATTTCTGGGCCAGGCCTCAATGAAAAACAGGAACAGGTCACTGCATCTGCCATTCCACATTGTTCTGAAATATAGCGATAATAATCTGGATCATAGAGGTCATCTGCATCATGCATCATGAGCCAGTCGACTTCAGTAACATTAAGTTTTTCGATCAAAAAATTTCTTGCAGCGATCTGGTCATATCCTCCAGTCGCGACAGCCAGGTTATAGCCAGCCCCGAAATCCTGACTGTAGACCGTGATTTTTTCTGTGAGTTTTTTCGGCATCTCTGGTCTAACTTCAGTTATCAGGACTGCTATCTTAAAAACATAGTCAGATAATCCGGCAAAATTCAAGGTGGCCAGAGCAAGCTTCAACTCGTCTTTACTAACGGTGCAATAAATTCCAATTTTCATTTTCTTTAGTAAATGTAATTTTTTTTAGCAATTTATATCCTTAGTTCTGCTGATAAAATGACACTGATCAAAATTTGAACACTTAAGGAAGGGCGATGTAGCTTTACTTCATTAATTTAATTTTTTCCCAGCCCATTTTATGAAGCCTTATTCCTTCAGAGCGCAGTTGACCATCAGGGGTATATGCGTCTACAGCGTTTATCTGGTTATTTCAATTTCGGGCATAAACTACTGACTATTGTCTCTGCGTGATTAGCGAGTGGAATGTAATATCCATCGCTTCCGGCATCGGACTGAATCTTATCACCAGATACGCGCCGTAGTCGCCAAAGTCAGCAGAAAGAAGCTAACCAGGAAAATAACAGCGACACGGAAATTTGGTTACGGAGTGCTACGGGGGACGGAAAAATCTGGGATTCCGACGTAGAACGCTGGCCGATCGGTTACAGTGTTAACGACTCTTTTTATTCTTTCACCAAAGGAAAGCTTATGGAAACCCAAAAACAAGCGCTGATTATTGGTGCCTCTCGCGGGCTGGGCCTGGGCCTGGCAAACACCCTGGCGCACCGTGGCTGGAAAGTCTTCGCGACCAGCCGTCACTCCTCGCCCGTTTCTGATTCTGCTATCCACTGGCTGACGGTAGATATTAACGAGCCGACACAACGGCAAACCCTGAAAAATGAGATTGAAGAGCGGCTTTTCGATCTGATCTTCATCAATGCAGGCATTTTTGGCCCTGACCATCAGGATATTGAGCAGGCAAAAGATGAAGAGTTAAGCGCCCTGTTCCTGACCAATGCTATCTCACCGGTTCGCTGCGCGACAGAGCTGTTGCCTCTGCTTTCCCCGATGCATGGCGTGCTGGCTTTAATGACTTCACAGCTGGCGAGCCTGAATGAAAATCCTTCCGCCACTCACCCGCTCTATTCCGCCAGCAAGAGCGCGCTGAATATGCTTTCACGTGGGCTGAGCGGGCGTTTAGCCCCAAACCAGACGCTGCTGAATGTCCATCCTGGCTGGGTGCAAACCGATATGGGCGGGGAAAACGCCACGCTGACCGTTGAGCAGAGCACCAAAGGCATTGCCGATCAGCTGGAGCTCTGGTCCGGCAAAGGCGGTCACCATTATCTGGACTACGCTGGCAAACAGCTTAGCTGGTAATAAAACATGCAGTCGCAGTCTGAATGGACGGCGGCTGCATAGCCCCAACAATATTTCCGATAGTGTCCCTTCCCAACATGCACTTCTGCTATTTGTCGATATCATCCGTAACCGGATTCGACAGGCCTGCTTTGAATGGCCGTTCGCCCTGCGTTTTAGCTGCGAAATACGTTAGCTGCCCTGTTGATTTTGATATTGCCTGAGCCAATTAAAACTCTCACTGCTGTGGTGTAAAGGGCGATATTCGCAGCCAATCCATCCCCTGTAGCCCTGCTGCTCCAGCTGCCGGAAGATAAACGGCCAGTGCAGCTCCCCGCTGCCCGGCTCGCTGCGCGTGGGAACGTCGGCAATCTGTATATGCTCAGTAAGAGGTAACAGGCGGCTGAGGTTATGGCTGATATCGCCATGCAAAACCTGGCAATGGTAGAGATCCAGCATCAGGCGTAGTGAGGGATGGTTGATTCGGCGCACAATCTCTGCGGCCAGATAATAATCATGCAGAAAGAAGCCGGGGATATCGCGTAAATTAATCGCTTCCAGCAGCAGGATAACGCCCTGCTTTTCCGCCTTTTCAACCGACCAGCAGATGTTCTCTTCAAACTGGCGTAGCGCACGCTCGGGCGAAACCCCTTCCGGCTCTATGCCTGCCTGCAAATGGATGAACGGACAGCTTAATGCTGCGGCATACTCCAGCGCCTGTAGCATAGCGGCCTGAAAAGCGGGCCGAAAGTCAGGATGGCAAGCCGCACCGGCTCTTAAGGGCGAGTCCGGTGCGCCGGTTGGCGTATTGATCAGGATCTGCTTCAGGCCGTTGTCCTGCAGCAGATCCTGCAGAAAGGCGGGTGAAAAAGCATAAGGAGAAGCATACTCCACCGCCGTGAAGCCCGCCTCTGCTGCCGCGGCAAAGCGTTCTGTAAAAGGCAGCTCGGTAAACAGCCACTTCAGATTGGCACAAAAACGTAATCCGCTCATCTTTACCTCATAAGCCGAAATGGCTGAAGCTCGCGTTTGCCGCATCAGCCATTTCGGCTTGTTGAAGCAGACCCATTTGCCCCTGTTCGTCGTGCTCCGTCAGCCGCTGAGCGTGTTAACGGCGCGGGCGAAGAAGTCTTTGCCGCCGAAGTTGCCAGACTTCAGCGCCAGCGCGATGGGACTTTCCCCCTGCGAAACCAGAGCAGGTACGCCCACATCAATCTCTTCGCCGATGGTTAAAGCCCCCAGATCCAGCGCGCTGACTACCGCACCGGAAGTTTCTCCGCCGCCTACCACCAGCCGCCGCACGCCAGCCGCGACCAGTTTTTGTGCCGTACTGCCAAACAGCGTATCCAGTGCTTCAGCGACTTTCTCGCGACCATATTGCTGCTGAGTCTGTTTCACCGATTCCGGATCGCCCGATGAGTAGACCAGCGGCAATCTGCCCTGGTTAGCCTGAATAAAGGCCACCAGTTCCTCAGCGCCGGTTTTGCCGCTGAGCACATCCTTCACTTCAACCATCATCACCGGATAATGCTTCTGGTGCTCTGCTATTTGCTGGCGGGTAGCGCCTGAGCAGCTTCCCACCAGAATGGCCTCTGGCCCTGTAATCTGGGGAACGCTGGCCGCCTTGCCTTTTGCCCGTCCGGCGGCAATAAAATTGTGCGGCAACGCCATCGCAATGCCCGACCCACCAGTTACCAGCGCAGCGCCCTGGCAGGCACGGCCAATTGCCACCAGATCGTGCTCGCTGACAGCATCAACAATGACCAGCGTGCGCCCCTCTTCAGCCTGCTGCTGAAGAACTTCCCGCAACGCCTGGCTCCCCTGCACCACACTATTCCAGCCAATATGCGCCACGCGGTTTCTGCTCTGGCGGGCTAAAACCCGACGCAAATCGGCATCTTTCATCGGTGTCAGCGGATGATGCTCCATTCCCGATTCGTTGAGCAGCCGATCATGAACAAACAGATGTCCCTGATAAACCGTACGCCCCATAGCCGGAAAAGCCGGGCAGACCACCACGCTGCTGGCTTGCAGCATTTCAGCCAGCGCATCAGTGACCGGGCCTATATTGCCTTCATCCGTTGAATCAAAGGTTGAGCAGTACTTAAAGATAATCTGCTCGCAACCCTGGTCCAGTAACCAGCGGCAGGCAGCAAGCGACTGAGCCACGGCCTGATCTGCGGGGACAGAGCGGCTTTTAAGGGCGATCACGCCCGCTTCCACCTCAGCCGTGGCGGGCCGGGAGGGAAGGCCAAGATATTGCGTAGTGCAGAGGCCACCTTCCCCTTTCAAGCCTTTCGAGAGCGTAACAGCGATGTCGCTGGCCCCGGTAAAATCATCCGCTATCACTCCAATTAACATGGCTTACTCCTGATGTCCGGCCAGTACGCTGGCTTTGATGCGTTTTACCGCCGCGTGAGGCGCGGTCAGCACCGGGATGGAGACCTGTTGGCGCACGGCATCGGCGGCGCGGGAGGTAGAAAAATGCGCCAGCATAATGACGTCGCAATGAGCAAGGTCTCTGGCCCTGGCGGCAACAAGCCGGTTATGGCTCTCCGCATCGCCTTTTTTCAGCAGATCGATCGCATCTGCCACCAGAATGGTGGTCAGCGTGGCCTGAGAATTATGCTGAGCAATATAGTCGTTGAACTCTTCGGTCATGGTTTCAACCGCCGGGCCAAAGGTGGCAAGCATGCCGATGTTCTTCCCCTGCGCTACCGCCTCATGGAACATCGCTTCATTGGGTTTCAGCACCGGCACGGGCAGCTTTGCGGCAAGCTGGTCAATCGCTGGCCCAAAAGCGGAGCATGTCACCAGGATGCCGTCCGCCTGCATCTCATAAGCGTACTGGCCGAAGCGGACAAACCGTCCAATCATGGCCGGGCTAAGATCCGGCTCTCTTGCGCGATCAAGAGAGAGTCCATCATCCAGTAAATTAACCAGCTCAGCCTCGGGCCAGACTTCATTAAAAGCGGCATGAATGGGTGCCATCGCAACCGGGGTGGCATGCAGTAGGACTATTCGAACAGTCATTATTAACTCCTGGCAATGGGTGTCGGGTCGCACTCGCGCAGCGGATAAATATGCAGGCGGAAGGCACCCCTTAAATGTAAGGGCTTACAATTGTCTCTGTAAAGTGAACCAGATCACATAAAATCGTATTGGTAACGCCTGGTTGTTATTGAAATGTTAGCGATGATTGACCAGAATTGAAAGCGCTTACAAAATTTAATCCGCCATGACCTCTTTTACGGTACGCCCTGGCGCTAATTACTTACGGAGTGTGAGAACGCCTTATGACATCCCCTGCCAACTCTTCTTTATCTCAAGCCGTGGCTTCCAGCCCCGGACAGACCGTGACCAGCCCGGCGGTAAAAACATTACCCAGGCAGTTTCGTGACCTGCTGGCGCTGGACGATTTTGAACGCCATGCCCGCCGCAGATTACCTAACATGATCTATCAGTACGTCGCCGGAGGAGTGGAAACCGGACGCGGCATCGCCGGTAATTTCGAAGCCTACCAGCGCTATACCTTTATCCCGCGCATGTTCCGCGATGTCTCCGGACGTGACCAGGGCACCACCCTGTTTGGCCATACCTGGCATCATCCTTTTGGCGTCGCTCCCCTGGGCGGCGCTTCGTTTGTGGCTTATCAGGCGGATGTGGCGATGGCGCGGGCCGCGCGGGAAATGAACGTTCCGATGATCCTCAGCGCCTCGTCGCTGGTGAAGCTGGAGGATGTGCATGCCGCTAACCCGGATGCCTGGTTCCAGGCATATCTGGCTGGCGATCAGCCGCGTATTGACCGTCTGGTCGACCGCGTTGCCGCTGCGGGTTACCAGACGCTGGTTGTCACAGGTGACACGCCAATGCTGGGCAACCGCGAGCACAACACGCGTAGCGGCTTCAGTATGCCGATCAAAATCACGCCGAAGGTTGCATTTGAAAGCGCCATAAGCCCCCGCTGGCTGCTGGGCACCGTAGCGCAAACCTTCCTACGTCATGGCGCGCCCCATTTTGAAAATACCGACGCGGAGCGCGGCCCTCCGATGATGTCCAGCAAAGTCCGTAACACGCAGGCGCGTGACAAGCTGAACTGGAAACATGTAGAGGCGATCCGCAAAAAATGGAAAGGTAATCTGGTCATCAAAGGTCTGATGTCCCCGGAAGATGCCTTTATTGCCCGCGATTTGGGCGCAGACGCGGTGATCCTCTCCAACCACGGCGGCCGTCAGCTGGATCACACTATTCCTCCGCTTTACTCCCTGCCGGAAATCGCAGAGAAGAAAGGGTCAATGAAGGTGATTATCGACAGCGGCATTCGTCGCGGTACCGATGTGATGAAAGCGATGGCGCTGGGCGCAGATTTTGTTTTCCTCGGGCGCCCTTTCCTCTACGGCGCAGTGATTGGCGGCCAGGCTGGCGTTGAGCATGCCATGCATATTTTACGCGATGAGATAGATCGCGATCTGGCGCTGATTGGTGTCAGAACCCCATCGGAGCTGGACAGCAGTTATCTTAAACGCATGTTCTGACCCCACAGGAGAGTAAAAATGAGTCATCAACACCCAATTCGCGTGTTCAGCGCTTTAGCCATTCGCGCGCCATTCATTGAGCTTGAGGCAGAATGGGGCCGACAGCACCCGGAGAAAGCGCTGGCGATAGAGTGGAATCCCACCACGGTCATTGAAAAGAAAATCGCCAGCGGCGAACAGGCAGATGCAGTGATCCTTACCGTGCCGGTGATGGACAGGCTGATTGCCGAAGGACTGATCGATCCCGCGAGCCGCGTTGAGCTGGTGGACTCCCAGGTAGGGCTGGCGATGCTCCCCGACGCTGAAGCGCCCGATATCAGCAGCGTGGAGGCCTTAACCGCGGCATTGTTGCATGCCCGCTCGGTAGCTATTACCCTGGGCGGGGCAAGTGGGATCTACTTTCTGACGCTGCTGGAAAAACTGGGCATTAAAGAGCAGATTATGGCGCGCGCCACCACGATCCCTGAAGGTTTTACGGCCAGCCAGTTGACAGCAGGTAACGCGGATATTGCCGTGCAGCAGATCAGCGAACTGCTGATGGTGGAAGGTATAAAAGTGATCGGCCCGCTGCCGGAAGCGGTGCAAAAAGTGACCTCTTTTTCCGGCGGGATTTTCAGGCAGGCAGTGGATCCTGAAGGGGCAGCGTTACTGCTGCAATCACTGCGCTCAGAGCAGGCCCGCAGCGCATTTGAAGCGTTCGGGCTACAGTGGCGCGTTTAACCACGCGGTATACGGGGAGCCGAACCTGTGCTGCCCCGCACAATCAGCTGCGGTTTTAACACCGTCTGGCGGGCAGCCTCTTCACCATTCAGCTCTGCAAGCAGGAATTCCGCAGCGCAAAGGCCTATCGAATCCAGTTCAACCCGCATGGTGGTCAGTGGATGCTCAAGGTGTTCCGCATACTCATAATCATTAAAGCCGGTGATTGAAATATCGGTGGGTATGCGCAGATAGCGTTCACTGGCGCCCCGCATCGCCCCAAATGCCAGCAAATCGTTACCGCAAATCACCGCAGTCGGCGGGTTGGGCCTCTCCAGCAGTTTAAACATCGCCTGGCGCGCATCGTTCATGGTAAAGGCGCTGTTAATCAACTGATTCTCATCCAGCGTCAGCCCGGCTGCGGCCAGCGCCTGTTTTGTGCCGGTAATACGGTCTGAAACGCGGTCGTTTGACGGCGGCGTACCTACGATAATGGCAAAATTAGTGTGGCCCAGCGCCAGCAAATGCGAGGTCATTTCTGCGGCAGCCTGTTCATTATCGTACCCCACGCTGGGATAGCGCCGATCCACGGAAAAGGTCTGGATACAGGGTATGCCCTGCCGGGTTATCCGCTCCCACAGTTTGGGATGGTGTGAATTCCCCACCAGCATCAGGGCATCAATTCCGTACTCCACCAGTTTGTTCACCTCTTTCAGCTCAGTGTCAGGATCGAAGTTTGAATTTGCCAGCAGCAGCGTATAGCCGGAGTGGTGGATCTTCTGCTGGAAAGTGGCCAGCGGGCGGGAGAAGGTCTCGGTGGCAAGGGTGGGCACCACGGCACCGATAGACATGCTACGTCGCGATGCCAGGGTGCGGGCAGCCCGGTTAATCACATAACCCAGCTCCTCGCAGGCACGTTCAACGGCCTCACGCCTCGACTGTCGCACCGTCGTGCTGCCATTGAGCACTCTGGAAACCGTTGCCGTCGATACGCCCGATCGCAGGGCAACATCTTCCAGAGAAACTCGTGAAGAGGGAGAAGGCTTATCGGACATGATCGAACTCCAGGCTAAATTTAGTGATATCGCCCACAAAATTTGCAGACAACCAAAGCTTCGTTTTGAAAGCGCTTACTTTTGACTTGACTGATTTTTGTAATCGCTTACTTTTAACATCATATTATCAAAAGTAGCCCACCACATCACTAATTGATAACAAAGAAGCGGATAGCAGTGAGATTATCTCGCAGTTACCCCGCCCTCAAACACCGAGATAATAAAGGAATTCACCATGCGTAGATACCCGAGGGTTCGCTGGCTGATGATTGCGTTCTGTTTCCTCGCCATCGCCATTAACTATATAGATCGTATTAATCTGGCCATCGCTGCGCCACACATTAAGGCGGATTTGGGGCTGGATGACACCAGTATGGGCCTTATTCTCGGCGCATTTTTCTGGACCTATGCGCTGATGCAGATCCCCGCCGGCCGCCTGATTGACCGGTTAGGCGCCCGCGCCGGACTGGCTATTGCCGTGGGATGGTGGTCGCTTTTCACCGTTTTCACTGCCTTCGGCAAAGGATTTACTTCGATTTTCGCTTCACGTCTGATGCTGGGCCTGGGTGAATCCGGCGGCTATCCTGGCTGCGCCAAAGTGGTTTACTCCTGGTTTGCCAAAAAGGAGCGTGGTACCGCCAGCGGGATCTTTGATGCAGGCCCACGTGCCGGTAGCGCGCTCGCTTTACCGCTGGTCGCCTGGCTGATCAGCACCTGGAACTGGGAAACCTCTTTTATTGTGACCGGCGCGTTGGGTCTGATTTGGGTTGTCGTCTGGCTGGCGTTTTACCGTGAACCCGAAGAGATGAAGAATCTGGACGCGCAGGAGCGGCAGAATCTGCTGGAAGATCGCAGCGTTCACGTGGTGGATAAAACAGAAAAAGTGCGCATTGCTCCCCTGTTCCGCTACAGAACGGTATGGGGCATGATGATCGGCTTCTTCTGCATGAACTTCGCCACCTATTTCTTTGTCACCTGGTTCCCAACCTACCTCACCATGGCGCATGGCTTTTCACTGAAAGAGCTGGGCACGCTGGGGGCCATTCCTGCACTGATGGGGATCCCTGGTAGTCTGTTGGGCGGCATGGCCTCGGACTGGATGTACCGCAAAGGCTTCTCGCTCACTACCGCCAGAAAAACCTGTCTGATTGCCGGAATGCTGCTCTCGTCAGTGATTGCTTTCGCCGCCTTTACTGACAGCATTGCCGTGATCCTCACCCTCTTCTCTCTGACCTATGCCGGCCTGGCCTTTACCGCAGCCAATATCTGGACTCTGCCCGCAGACGTTGCGCCCAGCTCTGGCTACGTGGGCACGCTGGGCGGTATTCAAAACTTTGCCGGAAACCTGGCCGGAATTGTAACGGCCTCCTTTACCGGGCTGATGCTGACCCTGAGCCACGGCTCTTTTGTGGTGCCCTTGCTGGTTGCTGGTGGGATCTGTCTGTTTGGCGCGTTCAACTTCCTGTTCATCATGGGCAAAGTTGAGCCGCTTGATATCAAAAATGCGCAGTCGGTGAATGAAGTAGCCACCGCCGATCGTTAAGTTGTTTGTGAGGATGTTGATGAAAAACGAAAACCAGCTGCGTGAAGAAATTTGCCAGGCAGGAAGCAGCCTGTTTAACCGGGGTTATACCGTGGGAACGGCGGGCAATATCAGCGCCAGGCTGGAAGATGGCTGGCTGATTACGCCAACGGATGCCTGTCTGGGTCGTCTTGACCCGGCCAGCATTGCCAAAGTCTCTGCCAGTGGCGAATGGGTTTCCGGTGATAAACCGTCGAAAACGCTGCAGCTTCATCGGCAGGCCTATGACCACAATCCGCAGGTAAACGGCGTGGTTCACACCCACTCCACTCATCTTGTCGGACTGACGCTGGCGGGAGTCTGGCAGCCAGAGAGCATTCTGCCGCCCATCACGCCTTATCAGGTGATGAAAGTGGGCCGCATTCCGCTTATCAGCTACCGTCGCCCTGGGGCGCCAGAAGTGGCTGAACAGGTGGCTGAATTAGCCTGCAAAGTGCGCGGAGTGATGCTTGAGCGTCTTGGCCCGGTTATCTGGGGACCCACCGTTTCCACCGCCTGCGCAGCTTTAGAAGAGTTGGAAGAGACCGCCAGATTATGGCTGCTGGCCGCGACCAAACCGCAACCGCTCAGCGAGGAGGCGGTACAGGAACTTTGCGAGGTTTTTTCTACCCGCTGGTAAACATCTCTTCCCTACAGCAAGGATATAACAATGAAAAAAAGTATTTATGCAGGCATGGTAGCGTCAGTGATGATGTTGTCTGCTGGCGCGCAGGCGCAAAGTCTGCTCTACGTTTCCAACGCCGACAGCGGTACCCTGACCGGCTATCAACTGGATAAAGAGAAGATAACGCTGCTCCCTTTGGGGGATTTCCCGGCGGGGAGCAAGGCGATGTCTTCGGTAGTTTCACCCGACAAGAAAAAACTCTATGTCTCGGTGCGCAGTAAGCCATACAGCGTGATGGTCTATGATATTCAGCCAGATGGCAAGCTGGTGAAAACCAGCCAGTCACCGTTGCCGGAAAGCATGGCTTATCTGTCGATGGACAGGCAGGGGCACTTTCTGCTGAGCGCCTCCTACGGCGGCGATCTTTTCAGTATTAACCGCATCAACAGCCGGGGCGAAGTCGAGGCAAAACCGGTGCAGGTGGTGCATACCGGTAAACGGGCGCACGCCATACAGGTCAGCCCGGATAACCGCTCGCTCTACGTGACGCTGCTGGGTGCCGATCAGCTGCTTCAGTACCATTTCAACGCCTCGACCGGGCAGGTTACGCCAAACGATCCGCCATTTATCAATATTCAGAGCGAAGCGGCAACCGGCCCCCGCCACTTTGTTATTGCGCCAAAACTGGATAAACAGGGCAAGCGTTCACTCTATATCCTTACCGAGATGGCGGGCAATATCAGCCGCCTGACGCTGAACAAGGATGGCACTGCCACCCCCGCTGAAGTGGTAAATTCAGTCTCGCCGAAAGAGGATATGCAGCGGGGCGAAGCCCGTCCGTTAACCGGCGATGACGATCTTCCGCCTTCACACAAACCCCGCATCTGGCAGGCAGACCTGCATCTGACGCCAGATGGCCGTTATCTCTATTCGACGGAACGCACCAGCAGCACCCTCTCCTCCTTCTCGGTTGACCCCAATGACGGGCATTTAACTTATCTCACCAGTATCAGGACCGAACAGCAGCCGCGTGGTTTCGCCATTGATAACAGCGGCCGTTTTCTGATCGAGTCCGGACAGAAATCCACGCAGCTTTCTCTCTACACCATCAACGGCAACACCGGTGCGCTGACGCTGGTGGGACGCTATCCGACAGGCAAAGGCGCGAACTGGATCTCGATGGTTGAAAGGTAACGTTTTTTGAGGCCCGATATATGGCTTTGTACCGGGCTGCCACTCTGCTAACTGGAGTTATTATGAAAAGTAAACTGCTGCCCTGCCTGCTGAGCGCAGGTTTCCTGGCGCTGAGCGCTGCCCCCGCCACCCAGGCTGCTGAACAGGTGATTGCTACCAACCTGGAGCCGTTGCACCACGTGATTCTGGAAAATGAGTATGTGACGGTGATGCGGGTAATGCTCCGGCCAGGTCAGTCCACGATGTTCCATGAACAGCATCTGGATTACGTCAACACCCATGTGAATGGCAGCATGGTCCATATCTCTTACCCGGATAAACCGGCTAAAGATCACGAGATGAAAAGCGGCAACGTCAAATTTGGCGCGCATCAGGGCAAGTCTGAAACCGACAAGGTTACCAATACTGGCACCACGCTGAATCATCAGGTCTCTTTTGAGATTAAACAGCATGGCCCGCTTAATTTCGGCGGGGCCACGCGCCCGGCTATTCCGCCATTCCAACTGGTTCTGGATGAGAAAACGGTAAAAGGCTGGAAAGTCACGCTGCAACCTGGCGAGAGCACCACCCTCTATACCCAGCATGGGCCTGGCGTCAGGGTGTTCTTTACCGAGGGAAGATTGCTGACCTCTGTACCGGGTCAGCCTAACCGTAATAAAGAGCAGTGGATACATCGCGGCGACGCTTTCCTGACGCAGGCGGATAAAATCGAGCTGACCAACGGCGGCGAAACGCCTCTGGTGTTCAACGACTACGAACTGCTTTGATCCTCCTCTGATTTTTTCCCCGCTTCCTCAGGAAGCGGGGCTGTATTTGTGTCAAGAAGCGCACGCAGAAGCGCCTTTTTACCCTATAAACGTCCTTTTTTCTTTTTACAGGAGCATGTCAGTTGAGACGACTCTGTCTGCCTTTCGCCATCAGTCTGAGCCTTTTCACGGCCGGAAGCGTTGCTGCTTCTGCGCCGCAGGAAGCGCAGGCGCTGATAGCGAAAGGAAAATACCTTGCAACCGCAGCCGACTGCGGGGCCTGCCACACTTCACCCCATCAGGGCGAACCCATGGCGGGCGGATACGCGATCTCTTCCCCAATGGGCACCATTTTTGCCAGCAATATCACGCCTTCCAGACGGCATGGCATCGGAGATTACAGCGAAGAAGAGTTCTCCCGTGCGGTACGGCAAGGCATCAATAAACAGGGCGAGCATCTTTATCCGGCAATGCCCTATCCCTCTTACGCCAGGATCAGCGATGAGGATATGCATGCCTTATATGTTTACTTTATGCAGGGCGTTGCGCCGGTAGAGTCCGACCCGCCGAAAACAGCATTACCCTTCCCGTTCAGTATCCGCAGCTCGATGGCCGTCTGGAACTGGCTCTTTTCACAGGCGAAGCCCTTTACGCCCGATGCCTCCCGGTCTGAATCACTCAACCGTGGCGATTATCTGGTGAATGCGCTGGCGCACTGCGATACCTGCCATACGCCGCGTAACATACTGATGGGCCAGCAGGACGATCGCGCCTTCTCCGGCGGCAGCCTTGGCAGCTGGTATGCGCCCAACATCACGCCAGATCCGCAATCCGGCATCGGCAACTGGAGCGCAGATGAACTGGCGACCTATCTTAAGTCCGGTCATGTAGCAGGTAAAGCCCAGGCCGCGGGACCGATGGCGGAAGCCGTTGAGCACAGTTTTCAACATCTCTCTGAAGAGGATATTCAGGCGATGGTGGCCTATCTGCGTCAGGTTCCTGCCGTCAATACGGGTGCGGTCATGCCCCGCGAGAGTTACGGTCAGCCTTCAACTTCGGAACAGCAGCTCCGTGGGGATAAAGAGCAACAGGACGCTGGCTGGAAGGTCTTCAGCGGCAGTTGTGCTAACTGCCATCAGCCTGACGGCCAGGGCAATACCCGCTATCCGTCACTGTTCCACAACACCGCAACCGGCGCGGATAACCCGGATAATCTGGTCTCAGCCATCCTCTATGGTGTACAGCGCACGGTGAATGGTGAAACGATCGCCATGCCTGCTTTTGGCCCTGACGCAGATTTCACTACACGGCTCAGTGACAGAGAGATCGCCGACGTCAGCAATTATGTGCTGAAGCACTATGGCAATCCCCAACTCAGCGTCAGCGAAGAACAAGTTAAAGCCCTGCGCGAGGGCGGAGAAAAGCCGCTGTTGGTCAGCCTCACACGCCCATGGATTCTGGGTGTGGGTGCAGTCGTTCTGCTGTTGATAATCGCGGCATTTATCTCTCTCAGCCGTAAAAGGAGGCAGCATGTCAGCCGTTAATTCCTCTCCCCGGTCGTTAAGCCGCCGCCGTTTACTGCAAGGCATGGCGGTGCTATCCCTGAGTGCCGCCTGCGCCACGCTGTTTCCAGTGGAGATGGCTCAGGCGCGTGAAGGCGTTGAAAGCAATTTTTCTGCCGTCTCCGCCTTTTTAGTGAGTCGTCCGGTCAGTCCGGTATTGAGCCAGCGCTATTATCAGGCGTTACAACGTCACTTTAAGGATTTCCCCCAGCGTCTCTCAGCCCTGGACGACTATCTTGCTGCGCACGCCTTTACGCATGTCGATAGCTTTTTACAGGCGGTGGGCGATAACGATCCGCTCAGGCAGACTGCCGCACTGATTATCGGTAGCTGGTACACGGGCGTTGTCGGTGAAGGGGCGGAAAGTGAACTTATCGCCTACTCAGACGCCATGATGTATCTGCCGACCAAAGGCATTCTGGTGGTGCCCAGCTACGGCGGCGGCCCCGATTCATGGGGCAGTAAACCTGCCAGTCGGCAGACAAATAAAGGAGTGACGGCATGAACAGCGTTGATGCTGATGTGATCATTATCGGATCGGGTGTCATGGGCGGTCTGGTGGCGACCCAGCTGGCTAAAGCGGGTAAATCGGTGATTATTGTTGAAGCTGGCCCGCGCATTAAACGTCAGGACATTGTGGAGAGGTTCCGCAACTCGCCGTTTAAAATGTCGCTGACCAACATGAAGCTTCAGGGGGTGGGTTCGCCCTATCCCGATCTGCCGCATGTGCCCTCCACCTATGGTGATTACCTGCAACAAACCGGGCCAGTAAAATATCCCACCAAGTATCTGCGCGTGGTGGGCGGGACAACCTGGCACTTTGGATCGGCCCTGTGGCGGATGATCCCTAATGACTTTAAGCTGCAAAGCCTCTACGGACGCGGACGTGACTGGCCGTTTGGCTATAACGAGCTGGAAAGCTGGTATGGCGAAGCGGAGCGGGAGCTGGGCGTCTCCGGGATGGCGGGTCAGGATGAAAGCGGGCATGGCGGTGAGGCCTGGCCACCCCGCTCCACCCCCTTCCCGATGGAAGGGCTGGAACCAAGCTACCTGTTTAAACGCCTCTCCACGCTGCTTGCTGCAGGCGGCTATAACCCGGTGATGGAGCCGAATGGCCGGGCTACCCGTCCTTATGGCAAGCGTCCGGTATGCGCGGGCAACAATAACTGCAATCCGGTTTGTCCCATTGCCGCGAAATATGATGGATCGATGCATATCGATGAGGCAGAACGGCACGGCGCGAAGTTGCTGGATAATTCGGTGGTCTGTCGCCTTGAAGCAGGCGATGACGGCAACATTACCGGCATCTGGTATAAGAAACCGGACGGTTCAGAACATCACCTGACGGCAAAGTACTTTGTGCTGGCGGCCTACGGAATCGAGTCTCCCAAGCTGCTGCTGATGTCCACTTCAGAACGTTATCCCAACGGCATCGCCAACAGCTCCGATCAGGTAGGTCGCAATCTGATGGGGCATACCGGCATCAGTATGAATGTGATGATGCGAGAGGATGTCTGGCCGGGACAGGGACCAACTGAGCTGCTGGTGTATCTGAATAACCGTGACGGTGAGTTCCGCAAGACGTTTCCGAGCTACAAAATTAAAGTGCGCAACACCGTTCCTACTGCGGACTATGCTGCTGGTCTTATCAAAAAAGGCGTGTTGGGTTCAAAACTGGATGAAGAGCTGCGCAGGATGTCCGCAAGATCGCTGAATTTCGCCATCGATTTCGAGACGTTGCCCCTGGCGGAAAACAGAATTGTCCCGAGTAAAACCAAAAAAGATGCGATTGGCCTTCCGGTGCCCGAAATCTACTACAGCGTGACCGATTACTGGCACGCCGGAAAAGCAGAGGGACTGAAGGATTTCGATAATTTTGCGCGCTTGCTCAACGCCGACGTTTCGAAAATCGATACGGGGTATCAGGATCGTCAGCACATTATGGGTACCACTATTATGGGAGATGATGCCAGCAACTCGGTGGTGAACCGCCACTGCCAGACGCACGATCATCCCAACCTGTTTATCGCCGGAACCAGCGTGATGCCATCGGCTTCTTGCATGAACCCTACGCTGACCGGTGCCGCATTAAGTCTGCGGCTGGCGGATCATCTGCTGAAGGTGGTGAAAGTATAACGGAGTAACACCTGTCGCCAGCTCTGTTAAGGGCGGAATAACTCAAGAGCACCCATCAGAGTGGCAGCGCCTCCGACGGGATGCCCTTTATTCTCCGCCCTTTTTTACCTGGCCTGGGACTGAGTTGTTCCTTAAAGCTTCAGCGTCCCCTCACGGTTAGCGCTGCTGTCCCGCCATCAGCACATATTTTACCTGAACGTACTCTTCAATGCCGTAGTGCCCGCCTTCACGCCCATAGCCGGAGTGCTTAATCCCGCCAAACGGCACCGACGCTGTTCCCACCGAACCCGAATTGATAATCACCATCCCTGCCTCAAGCGATCTGGACAGCCGGAACGCGCGTCCCAGATCGGTCGTCCAGGCATAGCTGACCAGACCATATTCGGTATTATTGGCCCGGCGGATCGCCTCTTCTTCAGTTTTAAAACGATAAAGAGCAAATACGGGTCCGAAGATCTCCGTGTTATGCATGGCAAAGCTATCACGCATATCACACAGTATGGTCGGTTGATAAAATAACCCGCCCCGATCTGCCAGTTTTCCCCCAAGCCGCACGGTAGCGCCCTGGGATATGGCATCGCTGACCAGCGAGGTTACTTTTTCCACGGCCTGCTGATTGATCAGCGGCCCGACAACGAATTCATCCTGCATCCCCTGATCCACACTGATTTTTGCAACGGCCGTCGTGAGCTGCGCCACAAAGTCCTCATAGATCCCCTCCTGAACGAAGATCCGGTTGGGGGAAATACAGACCTGCCCTGAGTTGCGTAATTTGGCGCTAACCAGCCCGTTAACGGCATCGGTGAGTGTGGCGTCGTCGAAGACAATAAAGGGCGCGTTTCCGCCCAGCTCGAGAGTCATTTTCTTGAGCTGGGCGCCGCAGTTGCTGGCCAGGAGTTTGCCCACACGCGTCGATCCGGTGAAGGAGATTTTACGGATCCGCTCATCGCTGGTAAAAGCCTCGCCAATGGCTTTCGGGTCTCCCGTGACCATTTCAAAGACGCCCTGGGGAATGCCCGCTTCACGGGCGTACTCCAGCAGCTTCCAGGCCGTTAACGGCGTTTCTTCAGCAGGTTTGATCACCATCGTACAGCCCGCAGCCAGGGCGGTTGCCACTTTTCTTGCAATCATCATAAAAGGAAAGTTCCAGGGCGTAATGGCGGCCGTCGGCCCCACAGGCTCTTTCATCACCAGCACGGAAGCATCCGGCGCATGAGAAGGAAGGGTTTCTCCATTTACGCGTTTCGCTTCCTCGGCGTACCATTCAATAAACCCTAAGCCATACTCAATTTCCCCCAGCGCTTCCGTTAAACATTTGCCATTCTCTTTCACCATCAACTCTGCAAACACGCGCCTGTCGGCACGAACCAGATCATACCAACGGCGCAGGCGATCGCTACGCTCTTTTGCGGGCTTAGCTGACCAGGCGGGAAAAGCTTCACAGGTGCGGTTGATGGCAGCAGCCACTTCCTCAGCGGCCATTAAAGGTGTTTCACCGACTACAGAGCCGTCTGCGGGATTAAATACGGTAATCATAAGTTTTCTCACTATCTGGAGTGTTACCCTTCTCAGAACGGTCCTGAGTATTTTGTGTAGGGAACAGCTTGCAATGATAGCTTTACCGGCACAATCGATTAAAATTACGCAAACATTGAGAAAAACTAAACGGTTATATCTATGCGCGATCTGCCTCCCCTGAATGCTTTGCTGGCTTTTGAAACGGTTGCCCGCACCGGCAGCGTCCATGCTGCGGCAGATGCCCTGTCGGTGACCTCGGGCGCGGTAAGCCGCCAGTTACGCCTGCTTGAAGAACACTTCGGCACCTCACTTTTTCAACGTCATGGTCGCGGGTTGCTGTTAACAGATGCAGGGAATGCCTACTACCAGCAGATCCGGGAACATGTTGAAGGGCTGCGGCTGGCGGGACAGGTACTACACCGCACCGCAGGCAGATCTGTGATCCGCCTGCATTCCTTTACAACTTTTGCCACCCGCTGGTTGATCCCACGCCTGACGGCGTTCCAGCTGGCGAATCCGGACATTGATATCAGGCTGACCACGGCTTCTGACTGGGATGACGCCACCCACTATGACGCGGCTATTCGTCTGGGCAACGGTGACTGGCCGCAGATGCACGCCACTCCTCTTGTTGAAAATATTCTGCTGCCGGTCTGTCGTCCCACGCCAGAGAGAAAAACCATGCTGAATTTGCACGATTTGCCAAAGCAAACGCTGCTTCGCGTTCGGGGAAGGCCAGACGACTGGCGGCTCTGGGCTGAAGCCTGGCACCTGAACCTTGCTGATTTTCCAGCCTGGCGAGATCTGGAAAGCTCCGCGCTGGCGTATCAGGCGGCTCTTGAAGGCCAGGGTATGGCGCTGGCACAGCGCGTACTGGTGGAAAGAGAGCTTGAAGATGGGTCGCTGATGGCGATGGAAGAGTATGCTGTTAATTGCGGATCGCTGACCTATTATCTGGTCTGGCAGGAAAAGAGCCTGAAAGAAAAAAACCTGCTGCTGCTGGAAAAAGGGCTGCTGAATTATTCGGGATAATCATTCTCTTCAGCCTTAAAGTTTATTAGGCCTTGCATTATTTTAGCTGGCGTGTTTTTATAGGTCATCGGTTTGGAACACAGACCTTATGAAAGCAGTTTTAGTAAAGCAGTCCTCGTTTAAGTGCTATCCATAGATATCCTTTCTCATGAGCCTCCTCCTAAGTGCCCAATAAGAAAATCTCTTCAAATCAGGTTTCAATCGCCACACTGAGTGGCTCAGAAAATAACAGGAAATATTTATGTCTAACAAAATGACTGGTTTAGTAAAATGGTTTAACCCTGAAAAAGGTTTCGGCTTTATCTCTCCTCAGGACGGCAGCAAAGATGTATTCGTACATTTCTCTGCAATCCAGGGTACTGATTACAAAACGCTGGACGAAGGTCAAACTGTTGAATTCACCATTGAAAACGGTGCTAAAGGTCCTTCAGCTGCTAATGTAGTAGCGCTGTAAGTCAGACCTTACTGAGAATGACGTTAGCGATGATGGCTCCGGCCTGAGCAACGACTTCCAGTGAAACTAAAAACCCGCCTTGTGCGGGTTTTTAGCTTTTTACCCTTCTCTCCCCCTCCAGCACTATTTTTTTCCGGCTAATCAGAAACCAAAATATTATCGTTATATGAAAATAATATTATTTTTTGATTTAATCTTGCTCAATTTCTTCAGCCTGGCATCTGCGCTTGTTTGATCTTCACAATTAATTCGTAACATAAGAAGCCGTTATTATGGCCGGAGGTTGCGGTGAGAGTGATTTATCTGGCGGGCATTGCTGATGCCGCCTGCGCGCAGCCGCTGCCTGTTAATATTTTACGTCAATTATTTTCCTGAAGCCGTAGCAGCAACGTCATGCCGTCGCTTTGTGCTTGCCAGCAGCGACCGGACGATGAAAGGTTATCCGCCTGGCGTACCAACACACCCAGGAAAGGTCGTACCGCTGGTTATTTATACCGCGAGTAAAAATTTAAGGTTCAGTTTGGATATCAAAAATTATTGTAAGTTAAGGCTATAAATGACCATCAAGCCCCAAAGAATCCCGGCAAGATCCCTTAGGGTTTAAGAGGTAGGTTACCAACTACCGTAAGGGTATTTTTTCCCTTTGATAAAGTCCTCAGTCTCTTTTCCGTACTCCTGGCCGTTAGAAAACCGCATTACCCCTTTGCAAATATCTAATTTATCCCCTGATACGGTTTTCAGAATTGACTGGATGATGCGGTAATTAGGCTCAGAACCACTTCTCTGTAACCAGACGGCCACTTTCTCCTCTGGAGCCAGACCAATTTGCACTCTGTCGCAATACGCAGTTCTTCCCCGATAATCCCTGTACTCACCCGGCCTGAGCATTTTCTCAAGTACAGGTTTAGTGATAGTCAGATGGGTTTCATACACCCTTTTATCAATAATCGAGTCCCAGCAAAAAATAAAAGGTCTGAGGGGACGTTTAACATGATTCCAGTAGCCACCAGAGGCACGATCTTTGTCATTCCAGCCGCCAACTATCCCGGGTAGATTGGATGTACGGTTCAGGGTATTAAACTCATATACCTTACCATCTGCATCCTGAACAACGGCGAACGTCACCAGTGCCGGCAGCGCTTTGGGCGTGAAAAAATCAAAGGTCCACTCTGTTGGTACAGCGTTTTGAACGGCAGTGTCGGACAAAGAGTTGTCCTGACAGGCCGTCAGGCTCAGTAAAAGAATAAGCCAGGTCACGCGGGTTATTTCCATATTTTATTTCCGTCCATATCGTAAACAGTATGCTGCCAGCGCTCGTCCGGCCGGTTGGTGTACGTCACCAGCTTCGCCGGTTTGACCGCACCGCTGACCAGACCCCGACCATCCCGCACCACGCTGTTCCAGTTAGCTGAACAGTGAATATACTTTTCGGCCAGCATCAGGATTTCTGGCGTGGTAAAGCCGGTGGCAGGCAGACCGTTTCGGACAGCCCGGCCCATCACAATCGCTTTTTCACATAAAGCGTTCAAATCGGAATTTAACGCAAAACCTGGGACGGTTTCA
>NZ_JAWVWP010000011.1:0-177291 GCF_033657285.1 Erwinia sp. MMLR14_017 | reverse complement strand
CCAGAACACCACCACGCTGCCGTCGCTCAGGGTGATGACGTCCGGGTAGTTCTGCGAGCTGTCCGTGGTGGTGTTCACCTGGAAGCTGCTGCCCAGCGGCGTGCCGTCCGCGTTGAAAATCTGACCGACAATGCCGGTGCCGCTGGTATCGCCCGGACCGCTGGTCGCGTTCCATACCGTGACATACATGCCGCTGTGCGCCGCGTCGGTAAAGGCCGCCATTTCCGGGCCGCCGGAGGCGCCCATGCTCTTGCCGGTCGCCACCGTCACCTCGCCCGTGAGGGGCTGGTTATCCGCCCCGTAGCTGCGCTGCACGATGCTGGTGCCCTGGTCTTCCCAGCTGATGATGTAGCCGCCGTCGGCGGTGGCCATCGCGCCCGGACGGTTCTGGGCGCCGCTGTAGGTGGTGTTGACCTGGAACTCGTCGGTCACCGCCTGGCCGTCAGCGCCGTAGCGCCGCGCCATCACGCCGTCGCCGCTGTTGTCCAGCCCGTTGTTGTTGGACTCGTAGACGATAACAAAGCCGCCGTCGGTCAGGGCAATCACCTGCGCGCTGTCCTGGTTGTTGGCGGTGCGCTGGTTGACCTGCTGCTCGGTGCCGATTTTGTGAATACCGTCGGCCTCATAGAGCTGCATGTAGACCTCGGTACCGGAAACGCCCGCGCCCTGCCACACCACCACGATGCGGCCGTCGGCCAGCCGGGTGGTCGCCGGGTTAAGCTGGTCGCCCGCGGTGGTGGTGTTCACCTGGGTACTTTCATTCAGCAAGCTATAACTGGCCAGAGCCGATCCCTGAAACGCTACCGCTTCGCCCTGGTTGCCTGCAGGATCGATCGCATAGATCTCTCCAGACTCTCCCGCTGCCACAGGATTAGGTGCAATTACCCATTTACCCTGCTGATCTGCCACGGTGCTGTATTTCGTGCCGTTTTTATCCACTACAACAACCACAACGCCAGGCTCAGTAACACCGCTCAATGACTCTTCAGAGTTGCCTGAAATGCCAACGTTAGGCGCCGTGATGTCCAGAATGAAATTCCAGCTATTACTGAGTTCGCTTACGTTGCCTGCCGCATCCGTCGCCGTCGCGGTAATGCTGTGTGTCCCCTCTGACAAGTTAGTGGTCGGGGTATAGCTCCAGTTACCCTCCGCATCTGCCGTAATGGTTGCCAGCAGAACGCCATTGTCATAAAGCGTAACCTGCGATCCCGCTTCTGCGGCACCGGTAAAGGTCGGCGCCGGATCGTCGGTGACATTGCCAGCCACTGGTGAAGTGAACTGGAGCGTGCCGACGTCATCTTGCAGTGACTGAATGATCACTGGCTCAGGCGGTGTGGTATCCACCGTCAGGGTGAAGGTCGCCTCGCTGCGGTTGCCCGCCGCGCTGGTCACCTCCGCCGTGAAGCTGTGCTCGCCGTCCGCCAGCTCCGCCACCGCGAAGCGCCAGATCCCGCTGCTGTCCGCCGTGCTGCTGCCCAGCACCTCACCCGCCGCGTCGCGCAGGGTCACCACCGCACCCGGCAGCGCCGTACCCTGCAGCTCCGGCGTGCTGTCGTCGGTCAGGCCGCCGTTCAGCACCGCCCCGGTCACGCTGCCCGCGTCGTCGTTCGCCTGGTCAATGGTCAGCACCACGCTGCTGCTGTCCAGCGTGAAGGCTGAACTTTCGCCGCGCGTTTCGTTGCCCGCCGCGTCCGTGACCTTCACCTGCCAGCTGTGTTCGCCGTCCGCCAGCGTGCCCAGCACCAGGCTCCAGCTGCCGTCCGCGTCCGCCGTGGTGCTGCCGGCCGGCGTGCTGCTGCCGTCCAGGTAGACCGCGACCGTGGCGCCCGCTTCCGCCGTGCCCTTCAGCACCGGCGCGCGATCGTCGGTCACGCCGCCGTCCGCCACCGCGCCCTGCACCTCGCCCTGCGCGTCCATCAGCTGAGCCACTGCCGCCGCCGGGGCTGCCGTATCCAGCACCACGTTAAACGCTCCGGTCTCCGCCGAGGAGACGCCCGCCGCGTTCACCGCCGTGGCCGTCAGGCTGTAGCTGCCGTCTTCACCCAGCGCCGATGTGGTGATGCTCCAGCGGCCTTCGCTGTCCGCCACGCCCTGGCCCACGTTCGCCCGGTTGCCTGCGGCGTCCGTGGCCCACACCACTACCGTCAGGCCCGCGCCTGCGGTGCCGTTCACCGTCAGCATGCTGTCGTTGGTGGACTGTCCCTTCTGCAGGAAGCCGGTGTCGGTGTCCTCGCCCTGGCTGTAGTCATCCACCACGTTCTCAATTGCCGGCTGCGCCGGGGCGCTGGTCAGAATGCTGAAGTCCCACGCCGCATCCGCGGTGCCGCTGACCTGCGGACCTTCGTTACCCGCCGCGTCAACCGCCGCCACGGTCAGGGCGTGCGCCCCGCTCGCCAGCGCGCTTTCAGGCGTCCAGCTCCAGCGGCCTTCGGCATCAACAGTTGCGCTGCCGACCAGTTCGCCGTTGTCATAGATATTGACGCTGACCACACCCTCCGCTAATCCTTCCGCGCTCACGCTGCCGCTGTAGGTTGGGCGCGCATCATCGGTAGTTGCACCATCTGCAATCACGCCCTGTACCGGACCCACATCGTCGGTAAGCGTGATGTTACCTTCGGAGAACGCATCTTTACCCGGCGCAGAAGTATCTACTGTAAAGCTCCAGCCACCGTCGTCGGTGCCGCTGACAGCCGGACCTTCGTTGCCCGCCGCGTCCACCGCCGTGACGGTCAGCTCATGCCCGGTGTCGTCGGCCAGATCCTGCTCCGGCGTCCAGCTCCACTTGCCGTTCTCATCAACGGTTGCGCTGCCGGCCAGCTCGCCGTTGTCGTAGATATTGACGTGGTCGATATCGGCGGTCGCGTTGCCCGAGAGGGTCGGACGTGCGTCGTCAGTAACGCCGCCGTCGGCGATCTCGCCGGTTACCGGACCCACATTGTCAGTCAGGCTGATGGAATCAATGACAATGCCGGAGGTCTGGTTGTCAGGCGCCGTGCTGTCTGTCGGGCCGTCAATGAGGGTGCTGTTGCTGTTGCCCGCCCCGTCGGTGGCTTCCACCACCACATCTTTATTGCCCACCCCTGCCGGATTCGGCTGAATGCTCCAGTGTCCGTCGGCGTCGGCCACCGTTTCGCTCACGCTGTCGTTGGTCGGATCGGTGATCACGATCACCGCGCCCGGCTCGGCATTACCGGCCAGTTCCGCTTCGGTATTGGTGGTGATTTCCGGTGCCATAGTGCTGGTATCCAGCACAAACTGCCAGTCGGCACCTGGCGCGGAGACGTTGCCCGCTGCGTCTGTGCTGGTGACGCTAATGCTATGAGCGCCATCGACCAGATTAGTAGTCGGGGTATAGCTCCAGTTACCCTCTGCATCAGCATGAACGTAGCCTAATACAGTGTCGCCGTCGAACAGAGTAACCAATGAACCCGCTTCTGCCGTACCGGTAAAGGTCGGCGCCGGATCGTCAGTAACACCGCCACTGACCGTGATCGTACCCTGAACGGTACCCACGTCATCAGTCATGCCGGTAATCACTGGCTGGATCGGTGCAGTCGCATCCACCGTCAGGGTGAAGGTCGCCTCGCTGCGGTTGCCCGCCGCGCTGGTCACCTCCGCCGTGAAGCTGTGCTCGCCGTCCGCCAGCTCCGCCAACGCGAAGCGCCAGATCCCGCTGCTGTCCGCCGTGCTGCTGCCCAGCACCTCACCCGCCGCGTCGCGCAGGGTTACCACCGCACCCGGCAGCGCCGTACCCTGCAGCTCCGGCGTGCTGTCATCGGTCAGGCCGCCGTTCAGCACCGCCCCGGTCACGCTGCCCGCGTCGTCGTTCGCCTGGTCAATGGTCAGCACCACGCTGCTGCTGTCCAGCGTGAAGGCTGAACTTTCGCCGCGCGTTTCGTTGCCCGCCGCGTCCGTGACCTTCACCTGCCAGCTGTGTTCGCCGTCCGCCAGCGTGCCCAGCACCAGGCTCCAGCTGCCGTCCGCGTCCGCCGTGGTGCTGCCGGCCGGCGTGCTGCTGCCGTCCAGGTAGACCGCGACCGTGGCGCCCGCTTCCGCCGTGCCCTTCAGCACCGGCGCGCGATCGTCGGTCACGCCGCCGTCCGCCACCGCGCCCTGCACCTCGCCCTGCGCGTCCATCAGCTGAGCCACTGCCGCCGCCGGGGCTGCCGTATCCAGCACCACGTTAAACGCACCGGTCTCCGCCGAGGAGACGCCCGCCGCGTTCACCGCCGTGGCCGTCAGGCTGTAGCTGCCGTCCTCACCCAGCGCCGATGTGGTGATGCTCCAGCGGCCTTCGCTGTCCGCCACGCCCTCGCCCACGTTCACCCGGTTGCCTGCGGCGTCCGTGGCCCACACCATCACCGTCAGGCCCGCGCCTGCGGTGCCGTTCACCGTCAGCATGCTGTCGTTGGTGGACTGTCCCTTCTGCAGGAAGCCGGTGTCGGCGTCCTCGCCCTGGCTGTAGTCATCCACCACGTTCTCAATTGCCGGCTGCGCCGGGGCGCTGGTCAGAATGCTGAAGTCCCACGCCGCATCCGCGGTGCCGCTCACCTGCGGGCCTTCGTTACCCGCCGCGTCAACCGCCGCCACGGTCAGGGCGTGCGCCCCGCTCGCCAGCGCGCTTTCAGGCGTCCAGCTCCAGCGGCCTTCGGCATCCACTGCGCTGCTGCCGATCAGGACGCCGCCGTCATAAATATTGACGTGGTCGATATCGGCAGTGGCCTGCCCTGCATAGGTCGGACGGGCATCGTCAGTGACGCTACCGTCGGCGATTTCACCGGTCACCGGGCCAACATCGTCAGTCAGCGTGATGGCGTCAGTGACGATGCCAGAACTCTGATTGTCCGGTGCGGAAGTGTCGACGGTGAAGCTCCAGCCGTCGTCAGCGGTGCCGCTGATCGCCGGGCCTTCGTTACCGGCGACATCAACGGCAGCCACGGTCAGCTCATGCCCGGTGCCGTCGGCCAGATCCTGCTCCGGCGTCCAGCTCCACTTGCCGTTTTCATCAACGGTTGCGCTGCCGGCCAGTTCGCCGTTGTCGTAGATATTGACGTGGTCGATATCGGCGGTCGCGTTGCCCGAGAGGGTCGGACGCGTGTCGTCAGTAACGCCGCCGTCGGCGATCTCACCGGTTACCGGCCCCACATCGTCGGTCAGGCTGATGGAGTCGACCACAACGCCGGAGGTCTGGTTGTCCGGTGCCGTACCGTCGGCAGGGCCATCAATAATGATAGTGCTGCTGTTGCCCGCCCCGTCGGTGGCTTCCACCCCCACCTCTTTGTCGCCCACCCCTGCCGGATTCGGCTGAATGCTCCAGTGCCCGTCGGCATCAGCCACCGTTTCGGTCACGCTGTCGTTGGTCGGATCGGTGATAACGATCACCGCGCCCGGCTCGGCATTGCCAGCCAGCTCCGCTTCGGTATTGGTGGTGATTTCCGGTGTCATGGTGCTGGTGTCGACGGTGAAGCTCCAGCTGCCGTCAGCCGCCGGGCCTTCATTACCCGCCGCATCCACTGCCGTGACGGTCAGTTCATGCCCGGTGCCGTCGGCCAGATCCTGCTCCGGCGTCCAGCTCCACTTGCCGTTTTCATCAACGGTTGCGCTGCCGGCCAGTTCGCCATTGTCATAGATATTGACGTGATCGATGTCTGCTGTCGCGTTGCCCGAGAAGGTTGGCCGTGCGTCGTCAGTAACACCGCCGTCGGCGATTTCGCCGGTAACGGGGCCAACGTCGTCAGTCAGGCTTATGGAATCAGCCACAATGCCGGAGGTCTGGTTGTCCGGGGCGGAAGTATCAACGGTAAAGCTCCAGCCGCCGTCAGCGGTGCCACTGACGGCCGGGCCTTCATTACCCGCCGCATCCACCGCCGTGACCGTCAGCTCATGCCCGGTGCCGTCGGCCAGATCCTGCTCCGGCGTCCAGCTCCAGCTGCCGTTCTCATCAACGGTTGCGCTGCCAGCCAGCTCGCCGTTGTCATAGATATTGACGTGAGCGATATCTGCCGTCGCGTTGCCCGAGAAGGTTGGCCGTGCGTCGTCGGTGACGCCGCCGTCGGCGATCTCGCCGGTTAGGGGGCCAACGTCGTCAGTCAGGCTGACGGAGTCAACCACGATGCCGGAGGTCTGGTTGTCCGGTGCCGTACCGTCGGCAGGGCCGTCAATAATGATGGTGCTGCTGTTGCCCGCCCCGTCGGTGGCTTCCACCCCCACCTCTTTGTCGCCTACCCCTGCCGGGTTCGGCTGAATGCTCCAGTGCCCGTCGGCGTCGGCCACCGTTTCGGTCACGCTTTCGCCAGAGGGATCGGTGATCACGATCACCGCGCCCGGCTCGGCATTACCGGCCAGCTCCGCTTCGGTATTGGTGGTGATTTCCGGTGTCATGGTGCTGGTGTCGACGGTGAAGCTCCAGCTGCCGCCAGCCGCCGGGCCTTCGTTGCCCGCCGCGTCCACCGCCGTGACGGTCAGCTCATGCTCTGTGCCGTCGGCCAAATCCTGCTCCGGCGTCCAGCTCCACTTGCCGTTCTCATCAACGGTTGCGCTGCCGACCAGCTCGCCTTTGTCGTAGATATTGACGTGGTCGATGTCTGCCGTGGCGTTGCCCGAGAAGGTTGGACGTGTGTCGTCGGTGACGCCGCCGTGGGCAATCTCGCCGGTAACGGAGCCTACGTCGTCAGCCAGGCTGATGGAATCAGCGATAATACCGGAACTAATATTGTCGGGAGCTGTAGTATCCGGGCGCGAAGCATCAGCTGCCGGAGAGGCGTTGCCGGCAGGATCAACCACAACGACGCTGACATCGCTGTCCCCTTCATTGACAGGGTTGGGCTGAACGCTCCAGTCGCCGTTCTCATCGACATCAACCCTAATACTTTCGCCAGTGGTGCCGTCGTTAATAATTACCGTCGAGCCTGGTTCAGCTTTACCGGCGATCTGCTCATCGTCATTTACGTTAATGACGGCGACATCAGGTGGCGTTACATCGCGATATTCTTCGGTTATGCTGCCACTGTTGCCAGCATTATCGGTAACGGTGACGGTGAGAGTCCCATTTGGTTGTGATGCAGGTGCCTCTACAGTCCAGTTGCCGTTACTGTCAGTTTGCGTTGTTATTTGCGTGCCATCAGGCAACTGAATAATAACCTGTGAATCAGGACTGTTTGAGGAGCCTGAGAATTCCGGGCAACCATCGTTATCCAAATCAGTGACCGGATTCATCGTTGTTGAAATGGATTTGCCCGAGGAGTGGTGATCGCCGCCACCCTGAGAAGCCGCAACGGCGATGCCGCCTGCTGCAGCGGCACCACCCAGCAGCAGGAAGGGCAGCCAGCCAAAGCTATTATCTCCAGCGGCAACCGGGTCGGCACTGGCATAACCTTCGCCACCCAATACCAGCTCACCGCTTTTTCCTTCAGTTAAAGCCGGCGGATATTCTGTGACATCACCGGAAGTGGGAACATATTCATAATACTGGCCATTTTCGCCCAGACCAATTAAGTGGACATTTTCGTTTGCGTAATAGTCTTCCAGCACGACATCAGGGTGATCGAAATCATCCTGGCCAATGACGAGAAGCAGATGATTACCGACGCGCTTAGTCATGACGATTTGCGGCGCATGGCCAGTAGCGCTATCGGTCAGCTCTATATTCAGCGCCCCATGATGAGGAACTTTAATTACTGTAGCCTGATCGGTTTTGGTATCAACGGTGTAAGAAGAGATAATTCCCTTAACACTGCGCATATTAATTTTTAGCATGGCAACCTTCTGTAAACGAGGATCGATAAAATGAGACTAATTATTGTGTAAAACGCAGACTTCTTCTGGCACCGTAAACCTCTACGTCCACGCTTTTCTTAAAATCAAGACAAGCCTGGCGGTCATGCTTACTGGCAGAAATTGCGGAGCAATTCAGGTCTTTCCCTTGCGCTGTAAATAAAGGCGATGGTAAAGCAGAATTTACTAACCACGTTGTAACGCTATTAGCGCGCATTTGAGAAAGCGGATGAGCAGTAATCTTAGGGTCATCAACGTCGCTGTAATTTTTAACGACTACCTTGTCGATTTCTTTAAATTGCTCTTTAATGGTTTTGATCAACGCCGCCAGTGCGTGCGCCCCCTCACTGCTTAATGACATTGAATTTTTGTGCTGTGTAAATATTTCTGCCGTATTAATGGTATAGGTGACTTCAGGGCAATAACGTTCATTCATCACCCGTGACAATGTGTGCATTTGCGGCTTAAAATTGGCAAGCACGGATTTTGCTTCTTCTTCAGCTACCCAACGTGCGTTAATTTCCCCCAACTTATCTAAGGCAATCTCAACGTAATAACGCTTGCCAGCCTGTAGTGTTGGCGAAATTCCTGCAAATTTTGTTGGCTGCACAAAACGATGTTTGTCAAGATGACTGAACGCGGCGTTTACTTCTTTTTTACCCGGACAAAGAACCAGCTCTACCGCGCGGGTGCGTGGAAGTATGCTGGTATGGTATTGATCATTAACAAAAAAGTTGATAATCGTTTTTGACGGCAAAGACGCACCGTCATCATCACGGTAGACAATGACATGTGCATGGGTGTCCAGCGTTTGCCAGTGATTCTGCTCTTGTGGCATATAAGCTGCCTGGGAAAGCGCAGGCGTAGGTTGCAACGGCACAGCGGCAGCATAATTGCTGATAATAAAGGTTGATAAAACAACCATAAGGCCTGTTATGATTCCCGTTACAACTTTAGAGGGAATAACCAGACTGGCGGTATTGTGTTGATATTTGTTATTCATAAATGCCTCTAACAAGCAGAAACAAAAAAAAATGGAATTTCTTCCTGGCTACATGCGCGCCACCAGGCCGCTTTTAATAAAGATGTAATTATTGTACTTAGCCTTTTAGAAAGGCTCGTTACTAAATTTACTTTTATCTAGCTCTCATTATCATTCACCACCCCTTTATATAATTCAATTAAAGACAGATCGTTAAGAAAAAAACAGAAATCGCTATCACTTTTGATATTAAATTTCTTCATGACATTGTACTTATGAGCATATATAGTCTTAATTGATAACCCGAGACTTTTAGCAATCTGTCGGACTGAGCTCCCCTTTTTAATAAAAGAAATCACCTGCAGTTGCACCAGAGAAATACGGGAAAATTTACATCGCAAACAATCTGACGGCATAAAGGTGCTTGTCTTTTTTTGCGCCATTAGCCAGGCGTTAGCGATCTTATCTCTGATCTTACTGACGATTTCAGTAGGAGCGATCAGGGTTAAAGATTGATAACATACCGGCAACTGTTCCGAACTAATGCTATCAGTGCGATCGACAAAGACCAGTAATACACTGCCAGGCTTACGGTGCCGAAACGCTGGCTGACACATAAAGAGTCGCCACTGTGAAACATGGACCAGTATAAAATCTGCTTGCTGAATATTTTTGCTATCATAGTTTGCTAAAAATTCAACATTGACAGTGCATAAAAATGCCGCTTCAATCACTCCGGAGATGCCTAGTCTGAAGTAATAATTATCATCCGTGCAAATTACCTTAACATCCATACTATTCCCCCTTAAGCATCCCCAAAATGAGGGAGCAAAATAGTGCTAAACAAATTTTCCATTCACCAGTTCAAGCTCTCCTTTCTCTTTCAGTTCTTTTAATACCCGACAAATAGAACTTTTAGATAGATGAGAGCTGTGTTCTATCAGATAAAGAGCAGAAAACCGTTTTTTCAGATGTGGTGGCAGCTTCCCCCAACGTCCTATTAAGGAAAGGACCTCATCATGGGAATTTCCTTTTGGCAACTGAATATAATTCATCAGATCAGAATATTGGCCTGATAGAATTGACATTGCGTCGTGAAAAAGATCTTTTTCAAAGATCAAACGCCAGAATGTCTCATAGTCAATAAAACTTACTTTGCCATAATCTATCCTTTCCAGATAAACCGGAGGTTCATCCAGCGCTGGCGTAACGCCGACCACAGAGGGCGCAGAAAGAATATTAAGTACTTTATGCTCACCTTTTAGCTTTAACAAAAAGTCGCCATCCAGAATAAACATCACCCGACGTACGTTATCTTTAGTTAAGTGATAGCGACGCTTGCCTCGCGAAATTTCATCCGGATTTGCAACTTGCGTATAGCCGGCCAATGCGTCGATGATTCGCTCATGATTCTCAGTCACTCTATACATATCAATAAACTCAATCTAACCAACATCCGTAGCTATGTGCGTCGTAGTCAGTAAGTAGTATAAAAATAATAAAAGGCTTGTTTTGTTATGATCTATTTACTTTCCCTGATGCACTGTGTCTGAGACTGACCACCTCCTGGTTATGGACTATAATTAAGTGACTTACTTGCCTCGCAATAATAGAGCCATACCAGTAAAATTCAATCCCATAAACCGGTGAAAAGAAAGAATAAAATGCCATTTAAATACCATAAAGCAGGACTTTACACCGTAAACTCTCATTTTTTTAGTTGATGTGATCAGCAAACAGAACCATTCTGACTGTGTTATAACTTTTTTCTGAAAAATAGGTTTTTCCATTCTCATTTGAAATTAAATGTTATACATACCTTCTCCAAAACTACTATTCGTACAATAAAACAAAAAACATGACCAGACATGAAACATGGATTTTTATTTTGGAGCCGATGTTACTGCTTATCATCCTTCGGCTGGCCTTCTGCATAAAATTAAAACATGCGGCGCCAAAAACAGATAATTAAATATAAAAAAACGAGAAATATAGTTTTTTATTCTGAAAAGATAAATATTATTAGATTAATGATCTAATGCAGCATTTCATCAGAGATGGATTTAAAAATTAGCTGAACCTGTAACTGACAGAGTCATTAACAGTTGCCTTAACAACATCCAGTAAGTTTTTTGGGGGAGACTTAATCTCGCGGGCATTTTCTTTACCTTTGTTTAATGCTAATTATTATTAATACATTCAAAAACGAACTTAGTTAACCTACCCTCTGCTTTCTGACCTCCAGACACCCTCTTTTCACGCAAAACAAGTGTCTTATTATAATGAAAGTTAAAATCATGTAAAAAAAAAACATACTCTTTACTAAAAACTGGCAATCCACAGATAAATTATGGATTTTTTACTATTCCGCTCACTACGGTTTATCTATTAAATAGCGATGCCTGCTTGAATCGGCAATTAACTATAGGATGATGGAGAGTAAAATGAGAGAGTTAACGTCTTTTGAAATGCAAAACGTTTCAGGTGCAGGTTTTTTTGACTTTATTGGTTCTGTAGTTGTTGGCGCCGTAACTGGTATTACTGCTTTTGGCCTGAAATGGGCAATGAGCGGCGGCAGTACAGGCGGCCTGGTGGGTGCAGGTATTGTTTCTGCCGGTGTCGGATTAATTGTTGGTGCCGTGGTTGGCTTGGTTGATGGCGCTCTGTACGGTGCGATGAACGGCTGGGATACAACTTCTGCCTGGTTCAACCAAATCGCAGAAAATCAATTTGATATGAATGCAACACCAGTCACCGCGTAAGGAGAAACTATGCGTGAACTTAAAGAAAGTGAAATTTCAAGCATCAGCGGCGGCTCATTGACCTCGCTGATTCTCGATTTCTTTAAAAACTTAAATGCCTCTTCTCAGAAAGAAACCACCGAATGGACGCGCCCGGAAAATATTCCAGCCGCAAATACCATAAGTGGCGAGGCATTTGGTATGGGCGTTGTGGGCATAGTGGCTGCTGTGGCCTTTGGCCTGCTGATTTTTTAATTTTCAGGGAAGAGTGATCTCTTCCTAAAAAACTCTATGAATGATGGCAAGTAATGGCCGTCACTCATTGTAGTTAGGGTTCAACATTCTTTAATTTATACAAAGGAAAGTATATGAAAAAGGTAACTATGGTTTCTCTTGGTGTGCTGCTGGCAGCGGCTCAGGTTAATGCAGCAGAAGCATCTGATGGCACGATCACCTTTACGGGTAGCATCGACAGCCAGACCTGTGCCGTTAGCATTAACGGTGGTAGCAGTTCCGCAACTGTCACCCTGCCATCAGTCTCTTCCAGCGTACTGAGCAGCGCTGGTCAGATTGCGGGTAACACGCGTTTTACCGTCGAACTTAACGAATGCTCGACTGAAACTGGTGAGGTTTATGCCTACTTTGAACAGGGTGCCAACGTCAATGCTAATGGTCGTCTGAACAACACGGGTACTGCGACAAACGTTGAGTTGCAACTGCTGGACGGCGCAAACAATGTATTGAACGCTGGCAGCACCGATCAGACAACTTCACCAACTACCGAAGCACTGACTGCTGGTGCCGCAACCCTGAGCTATTCCGCACAGTACTACGCTACTGCGCAAGCGACCTCAGGTACTGTTGCTTCATCTGTGACTTATTCTATCAATTATCTGTAATTGATTAGGGTGGGAGCCTGCTCCCACCTCTCTTTCACTTTTATCTATTCCAGTAATATTATGAAAAAAAAAAGTTTTAACTTTATAGCCTGTTTTCTGCTTGCATGCGTTTTTTCATCGTCTGCTTTTGCCAGCGTCACCATCATTGGTACCAGGGTAATTTATCCTGCTTCTGAAAAAGAGATAACGGTGCGATTGGATAATCGTAGCGACCGACCTGCACTGGTTCAGGCGTGGATTGACGATGGCGTTCTTAATCAGGCATTGGATAAAATCAACGTCCCTTTTGTTCTGTTGCCGCCCGTTTTCCGCATGGAAGCAAACAAAGGGCAAACATTACGTATCGTTTATACCGGTAGTAACCTTCCCACCGATAAAGAATCCATATTCTGGCTGAACGTGCTGGATATTCCCCCACGAGATAAAAGTCTGGTGAATAAAAACCAGTTACAGATGGCTATTCGTAGTCGTATTAAATTGTTTTATCGCCCAGGAAAACTTAATAGTCAGGATGCCAGTACTGCCGCCGCCGAACTGGTATGGCATAAAGGGAAAAATAGCAACCAGCTGACAGCTGTTAATAATTCACCTTACTACATCAACGTAGCACAAATCACTGCAGAGGATAGTGCAGGCCGAAAAATAATGAGTGAAAAGGGTGATATGTTAGTGCCGGGTGGAAGCAAAGATTTCACCCTGAAAGGAACGAATATAAATCAAATAAAAGCGAATTTTCATTACCAGTTTCTGGATGATTTTGGCGCAGCACGTAATGCAGAAGGCCAGATCAGCCAGTAATTTTTATGGTGATAATTAAGGGGAATCATGATGGCAAGGACAGTCTCTGTAGATAAGTCAGCGGGCCGACATTTTAGTCGCTCTTTATTAGCGCTTTTTCTTACCGCTGCAACAACTTCAGCCTGGGCTGAAAATTATTATGACTTCGACGAATCCTTTGTAAAAAATATGCCAGGCGTAAAAGTTGATGTTTCCCGCTATGCAAATGGCAACCCTATTGATCCTGGCATTTATACCCTCGATATTTTTCTTAATGGCCGTCAGGTCAGCCGCGACAATGTTCGCGTTATACGTGAAGGAGAGGAAACCAGGGCATGTCTCTCATATGACCTGGTAAAAAGTCTGTCAATTAAAGACAGCGTTTTTAATTCACAGCAGGCAGAAAATCTTCGCACGGGAAAAGAGTGTCTCGCTCTTGAAGATGTTGTAGAAGGAAGTCACGCTGCAATCAACAGTGCCGATATGCAGATGGATATCTCTATTCCGCAAATCTATCTGCTGCGTTCGGCGCGTGGTTATGTCGCACCAGAATTCTGGGATAAAGGTGAAACCGCTTTTACGCTAAATTATAACACTAACTACTACCGCTCTGTGTACAGTGGACGCGAGTATGACTCTTTCTATGGTCATGCGCTGGCGGGTTTCAACCTGGGCGGCTGGATGTTCCGCCATGATGGCGCGTTAAGCTGGCGGCGCCAACAGGGCAGCGAATATCATCATTACGATGACATCAACACCTATGTACAACGCGATATTCCGCAGTTGAAATCACGTTTACTGCTGGGTGAAGGTAATACCAGTGGTGAGATTTTTGATACCCTCTCCTTTCGCGGCGCGCAGATTTCAACAGTCGATCAAATGTGGCCAGACTCGCAGCGCGGCTATGCGCCAGAAATTCGCGGCGTTGCCCGGACTAATGCCCAGGTTACCGTATCGCAAAATGGCAGCAAAATTTATGAAACTACCGTTTCCCCTGGCGCGTTTAATATCACTGACCTCTATCCCACCGGTTACGGCGGTGATTTGGATGTGACGGTGAAAGAAGCGGACGGCAGTGAAACCCATTTCTCCGTGCCTTACGCTGCTATGGCAAGACTAAAACGTCCGGGCATGACCTATTATTCTTTGACTGGTGGTGTGTCGCGTCGCGATAACATGGTTTACACCCCTTCCGTTTACCAGGGCACTATTCAGCACGGTTTTACCAACAGCCTTACTGGTTATTCAGGTATTTTGGGCTCAGACAACTATACATCCGTGTTACTGGGCGGCGCTTTTGGGTTGCCGATTGGGGCTATTTCACTGGATATCACTGGTGCACAAACGAAATATGGTGATGAGAAAAAACAGGGCGTGAGTTATCGGGCAACTTACAGTAAGAAAGTTACGCAAACCAATACTAACTTTACTCTGGCGGCATATCGCTTCTCATCGTCCGGTTACTACAGTTTTGATAATGCGCTGCAAATTAACAACTATTACAAAAAACATGGCGGCGATGGCAAAGGTAATTATCTCTCACGGCCAAAACAACGTTTTTCGATGACCGCCAGCCAAAATTTTGGAGACTCATTTGGGAATATCTATCTTACTGGTTTCGTTCAGAACTACTGGGATGCTGCCGGTACAAACACCCAATTTCAGCTCGGATATAATAATACAATCGGTCGGGTCTCCTATACATTTTCCGCGAACCGATTATTATACTCAACCGGCGGTCACGATACGCAGCTATCACTCGATTTCTCCATTCCTTTAGGCAGTGATAATAAACACTACATTACTGGCAGTGCGACCCACACTAAAGACGGCGTCAGTGCACAAACAGCGGTTAATGGGGTTCTGGGCGATCATGACCAATATAATTATAACGTTGGCGCAGCGCGTGATGTTGATAACAATACGTCTGGATCGATTAGCGGGCAATATCGTTCGCCTTACAGTACGTTGACAGCCTCTTATACCAAAGGAGAGGGTTACTATTCTGCTTCAGGCGGCGCCAGCGGCACCGTCGTAGCATTACCCGACAGCCTGACCTTCAGTGCTTACCAGTCAACCACTTATGCCGTGGTTAGCGCAGAAGATGCAGGCGGTGCGCGGGTGCTTGGCTATCCCAATATTGTATTAAACGGCAGCGGACGGGCCATTGTGCCAAATCTTAATCCTTACCGGATAAACGAACTGGCAATAGACCCAAAAGGTATTCCGCTTGATGTTGAACTGGAAGCGACGCAGCAGCGGGTGATCCCTGTTGAAGGTGCCGTCGTCAGACTTGATTACAAAACCAGTAAAGGTCAGCCGCTTTTGATTCGTGCTAATCAACGGAACGGGAATGCATTGCCTTTTGGCGCATCGGTGAATGATGAAAATGGCAATCTTATTACGACCGTTTCGCAGGGCGGACAGATCTATGTGAGGCTGAACAAAGATGTTAGTCGCCTGCATGTCTCCTGGGGCAAAACGCCGGCGGATAATTGTCTGGTTAACCTTGAGTCCGGTGTTGTGCAGGCCAGTGAAAATAAATCCCTGGCAAGACTCAATACAATATGTAGTAGCGATCGGAGCCAGCCTGTTCGTTATGTCTCAAACAGCGTAAGCGATAATGAAAATCAGGGTTAATCAGGTGAACCGTTATGACATTTTTTAAAGCTTTAAAAACAGCGGGAAAAATTTTCGCTCTGGTCATATTAACAATCAATATCATCATAATGACGACAACCGCCGCCCGCGCCGCTGCGGATACTGAATTAATATGTAAGGCTCCCCAGACAACCGCAGCTTTAGATCTGAGAACGCTGGGACTGACCCTTTCAGCCGCCGTTCCCATTGGTACAGTGGTTTATGAGGGTACGATGACGGTTGATGTAAAATGTGGCCTTAATTTCCTCGATTATAGCGATGGCCTTAGCGCAGAAGTCTATTTTAAACGAATGGCTATTGCGGAAGGATCGTTAGGCTATGGGCTAACCATGTATCTGGGTTATGGCGGCGAATATTCGAACGAAGCGGGGAGCGTGCCCACAGGACAAATGATCACGACCTATGCAGGTATCACTACTGGCGGGGTGTTGAACGATTACACGGAGTTTAGCCTGAACGTACCTTTCAGGATCGTGCGAACCTCTTCTTCACTGACCCCGATTACGCGTACTTTCCTGGATCTGTTCCAGGTTGGCTCCTTAGTGGTCGGGAGTGATGAGACATATGTAGTCACTAATCTCAGAAATAATGCCGTCACCGTAAAAGACGAAACCTGTACGGTCGCCAGTAATACTAATCAGGAAGTTCCTCTGGGGAGCTATTCGGCCAGTACAAGCAGCGGATTAGGCGCCGGAATCGGTCAGACCAGCAGTGCAATTGCGTTTAATGTGCAGTTGAACTGCGAAGCATTACTCTCAGGGACTTTTGACGTCATGATGCAGTTCGACGGCGATGCCTCCAGCGGCCTGTCGGATATGGGGGTTGTCGCGCTGAACAGCACCTCAACCGCCAGCGGCGTTGGCGTGCAGATCCTGAATGAAAATCAGCAACCGATCGCGCTGGCTGCGCCCTTTAGCGTCGCTTCTTATCCGTTATCTGCCGCATTGGTTACGGTGCCGTTGTATGCGCGTTATTACCAGACGGCAGCCACCGTAAATCCGGGAACGGCTAATGCGGTAGCTACTTATACTATCAGCTACCAGTAATATGCAGGGCTCTGCAGAGCCCTGCTCCATATAAAACTGATTAAAGGATTTTTCAGACGATATGCTCCAGAAAAAAAGGATGCTTCGGATTGGTGTATCTGATGAGAGCCCATTCATCATCTATTCAATCCAGTCGATACTGGCGGCTGAGATCACCCGTCAGGAAATTTGTGCCTATCCGGTTGAGGCGGAGTATCTCCTTATACGGCTGAAGGAGCAAACTCCCGAGATACTTATCACCGATTTTAGTTTTAGCTTTGAACGAAACGATTTAAATGGCGTAAAGAAGCTTGAAGAAATTCATAAACAGCTACCCGAGCTGAATATTATTGTGTTTACCACGCAGACCAGCAAAGCCATTTTAAAAAGAATACTGCAAATCCCCGTCAAGGCTATTGTCAGCAAACGCGACGACCAGCGTGAGCTGATTGAGGCTGTCCAATGGATCTGTTCAGCTAATCCAGGCATCTATTACTCCAGGCAAATGAAAAAGCTGGCGCAGGAGAGTCTGGCCGGTTCAGCAGACACGCTTTTATCGTCGTCAGAAATTGAAGTCATCAGGCTTTTTGCCATGGGTTACAGCTTAATGGATATCGCCAAATTACGTGAACGTAGCGTAAGTACGGTTGCAACACAAAAATATAATGCGATGCATAAACTCCAGCTGCATTCCAATACTGATTTAATTAAATATGTATTTTCCCAGGAATTAATTTAACCCTGGCATTATTTATTGTCCGAAACAGCGAAAACCATGAAACTCCATAACATCAGTCGTGCATTGCTGGCGCTTATTTGCGTCCCTCTCTCCACGCAGGCAACAACGTTACAGCAGGCCGCGCAGGCTGCCTTAACCTATGATTCGGCATTGCAATCCAGTAAAAAGACCAGCGAAGCCGATCGGCAGAAATACTGGCAAGGCATGGCAGGCATGTTGCCGACGCTGACGCTGGAGGGCAGTTGGGATCGTCAGGAGCAACCCGATAAAAGATATCAGAGCGGCGTAACCACGCATAACTACGATGTGCGCGTCAGGCAACCCCTGTTTGATATGAGCAAATATGCGGGCTGGCGTAAAGGCGTTGCTATTGCTGATACCGCCCAGGCCCAGGCGCGTCTGGCTGAAGAGAAACTGCTAAACTCCATTGCCAACGCTTATTTCTCGGTGCTTTATCAGCAGGAGGTTTTGCAGGCAGCCCAGGCGGCCAGCCATAATTTCAAGCAGCAAATGGAAAAGCTTCAGGCCGGTTTACGCAATGGCCAGAATACCCGCACTGAACTGGACGAAGCGAAAGCAAACTACGCCATCGCTCAGGCAAAAGAGATTGAAGCCAGCAACCAGCTGCTGTTAGCTGGCGAAGCCGTGCGTCGTATATCAGGTATTAATCCTGATACGCTGGAACCGGTTAATTTTCAGTGTCTGAACGCCACGCCTTATGCGTCGTTAACAGAAGCGATAAACGCCAGTCAGCGGCGTAACACCGATATTCAGGTCGCCCTGTTTCAGAATGATCAGGCGGATGCTGATGTGCTGGCAGCGGACGGCGCGCATATGCCGGTCGTCTCGCTTTACGCCAGCTATGGTAAAAACTGGAGCCGGAATGATAACGACGACAACATTCTGTATGACGCCATTTTCGGCACCAAATCCAAGAGTAATAATCTGCAATACGGCGTCAACGTCACTGTTCCGCTTTTTGCCGGCGGCAGCCAGCTTTCACAATCCTTCGAAGCCGCTTACCGACGCGAAGCCGCAAAGTACTCCATTGTAGAAGCACAGCGTAAAGCGGTTCAGGATACGCGCTCCGCCTGGCTCAGTCTTACCAATGGTAAAGCGCTGATTGAAGCTGAGAAAAATGCGGTGGCATCAGCCCATGAGAAGGTGGTTTCCGTTCAATATGGCCGGGAAATGGGTTTCCGCACGGTGAATGATGAACTGGATGCCCAGCAGAAATATTACAGCGCGCTTAAAGATCAGGCTGAAGCGCGGCTGAACTACCTGAATGCGCTGGTCAGTCTGGCGCAGAGCACCGGCTCCTTATCCCCTGAGATGCTGAATTTTTTTCAGTGCCGTTAATCCCCCACTTATGATGAATATATAAATGGAACAGTCACTTTTCCGCCAGGAAGCCCTTGATGCGGCCAACCGTGGCAGTCTGGGTACCGTGGCGCTCTATTGCCCGCCCTATCGCTGGTTGGTTATTAGCGTGGTGATCATTATCACTGCGGCAACCGCCCTCTTTTTTATTTTTGGCAGTTACACCAAGTATGAATCCTCAACCGGCGAACTGCTGCCGAAGAACGGCATGTTGATTATTCCGCCGCCGGTCAGCGCGACCGTTATCGATATTCCGGTTAAAGAGGGCCAGCACGTTGAAAAAGGTGATGTGGTCATGGTGCTGTCGTCAGAAGTTTCGACGCAGCTGGGGCAAACACGCCAGGTCATTGCCGAAAACCTGGCCGCGCAGCGTGAACGCCTGCAACAGGATCTCCTTACTCTCGGTAAGTTGCATGAAGTGGAGATGCAGGGACTTAACGCCACGATAGACAGTCTGAAATTGCAGCAGGAGCAGTTAAAGCTGCAACTGGCCCATCGTAAAAAGCAGGTTGCCCTTGCGCGACTGCAACTCAACAAGCTGACATCGATGCAAAGCCAGGGCTATGCCTCCAATCGTCAACTGGAAGAGCAGGAATCCAATCTGCTCGATAGCCAGGCACGCTATCAGGAGTATCAGCGTCAGCTATTGGATATCACCCAGAAAATCGTTCAGGCGCAGCAGCAGTTGCATGAAAAACCGCTGGATGATGAGAAAAAACGTAACGATATCGAACGTCAGCTGGCAGATAACCGCCAGGCGCTGGTTGAAAATGAGGCCCGCCGCTCATTCGAACTGCGTGCGCCAAAAAGCGGTTATATCGGCATGATTATGGTCAAAAATGGTCAGATGCTGAATGCCGGTCAGTCTGCGATTGCGATTTTGCCCAGCGACAGTGAGCTGGTGGCCCGCATTATGGTGAACACGCAATCAATTGGTTTTATTCAGGCGGGACAACGCGTTGTGCTGCGTTACAAAGCCTTCCCCTATCAAAAATTCGGTCAGCAATATGGCAAAGTGATCGAGGTTTCTCGCACCGCGCTTACGCCACAGGAAGTAACGAACTTAACCGGCAAAAACAATGTCCAGGAGCAGCAGTACCGGGTATTGGTGGCGCTGGATAAGCAAACTATCAAAGCTTATACGCAAAACGAGCCGCTCAAACCGGGTATGGCGCTGGATGCTGACTTTATCGTCGACAAGCGCCATCTCTATGAGTGGGTGCTGGAGCCGTTATTCGCGCTGGGACACAAAATTTCTCTCTGATTAAAAGGTCTTTGCTGTGTTGTTAAAAGAGAAACTCAATTTTAAATGGTTTAACCGCCTGCCGTTGATTCGTCAGTCCCAGGCGGCTGAGTGTGGGCTGGCATGCCTGGGCATGATTGCCAACTATTACGGGCATGAGATCGATATGATCACCCTGCGCCGGCAATTTGCCACCTCGCTTAAAGGCGCCACGCTTGCCGATGTCATTGCTATGGCGCAACAGCTTAATATGAGTTCGCGCGCGCTGCGAATTGATCTCGAAGAGCTGTCTAAACTGCGCACGCCCTGCATTCTTCACTGGGACCTCAACCACTTTGTAGTGCTGAAAAAGGTACGCGGCAATAAGATTACTCTGCACGATCCCGCACGCGGCATCCGGGTAATGACTCTTAAGGAAGCCTCTACCGCCTTTACCGGCGTCGCGCTGGAGCTGATCCCCTCTTCCACCTTTGAAGCAAAAGAAGAGAAAGCGCGTATTTCGATGCGAAAACTGGTGGGAAGCGTCACGGGCGTAAAGTCCGCGTTTGTCCAGGTACTGATTTTGTCGGTAGCGCTGGAACTGTTCGGCGTGCTCTCACCATTCTTTATGCAATGGGTGATGGATATGGTGCTGGTTTCCGCCGACTATTCGCTACTCACCATGCTCGGCGTCGGCTTTATCCTGATTGCACTGTTTCAGACGATGATTACCGCGTTGCGCTCCTGGGTAATGAGCTGGTTCTCCAGCCAGCTGAGCGTGCAGTGGACCATCAACGTTTGTCATCACATGTTGAAGCTACCGCTTGACTGGTTTGAGTCGCGCCACGTTGGAGATATTCTCTCACGTTACGGCTCGCTGAATACGATACAAAGCACCCTCACTACCCGGTTTATCAGTACGGTGCTGGATGGGGTAATGTCGATAGTCACCGTGGCCATGCTGTTTATCTATAATGCGAAGCTTGCCTGGCTGGTGATTGCTCTGTTCGTGGCTTATGCCCTGCTGCGCTTTATGGCCTATGACCCGGTACGTCGCGCTAACGAAGAGCAGATTATCAGTTCGGCGCGAACCCAGTCATCGCTGCTGGAAACACTGCGCGGTATTCAGGCTGTTAAAACCAACAATAAGCAGATGCCGCGCCTTTCCGCCTATATGAATTTTTTGGTGGACAGCACCAATAAAGGCATCGTGATGCAAAAGCTCAATATCCTGTTTGGTTCGGCGCAAGGTCTACTTACCTCCGTCGGACGGGTAGTGCTGGTGTGGCTGGCTGCATTACAGGTGCTTGAGGGTAATTTTTCCGCCGGGATGCTCACGGCATTTATCAGTTTTTCCGATCAGTTTATGAGCCGCGGCGCAGGTCTTATTAATGCGATTATCGACTTTCGCATGCTGCGTATGCATGGCGAACGCCTGGCTGATATCGTGCTTTCTGAAACCGAACCGAGTGCCGGGGCCAATCCAGCCCTGGTCCATAAAACCGATGAGGCGCAACCGGTGCCGGATATTGAACTGACTGATATTCGTTTTCGCTATGCGCCTACTGAACCCTGGGTTATTGACGGCGTCAGCCTGAAGATTTCGGCTGGCGAAAGTATTGCGATTGTTGGTCCCTCCGGCCAGGGTAAAACGACGTTAGCCAAAATTATTCTTGGTCTGTTGCATCCAGAAGGCGGCAGCATCACGGTTGGCGGCATGGATATTACCCAGACAGGCCTGCAACATCATCGTAACCGCATCGGCTGCGTGATGCAGGACGATATTCTCTTTTCAGGATCTATCAGCGAGAACATCAGCTTTTTTGATAACGATCCTGATCACGCAAAAATTACCCGCGTAGCGCGACTGGCGCAAATTCATGGCGATATCATGAAAATGCCGATGAATTATCAAAGCCTGGTGGGTGATATGGGTTCGTTCCTTTCCGGCGGCCAGCTGCAGCGTATTTTGCTGGCCCGTGCGCTTTATCGCGAGCCGCAAATCCTGGTGCTGGATGAAGCGACGAGCCATCTGGATATTTATAACGAAGCGCAGATTAATACCGCCATCAAGCGGATGAATATTACCCGCATTATTATCGCACACCGTCCGGAAACCATACGCAGCGCAGATAAGATCGTGATGCTGCATAACGGTACGCTTAGCGAAGTCACGGCCGAACAACTGTTCGCCCGTGGAGAACCCAGTAAAGAAATGGAGATTACATATGGATAAGCAGCTTTGTCGCTTTAGCGAAGGGGAGATTACTTTGCCGAAGGGCTATTGCGAACGAACGTTAAATACGCTGGTTGATACGCGCTCGGTTCTGCCGCCGATCACTATTTCCCGTGATAAGTTAGGCAACCATAACAATGTGGAAGAGTATATTGCCAGTCAGATCGGTCTGCTGCAAAAGCAGATGAAAAACTGGAAACAGGGGCCACACGAAGCCGCCTTGCTGGGAGACAATTATGCCTCTGGCGTAATGATAACTTATGACTTTATGCGTCCTGATAATGTTCGCCTTTATCAAAAACAGGCAATTTTCACCCTGGATATGGAGAATCTGCTGATTTTCTCCATCTCTAAAGCCTCTCTGCTGACTGCGGAGGATATTCAGCATTTCAGGGATACGCTGAAAAGCTTCCAACCTTGTTCGTGAAAAGCCCCGGCATAAGGCCGGGGAAAATGGGATTTTTACAGCCTTCTGCACGTTTGCGCCTGTTGGCGCATTCATTTTAAAAGGAAATAAAATGTACAGAATAGTCGCTGCTTTATTATTATCTTCATGCTCAATGATGACCTTTGCCGGTACGCAATCCTGTGCTGAGCAACTCGCTGCAATATCGTCAAAACTGGCTGCAGCCAGGTCAGCAGGAAATCCCTATCAGATTTCCGGGCTGGAGCTTGCCAGGGATAAAGTAAAAACGTACTGCAATGATGGCGATCAACGTATACGTGCCTCACAGGATATAGCGGATAAACAGCGTAAAATAGATGAAATTCAGTAACATATCCTGGAAGCGCAAAGAGATTACAATAACGCCGTTAACAACGGAAATGAACAGAAAATGGCAAAGTACCAGCGGAAGTTGGCGGAGAAGAGATTTAAACTTGAGGAAGCGAAGTCGGAACTGCAAATGGCCAAAGATGACCTGGCTGAGCTGAGCAAGTAACAGCATTATTCTGCTATTTTCTTCGCCCGTGCCGGTAAAACCCGGTTCAGCATTGTTATACCTTAAAGAAGATTGCTCAGGTAATCTTCTTTTTCACCGATAATGTCAGAAGTTATTTCGACTTATTAAAATAAAACCCTCAGCTTTCCTGTTACTGCCAAATATAACAGTCTGCGCTAATAATGCATGAAATTTCACTTCATACCGTTACGTTTTTGAATCACAATTATCACATTAAGTCACCTGTTAAACTCAAAGAACTTAAAAATTAAGATATTCACGATGTTTTAATAAGCCAGCACTGAGAATAACAAACTATTAATTCGTAAAAACAGCGATACAAAAACCCGATAATGTATAATAATCAGAAATGTAGTTTTTCGGACTTTTTTACCGTTCGCCGCTAATCAGCGGCTTTTTTTTACGATATTTTCGTGGGCGGCTGCCGGATAATCCCTGCTCGCGGCAGCCATACAGAGATAAATCAGAAATTCACCTGGCCGCCAATGTAAGGGCCTTCAATCAGACGCTGATTCTCACGCGTACCTTTTCCATCCATACCGATATAACGATAACCCGCTTTAAGCGTGACCAGATCAACAGGCTGCCAGCTTACGCCAGCGTCAGCATCCAGATAGCTTTTGGTGGTATTGCTCATCTGGCGCGGAGCGGTGTACATACTGCCATACAGTCCAACCTGGGAAATAACGGGGATTTTAACGCCAACGCCGACCGGGAATACCACGCCTTCGCTATTGCCTGTGGCGCCTTTTACATAGTCAGCCTGGATGCCGACATTGACGTCCACCGCACCTGCTTTCATATTTACGCCCGCCTCAGCGCCGGTTTTTTCCCGGCCATTCTCGGTATTTTTAATCCAGTTACCGTTAATATAGAGACCTTCACTCTCCTGACCCATACCGACAGTAACGTCAGTGAAGTTTTTACCTACATTCACGCCACCATCAATCGCCATCGCTGCGGGAATAACGGAAGCTGCCATCAGTGCAGAAGCCACGGTAAACATAACGGTTTTTTTCAAGATACGCATGACATGATCTCCAGAATTTAGATTTCAGGGCATATCCCTGATGTCGCCTATAACACTACTCTTGCGCTCTTTCCACAATTTAAATCCATAAAAAGGATATATTTAGTTTTTTGCTCTGACGTTTATCTTATTTATGGAGTTAAATACTGATAAGGATTTGTCGTCCTATACTGGAGAGAGTCTGGCGATGATCAACTGGCTTGCTGGTCAGGAGAACAGCAAGGGAACTAAAGAACGATTTTTAGTTCCTGGCAGACATTGGCAACAGGCAATGTAATACGCGGGCAATTAATAACGCTGGCAGGTAAATAAGTAGGAGAGCGGGCCGCCAATGAGATAGGACTTTTCATCAACTTTAATCCTATCAAGTTGCAAATAAGAAGGGTCCAGCGTCAGTTCAGCTAACAGCATATTAAATGTTGCATCGGGCGTAGTATCGGTTGCGGAGGTTATGATTTTACCGATCCGATAGCGATAGGTATCGTAATCGACTTTATCACCGCTGGTGAGAATAATTCTTCTGTTGAGCAAGGTCGTCTCTTCACCACTGGTCACTTGCCCGTTAAGTAACAGATAACCGGAGTCACGATTCTGAAAGCGCAGATCCTGAGTAACGGCAAAGTCCAGATGTTTCCCCTCTGTCCGGCTGAGATCGTAACGGGTGAACGTCGCGCAACGAAAAGGAAATGCTTCTTCCCGATTCGTGAAATATTTCAGGCCAATAAACAGCACAACCAGTGCAGCGGGTATAACAGCCAAAGCAATACTAATGCGCCGTTTCAATCCAGTCTCCAGTCAAGATAATAAAAATTGTCGCAGGAAATGACCTGCCCGCGATCGTTGAGTTTACAGGATGAAAGAGTGGTTCGGCCGTAATTTTGCGAACTAAAGGCGGTGTTCTTATCAAAATAGAGGCGACGGCTGGAATCACAGGTTTGATGATTTTCACTGAGCATTTGCAGGATTTGTTTATCCAGCTTCTGGCTCTCACTTACGTTCAGCCCCTCTAAAAACACCACACTGCAACCACCCGGCAGCGTGGCAGAAACGGGGGAAATCTCCTGCTCGCTGGCATTCAGCTTCAGATAATACCAGCCTGCGCTGACGCTCAGGAGAGCCATAAGCAGTGACAGCAACAGCCAGGTGCCAGGCCAGCCTCTCTCAGGCCGTTTTGTTTCTGTGGGGACGGAGATAGGGCTGTCGTTTTGCTGGTTTGATGCAATTACCGGCGTCGCTTCCGGTATTAACTCTGTTGGCCCGGGTTCTCGCTCAACCGGTATCTCGGTGTTAAGGCGAATGCCAACTTTAGGAATGGTGATAATAAGATTTTCACAACCATAAGCGGCCAGCGCCCTTCTCAGGATACTCAGATACTGGTTGAGATTGCTGTTGGAGCCGCGCAGTCCATACTTATCCCACACTTCCGTCAGTAAAGTATCCCGAGGCAGGATCTCCCCGGCAGAATTCAACAGGCGCTCGAAGAGACGGCCCGAAGAGATACTAAGGCTTAGCGATTCCTGGGTGGGCAGATGACTCAGGGAGCAATCCTCTGAGTTGTAAGCAATAGTGCCATCGATTATATAAATCATTAAGAAATCACTAAATTTTCGCCATCGCTATAGCCATATAAGGCCGCTTACCTCCAGCCTTGCTCAGTTGATCTCGTCCAGACAATCTGTTGTTGACGCTTTGATCATTACCAGCTGAAAAATGAAGAATAGCACAGTAAAAACAGTTCAACCGATTGAACGCAGGCGAAAATATGATGATTTTGATTCAGTTTAAGAATGACTTATGGCCAGCAATGGCCATGCCAGGTGGCTCTGAAATGACAAGCAGGTGCCTGACCAGAACATCTCTTCAGCAAAGATCCATGCCCGGCCAGCGTTTAAACAGCTGTCCGGGCATACGGCCTGTTATGACCATTGTGATACCTCCAGCTGGCGTTACTATGAGAAGGATAACGGCATAAACCGCTCCTGATGCAGAAAAGCCATGCCGCCGGGGATATTCACCGAAAGTGCATCGCAAACACTCTCCCGTTGCGCAGAGCGGGAAGATTACAGGGCCTTAAGTTGGAGGAAATTACGATAGTCCATTGTGAACTCATTAAAGGCAACAGCAACATCAAGGGAAAATGCCACTGTTGCTTAAAGATAACCACTGGTCCGGTTATTTAAAAACAGGGGGGCAGCTATACCGTGAAGAACTCGACCCTGCCGCCAGCAAGGTGATACATGCTGCCAACGATTTTGATTTTTTTCTGATCTTCCAGATTTTTTAGCACCGGGCTGTTTTTACGAATATTTTCGATGGTTAACTCGACATTTTTTCGCGCTACCGCATCGACAAAGTCGTAATTGCTCCCTTTACGTTCTCCGCTGTATTCTGTTTTATCGATCGCCGGTTTAATCTCATCCAGCAGCCCTGTCAGATTGCCCAGTTCAGCATTATCAATAGCACCACGCACTGCACCACAGCGGGTATGTCCCATCACCAGCACCAATTTCGCGCCAGCAAGAGCGCAGGCGAACTCCATGCTGCCCAGGATATCGCGATTGCTGATATTGCCCGCTACACGGGAGTTAAAGGTTTCACCAATACCCGCATCCAGCACAATTTCCGCCGGCGCGCGTGAGTCAATGCAACTGAGGATCACTGCCGCAGGATATTGGCTGGCGGTGCTTGAACGTTTCTGTGCAAGGTAATCATGTTTTGCCGGACGATTTTCCCGGAAACGCAGGTTGCCCTGTTTAAAATGCTCAATCACTGCATCCGGGGTCATAGCATCACGCTCCTGCTGACTCAGTGAGGCGGCGAAAGAGATGGTAGGTAACGATAAGGCTGTCAGGCCAGTGACCGACAAGGCGGAAACTGCCAGAGTTTGTTTCAGGATGTTCCGGCGTGAAAGCTGGACTGGCTGGTTCTGTTGCATGAGGCGATCCTTATTACTGAGTTAATTCAAATTGCGGCGATAATACCCAGGCAAAGGTTAATAAAACTGCAACCACAATTTTTTTCAGTGTAAATGCCTGGGCGCACGACAGCGTTGGATTAGCTGATGGAGGGGCTAACCAGTAACTGCCTCTGACCCGCAATCTGATCTCTTCAGCAACAGAACTCCGGCATGATAATTCCCCCTGAACGGAGGTTATGCCGATAAAAAAGCCAGCATTGTCCTAAGAGCATCCTGAAGTGCGGCTGCGCCTTAAACCTCCATACCGCAATAATTCTGTGCGGCAGCTTCAGCCTCAGCGGTGATATCCGGGGCAGGAATTTTATCTCTGACGCGTTGTTTGATGGACGGCGGCTGAGAATGATTGGTCTATTCACGCGTGAATGTCAGAGGATTGGCACGGGGCAGACGCTGCGCTTAACGGAACCAGCGTCATTTCTATTCCGCATTGGGTTGAATGCCTTTGTCTGAATGGGTCGCGCAATCTGCCGGTTGCCAGGATATGCAGCCAGGCTGAAGGGGGTTGTAGCTGGTATGACGGGGCATGGGTGCTAATTGAAGGGGCCTCAGCCCCTTCTTTCAGGGATCGGGTACGACTGAAATCACGGTGAAATCAGCAACTCCTGCTACTCCCGCGCCCGGACGGTTAAACCGGGCGGTATCCTGCAACACGGCTTCATGCACTTCGCTCTGTGAAGGTTCACCCTCACTATGTAAGAAAACTTCTTCAGAATGAGTTTCATCACCGCTTTTATGTTCATAAGTGATTTTGAATTTAGTGCTCATTTAATATTCTCCTTTTAGTGGGAGATATAATTTTAGACGACAGGAGGTATAAAGCCCGTACAACTTAATCAAATCAACACCTTCAACCCATGCTTCTGCACTATGGTAAGCAATTTCAGCGCCAATCCGCCAGGACGCTTTACGCCACTTTCCCATTTCTCCACCGTTGAAACGCTGGTATTCAGGTAACTGGCAAAAACTGGCTGGCTGACGTTCAGCTTCTCGCGTAGTGCCTTAATCTCACTGGGTTGAAGTTCATCCACGTTGTTGAGGCATGCTTTATCAAAGTTGCGCATCGTTTCCTGCGGGATAGCATCAATGCTGAATAATCCAGAAGCCGCACTGTGGATGGCTTCTAATGCAGGACTCTTGAATTTACTTTTTGCGGTCATGGCAAATCTCCACCAGTTCCTTACTTTTAATCAGCGCCGTAATCTTTACGTCAACAAGGGCAGCGGATGTGCTGGTGGAAGCGATCGCTTCCTGATATTTAACCGCTCCCGATGCGATGCCGGGAGCGGTTTTGCATTCAGGCGACTTTCTTTTTACCGGCAATGACCTGAATAAACTCCTGCACCTGCTTTTGTTTTCGCGCCGACAGCTTGCACACCTGGCGCAGCGACTGCATCAGTTCGCTCTCCTCATGCCGGGCGGTGAGCACAATACAACCTTCCATTACCTTTACTTCTACTGCTGTACCACTGGCAAAACCGGCAGCTTCCAGCCATTGTCCTTTCATGGTGATAGCGGGAATCCGGCTGTAATCCGGATAGCGGCTTACATAGCTAACAGTTAATTTGCGGTTATTTGCCGGGAAGACTTCTGGTTCAGAGGGTTGTGCAATAGAATGGGCGTCAGTCATGATTACTATTCCCTATAAATAGTGATTGTGATTAGCGGCGCGGGTGTGTTGGCGCACATCCGCGCCGCGCTAAATACCTGTATATATCATCAGGAAAGAGAAGAAAAGTCCAGCTTAAAACAGAGTAAAATAAGCCATTTATAAAATCATTTGAATATAAAGCGTAAGGTTTATCTGGCAGGAAATAATAAGAAGCGCACCGTCAAGGTGCGCAATAAAATAAGAATCAGGATTTTTTACGCGTGGCTTTTTTACCTGTACTGGCTGCACGCTCGGCTTTAATTTTTTCCAGTAATGCGGCAGCACTGTTTTCACCGCTGATTAGTTCCGGATTTTCTGCCCGCCACTGTGCGGTGAGTTCACCACGGAATGCCTTCGCCAAGATGGATTGTGTCAGGTTGTTGACGCGGGCCAGCGCAGTGTTGACCTGTTTTTCAATGGTGTCGGCGTAGGCAAAGAGTTGTTCTACGCGACGGACGATTTCGTGTTGTTCTGGGAGAGGAGGGACAGGAAGAGGACATTTTGCGTAATCAATAATAGACAAATGTTGAATTGCCATCCCTTGGGATTTATCTTTAATAAAAGCTTGCGTAAGAGTACAGTTAGCTACAATCTCAAGAAAATATTTATTCATAGATGTTGTTCGTAACCAACAAACAGCTACACTCTGATTTATACAGAATTTTTCATTTGTTCTGACTAAAGCAGCTCGTCCAATACTACCATCTTTTGTTATTAATAAGTCGCCCTCATTAGGTTTGTCTTTTTCAGACAAATTATTAAATGCTTCTTCTGAAGTATGGCTTCCCTCATCAATACGTACTGTAAAATTTTTTACATCTTTTGCTGTCAGTAACTTTATCCCCACATCAGTCTTTGGCATAGGGCGCGTGAATCCATAAGTAATCCATTCGGATACTTTTCCCCATGAAGTAAATTTCCAATTCGACGGGATTTTAAAGATATAGCGCTGATCAATATTACTTTCAATTGACGATTTTTTGTTTTTTAACCAAGGCTCTAATTCATATAATTTATTTCTACTGATTTCATCTATCTTAATTACATCTAAAGCCGTACACGAATGATTAGATTGCCAATTTCCAGTTAATCTTCCTGTAGCTGCGGCATCAATTACTGATTGACGAAAACGTTTCAGGATTTTTGGGATTTGCTCAAGACGTGCTTTGGTGCTGTCTACCTGCGCCAGCAGCGTATCGAGTTTTTCAGCGATGATTTTTTGTTCGGCTAGTGGTGCTAATCGTAATGGTGCTTTAATACCATCAGATGTTCCCAAACGAGGCATATTTACGCCATAGCTAACGTCATTCACATATCCAAGAAAGGCTGAGCTTTTTAGCCAGTAAAAAAAATATTTATTGCAGCAAATTGGCTCTGCATTTATTGGAATTATTTCAGTAGTGCATACGCCATCGTCGTTTGCAATAATTATTTTATTAAGATAGGGACGAAGCTTACCGTAAAGAACATCGCCTTTCTTAAAACTATTTTTAGTACTTTTGAAAGGACGATTGCTGGCGACTACTTTATTAAGTAGTTTTGATGAGTCCTTTTCGATATCTTCAAGTTCCAGTACCCATGTATCGCCATTAACATTAGATAAGTCTTTTTTAGAGGTTTTACCATACTCGACGACATTACCTAATAGAGTGTCAACCCACCCCTCTGGCAATTTCCCCATACTCATCCCTTCACCTCACCAAACGCTTCCTGCAGCAACTGACGCTGTGCATCGGCTTCATCGCTCGCACCCAGTTCACGCATCAGCGCATCCAGTTCGCCCATCGCCTGTACCAGTTCGCCCATCGCTTCTGCCGCTAAAATATCCGGTTCCGGCAGGTTGTCGGCATCAATGCTGTCTTTATCTTTCAGCCAGGAGATATCCAGCGAATCGGATTTCGCCGTACGGATCCACTCGCGGCTGAATTTGCGCCAGCGGCTGGTAGCCAGGTGCCGATCGGTATTTTTGTTCTCTTCGCTGTCGGCAATTTCCGTCTCTTCCGCGTTAAAGCTCCACTCCCCTTCGCTACGCGGGCTTAAGCCGTGCGGGTCTTCACCATATACGCGTTCGAACGGCTGTAGATGGTCGTCGGTAAACGGCGTGCGTTTGCCAAAGCTCGGCATATTGGTTCGCAGATCGTACACCCACACGTCATCGGTACAGTTCTTATCCTGTGTCGGTTTCGCCACTGTGCCTTTGGTGAAAAAGAGCACGTTGGTCTTCACGCCCTGGGCGTAAAAAATACCGGTCGGCAGGCGCAGAATAGTATGCAGATGGCACTTATCCATCAGGTCACGACGAATTTCGGTGCCTTTGCCGCCTTCGAATAACACGTTATCCGGCACTACTACTGCCGCACGACCACCAGGAAGCAGGGTTTCAACGATATGCTGCATAAAGCAGAGCTGTTTGTTGCTGGTCGGGTGAACGAAAGTGCGGGTAATGTTAGTGCCCGCTGCGCTGCCAAACGGTGGGTTGGTAGCGACCACATGCGCCATCGGCAATGTTTCACCATCGCTACCCAGCGTGTTACCCAGACGAATAGCGCCACCGTGATCGAGGTTCCCTTCAATATCGTGCAGCAGGCAGTTCATCAGCGCCAGGCGGCGAGTGCCCGGCACCAGTTCCAGGCCAATAAAGGCACGATGGATCTGGAAATCCTGAGTATCGTTATCAAGGTCATCCAGATCGCTGGTCTGCGACTTAACGTAGCGGTCGGCTTCAATCAGAAAACCCGCCGTACCCGCTGCCGGGTCCTGTACTACCTCACGCGGCTGCGGTTTCAGCAGGTGAATAATGGTTTTGATCAGCGGACGTGGGGTGAAGTACTGACCGGCACCAGACTTGGTTTCGTTCGCATTCTTCTGCAACAGCCCTTCGTACATATCGCCGAAGTCATCGCGGGATTTGCCGTGTGTGCCGTTGTACCAGTCCAGCGAATCCATGTTGCTGACCAGTTCGGTCAACTGTTTGGGCTGAGTAATGGTGGTGTTGACGTTCTGGAACACCGCCTGCACCAGTTTTTGGTTATCGGCACCCAGATGCACCAGCAGGTTACGGTAGAACTGCAGCTGATCCTGGCCGATGCGGGATTTCAGGTCATCCCAGCGATAGCCTTCCGGCAGATAGTCCGCTTCCTGACCGGTCTCTTTACACATTTTCAGAAACAGCAGCGAGGCGAGTTCGTTAACGTAGTTTTGATAGGAGACGCCGCCATCGCGCAGGTTGTCGCACAGCTTCCACAGCTTTGCGACCAGATCGTTATTGTTCATATGCGTTTTCCGTAAATAAACAGCGGCCCTTATTGGGGCCGCAGAAGAGGACATTGCCGGGGATGATAACGCGTTAAGCAGGCTCGTCCCAGATGTAATCGCTGAACTTATCGAGCAGGTTGTCGAGATTATCGTCGAACGTTTTTTGCAGCATTGTCTTGCCGCCGCGGCGATGGAAATTGCCCGTTTTAAAGACGTCGTCGTCAAGCACCACCTTCTCTTTCAGCGCAGTGGCTAAACGATCGAGCCAGGTCAGTTGCTCGCTGTTCCAGTCGTTTTCGCCTTTGATGCGCTCCAGCGCATGATCGACACGCTCATCAAACGGCTTCAGCGCATCACCCACCGCCGCACGGCGGATATGGCCGATCAGCCGGGCGGCGATATCCTGATTGCGCGTCTCTTTCCACGCTTTACGCAGGGAAGATTCCTCAAAGTGCTGGCGATCAAACCACTCCTGCAATTCGACCAACCCTTTGCGGGTGAGGTCGCGCGGGCGATTGATCACCGCCTGTAAGGCTGGCTGCGCATTTGGAGAACGTTGCACCAGCGAATCAAAGGCTTCGAGGAAATCCTGTGGCGTGTCGTAATCACCATAGAGCGATTTAACGCTCACCACTTCATCGTCAATATCGAGGAAGATTGGCGCATCATTGAGGTTGTTGATATCAGTTTTGAGCTTCTCCAGACGGGCAATAAAGCCTGGCAGTTTGTTGAAGACTTCGGCACTCCAGTGCGATCCTTTTTCCCGCAGACGTGAAGCGAAACCGTTAAAATTAACGCCCGCTGCGTCCTGGCATAGCTCATCAAGACGACGCACCTGCTTATCTACTGTTTCGCTGCGGTCACGGTTAAACGTGGCCAGACCGATAATACGCTGGAGCTTGGCAACCAGTTGTTCATGGCTGTGCTCGGCAAAACTGCGGCCATCCGCCTCGATGGTTTTGTAGGTCTCGGAATCGGTGATTTCGTTGACCAGCGTTTGCAGCTCAACCTGAGGACGCACAACCACCGGGCGCATGGTATCGACACTTTCCAGCGAGCTATAGATATCGACACAGTCGAAAATCTTAAAGCTGGTTTTTGCCACCGCCGGACACAGACGCGTCGCACGGCCTTTCATCTGCTCGTACAGAATGCGGCTGCGAACCTTACGCAGGAAAACGATATTACAAATCGATGGAATATCCACGCCGGTGGTCAGCAGATCGACGGTCACGACGATATTCGGCAGCCGCTCTTTGTTAAAGCGGGTGATCATAGTCTGCACTTTACGCGCGTCTTTATCGGCATCACCGGTAATCTTAATAATCGCGTCGTGTTCCAGCTGCGGATACTTTTTCTTAAACGCGTTCCGTAGCTCTTCCACCACCATATCGGCATGGGCATTGGTGACGCAGAATACCAGCGTTTTTTGCAGCCCCGTCGGATCAAGGTAGTGGGTCAGTTCGTTACAGACGGCGCGGTTAAACGCAGGAATAATCAGGTTGCGGTTAAAGTCGGCGACCTCAAAATCCTGCTCGTCCTCAAGAGTGTCGTTAATCACTTCACCTTGCGAGCTGATACGCTCGACCTGCTCGCCCTGAGCAAGATAAACGCCATCCTGCGCGTTGCGGGTCGTGATCTGAATCGGCGGATCCTGGTCGATCAGATAACCGTCGATTACCGCAGTACGGTAGGTGTAGCGATAAACCGGATCGCCGAAAATCTGCACCGTATGCAGAGCGGGCGTGGCGGTCAGTGCAACCTTTACTGCATCAAAATGATCGAGAATACGACGATAGGCAGAGACGTAATCAAGCTGGCTGCGGAATTGCAGTTCACCCTCGGTCTGCTCTTTATCAAGAATGTAGCCACGGTGTGCTTCGTCCACGACGATACAGTCGTAACGGCCAACCGGCATGGGTTCATCCGATTGCAGGGTGCGTTTGACCAGCGACTGAATCGTGGCCACGTGAATTTTGGTGCTGTCTTCCGGGAATTTATCCGTCAGCCCTTTGATATCAAAAATGCTGTTAAAGGTGTCGCCATTAATACGCGTATCGTCAAACGCGCCAAGCGCCTGCTCACCCAGAGAACGACGGTCAACCAGGAAGAGAATGTGCTTAAAACGCTGAGACTGGATAAGGCGGAACATCAGGGCGATCGCGGTACGGGTTTTACCGGTACCGGTCGCCATCGCCAGCAGGATCTCTTGCTGCCCATTAACGATGGCATTTTCTACCGCGCGCACGGCATCTTCCTGATAGTAGCGCAGGCCCAGCTCACTCATTCCGGGGTTTTCAGCAAACCACTGATTTTGTCTCTGCGGATCGCTGCCGAGCATATCCAGCAGCTCTTCCGGGCGATGCCACTCCGGCAATGCTTTTGACATGTTGGTAGTATGACGGACGTCACGATACCAGATGCCGCTTTTGGTCTTCATTGCCGCGCGGTATTCGCGCCCGTTAGTGGAGTAGCAGAAGGGAATTTTAAAGCGCTGTTCGCCGCTGGTATCCTGCCAGCTGATTTCATACACTGGCACAGTTTCGTGTACTTCGTCGGGAGCGTACTCCTCCAACAACGTATCGCGTAAGAATGCGTTATCGAAGTATTTACTGTAGCGATAGGACTCATTGAGTTTGGCGGGAACGTCGATATTTTTACGCTTCGCTTCAACTACTGCGATGGGCTTCAGACCGACGAACAAAACATAGTCCGCAAAGCCCTGCTTGCCCGTTTCATCTTTACCGGTTGGCCATTCAGCAATAGCTTTATTGACATCCGGCTCCGGGCGCGCGCCTTCGGAGTAGCGCAAAGCTTTGCTATCGGCCTGCCAGCCTGCTTTACGCAGCTGTGCATCAATCAGGAAGCGGCTCTCTTCTTCACTGAGGTCGAGCGTACGCTTGATGGCCTGCTCGGTGATTTCATTCTGGTATGCCTTACGTTCCTGCTCGGTCTGTTTCGCCAGCTCCGCATTTTTCTCGGCTAACTGGGCTTCCAGCGCCGTAAGCCGTGCTCGCGTTTGTGCTTCGGTTTCCTGCTGCTTACCTTCCAGAATAGCGATATAGCCGTTCAGGCTAATCAGCTTCTGCTGCTGTATTTCCAGTTCTGACTGACTCTGCGCTTTTTCGCGTGCCTGCTGTTCAAGCTGGTGTTTTAGCGTCAGCACTTCCTGGTGATAAAAATTTTCGCCACGCTCAGGCAAAGTAAAAACAGGCACCGCAAAGTCATAATTTTTGGTGACCAGACGGTAATACCACACACCTAAACGGAAGCCGAGCCGCAGGCACATCTGGGCGTCATCAAGATCGTTATGGTACTCATGCACCGCCTGGTTACCAATACGGCGCAATTTGTGGAATACAGAAAGGATAGTGTCATCAACAAAGGCGATTTTGCCCAGCTCACGCAGAAGATCGTGTTGATTCTCGCAGGCAGGAATGCCCAGCAGCAGGCCAAGATGTTTGGCAGTCGCTTCGCCAAACATACGCATTTTAACCAGCGTGGTATTGGGGTCATCGGGGTAGTTATTTTCCGCCGCACAGGCGATAGCATAGGTAAAGTCGTTGACGCCCTTAAGAAACTCAAAACTGGATTTAGTCATCATCAGTATCAATCCATCACTGTGCAGGCCTGCCCATACATTAAGACCTGTAACTCTTTATCTTAACTTTTCATATTGTTTTGAACAATGGCTAACATCAATGCAACAGGCTAATTCTTATCGAATAGTCTGATACAATCAGAATGCGCGTTTTCCATTTAGCTTTATTCCGCGCATCGAATGCATGAAAGGCATTATCTACCAGAATTTAACGCTGTACAGGATGATCGCTTTGTACTTTGAGAACGGGCGGCATCAGTTTTGCCATATTCTACAAACAGAATGCAAAGCATGGGCCTGTAGCAAGTCAGCGCTATGCCCGAATCTTTCAATTGTATTTTTTAAATTCTTATACAGGTAATAACGTCCTGAGCTGTGCTACCTGTTCCATAGTGCTTTGTGTATTTTCCCTGTCTGGTGATAATCAGACACCAGATCGATAAATTCTTTAAAATCTTTGTTCTCTACCACCAGACGATTGACAGATTGCCAGTCAATACTGGTTCGTTCCCGCGCCGGAATAAGAGTCTGACTATTACCGGGATCTAGCGGATTAAGCAGGATCACTCCAATGCCATGCAATGCACATAGCATCTGCAGCTCTTTTTCAACGCTACGCTGCCTGTCTTCGTTTATTTCGGTCGCAACCAAATAGCCGAAGTGAGCCCAGCTTGAATTGCTCACTGCCTGGAAGAAACTCTCCCGAACATTGCTGCGGTTAAGCTGGCGTTTTACCTCAAACGACCACAGGCGGGTCAAACGCCCTTCGCTATAGCGTACACAGTTTTGCACAATGCTATCCCACCCCTTATCAAGTGGCTGTAAAGCAACAATATCAGGGTAAAGCCAATGGTTTGCTCCAAGCCCTTTATTATTGCTTGAACGCTTTTCATCAATACGGCGGCAGAGTAGTTCCTCTTCTTCAGAAAGGTATTCAATCAGAAGCGGATAAAGGGCATGCTCAGAAAGGCTTACTGTCTCAGCAGAGGGCGTGGGAGCGACGTCAAAAGATGACTCTTGCTGAACGCTATCATCCATCTCTTTTGCCCAGTAAAATAGCCTGGGCCGCGGCTTGTCACGAGTCATAACCTTAGGACACATTGCTTTTGCCTGAACAGTTCTGCTCCCACCGACTTCAGCTGCTATTTGACTTAAGAAATCTTCATCACTGGCAAAACGAGGATTTTGACGTTTACTGGCAAGCTCTGCGCTGTAATGATCGATGATCTTTTGGGCAAGCTGACGAGCTGTGAATTGTTCATCAGGGTTGGCCTGAAGAACATTAATAATCATCTGCGGGCGACTAGTCATGGCTCCTGCCTTGATATAACAGTAAGAACGCGGGTTTTAATATGACACAGTGTAAAGCTCCCTAATGCTCAAACCAAGATCTCAGTACGAAATCTTATGGCTCATTTCTCGTTCAACCGTATCGCTCAACCACAATCCAGATTCAATTGATAAGCTCCAGGCTAGAGTCCTGAAACCGTGACCACAGTCTTCAACTTGAATGTCATCTCCTGTTACCTGTAAAAAGTGGTGAATCGTGTTTTTACTCATCAATATGCGAGGATACTACTTGCAATAAAGATCAGCTCATAATTACCACTAACATCTTTATCTGCTTCAGATATTTATTGGCTGACAGAAAAGTAATACCAGATAAGGTTATAAAGAGAAGGTGAGGTGAATACTGAATGCCAGACACAAAAAGCCGCCCTTGAGCGACTTAATTGCATACTGTTGGTGCGAAGGCCGGCCTCAAACAACCATACAACTTTATGTTTTTATTTATTTTTTAATAAGGGCAACCTAAGAATGCCCCCAATTGTGCCCCCATAATAATTTGTGGCTATCATTTTAAAAACAGAGAGTTATGAAATCGCGCAAAGATCAATCATCAATTTTTGATGAAATTTTTCTCTCAGTTTGGTTCCGTACTGTAGATCCTTACCAACGCTGCTGACCCTAAAATTTTAGCATCAACTCAGAAAAAAAGATTTTAAGGAAAAGTGTTCACCCTATTCACCTTTCAAATTTAACATTTATTATCAAGGCATTAAATGATGATCACTTGTGCGACTAGTCTTCACCACTCTTCACTCGGGGTGAACACTGTTCATCTTCAGTTATAAAAAACTGGCTGGGGCGGTTTGATGTTTATCCCGTAGTTTATGCATTGCAGTTAGGCGGCCTCACAACTCTTAGTCAGATCAACGTTGACCTTGATGCGGTTAAGACAGCCTTCATAAAAGGTAAACGGTCACCACAACTATCATCGTCGAATTGCATAAACTCATGGTTTAACGTTTTGTTTAAGGCTGATGACTTAGGCGAAGAAGTCCATAAACCATTTATCATCTATCCTTTCATGCAATGATGAGCGATAGGCGAAAAGTAGCATTGTAATTTGCAAAGATTGTATGATTATCATCAAGGGCATGCTAATAGCCAAATATAGAACATTGAAGGCATGACCAGATGATCTGATCTGGTTAAGGTCAAAAGTAAGATTTAGTCAAAAGATACTGTTTTTAAGTAACCGCTCACCAATGCTAAAGGAATGTTCTTGTAAAAAACAAATTAAATCAAAGGGTTATTTTCTTTGCGAAATTTTTCCCATAGTATTGATTAGCGAGCCTTAATAAGATAATGTTAGTACGGGATGAGATGATTCCTAAATATATTTTATGATTCATCATTTTAAGTGAGCTCGGATGTAATCTTCAATTTCTTTCTCCTAATGTGATTGAGGTTTTATAAATTATTTACGTGATTATTTAAAATTAATAAAAAAATATCTAAATTTAAACATTAATCTTTATAGTCAAGATAACAAGTATGGGTGAATAATGGAAATTTTAGACACGCTTAATTCTCTTTCTGAAAAAATAAAACAGCAGGCTTCGTTAATAAAAACTGAAGAGGCAACTAAAAGTGCTTTCGTAATGCCATTTATAAATAAAGTCCTTGGTTATGATGTTTTTGATCCAACAGAAGTTATACCCGAATTTATCTGTGATGTTGGAACAAAAAAAGGTGAAAAAATCGATTTTGCAATAATTAAGAATGAACAAATACAAATACTTATCGAGTGTAAGAAAATCGGCGAGCCTCTAAATATCAATCATGCATCTCAGCTTTTTAGATATTTCCACGTAACGACAGCCCGGATTTCTATACTTACTAATGGTCAGGTGTATAAATTCTTCACAGACCTTGATGCGCCTAATAAAATGGATGAAAAACCTTTTTTAGAATTGGACTTGGACAATATTGATGAAAATGTAGTCCCAGAAATTTTCAAATTAACTAAAAGTGCCTTTGATGTCGACTCTATTGTAAACGCTGCTGGTGAACTAAAATACGTAAGTCAAATTAAGAAAATAATTTCATCTCAATTTATAAGCCCAGATGATGACTTTGTAAAGTTAATTGCTTCTCGGGTATATGAAGGTGTACAAACACAGAAAGTTAGAGAACTTTTCTCAGTCCTTACAAAAAAATCGCTGACACAATGGCTAACTGATCAAGTCAACGAGAGGTTGAAATCAGCTATTAACAGTACTAAAGTCATTGATACTAAAACTGGTTTCGAACCAATTAAAGATGATGAGGCTCTATTAATTAGTGACGAGAATAATGATATTGTAACTACACCTGAGGAAATCGAAGGTTATCACATAGTTAAATCTATAATTAGAACCACCCTTTCTCCAGAAAGAATTGGATATAGGGATAATAAAAGTTATTTTGGTATCCTTATTGATGATAATAACAGAAAACCTATATGTCGACTCCATTTAAACAGAAGTCAAATGTATATAGGATTATTTGATGATAACAAGAAGGAGATAAGGCATCCATTGATTTGTATTGATGATATATTCAATTTCTCAGAAGGGTTGCTGAAGGCGGCTAAATTATACTTATAAATTTCTAGATACCATATTATATTTATTTGTAAATAATACAATATTTTATAAACGTGGTTGGATATTTTAATATTAAGGCTAAATAAAAATGCATGCGGAATTATAGCTGCGCTTGCACAATTTCCCGAAGCTTTGGCTTCGGAATATAAAGTGTCAAGGATGCAGTGATCTTTCCCCATTGACTAACATGCTGTGAATGCCCACTTTTCAGATTCTGGCACTAAGGCGCTCTCAGCAGGAGCAAGGGCGGCTATGAGCGGGGTGCGGAAGTTGGCTCTACAGAAAGTAAAAAAAATCTGAGAGTGGATGCTCATGTTAAGTGGGATGCTTGCACTATTTACGGGAGTTTCTGAACCAAATCATTAGTCTTGAAATTCCATGAATCATCACAAAATACGTGCTAGTTTCAAAAAAAAATCAAACTTTACATCTTAATAATATAATCTGACTCTCATAAAATATAATTTTCCATTGAAATTAAAATAAGGATTAAAAATGGCAAAAACTATATCAGTTTTTAATAACAAAGGTGGTGTTGGTAAAACCACTATAATTTGGAATCTAGCTGTGTCGCTAGCAGATAAAGGAAAAAGTGTTTTATTAATCGACTTCGACCCACAATGTAATCTTTCGATTGCGTGTATTGGCGATGAAGAGTTTTCTGAGTTGTTAGTACCTTCTGATGCATTTCCTTTTGGAAAAACAGTCAAAGCATTTGCATTGCCTTACATACAACAAAATGCTATAGGTGAAGTATATACAACTGAACCAAAAACTAAAACAGATGCAGGGGTTTTACATATTGTCCCTGGCGATTTTTGGCTCAATACATTTTCCGATATTTTAAACGTTGGTACTGATGTTATAAGTGGTGCAGGTTTATATCGTTTTATTTTACCAGCATTGATAACTCAAAAAGCATCAGAAAAAAATGAAATTGATTATGATTATGTTCTAATAGATTTGCCGCCCTCATTCAATACTCTTGTCAGGTCATCATTGTATTGCTCAGACTATTTCTTAGTTCCATGCACACCTGATTTATTCTCTTCCTATTGCGTAGGGTTGATTGGCGAGATGTTGCCATCATTTATACGGGATTGGGAACAAGGCAAGGAAAGGTATCTGAGTGGTAATCCCCGCGATAAAGTTGTGTCCCACAAAGGAATGCCTAAATTTGGTGGCTGGATATTCAATGGATTTGATACAAGAAAGCAAAATGGTATCAAACAAGAGGTTGGTGCAGATGCTGTTCATCATCGTTCAATAAGAAAAGCTATTGAAGAAAACATGATCCCTCAGCTTTCCCGAATTTCATCTTATGAAGCTGTTCCTGATTTTACTGATTATGAGCCCGTAGGAAAGATTGAAGATCTCAACGTTATGGCTCCTGATAGTATTATTCAAAACATACCTATTCGCTATCTGTCTCGAGTCAGACCAACGAATGCTCTTCGCGGAAGAGGACAATGGGCGGTTAATCAAGTTGATCTTATGAATGAGATGGCTGATGAGTATGATAAGTTGGCTGATCACATAATAAATAGTTTTTAACTTTGAAATGTGCATCTTTTATAAGATGCACTTTTTTGATGCGTTTTATTTAATAGTTTTTCTAAAATCCTCACTGACACGGCAGGGGCACTGAGCTTCTCCCAGTTGATTAATGCATCTAGTTGTTAGCAACGCCCGTTTCTAGCACATAGCGGACTACCTGATTATGTTTTTTAAGATCATGAAGGCATGAATCAGCCCGTAATTAATGCTGATATTGGCTCGGTAATTAACGAACTTAGGAAAAAGTGAAATATAAACGAAAGAATGATTTAACTTTATCAGGCACCTTCTGCCAGACGCAAAAAAACCGGCCGGAGCCGGTTTGTTGTCTGTCGTCTGGCTTATGCATCACAACGGGGCAGCCAGTCTGCCTCGCACTCTTCACTCAGCTCCAGGCTGGTCTGAAAGCCGTTCTTCGTTTTGCGCTTCAGCAGCTCAATCTCGTACTCCTTCAGCGTCTGTGGCACCGCCTGCCCGAATGCCGTCAGGCTCATGGGGTGCTGATGTCCCCTTGCTTCCATAAAGGACAGATAAGCGTGATAGAGGTAGCGACGCGGATTCATGGGCCGGATATTGGCGTTGCCGATAAACAACCCGTTCGGGGTGCTCAGCGGCGTCAGGTAGCCGCAGAAGTCAACCAGTGGGTCGGCGCTGCGCTTGATTTCCAGCGCCTCTTCCGATGACTGCTGCGCCTGTAGCAGCTCGCGGGCATCGTCAGGGCGTGTGAAGCGCCGCATCAGGTGGCGCACGATAACCGCCAGCTCACCGGCAATCTTCTCCAGCAGCTGCGGGTCGCGCTCGTTTGCCGGTATCACGTCCGGGAACGGCAGGATTACCCGGCGACGGGACACGCCGCCGCTGCGGTCGCTGAAGCGCATCGGGTTGTTGTTCACCGCCAGTATCACCGCCGGGATGTGGGTTGAGTAGGCGTCGCGGTACTTCGGGTCAATCGCCACGGCGTCACCGCCGGTTATCGCCTTGATGCCCGCGCCGTCACCGCTCCACTTCTCCTGGTCGGGCAGAATAATCAGCGAGTAGCCAACCACGCTTGCGCGTTCCCGTGACGATTCCAGCGTGTCGATGGTAGCGGCCGTGGTATTGTCCTCTCCGGCCAGCAGGCGGGCAATCGAGGCCATCACGCTTTTACCGCTGCCGCCGGGGCCGGTTACCTCGAGGAACAGCTGCCAGTCGTAGCGGTTTGCCAGCACCATAAATAACGCCGCGAGGATACGCTCCTGCTTCACCTCATTACGTCCTGCCGCCCGCGTCAGCCACTGCCAGAAGTGCGGCGCATCGTCCGCCAGATTCTCGCCCGCTTTCGGCGTGGTGTAGTCGACGCTGTTGATGGTTCTGAGCCAGTGCTCTTTTTTGTGCGGGCCAAAGGTACCGGTCGCGGTGTCAAACACGCCGTTACGAAAACCAATCAGCCGGCGGGCCGGTGTGCCCATCTGCGGCACCATCAGCTTGAGGGTATCCACGATACCGCCGATACCGGTTGCCGAGAACGGCGCGCGCACCTTCTGAAACAGCGCGGCGATTTCCCGGCTGAGCACACGGTAAGGAAGCACCTGCCACGCGCCGCCCTCATACCGGCACAGGTCTTCCCCTACGACCGGCACGGCCAGCGTGTTGAGGTAGTGCGCGGCCAGCAGCTCTGCCTTCTGGCTGGCGCTCATCGCCTTAAGGTCGGCCTCGCTTACCGACTCAAACGGGCTGAGCGCTTCCGGCTGCGTGAAGGCGGTCAGCATCGCCTGAGTGGTCATTTCTCCTTCTGCCTGAAAGACGTCGTTCCAGTCGCCGGTGACGGGCGGTAATGCGGGCCTGCCGTTGCAGCGTTTTGCGGCGGCTTCAGCGCGCAGCTGGCCGGTGCCGTTCTCGTCGTGGTCGGCGGCAATCAGTATCATTGCCTCCGGGTATTCGGCATGCAGGCGCCCGGCAAGCGCGGGAAGGTTGTTGGCGCTCAGGGCGACGTAAACGGCCTGGCCGGTCAGCCGGTGCACGGTCAGGCCGGTGGCGTAGCCTTCGGTCAGCCAGAGGACGTCGCCCGGTTCGCCCAGGCGGTGGAACGGATTGAAACGGATGTGCTCGGACGATGCCGGATGAGAAAATCATCCTACACAATGATTTTTAAGGTTTTTTTGGACTTCCCCGGACGGGGTTGGACAGGATACTGGTGCCGAAGGCCGGAATCGAACCGGCACGCCTCGCGGCGGTTGATTTTGAATCAACTGCGTCTACCGATTTCGCCACTTCGGCACTGAAGGGTATGCGGAAAACGTTGTGGATTATACCGTTACCCTCTCAGCACGCAACTACTATCCGCACCGATGTGATGCAAGTGCTGAAAAATCCATCGCCCAGCTCTCTCATAAGCATAAACAGAAGTTCTGGCCTTCTCCTGAAATCGATAAAATGCTCAGCGGGCAACCTTGCTCCTTAAGACAAATCTCAAAGCCCGCCTCCTGCCCTTCTCTGTCCCGCAACAGCGGAACTCCCTTGCATTCCGGCAGTCCCAAAGGAAGATAAAGCGTGATGCCAGGAGGGCGCGCGCCGGATAACAAACGTAAAGGGTTAACTATGAAAGCTTCTAAGATGGTTTTGGCATTGACGGTTTCTACTTCCTTGTTCGCTGGTGTGGCCTCGGCGGCCAGCTGGCAGGATCAGCTGAGCAGCGCGGCTTCTTCGCTCAGCCAGAATTCTAACTCCTCCAGTTCTACCACTTCACCGCAGCCGACAGGCACCTCTCTGGGTGCGCTGACCGGGCTGTTGAACGGCGGTAATCAGTCGCTCAGCTCCAGCACCATGACCAACGCCACGGGCGTGCTGCAGTACTGCATGAAGAATAACCTGGTGGATAACAACGTCAGCTCGGTGAAAGATCAGCTGCTGGGCAAGCTGGGCCTGACTGATACCACCAAACAGCAGGAAACCACCGACTACAAACAGGGTCTGATGGGGCTGCTGAATACCGGCAATAACCAGCAGGTGAACCTGAGCAGTCTGGGCGACACCGCTATGGGCAAGAAGGTGAAAACCAAAGCCTGTGACCTGGTGCTGAAGCAGGGCAAAAACTTTATCTCCTGATAAAGGCGAGCCTGTTGATTATCACAAGATCTCCTCACTTGTGATAAGACCAGGCAAATGATCATAATGAGATTGTTTTTATCATGGAAAAGGCGAGCCTGTTGCTCATGAAGAGATTTTCTCTCTTACAGTAAAGGCGAGCGTCACTGTTGATGATTAGCAGATTGAACCTGTACTGATCACAGTAAGGCTCTCTCCTCACTCTCTCTAAAACGGTGAGGCTGTCCCCTCACCGTCTTCCCGCGAGCCGCCACTGTGCGGCTCGTTTTTATTTCACCATAAGCTTGAGGCCCAACAGCGCCATTACGCTTCCGCCCAGACGATCAAACATCGCCTTATAGCGCAGATAAGTGGTACGCGGGCCGCGCGAAGAGAGCGCATAAGCCACAAACGCATACCACAAGCCATCCACCAGCAATGATACGACAGGCAGCGCCACATACATCATCGGAGAGATGTGCGCAGGCAGCAGCGCGGCGAATATCCCGGCGGTGACGATCGCCGTTTTCGGGTTACTGATCTGGGTGATAAAGGCGTGCAGAAAAGCCTTACGGAAACTTTTACCAGAGCTGCTTCCCCCTTCCACATGCAGCGGCTCACGCGCGCCTTTGAACATCCTGTACGCCATCCACAGCAGATAGAGCCCGCCGCCGGTCTTCAGCGTCAGCCACAACCACGGCACCGCCGCCAGCAGCGTGTGCAGCCCCATCAGCGCGATCAGAGAAATAATAACTGCGCCGACGCCCATGCCCAGCGCCGCGCCCATACCTGCCCGCCGTGAAGAGGCCACCGCCGTTCTTGCCACTAAAATAAAGCTTGGGCCAGGACTCATCGCGCCCAGCAACAGCGCGCCACCAATCGTTGCCACCGACAGAATTGCCGTTTCCATTTTTCTCGCCTCCTGAGAACTATCCCGATATAACATACGCACGCCAGGCTAAAAAGGGCAATCCCCTTCTCGCCTCGCTGCGTACCGGGCGCTACGCTTAAAGAATAAGTTGCCCATTTGTTTACTTCAGGGATTACATCAATGACCGAATCACTGCTGATTGCCAAATCCGCCGGCCTCCCGGTTAATTTACTGTCCGGCATGGCTAACCGCCACGGGCTGATTACCGGCGTAACCGGAACCGGCAAAATCGTCACGCTGCAAAAGCGGGCGGAAATTGCGGTGGATGACGGTATTCTGGGCGGGCTGAAGGATATTCTTTTTGGCAGCACCGGCCCGCGCGGCGGCAAGCGCGACGGCATAGTGCAGAGCGTGGCGAAAAGCGCGCCGCGTCAGGTCACCAGCCAGATTATTCGCGGCGTGCTGGGCAGCATTATGGGCGGCAGAAAGCGCTGAGCCGCTGGCTGCGCGATCTCTGGTAAGTCACTACTCCTCAGCACCAGCCAAAGGAGATTAACAATCTGTCGTCAGCCCTGCTACAGTCAGAGGCTGCGTTAAACGCGCCAACAGGGACAAGCCCGGCAATGGGCTGGATTAGGGAAAGCAGTAACCGGGAGAGCAGAGCATCCATGGATAAAGAATCAGAACTAATCAGAGCAAAACGGACGCCGCTGCTGTTGCTGTGCGGCGCCGCCCTTCTCTTTATTGCCACCGTACTTTACCCGTTGTGGTATCCCACAAATCACTGGGTTGGCGCCCTGAAAGCGGTGTCGGAAGCGTCAATGGTCGGCGCACTGGCGGACTGGTTTGCGGTCAGCGCACTGTTCCGCCGCGTGCCGATCCCGCTGGTGGGCCGCCACACCGCCATTATCCCCCGCAATAAAGATCGCATCGCCGATAACCTGGCGATGTTTGTCCAGGATAAATTTCTCAATACCGAATCCCTGCTGACGCTGATCCGACGTCATGATCCGGCGCAGATCATCGCCAGGTGGCTGAGCCAGCCGGACAACGCTGCACGGCTTGGCGGCTATCTGCTGAAGATTGTTCGCGGCTTTCTGGACCTGGCCGATGATACGCGTATTCAGGCGTTTATGCGCCGCGCTATCCACAAGGCGATTGATAAGGTCGATCTGACGCAGTCCGCCGCGATGGTGCTGGAGAGCCTGACCAAAAATAACCGGCATCAGGCGCTGCTGGATGACGCCATCGCGCAGGTGCTGCATCTGGTGAACAAACCCGGCACGCACGACTTTATCGCCCAGCAGGTGATGCGCTGGCTGAAGCGGGAGCATCCTCTGAAAGAGAAGATGCTGCCGACGGAATGGGTAGGAGAAAAAAGCGCGGAGCTGGCCGCCAACGCGGTGAAGTCGATTCTTAGCGATATTGAGCAGGATGGCGCGCACGAGATCCGTCAGGGTTTTAACCGTGCGGTACAACGGCTGATTGAGCGGCTGCGCAGCGATCCGGAGATGGTGGACAAAGCGGAAGAGATCAAAGCTTATCTTAAGCAGGATGAGGCGCTGAACACCTATATCAGCCAGCTGTGGGGCGACCTGCGCAACTGGCTGAAGGAGGATCTGGATAAGCCAGACTCTGTGCTGCATGCGAAAGTCAGCGCGGCCGGTCAGTGGCTGGGCGAAACGCTGATGCAGGACGCCAGCCTGCGCGCCTCGCTGAATCAGCATATGGAAGAGGCCGCCACCAGCGCCGCGCCGGAGTTCTCCGCCTTTCTTAGCAGCCATATCAGCGACACGGTGAAAAGCTGGGATGCAAAAGATATGTCCCATCAGGTTGAGTTGAACATCGGCAAGGATTTACAGCGCATCCGGATTAACGGCACGGTGGTAGGTGGCGTGATTGGCCTGATCTTATGGGGAGTGACGCAGCTTCCCGCGCTGATCGACTGGATCCGCGCGGGAGCATTATAAAGGCAGAGGGTTATTTACGGTCGTCATCAAGGCGCGACAGATCGTGCTCCGTGTCGCCCTCTTTTTCCACCTTCACTTCCTGGCGACGCACGCTGTCCTTCACCGTTTCCACGCGCTCGGTGCCTTCGCTTCGTACGCCCACCTCTTCGCGGATGTGGGCCGTTTTACTGACCACCGGCACTTCGTGGGACTCTTCCACCTCAATGGTTTTGTCAGACCAGTCAACATCGTTGAGATAGGAGGGTTCATCTACCGCATGGCGAAACACTTCGGCATGCTGATCGTAGAGCGAAATGTCTTCAGAGACTGACTCTTCTACTGTGTAACGGCGCAGGCGAACAAAGCCGTCGCTGACCTGACGTTTACCAATCTCCACCTCTTCCTCAGCCAGCGTCAGCCCTTCGCGCTGATCATCACGCTGGAGTCCGCCACTGGTGAGCGGCGCTACGCCTTCATTGGCCAGTGGGCGGTCTGCCTCTTCATTGTACAGCGGTTCGTCGGTGGCGAAACGGTCATCACTCTCTGTACCAAGAAGGCTGTCCGTTCCGCTGGTAGGACGATCGTCCGTATCCGTGCCCAGACGGCTGTCCGCCCCGGTAGTAAGACGATCGTCCGTATTCGTCTCATAGCCTCCGCCTGAGGTGGTGGTAAGAGGATCGTTATTATCCCTCACCGGACTGCCACCCAATGTAGCGGCAAGAGAGTCATCTTTTCCCGTCTCGTAGCTGCCACCCGCGCCTCTGGAAAGCCGGTCATCCGTGTCCCCCAGCAACTGACGATCCGTTCCCTGCCCGTCGCCTGGCGTCAGGCTTGAGTAATCACTGGAATATTGATCCAGCAGCATCTCGACGTTACCTGCTTCCTCTTTCGAGACGCGAACGGTCAGCAATACCCCGCCAGTTTGCAGCGCACGGTTATATTCGCTGGCGTAACTTTCATCCACATCGTCGCCAAAAATGCGCTGCCAGAAGCTGGGATGGCGAATCTCTTTGTCTTCCACCCGCAGGCGCTCACCGGAGATGATATCGATATTTTTCTCGGCAATGCCTTCGGCAATCAGCTTTTCCCGGGCAACCTGCGCCTGCTGTTCCTGGTTGAATGCGGTAACGATTTTTTCATGTGCCATAACAGATTCCTCGTAAATGGGTTTAGGGTTTTCCTTTCTCCTTACGAATCTTCACCTCCTGGCTTCTTATCAAAACGTTTTGTTGATAAGGCTCTACTTTTTTGACTTTACGGATATGCACTTCTTCTTTCAGGATTTTCCGGCGGATAATTTCAACGCGCTCTTCTATAACCGGAATAATTAAGAGGTCGCCTTCATAACGAACTTCAGCAGAGTAGTCATCCTCTACCAGCTGGTTCTTAGCGATATGCTTAATCTCTACTTCATCGCGCGCTAATTCGGTTTCAAGCAGCTCGGCAGCAGAGGTAGTGGTTCGCTCGATTTTGATGCGGCTGTCCAGCACGCGAGCCTTAGTGAGAGTGGCATGTTCCTCCGACAGCGGCAGCCGTTGCTCCTCACCGGAAGCTGGCCTCAGGGGATCGGATTTGCCGCCCATAGCGACTCCTTTAATAAGGCAAGAGATTAATGACGCAAAGTGATTAGATCTTAGCGCAGCCGGAACGCTTTAGCGGTGGGAAGGAAAATAAAATGTAATGGAAATTTTTTTTCACTGACAAAGCTAAATAAAGGCTGGCCCTTATTGTTAACGTAAATTACCTTCAGCGATAACGGCGTCAGTTTATTCTCTTCGAGCCTGTTTTTAATTTTTAAATAAATATAACCAACACAGGTAATTGCAATAAGCGAAGCGGCAGGCAAGGTCATTATATTACTGTTTTTCTCTGAGCCACCTGGTAGCAGAGGTTATGTCAACGCCGGGCTGGAAAAGTGACACCACAGAGATAAAAGCGATGCGCGCCTGGCCCTCCTGCGTCTGTTTCATCAGACCTTGCAGTCCGCTGAAAGTGACATTCTGCAATAAGCGGGAATGATATCGACACGCTTTGCGGGCGATAAAAACAACTCAGGCTCGCCAGCTTTCGCTGATGAGCCTGAGTTCTGATGCGGTTTCAGTATGGCTGAAGGCTGACAGCGTATGTGCTGCCTGCCAGGCCTGATTAACGCCGTTTCAGCAGCATATAGACGCTGATGGCGAAGAACGCTGCGCTTGGCAGCAACGCGCCGAGGATCGGCGGGATGTTATACACCAGGCTCAGCGGCCCGAAGATCTGATCCAGCACGTAGAACAGGAAGCCGAAGCTGATACCGGTAACTACCCGCATCCCCATCGACACGCTGCGCAGCGGGCCAAAGATAAACGACAGTGCCATCAGCATCATCACCGCCACCGACAGCGGCTGGAAGATTTTGCTCCACATGTTCAGCTGGTAACGTCCGGCAACCTGACCGCTCTGCTTCAGATACTTCACATAGTTATAGAGGCCGCTGATAGAGAGCGCATCCGGGTCCAGCGCCACCACGCCCAGCTTGTCTGGCGTCAGCGTGGTTTTCCATTCGCCGCTCAGCGTCTGACTACCGCTGACCTGCTTAGGATTGGTGAGGTCAGACTGATCCACCTGCGCCAAATCCCAGGACTTTTTATCCGCATTGTACTTAGCGGAAGCCGCGTAGCGCACGTTTTGCAGGCGGCGCTCTTTGTTGAAGCTGTAAATGCTGATGCCGGTCAGCTCACTGTTATCCTTGATGCGTTCAATAAAGATAAAGTTATCGCCATCCTTTGCCCACAGGCCGTTCTGCGTGGAGAGCAGCGAACCGCCCACCAGCTGCTGCGCACGGTAGTTACGCGCCATCTGCTCGCCCTGCGGCGCCACAAACTCACCAATTGCCATGGTCAGCAGTACCAGCGGGATGGCCGTTTTCATCACCGAGGCGGCGATCTGCATCCGCGTAAAGCCGGAAGCCTGCATGACCACCAGCTCACTCCGCTGTGCCAGCGTCCCCAGCCCTAGCAGCGCGCCAAGCAGGGCGGCCATCGGGAAGAAGATTTCAATATCCTTCGGCACGCTGAGCACGGTATACAACCCGGCACCCAGCGCGGTGTATTCGCCCTGCCCGGTTTTGCGCAGCTGGTCCACAAATTTGATGATGCCAGAGAGCGACACCAGCATAAACAGCGTCGCCATGATGGTGTTGAAGATCGTTTTACCGATATATCTGTCGAGTACGCCAAACATCAGACGGAGCCTCCCTTGCTGAAGCGGGCACGGAAACGCCGCATGGGCACGGTATCCCACAGATTAAGCAGCACGGCCAGCGCCAGGTAAGAGATATTCACCACCCACATCCAGACTGCGGGATCGAGGCGGCCTTTCTGGCCGCTGGAGCGCAGCGAACTCTGCAGCAGGAAGAAGATCAGATAGAGCAGCATAGCGGGCAGCATCGACAGGACGCGGCCCTGACGTGGGTTAACCACGCTGAGCGGCACTACCATTAACGCCATCACCAGCACCGAGAACACCAGCGTGATGCGCCAGTGGAACTCGCTTCTGAACTCCGGCTTGCTGGACTGCGCCAGCGTTTTGAAATCCATCTGCTCGGCATCGTTCGGGTCCAGCACCACGTCCTGATGCCCGACAATCGCCTGATAGTTCACAAAGTCCGTGATGCGGAAGTCGCGCAGCATCGCCGTGCCTTCAAAACGGGTACCTTTCTCCAGCGTCACTACCTGCGAGCCGTCTGGCCGCTGGGTCATGTGGCCTTTATCAGCCAGCACCACAGAAGGACGGGCATTGCCTTTAGGCCGCAGCTGCGCCAGGAAGACGTTGCCAAACGTGTTGCCCTTAACGTTCTCAATGAACATCACCGACTGGCCGTCCCCCGACTGCTGGAACTGTCCGGCAGCCAGCGCGGCGGCGCCTGGGTTAGCTTTTGCGTTTTGCGTAACTTCGCTTTGATAGCGGGAAGACCAGGGACCAAGCCAGGCGACATTGACGGCAGCCACCACCGAGGTGAACAGCATCAGCACCATCGCAGCCTTCACCAGCACCGCTTTGCTCAGGCCGCAGGCATGCATCACCGTGATCTCGCTTTCGGTGTATAACCGCCCAAGCGTCATCAAAATGGCTAAAAACAGGCTCAGTGGCAGGATAAGCTGCGCCATCTCTGGCACGCCAAGGCCCAATAATGTCAGGACTAAATTTGTTGGAATTTCGCCATCCACCGCGGCACCCAAAATCCTGACTAACTTCTGACAAAAGAAGATCAGTAGCAGGATGAAGAGGATAGCCAGCTGGCTTTTGAGCGTTTCCCTAACCAGATATCTAATGATGATCACGCTGAGTACGCCTGTGAAAACTTGTCTTTTTGCAGGAAAATCGCTAGTTTCATCGCTTATACGCCATTTTTTCTCATCAATGGCCTCCGTCATAGCTAAAATAGTATGACAACAATCGCGTTCTGGTGATGCAAAAAAAAACGTATTATCACCAAAACTCATTCAGACGCCCGATACCCCAGTGGCGTAATGCCTGGCACCGAGCTTGACGAAAGCGCTACATTCTAGCCGCAGCAAGCGCCGTTGTCTTTAAGATTCAGGAGAGTGCATGGAGTTCAGTGTAAAAAGCGGTAGCCCGGAAAAGCAGCGCAGTGCCTGTATCGTGGTTGGCGTGTTTGAACCGCGCAGGCTGTCACCGATTGCTGAACAGCTGGATAAGATCAGCGATGGCTACATCAGCGCCCTGCTCCGCCGGGGCGAACTGGAAGGCAAAGTCGGCCAGACCTTGCTGCTTCATCACGTGCCCAATATTCTCTCTGAGCGCATTCTGCTGATTGGCTGCGGCAAAGAGCGCGAGCTTGATGAGCGTCAGTACAAACAGGTGATCCAGAAAACCATCAACACGCTGAACGATACCGGTTCAATGGAAGCGGTCTGCTTCCTGACCGAGCTACACGTTAAAGGCCGCAACACTTACTGGAAAGTACGCCAGGCAGTGGAGACCTCTAAAGAGACGTTGTACAGCTTCGATCAGCTGAAAAGCAATAAAACCGAGCCGCGCCGTCCGCTGCGCAAAATGGTCTTTAACGTGCCTACCCGCCGTGAACTCACCAGCGGCGAGCGCGCCATTCAGCACGGTCTGGCCGTGGCTGCCGGTGTCAAAGCCGCGAAAGACCTCGGTAATATGCCGCCAAATATCTGTAACGCCGCCTACCTGGCTTCTCAGGCGCGTCAGCTGGCCGATGCCTACAGCAAGAACATCACTACCCGCGTGATTGGCGAGCAGCAGATGAAAGAGCTGGGCATGAACGCCTATCTGGCCGTGGGCCAGGGCTCGCAGAACGAGTCGCTGATGTCGGTTATCGAATATAAAGGCAGCCCTGACGCAGAGAGCAAGCCCATCGTACTGGTAGGTAAAGGCGTCACCTTCGACTCCGGCGGCATCTCCATCAAGCCGGGCGAAGCGATGGACGAGATGAAGTATGACATGTGCGGCGCGGCGTCGGTCTACGGTGTTATGCGTATGGTGGCCGAGCTGAATCTGCCGCTGAACGTGGTGGGCGTACTGGCAGGCTGTGAAAACATGCCTGGTGGCCGCGCTTACCGTCCGGGAGACGTACTGACCACCATGTCCGGTCAGACCGTGGAAGTGCTGAATACTGATGCGGAAGGCCGTCTGGTGCTGTGCGATGCACTGACCTACGTGGAACGTTTCGATCCGGACGTGGTGATTGATGTCGCTACCCTGACCGGTGCCTGCGTGATTGCGCTGGGTCACCACGTCAGCGGCCTGCTGTCGAACCACAACCCGCTGGCGCATGAGCTGATTGGCGCCTCTGAACAGGCGGGTGACCGCGCCTGGCGTCTGCCGATGGCGGATGAGTATCAGGAGCAGCTGGACTCCAACTTTGCCGATATGGCAAACATTGGTGGCCGTCCTGGCGGAGCGATTACCGCCGCCTGCTTCCTGGCGCGTTTTGCCCGTAAATATAACTGGGCGCATCTGGACATCGCGGGTACGGCCTGGCGCTCCGGCAAAGCCAAAGGGGCTACCGGCCGTCCTGTGGCGTTGCTCTCCCAGTTCCTGTTGAACCGTGCTGGCCTTAACGGCGACGATTAAAAACTGATGAAAACCGCAACCTTCTATCTGCTGGAAACCGATACCCCGGTTGACGGGATCAGCGCCCTTGAGGCGCTGGTCTGCGATATAGCAGAGGCGCGCTGGCGCGAGGGGAAACGCGTATTGGTAGCCTGTGAGGATGAAGCGCAGGCTGTCCGGCTGGACGAAGCGCTGTGGCAGCGTCCGGCGAACGCCTTTGTGCCGCATAATCTGGCGGGTGAAGGACCGAAGTATGGCGCACCGGTTGAGCTGGCGTGGCCACAGCGTCGGGGAAACGCCCCGCGTGACCTGCTGATCAGCCTGCTGCCGCAGTTTGCAGATTTTGCCACCGCTTTCTATGAAGTGGTAGACTTCGTCCCTTACGAAGAATCATTGAAACAGCTGGCGCGCGACCGCTACAAAGCGTATCGCAGCGTTGGATTCCACTTGAATACGGCACCGCCTCCCGTGCCTAAGACATAGCAGAAATGGAAAAGACATATAACCCGCAAGAGATCGAACAGCCGCTTTACGAGCACTGGGAACAGCAGGGCTACTTCAAACCTAATGGCGATACCAGCCAGGAAAGCTACTGCATAATGATCCCGCCGCCGAACGTTACCGGCAGCTTGCATATGGGTCACGCATTCCAGCAAACGATCATGGATACTCTGATCCGCTACCAGCGCATGCAGGGTAAAAATACCCTGTGGCAGGCGGGTACTGACCACGCGGGTATCGCCACGCAGATGGTGGTTGAGCGTAAAATTGCCGCTGAAGAGGGCAAAACGCGTAAGGACTATGGTCGCGAAGCGTTTATCGACAAAATCTGGGAGTGGAAAGCAGAGTCCGGCGGTACCATCACCCGTCAGATGCGCCGCCTGGGTAACTCCGTGGACTGGGAGCGCGAGCGCTTCACCATGGATGATGGCCTCTCTCATGCGGTAAAAGAAGTGTTTGTGCGCCTGTACAAAGAAGACCTGATCTACCGTGGCAAACGCCTGGTAAACTGGGATCCTAAACTGCGCACCGCCATTTCCGACCTTGAAGTGGAAAACCGCGAGTCGAAAGGCTCGATGTGGCATATCCGCTATCCGCTGGCTGACGGCGCTAAAACCGCCGACGGCAAAGATTATCTGGTGGTAGCCACCACCCGCCCGGAGACAGTGCTGGGCGATACCGGCGTGGCCGTGAACCCGGAAGATCCGCGTTATAAAGATCTGATCGGCAAGTTTGTGGTGCTGCCATTTGTTGATCGTCGCATTCCGATCGTGGACGACGAGCACGCGGATATGGAGAAAGGCACCGGCTGCGTGAAAATCACCCCGGCGCACGACTTCAACGACTATGAAGTGGGCCGCCGCCACAAGCTGCCGATGATCAATATTCTGACCTTTGATGGCGATATTCGCGATCTGGCGCAGGTCTATGACTGCAACGGCGAAGAGTCTGACATTTACGACGCCGCCATCCCGGTTGAATTCCAGAATCTGGAGCGTTTCGCCGCGCGTAAAGCGATTGTGGCCGCTGTAGATGCGCTGGGCCTGCTGGAAGAGGTTAAGCCACACGATCTTACCGTGCCTTACGGCGACCGTGGCGGCGTGGTTATCGAGCCGATGCTGACCGACCAGTGGTACGTGCGTACCGCGCCGCTGGCAAAAGTGGCGGTGGAAGCCGTTGAGCAGGGCGAGATCCAGTTTGTACCTAAGCAGTATGAAAACATGTACTTCTCCTGGATGCGTGATATTCAGGACTGGTGTATCTCCCGTCAGCTGTGGTGGGGTCACCGCATCCCGGCCTGGTATGATGCCGAAGGCAACGTCTATGTAGGCCGCACCGAAGAAGAGGTGCGTGAAGAGAACAATCTGGCCGCCGACGTGGCGTTGAACCAGGATGAAGATGTCCTGGATACCTGGTTCTCTTCCGGCCTGTGGACTTTCTCCACCCTGGGCTGGCCAGAAAACACCGAGGCGCTGCGCACCTTCCACCCCACCAGCGTGATGGTGAGCGGCTTCGACATCATCTTCTTCTGGATCGCCCGCATGATCATGCTGACCATGCACTTCATCAAGGATGAAGATGGCAAGCCTCAGGTTCCGTTCAAAAAGGTCTATATGACCGGCCTGATCCGTGACGATGAAGGGCAGAAGATGTCGAAATCGAAAGGCAACGTCATCGATCCTCTGGATATGGTTGACGGCATTTCGCTGGAAGATCTGCTTGCCAAGCGCACCGGCAACATGATGCAGCCGCAGCTGGCCGATAAGATCCGCAAGCGCACCGAGAAGCAGTTCCCGAACGGCATTGAGCCGCACGGCACCGATGCTCTGCGCTTCACCCTGGCGGCGCTGGCCTCTACCGGCCGCGACATCAACTGGGACATGAAGCGCCTGGAAGGCTACCGTAACTTCTGTAACAAGCTCTGGAACGCCAGCCGCTTTGTACTGATGAACACCGAAGAGCAGGATTGCGGCTTCAACGGCGGTGAACTGGAGCTGTCGCTGGCGGACCGCTGGATCCTTGCTGAGTTCAATCAGACGGTGAAAGCCTACCGCGAAGCGCTGGATACCTTCCGCTTCGATATTGCGGCCGGCATCCTGTATGAGTTCACCTGGAACCAGTTCTGCGACTGGTATCTGGAGCTGGCCAAGCCGGTGATGACGGGCGGAACGGAAGCGCAGCTGCGCGGCACCCGTCATACGCTGGTTGAGGTGCTGGAATCCCTGCTGCGCCTGGCGCACCCGATTATTCCGTTTATCACGGAAACCATCTGGCAGCGGGTGAAAGTGCTGAAAAACATCAGCGACGACACCATCATGCTGCAGCCGATGCCAGCTTTCGACACCGCTAAGGTGGACGAAGCCGCGCTGAGCGATACCGAGTGGCTGAAGCAGGCTATCGTTGCCGTGCGTAATATCCGTGCGGAGATGAATCTCTCCCCTTCCAAGCCGCTGGATGTGCTGCTGCGCGGTGCCAGCGCGGATGTGGTTCGTCGTGTGAACGATAACCACAACTTCCTGAAAACGCTGGCGCGTCTGCAGAGCATCACCTGTCTGACTGCTGATGAGAAAGCACCGGTTTCGGTTACCAAAATCATCGACGGCGCAGAGCTGCTGATCCCGATGGCGGATCTGGTGGACAAGGCGGCTGAGCTGGAACGTCTGGCGAAAGAGGTCACCAAGCTGGAAGTGGAAATCGGCAAGATCGAAAGCAAGCTGTCGAACGAAGGCTTTGTCTCCCGCGCGCCAGAAGCGGTGGTAGCCAAAGAGCGCGAGCGTATGACCGAGTTCGGCCAGGCGAAAGCGAAACTGATTGAACAACAGGCAGTCATCAAAGCGCTGTAAGCATAAGCGCCCTGTACCACAGGCCCGGCTGAGAGCTTCTCACCGGGCCTTTTTTATTGTCGGGCTACATTGCAGGCCGGAGCAGGTGAAGTTTGCATCACACCGCTTAATATTATTACACTGCTTCTATACAGACTAACACGGCACCGCTATGACTATTTTTACGACGACTTCTCTTCGGGTGCGCCCGATGCAACTCGCTGATAATCCGCATATCGCCCGCGTGATCCGCGACGTTTCCGCCGAATTTGGCCTTACCGCCGATAAAGGCTTTACCGTCGCCGATCCAAATCTTGACCATCTGTTTGAGCTTTACAGCGAGCCGGACAGCGCCTACTGGGTGATTGAGCTTGAAGGGAAGATTGTGGGCGGCGGTGGCGTTGCGCCGCTGCATGGCAGTGAAGAAGGAGTATGCGAGCTGCAGAAGATGTACTTTATGCCTGCGGTACGCGGCATGGGGCTGGCGCGCGAGCTGGCAATGCAGGCGATGGATTTTGCCCGCGAGCGCGGTTTCAGACGCTGCTATCTTGAAACAACGGCGTCACTGACCCGCGCTATTCGTTTATATGAACATCTTGGCTTTGAGCATATTGACGGCCCGATGGGCAATACCGGTCACGTGGACTGCGAAGTCACAATGCTGAAGACGCTTTAATGCAGCCGGGGCGCGGGCTGCATTAGTCAGAAGGCCGGTACGCCGCTGTGAAATCTCAGCTGGCTGTCGGGCTGCTGGATCAGCTGCGCCTCCGTCTCGCCAATTTTCCTGACGCGATCACTGATATCCGCTTTTGCTACCTGTTCTGCCAGGGCCAGATAATCCTGATAATGTCTGGCCTCTGAACGCAGCAGCGAAACGTAAAAGGCCGCCAGCTCCCGATCCAGATGGGGCGCCAGGCTGGCAAACCGCTCGCAGGAGCGCGCTTCGATGTAGGCACCACAGATCAGTTTATCCACCAGCGTCTGCGGTTCGTGAGTGGTGATTTCACGCAGCAGCCCTTTGGCATAGCGGCTGGCAGTAATTTTGATATAGGGAATACCGCGCGCCTGCATAATCTCCAGCACCTGATAAAAGTGGTGCAGCTCCTCTTTAATCAGCAGTACCATTTTGTCCACCAGCACATCGCCGTACTTTACGTCAGCACGGCTGATCACCGCCTTCGACAACCCTTTCTGTTGCTCAAGAAAGGTCAGATCGTTGGTCTGCTGATGAATAAACTCTTCCCACGGCTTCAGCCAGGCCAGCAGCGCCTCGCTACTCTCTTTGTCTGCCACGTAACGGCGGATCAGCCACATGGCGGTCTGGGCTGCTTTCAGTTCGCAGACCAGATGGTCAGTCAGCAGCAGCGGCAGGTTCTCAGGTTTACGGGCTTCATCAATCCATGCCTGCGGCGTGCGGCAGTGCAGGAAAGCGTGAATGGGGGCAAGAAGAGGTTCGGTATTCATGAAGAGAGAGTCCGGAAAATGAATAAGGGCGAAGCGGCGTTCACCCCTGGAGTCTTGTGGAGCGCGTACGGGCCTCCCGGATAATAAACAGGCCGGGCACAGGGCCGGGCCTGATAAAACTTAATCAGTGGCGGATGCCGTTATCTTCTTCGTCGATGAAGTCGCCATCTTCCTCTTCATCCTGTGCATCAGGATCTTCAAAATAGGTGCCCCAGCCGTCGTAGTCGACGTTGAACTTACCGGCCAGATCCACCAGTTGCTCAACCTGAGCATCAATCAGCTCTGCATTCAGCGCACCTTCACTGAGAATATCGCAGCACATCACTTTGCTGCCATCTTCCAGCTCCAGCTCTTCCGGCTCGGTCACTTCATAACCCATTTTGAACGCTTCTACCGCCGCCTTTTCCAGCGCGTCGAAGCTGTCGCAGGAGAGGTGGTGTTCGATGGTATAGAGTGCATCCGGGTCGCTACCGTCATCTAACAGCTCTTCAATAATCAGCCGCGTCTCTTCACGCTGCTCTTCCAGCAAGGCTTCGTTTGCCATGATCCGTTCCTCAGTATGTGGCATCTCTTGAGAGTATTTTCCCACAGTGCCGTTCCCGCCACTACCTTTAAACAAAAGTTTCTGCACGGCGGGGTTGAAAATGCATATTCATACGGTTAGATTGAATTTTAATTCAATAAATGTCACCTGGAGTGCTTTATGAGTCACTTATATCAACGCCATTTTCTCAGGCTGCTGGATTTCACGCCTGCGGAGCTGACCGGCCTGCTTGCGCTGGCGTCAACGCTTAAAATTGATAAGAAAAATGGCGAAGAAATTCAGCACCTGAAAGGCAAAAATATTGCGCTCATCTTCGAAAAAGACTCGACCCGCACCCGATGCTCTTTCGAAGTTGCCGCTTACGATCAGGGCGCTAACGTCACTTACCTCGGCCCGAGCGGCAGCCAGATTGGCCACAAAGAGTCGATGAAAGATACCGCCCGCGTGCTGGGCCGGATCTATGACGGCATTCAGTATCGCGGTCATGGCCAGGCGCTGGTGGAGTCGCTGGCTGAACATGCGGGCGTGCCGGTATGGAACGGTCTGACCAACGAGTTTCACCCCACTCAGCTGCTGGCCGATCTGCTGACCATGCAGGAACATCTGCCGGAAAAAGCCTTCAGCCAGATGACTTTTGCTTACGTGGGCGACGCGCGTAACAACATGGGCAACACGATGATGGAAGCGGCGGCGCTGGTCGGCCTTGATCTGCGTCTGGTGGCGCCGAAAGGCTGCTGGCCGGAGGAGGCGCTGGTGGCCGAGTGCCGCCAGGCCGCAGAGAAAAACGGTGGCAAAATCACCCTGACGGAAGAGATTGCGGAAGGCGTTTACGGCGCGGACTTCATCTACACCGACGTCTGGGTCTCAATGGGCGAGCCGAAAGAGGTGTGGAAAGAGCGTATTGCTCTGCTGCGTCCCTATCAGGTCAACAGCGCGATGCTGGCATTAACCGGTAACCCAAAGGTGAAATTCCTGCACTGTCTGCCTGCCTTCCACGACGATCAGACCACGCTGGGTCGGCAGATGGCTGAACAATACGATTTGCACGGCGGCATGGAAGTGACCAATGATGTCTTTGAATCTGCGCACAGCGTGGTGTTTGACCAGGCGGAAAACCGCCTGCACACCATCAAAGCGGTAATGGTTGCGACGCTGGCCAGGCTGTAATCAGGCGCTCAGAGGAGCGGATTTTTGCTTGCCGCCGCAAACTGAACGCGTATAATCGCCACCGTTTGCCGGGAGGATGCATGAAACTGAGTACCGTTCACATTGCTGGAGTGACCAGCCTGTCCGCAGGCGGGCAGCGCCGTTTCTTCTTCCCTGGCACCGCCGATCATAAAAAAAAGCCCCTCAGTGAGGGGCTTTTTTTTGCCCATTTTTCAGCTCGCAGCATTGGCATGCCGACAGCTTTCAGGCCTTCGTTGGCACTGAAGGGTGAAGGTTAAGAGGAGAGATCATGGCTAATCCCTTGTTTCAAAAACATATCATTTCAATCAATGACCTTAACCGGGAAGAGCTGGAGCTGGTGCTGCGCACTGCCGCCAGCCTCAAGGCGACTCCTCAGCCGGAACTGCTGAAGCATATCGTGGTGGCGAGCTGCTTCTTTGAAGCCTCCACGCGCACCCGTCTCTCCTTTGAAACGGCGATACACCGTCTGGGCGCTTCCGTCGTGGGGTTTGCTGACGGCAGCAACACCTCGCTCGGTAAAAAGGGGGAAACGCTGGCCGATACGATTTCCGTGATTGGCACCTACGTGGACGCCATCGTCATGCGTCATCCGCAGGAAGGCGCGGCGCGGCTGGCGACGGAATTCTCCAACGGCATCCCGATCCTGAATGCCGGAGATGGCGCCAATCAGCACCCGACCCAGACGCTGCTCGACCTGTTTACCATTCAGGAAACCCAGGGCCGTCTGAGCAACCTCAACGTGGCGATGGTCGGGGACCTGAAATATGGCCGTACCGTACACTCTCTGACCCAAGCGCTGGCGAAATTTGACGGCAACCGCTTCTTCTTTATCGCCCCGGATGCGCTGGCGATGCCCTCCTATATCACCGACGTGCTGGATGAGAAAGGCATCATCTGGAGCCGCCACGACAGCATTGAAGAGGTCGTGCCGCAGGTTGATATTCTCTATATGACCCGCGTACAGAAAGAGCGTCTCGACCCTTCTGAATACGCCAACGTGAAAGCACAGTTTGTGCTGCGCGCTGCCGATCTGGCCGCCGCCCGTGAAAACATGAAGGTGATGCATCCGCTGCCGCGCATCGACGAGATCGCTACTGATGTGGATAAAACGCCGTACGCCTGGTACTTCCAGCAGGCCGGAAACGGCATCTACGCACGCCAGGCGCTGCTTGCGCTGGTCCTGAACAGCGAACCGGTTTTGTAAGAGGGAAACATAATGACGCAAGATAACAAATTGCAGGTTGAAGCGATCAAACGCGGCACGGTAATCGACCATATTCCGGCACAGATTGGCTTTAAGCTGCTGTCGCTGTTCCGCCTGACAGAAACCGACCAGCGCATCACCATCGGCCTGAACCTGCCTTCCGGTGAGATGGGCCGTAAAGATTTGATTAAGATCGAGAACACTTTTCTGACCGACGATCAGATCAACCAGCTGGCGGTCTATGCGCCCCATGCCACCGTTAACCGCATCGATAATTATGAAGTGGTGGGAAAAAGTGCCCCTGCGCTGCCGGAGCGTATTGAACAGGTGCTGACCTGCCCTAACAGCAACTGCATCAGCCGCAGCGAGCCGGTTAAATCGAGCTTTGCGGTGAAAAAGCGTGAGGATGACGTGCGCCTGACCTGCAAATATTGTGAAAAATCCTTCGCTCACCACGTGGTGCTGGCGAACTGGTAATCAGCCTTCAGCAGCCTATAATGGGCCGGACGGGTGGTACAGCGGGAGAGACGCTTCTCCCTCTCACCTACAACTTCATTTACAGGGAGAAATTATGTCTCGCGAAATCAGCACTGAAAACGCACCAGCCGCTATCGGTCCTTACGTGCAGGGCGTCGATCTGGGCAGCATGATCATCACGTCTGGCCAGATCCCGGTCGATCCTAAAACCGGCTCCGTTGCCGACGATATCGCTGCTCAGGCGCGCCAGTCGCTGGAAAATGTGAAGGCGATTGTGGAAGCTGCCGGTCTGAAGGTTGGGGATATCGTGAAAACCACCGTCTTTGTGAAAGACCTTAACGATTTCGCTACCGTCAACAGCACTTATGAAGCGTTTTTCACTGAGCATCAGGCCAGCTTCCCGGCCCGTTCATGCGTGGAAGTTGCCCGCCTGCCTAAAGATGTGAAAATCGAAATCGAAGCGATCGCCGTTCGTCGCTAAGCGCTTGCCTCTTCTGCACCGGCTAAACAGTAAAAAGTAAAGCGACAGACATTCCCTCTCCCGCACGCAGGAGAGGGTTTTACGCTTATCGTACTGCCCGCAGAAGTTTCTCCAGCGGATAAACCAGCGCCAGCACCACTTCATCCTGAACAGCGGCGGCTTTGTCCAGTTTCGCCTGCATTGCCGCGACATCTGCTGCGCCAAACGCCCGGTTCTGCTCCATCGCATCCAGCAAAGATAAGCCCGTGCTGCTGATCTCCTGCAACTGCTGCGCCACCGGCCTTAACGGCTGTAGCTGATAATTCTGCGCCAGCAGCGGCATCACTTCTGGCACATTCTGCTGCCACTGCCGCAACTGGTGACGAATCGCCTGCATTGCCCGTTGGTTACCCCGATCGGCAATCAGCGCATCCACCTGCCGGTCCAGCTCTTGCACCTTGTTACTGCTGGCGGGCAGGAGATCGGCCAGGCGGTTCAGCGGCTCGCTGAGATTGTAGTGTCCCGCCTGGAACTTCAGGTGCTGGCGGGTGTAATACTGAGCCGGCTCCAGCGCTTCAGCAAAAATTTCCAGCGGAACGATGCTGCTGCTGTTTGCCAGGCGGATCATCTGGGTCTGCGCCTGGGTATGCTGCTGTAAACCCACCGAAACGGCGGACCAGCTATCCACCTGCGCCAGCCGCTGAGTCATATTCTGCTCGTCAGTGACATCTTTTGCCGACCAGAGCCGCTCGGCCACCACATAGGCTCGCGGCCACAGGCGCACGTCAATCACCTGCGGGTTGATAATTTCCGCCCACAGTGCCACTTCGCCGCCCAGCAGGTTATCCTTCATCTGCTGCTCGTCCGGTACGCTGGGCTGGATGCCTTCAGGCACGGCCTTCAGCTTGCTGCCCTGCGTGGGATAGCGCACGTTGCCTACCCGCATGTAGCCCGTGAGTTTCTCTCCTGCCAGAGTGACTACCGGCTGCAATTCGCCCATCCATGTATCCACGCTGAAGGTGACCTGCTGCGGTGCCAGCCATGCCACATTGCGCACCAGGCGGCGCGACTTGCCGGCAAAATCAATAAAGCCCCGCCACTCCCCGTCCCGTTGCACCAGTGTAAAGCTGCCCTTCACCGCGCTTCCCTTCAGGCGTGGCAGAATAAACTGCCAGCTCTGGGCTATGTCTTCTTTCTGCAGACGGTCCTGTCCATTCAGCCCCACCGGCCAGACTTCATTACGGTAGTGGTAGGCGGCAGGTTGCGCCTGGTCGAGGTAGAACCCAGCGGAGAGGATACCGCGATAACCCTGCTTGCTGATTTCCCCCAGCGCATCCTGCCCCTGCCAGGATTGGATCAGGATGCTTTTGGGCAGATCGGGATGGGCGATCTCATCCCAGCCCACCATTTTTCGCTGATGTTTTTCCAGGATCTTCTCGACCCGCTGATTGAAATAGGTCTGCAACGCCTGTTCATCCTTCAGCCCTTTCTGCTGCATAAACGCCTGAATGGATTTGGATTCCTTCCACTGCGTGGCATCTACCTCATCGCCGCCAATATGCAGCCAGGGGTCGGGGAACACTGCCGTGACTTCGCCAATCAGCGTGTCGATAAAGGCATAAACCTGCTCGTTGCTGGGGTCCAGCAGCGGCTTAAACACGCCCCAGCCGCGCTCAATCTGATAAGGGCCGGGGGCGCTGATCAGCTCCGGCATCGCCGCCGCAAGTGCCGTAGCGTGGCCGGGAAGATCGATCTCCGGCACCACGCGAACGCCCCGATCCGCCGCGTACTGCACGATCGCTTTCATCTGATCCTGGGTATAGAACAGACCGTCGCTGCCTTTCTGCTGGAGCTGGGGGAAGTGCGTGGAGGCGAAGCGCCAGCCCTGATCGTCAGTGAGGTGCCAGTGAAATACGTTCATGCGGGCACTGGCGATGCCGTCGATTTGCCTACGGATCGTCTCCAGCGGCATAAAGTGGCGGGCGGAGTCGATCAGGATCCCTCGCCATGGAAAGCGTGGACTGTCATGGATCTCCACATAAGGAATAGCGCTGTTCCTGTCACTGTTTTGTACCAGTTGAAGCAGCGTTTCCATGCCGCGCATCGCGCCAAACCGGGTAGCCGCCTCCAGCTTAACGCCTTCGCTGTTTACCAGAAGATGATAGCTCTCATCGCTGTCCGGCTGGGGAAGAGGATCGACGCTTTTGGCGATGGTTATCGTGATGGTAGCGTTCGCCACATCTCCGGTTTGCGGCAGCATTTGCCAGCCGGTTTGCAGGCCAATCCGCTGACGCCAGCGATCCACCGCACCCGGCAGTACATCTCCTCTGATGTTAACAGAGAGCTGGTTATTCAACGCCAGGCTTTCGCCCTCTTCTGGCTGTTCAACCTGCTGAGGCCAGGGCATCAGCGGCAGGTTGCCAGCAGGGGTGGCATGAGCATAAAGTGAGACCAATAATGAGGTGGCAAGCAACGTAAAACGCAGGGTTCCGATCATGACACTTCTCCAGAGGGGCGACGGGCAAAAAAAAGCAAAAAACCCATAAAACATAATTCGCTTCACACATCAAGTTACACATCGCTTCGGGAACAACCCGCTTCTTGTTTTGTGACACCTTGCGAGTTAATGGCTAATCTTAAGGAAGAACAACAAGGCTTTAGAACAGTATTGTGCGCAGCCAGACCCTTTCACCTGAGAATCAGGATTGAGCAATGACAAAAATTCCACCGTGGTGGCAGAACGGCGTTATCTATCAAATTTATCCAAAGAGTTTTCAGGACACCACCGGCAGCGGCATGGGCGATCTGGCGGGGGTGATACAGCGACTGGATTATCTGAAGGAGCTGGGCGTGGATGCTATCTGGCTGACGCCCTTTTATATTTCTCCACAGGTAGACAACGGCTATGACGTGGCGAACTACACCGCCATCGATCCCATTTTTGGTACGCTGAACGACTTTGACCGGCTGGTGGAGGAGACGCACGCCCGCGGAATGCGCCTTATCCTGGATATGGTGTTTAACCACAGCTCCACGCAGCACCACTGGTTCTACGAAGCGCTGAATAAAGAGAGCCCTTACCGCTCGTACTATATCTGGCGGGACGGTACGCCCAACCAGCCGCCCAATAACTGGCTGTCAAAATTTGGCGGCAGCGCCTGGCGCTGGCATCCGGAGAGCGCCCAGTATTATATGCACCTGTGGGCGCCGGAACAGGCGGAGCTGAACTGGGAGAACGAGAATCTTCGCGCGGAACTCAAGCAAATCGTCAATTTCTGGGCAGATCGTGGCATCGACGGACTGCGGCTTGACGTGGTGAATCTGGTCTCCAAGCATCAGGACTTTCCTGACGATCCCAACGGAGACGGGCTGCGCCTCTATACCGATGGGCCGCGCATTCATGAATATATGCAGGAGATGAGCCGCGACGTGTTCCGCCCGCGCGAGTTGATGACGGTGGGTGAGATGTCCTCGGCAACGCTGGAGCATTGCCAGCGCTACGGCTCGCTGGAAGGCGAAGAGCTGTCGATGGTGTTCAGCTTCGATCATGTAGAGGTGGATTTTTACAACGGTCAGAAATGGACCCTGACGCCGCTGGACCTGGTGGCGCAAAAAGCGATCTTCACCCACTGGCAGCAGGGAATGCACAACAAGGCGTGGAACGCGCTGTTCTGGTGTAATCACGATCAGCCTCGCGTGGTGTCACGCTGGGGAGATGAAGGACAGTATCGCGTGCAGTCCGCCAAAATGCTGGCGCTGGTGCTCCACGGTATGCAGGGCACGCCCTATATCTTCCAGGGTGAAGAGCTGGGGATGACCAATCCCCATTTTACCCGCATTCTGGATTACCGGGATATTGAAAGCCATAACATGTATGCGGAGCTGCGCTCGCAGGGGCGCGACAGCGATAACCTGTTGGCGATCCTTGCCAGTAAATCACGCGATAATGGCCGGACGCCCATTCCCTGGGATGCGAGTGAAAACGGCGGATTTACTACCGGCACGCCGTGGATTGGCATGTGCGATAATATGGAGACGATCAATGCGCAGGCGGCGGTCGCGGATAAAGAATCGGTGTTTTACACCTATCAGCGGCTGATCCAGCTGAGAAAAGAGTATGCGATCCTTACCTGGGGCGATTATCTCGATCTGCTGCCGGAGCATCCCTGGCTCTGGTGCTACTGTCGCCGCTACGAAAAAGAAACGCTGGTGGTCGCCACCAATTTCAGTGCGGAGACGCAGGTGTGGCACCCACCAGCCTACAGCGGCCAGTGGGATGTGCTGATCAGCAACTACCCCGATACCCACGTCACGCCTGGTGAGGTGATGCTGCGTCCGTGGGAAGCGGTCTGGTGGTATCAAAAGCGCTGAGAATGTCAGAGAGGTGCAAGCAACGCGGCCAGGTCATCACTGGTGAACTGGCCCGGTTCGCTCAGCTCATCTTCCAGAATGCCCTCTGCCAGCTCGGCCTTCTGCTGCTGCATCGCCACAATTTTCTCTTCAATGCTGCCTGCAACAATCAGCTTATAGACAAAGACCGGTTTATCCTGGCCCAGTCTGTAGGCCCGGTCCGTTGCCTGGTTCTCCGCTGCCGGGTTCCACCACGGATCGTAGTGGATCACCGTGTCGGCGGCGGTCAGGTTCAGCCCGACGCCGCCCGCTTTCAGGCTAATCAGAAACACCGGTACTTCCCCTTCCTGAAAACGTCTTACCGGCTCGGTTCTGTCACGGGTGCTGCCTGTTAACGTCACAAACGGGATCCGCGCCTTTTGCAGCTCCTCAGCAATCAGAGAAAGCATGGCGGTGAACTGAGAAAAGATCAGAATGCGGCGATCTTCCGCCAGCAGGTCGGTGAGCATTTCCCGCAGCAGCGCCAGCTTGGCGGAATGTTTTACCTTCGCCGCTTTCTCCATCTTCACCAGGCGGGGATCGCAGCAAATCTGCCGCAGCTTTAACAGCGCATCCAGCACCAGCAGATGGCTGCGCCCCGCGCCCTGCTGCTGAACCGCCAGCTGTACACGCTCCTGCATCGCACTGCGCACCGATTCATAAAGCTCACGCTGGCTGCCTTCCAGCTCCACGGAACGTACGATGGTATTTTTGGGCGGCAGCTCCTTCGCCACCTCCTGCTTGCGCCGCCGCAGCATAAAGGGCCTGACGCGCCGCGCCAGCAGCTCTCTGCGTACCCGATCGCCGTTACGTTCGACTGGAATACGCCACTCCTGAGTAAACTCCTTTTCGCTGCCAAGAAAACCGGGTAACAGGAAATCAAACTGCGACCAGAGTTCGCCGAGATGGTTTTCCAGCGGCGTGCCTGTCAGGCAAAGACGGTGGCGTGACTTCAGCGAGCGGATCACCGAGGCGGCGCGGGAAGCGCTGTTTTTCACGTATTGCGCTTCGTCCAGGATCAACAGGTGATAGCTGTGGCCCAGCAGCTGCGGCTGATCCCGCCACAGCAGGGAATAGGTGGTCAGTACCACGTCGTAGTGCTGGATGTCATCATAAAAGGCTTTACGATCCGGCCCGGTCAGCGCCAGCACTTTCAGCTCTGGCGTGAAGCGGCTCGCTTCCTGCGTCCAGTTATAGACCAGCGTGGTAGGCACGACGATCAGCGCCGGACGATCCAGCCTGCCCGCCTCTTTTTCCAACTGAAGGTGCGCAAGGGTCTGGATCGTTTTCCCCAGTCCCATATCATCCGCCAGCACGCCTGAGAGATCGTGGGCGCGCAGAAACTGCATCCAGTTCAGTCCCTGCTGCTGATAATCGCGCAGCTGGGCCTGTAGTCCCTTTGGCGGCTCAACGGGCAGAATGCCTCCGCTGGCGCCTGACCGCTCCGCCAGCTGATATACGCTGCTCTCACCGTGGAACTGCCAGCGTCCGGTGTCATGCAGTGCCGTTAACCGACCAGCCTCATAAGGCGCAATGCGCAGCGGCGTGCTCATCCCCTTTGCAAACAGATCGACCAGATTGCCCACCAGCGGTTTCATCACGCCAGCGTTGATATGCAGCCGTTCGTTACGATCGCTTCTAAGTTCGATTACTTCCTCATCAGGGATCTGGTTAAGATTGCCGGAAAACCAGCGGCGGTCTTTCTGAAACAGCCCCGCCAGCAGCGGCTGCATGCGTACCTGGCGGCGACCTACGCTGGCTTCCAGTTCCAGGTTGAACCAGCCATCCTGATCCTGAATAGCCTTCCCGGCAATTTCAGCAATCTCGGTGACGTTCCAGGTGAAGTCTTCATCCATGCTCACTTTCCAGCCGCGCCTGCGAAGTTTGGGAAGCTGAAGACGAATGAACTCCCGCCATCCGGATGGCGTATCGGGCGCAAATATAGAGGGCGGTAAAGGCGCGGATTCCGGCGTATAAATATGGCCTGCGGGGATAGTGTTCAGCCCGGCAGCATTGATCTCATTCAGCCAGCTCTCTTCCAGAGCAGAGTGACGCTGGATCAGGAACGGCGTGCCCTTGCGGTCGGTGAAGCGCTCGCCGCTGCTGCCAGCAGCCACCGCGATCCCGCCATAGTCAAAATGCACCGCAGCGAAATCCAGCTTTTTCTGGCGGTGGCCGTAGCGACCAAACCCGCTGACAAATTTTGCGCGAGACTCCAGCCTGAGCGTGGGAACTGGCTGAACAGAGAGGCTGTTTGCTATCGGTTCTTTCGGCGCTGCGGCAACTGGGTGCTGCAGGTTAGCCAGCATCACCGCAGCAACATGACGGCAGTTGTTCTTCACCGGGCAGGTACATTCGCCGCTGGCATGGAGCTTGCCCTGCGGGCGGCTGAAATGCACCATAACCTGAAACGGTTCAACCTTTCTGCCCGGCACTTCACCGGTCAGCAAATTATTTTGCCATTGAATATTCTGCGCTTTTTCTACCAGGCTTTTTGCCCTGGCAACGGTGCGCGCACCGATCCATCGGCTAACCTGTTTCTCATTGTACGTCACAGAAGGCATCAGACTCTATCCCGGGATGACCTGAGCAAACCCTGTTTGCTCTGCATAACAGGCAATAATATGAATTCCTCTGCCACTAATGCAACCAAAGCTAGCTTTTCAGGGAGCAAAAAATGCGATCCTGCGCGTTCTCTGGCCAGAGATTCATCGCCAGCCGCGCCACCTTCTGTAAATCTTCCCGACTGGCACCGTCTCGCGCCTGCAACGACATCCCCTGCTGCAGGCTGATATACATCTGTGCCAGCGCCCCGGTATCTGTCGCTGCCGGCAGTTCACCTTCCGCTACGGCCCGTTTCAACCGGTCCGCGAGTATTTGCTGCCCTTCAAGACGACAACGTTTGACGCAAGCGCCCAGCCTCTCGTTACCCTCACTGGCGACCGTTGAGAGCGTGACCATGCAGCCCGGAGGGTAATCCTTGCAGGTCAGTACTTCAGCCGATTGGTTCAGCCAGCCAGACACGCCTTCATACGCAGAGCTGGCGGATGCCAACACCGACCAGATGCGTGGTGCCATTTGCCGCACGTAGTAGTTAATCACTTCCTGATAGAGATCCTCTTTACTGCCATAAGCGGCATAGAGGCTGGGAGAATTGATCCCCATTGCCTGATAGAGATCCGCCATTGAGGTCGCGGTATAACCTTTCTGCCAGAAGAGGCACATCGCGGCGATCAGCGCTTTTTCCCGATCGAAACTTCTTGGTCTTCCTCTTACAGCCATAGCACCCTCAATTTTTGTGTCGATCGTTATGATAATCGGGTTGACGGAACGCTGCAACCGCACATAGGATAATTACATACCGATCGACACATAATAGAGGTTACCTATGAATGCACTTGCAGGAAAACGTGCGCTGGTTACCGGCGCCAGCCGTGGATTAGGCAAAGCTATCGCCCTCTCTCTCGCCAGCCAGGGCGCAAATATCGCCATCACCTACGAGAAATCAGCGGATAAAGCCGCCGAAGTGGTGGCCGCTATTGAAGCGCTGGGCCGTCGCGCCGTCGCCATCCAGGCCAGCAGCGCCGTGCCGGAAGAGACACGCCGGGCAGTAGAGGAGACGGTAACCGCCCTTGGCGGGCTGGATATTCTGGTGAACAATGCCGGTGTAGCGCGCGGCGGCATGCTGGAGGATATGTCGCTGGAGGATATTGATCTCATGCTGGACGTTAACGTTCGTGGCGTTGTCCTCACCACCCAGGCGGCGCTGCCACATTTAGGTCAGGGCGCCCGCATCATCAATATCGGAAGCTGTCTGGCAGAACGCGTGCCAATGCAGGGGATCAGTATCTACTCAATGACCAAATCCGCGCTGCTCTCTTTTACGCGCGGCCTGGCAAGAGATCTTGGTCCGAAAGGCATAACTGTTAATCTGGTGCATCCTGGTCCAACGGACAGTGATATGAACCCTGCAGAGGGTGAAGGCGCTGAGACTCAGCGTCAGTACATAGCACTGGGACATTACGGCAAGGCGGAAGATGTCGCGGCAGCGGTCACTTTCCTCGCCAGCCCGGCCGCCGGACAGATCACCGGTACCGGTCTGAACGTGGATGGCGGCATCAACGCCTGATCCCTAACGCCGATCGTCCCGTCCGTGGTCGGCCCCTTCTCTTCTTCGCCTGAAAAGAGACGTTATAAAAGGCCGCCTGGCGAGGAACTCTCCAGAGTTTTCCAGTCTATGTCCTGGATCAACAAACCCCCAGTTAAACTCGCGCAATCACTATATATAGGGCTTATCATGCCTTAAACAAACTATATATAGATATCAGTAAGGAGAAGGCGAGTGGTCAGGGTAATCAAACGAGATGGCTGCAACGTGTTATTTAACGCGTCACGCATTGGCGAAGCGATTAAAGGCGCCGCCCGTGCTGCGGCGATTGATGATGAGGAGTATTGTGCAGAAGCCACCGCAGAGATTTGTCGGCAGCTGCTGCAACACGAGAGCCTGGATATTAACGATATTCAGCGAACCGTTGAAAACCATCTTATGGCTGGACGTTACCCGGAGCTTGCCCGCACCTATATTGAATATCGTCACGACCGCGACCTCGCCCGGGAACTCCGGGGCAAACTGAATAAAGCAATCCGGGGCCTGGTTGAGCAAAGTAACCCTGCGCTGCTGAACGAAAATGCCAATAAAGACAGCAAAGTCATTCCCACTCAGCGGGATTTACTGGCAGGGATTGTCGCAAAACATTATGCCACCCAGCATCTTATCCCTCGCGATATTGTCATGGCCCACGAGCGTGGCGAATTGCATTATCACGACCTGGACTATTCCCCCTTTTTCCCGATGTTTAACTGCATGCTGATTGACCTGAAGGGGATGCTGACCCAGGGTTTCAAGATGGGCAATGCGGAAATCGAACCGCCGAAATCCATCTCTACCGCCACCGCCGTCACCGCCCAGATCATTGCTCAGGTTGCCAGCCATATCTACGGCGGCACCACGATCAACCGGATAGATGAAGTGCTGGCCCCTTTCGTTGAGGCCAGCCTGGAGAAGCACCGCAGAACGGCGCAGGAGTGGCAGATAGCGGATGCGGAAGCCTATGCCCAGCAGCGCACCGAAAAAGAGTGCTTTGACGCTTTTCAGTCGCTGGAATATGAGGTTAACACTCTGCATACCGCTAATGGCCAGACGCCGTTTGTCACCTTCGGCTTCGGGCTGGGGACCAGTTGGTCTGCCCGGCTGGTGCAGCAATCTATTCTGCGCAATCGTATTGCCGGGTTGGGGAAAAATCATAAAACGGCAGTGTTTCCCAAGCTGGTTTTTGCTATCAAAGAGGGGCTTAACCGCCTGCCGGGCGATATAAATTACGATATCAAGCAGCTTGCGCTGGAGTGCGCCAGCAAACGGATGTACCCCGATATTCTTAACTACGAGCAGGTGGTGAAAACTACCGGTTCGTTTAAAACGCCGATGGGATGCCGCAGCTTCTTAGGGGTCTGGGAAGAAAACGGCGAAACGATCCACGACGGGCGTAATAATATTGGCGTAATCAGCCTGAACCTGCCGCGCATCGCGCTGGAGGCAAAAGGAGATGAAGCGCGCTTCTGGACGCTGCTGGATCAACGCCTCGCGCTGGCGAAAAAGGCGCTGATGACGCGTATCGCCAGGCTGGAAAATGTTAAAGCACGCGTGGCACCAATTTTATATATGGAAGGAGCCTGCGGCGTACGGCTGAAAGCTGATGATGACGTGGCGGAGATATTCAAACATGGACGCGCTTCGATCTCGCTGGGCTATATCGGCCTGCACGAAACCCTGAATGCTCTGAGCGGGGGTGAAATTCATCCTTATGACGACAAGCGGTTACAGGATAAAGCCATCGCTATTGTCAGCCATCTGCGCCAGACAACGGATCGCTGGAAAAGCGAAACCGGCTATGGCTTCAGCCTCTACAGCACGCCAAGCGAAAACCTGTGCGACAGGTTCTGTCGGCTGGATGCGGCCGAGTTTGGCGTGGTGCCGGGCGTTACGGACAAAGGCTATTACACCAACAGCTTCCATCTCGACGTGGAAAAAAAGGTCAATCCTTACGACAAGATCGATTTCGAGGCCGCCTATCCGCCCATCGCCAATGGTGGGTTTATCTGTTACGGCGAATATCCCAATATTCAGCACAACCTGAAAGCGCTGGAAGACGTCTGGGATTATAGCTACAGCCGCATCCCCTATTACGGCACCAACACGCCGATTGATGAATGTTACGACTGCGGCTTTACCGGCGAATTCTCCTGCACCAGCAAAGGCTTCACCTGTCCGAAATGCGGCAATCACGATGCGGCCCGGGTCTCCGTCACCCGCCGGGTATGCGGATATCTGGGCAGCCCGGACGCGCGTCCGTTCAATGCCGGCAAGCAGGAAGAGGTCAGACGCCGCGTTAAACACCTGGACGGGCCGCTGGGATGAATATTCATCGCTACTACCCGGTGGATATTGTGAACGGGCCGGGCACCCGCTGTACGCTGTTTGTGGCGGGATGCGAGCATCAGTGTCCCGGCTGCTATAACAAGAGTACCTGGCGCCTGAACTCAGGCAGGCCGTTTACCCTTCAGCAGGAAGAGCAGCTGATTGCCGACCTTAACGACACGCGTATCCCGCGCCAGGGGCTATCCCTGTCGGGAGGCGATCCTCTGCATCCTGCCAATGTACCGGAGATAGTAAGACTGCTGAAACGCGTACGGCGTGAGTGTGCCGGTAAGGATATCTGGCTGTGGACCGGCTATCGTCTGCAGGAGCTGACAGCAGAGCAGCGGCAGGCGGTGGATCTGATCAATGTGCTGATTGATGGCAGGTATGTCGAGGAGCTGCGCGATCCGGCGCTGCTCTGGCGGGGAAGCAGCAACCAGATCATTCACTACTTACGCTAAAAGCTGCTACGCCCAGTGCCGCCACAGTATGCCGCTTACTTCTGCCATAATTTGATTGCGGCTCAACTTCAGGCTTCGGTTCGTGGGATTTCAGCAGATTCGATAATTTTTACCCCCTGCCCGGTGGAAGAGAATCCTTCCCGCATCATCACTGCGGCAACATCTCTGGCTGACACGGCACGCCAGTTACCCGGCAGCAGCCGGAACAGGGGCGCTATCAGCGATTCGCCGCTTCTTTTGGTGTCGCGCTCGCCCAGTAACAGCGACGGGCGAACCAGGGTCAGACGCGGCCACAGCTCATTTTGCAGCGCCTCCTCCATCTTGCCTTTCACCTTGCTGTAGAAAAACGGCGAGTGCGCATTAGCGCCATGGGCGCTGATGACAACCAGATGTTGCGCCCCCAGACGCTGCCCCGCAATGGCAGTATCGACCACCAGCGTGTAATCCACATGCACAAAAGCCTCTTTACTGCCCGCCTGTTTGCGGGTAGTTCCCAGGCAGCAGAACACTATATCGACCTCTGTTTGCAGAGGACCAAGGACGTCAGTAAGATCTTCCTCAACCAGATTAGTGACTTTAGGATAGTCCGGAAGTTTGCGGCGCGTAGGGGTGATAATTTCGCTGACCTCTGGCTTTTCAATCAGCATACGCAGCAGATGCTTCCCCACCAGCCCCGTCGCTCCGGTTAGCAGTACCCGACTCATAAACCTCTCCCTTTAGTGATAAATGATGCGCTGTTGGGGTGGCAAACCATGCCGTTAAATCCTCAGTATGATCAGTAACCTTAAGCGTTAACTTTCAGTCTGGCTTGATTTTTCAGGATCACCAACCACACTTAAGGGCGTTGAACAACATAATCACCGGAGGAAAAGATGAGCAAGAAGATTGCGGTACTGATTACCGATGAATTTGAAGACTCAGAATTTACGTCCCCTGCAGAAGCCTATACCAAAGCAGGCCATCAGGTGGTGACCATTGAGAAAAAAGCCGGGATTACCGTCACCGGTAAGCAGGGAAAGGCCAGCGTGAAGATCGATAAAGATATCGATCACGTCAGCGCCGAAGAATTTGATGCTCTGCTGCTGCCAGGCGGCCATTCGCCAGACAGCCTGAGAAGCGATGACCGTTTCGTTAATTTCACCAAAAAATTTGTGGAACTGGGAAAACCGATTTTCGCCATCTGCCACGGCCCGCAGCTGCTTATCAGCGCCAATGCCGTACGTGGCCGCAAAATGACCTCCGTGAAGGCCATTGCGATTGATGTGAAGAACGCTGGCGCCGATTTCTATGACAAAGAAGTGGTGGTGGACAATGACCAATTTGTCACCAGCCGTACGCCTGACGATCTGCCCGCCTTTAACCGCGAATCACTGCGTATTCTCGAAACTGCCTGATTACAGACTGGCCGGGGTACTCCCCCGGCCCTTTATTCCCGCAGCCAACTCAGTTTTTTACCAAAGCCCAGCGCGTTATCGGTCATTTTTAACTCATCCAGCTCAATTTCCCACAACGGCGCTGTCACTCTGGCTGCAATCGGAAAGCGTTTAATGTACGCCGTGCGCGCCGCCTGCTCCTCATCACCTTCCAGCAAAGCTATTCGTCCGGCATACTGCACGCCCTTAATCAGCAGCACCGATTTGGGCTGACCATTGACGGTGCCTGCCACCTGCGCATCTTCTCTCATCTGCGCGCCGTGCCGGGTTGTGGTTTCCGTCATCAGCCAGAACGCGACCTTTTCAGCATTGAAAAGATAAAAACAGTTAGCGCACCACACAGGATTGCCGCCGCAAAGCGACAGCACATGCTGTTTTTTCAAATAGCGGGCAATGGCGCTCAGTTGATCGTTTTCAAACATGGTTTCTCCCTGAAAACGTTACTTTGCCACATCTGCGGCGGGTTTTGCTATGCTGCGCAGAGAGGAATTGAGGTGGCTGAACCAATGAGTGAAAGTGAAACTGCGCCGTGGCAGCTTTATATCCTGCGCACCGCCAGCGGTATGCTCTACACCGGCATTAGCAACGATGTGGCCCGGCGTTTTGTGCAGCATCAGTGTGGAAAAGGCGCGAAAGCGCTGCGTGGCAAAGGGCCGCTGGAGCTGCTGTTTCAGTGTGATGCGGGCGATCGTTCCAGCGCCTCACGCCTGGAGTATCAGGTAAAGCAGTTAAAAAGGCAGGACAAAATCAGGCTGATTGAGCACCAGCCTGTTTCGCTAAGCCTGTGGCTTAACGCACACGGTTAAAAGGCTCAGCGTACTCGATATGCCCTTCGGTGCCGGTGAAGGCATTGTCGGCCAGTTTATAGACCTGGAAAGCGGCTTCCGTCCCCGGCCAGCGACAGCGCAGCTGGTGCCGGGCGGCTGGCTCAAATCCATAGCGTCCATAATAAGCCGGGTCGCCCAGTACCACCACGGCGGCATAGCCAAACTCATTAAGCGTATCCAGCCCTTCATAAATAAGCTGTTTGCCCAACTGTTGACCACGAACGCTTTCATCAACGGCTAATGGCGCTAATCCAACCCACTGGTTATCTTCGCCATTCAGCGTAACCGGACTGAATGCCGCGTAACCAAGCACCTGTCCCTCATCGTCTGTGGCAACCACGCCCAGCGTGAGCAGACCATCTTCACGTAGCTGCTGGACCAGCTCAGCCTCTGCCGGAGTGGCAAAACAGCGGCGCAACAGGCTGTCTATGCTGGCGGCATCTACCCCTATTTCAGAACGAATTAACATGGTACACCCGCGCGATCCGCTGGGGAATTCGCGTCCTCGGTCAGTCCAGCCTCAACCAGATCGGCCAGTTGCATTAGGCCAAAGCGCAATGGCGCTGGCATGAATTCAAGCTCAATCGCATCCATCAGATTTTTCACTTCAAGCCCCAGTACCGTATCACCTTCAATCACTAACCGGCGCTGGAAGAACAGCGTATCGGGATCCACTCTGCGTGCGGCCACCAGCAGCAGATCGTTCGCATCACCACGAAACCAGACGTCCGCCTGGGTGCGATCGGCTACCCGCAATTTCCCCTGCTCAACTGTTGTTGCCCAGCTCAACCCCAGATCGCGGATCTCTATGCCTGACCAGCGTCCCTGTAGAAAGTCTAACTCACCTTCGGCCAGAGCATAATGAAATTGCCAGTTGAGGATCTGCTGCAGTAGCTGTTTCTTCAGCATGAAAGGGGCAAATTGTACGGGAATTCGCAGCCATTGCGGGCCTTTTCGCACAAGTTGAGCGCGTAATGGGTTCAACACCATTCTGACTCCTTTTGAGTAAATTTCGGCTATTCTGCCATATCAGCAAAACAGATCGGGCAGGTGGATCAAAAAAGCGCGCGAACGTTCCGGTTTTTGTCGGTAAATCTTCTTCCCATCAATACGCCATTAGCTGCCTTAAATCAAAAGTTGTCGTCTTAAGGCTGACTAAACTCAACGTTTCCTCTGTTTATCCGGAATTTCTTTATATGGAACTGCTTTGTCCTGCAGGTAACCTGCCCGCCCTGAAAGCGGCGATTGAAAACGGCGCAGATGCCGTCTATATCGGCCTGAAAGATGACACCAATGCCCGCCATTTTGCCGGTCTGAACTTCACAGAGAAACGCCTGCAGGAAGCGGTCCGTTATGTTCATCAGCATAGACGTAAACTGCACGTTGCGATTAATACATTTGCCCATCCGCAGGGTTATCAACGCTGGGAACGCGCTGTAGATATAGCGGCGCAGGCGGGAGTGGATGCGCTGATTCTGGCAGATATTGCGATGCTGGAATATGCAGCCAGTCGCTACCCACACATTGAACGCCACGTCTCCGTCCAGGCTTCCGCCACCAATGCAGAGGCGGTGAATTTTTATCAGCGCCATTTCGACGTTGCCAGGGTGGTCCTGCCCCGCGTGCTCTCTGTTCATCAGGTGCGCCAGCTTGCACGGGCGACAACAGTTCCTCTCGAAGTCTTTGCTTTCGGCAGCCTCTGCATCATGGCGGAGGGGCGCTGCTATCTCTCTTCTTATCTTACAGGCGAGTCGCCTAATACGGTGGGAGCCTGCTCCCCGGCGCGCTTCGTACGCTGGCAGCAAACCTCTGCCGGGCTGGAGTCCAGGTTGAATGAAGTGCTGATCGATCGCTATGGCGCTGATGAAAATGCCAGCTATCCCACGCTCTGCAAGGGGCGCTATAAAGTTGAAGAGGCCCCTTATCACGCCCTGGAAGAGCCTACCAGCCTGAATACGCTGGAGCTGCTTCCCACGTTGCTGGCAGCCAATATCGCGTCGGTAAAAATAGAAGGTCGTCAGCGTAGCCCGGCTTATGTGGCACAGATCGCCCGCATCTGGCGCCAGGCAATCGACAGCTGCAAAGCCGATCCTGAACATTTCTCCGCGCAACCCAACTGGATGAAAGCCCTGAGTGCTCTGAGCGAAGGCACGCAAACCACGCTGGGCGCCTATCATCGTGAATGGCAGTAAAGGATATTCCATGAAATATGCATTAGGCCCGGTGCTCTGGTACTGGCCGCAAGAGACGTTGCAGGATTTTTATCACGCCGCAGCAGAAAGCCAGGCTGACATCATCTACCTCGGCGAAACGGTATGCAGCAAGCGCCGCGCCACGAAAAGCGCCGACTGGCTGGCAATGGCAAGAGAGCTGGCTGCGGGAGGAAAACAGGTGGTTCTCAGTACGCTGGCGCTGTTGCAGTCATCTTCCGAGCTGAGCGAACTGAAAAAGTATGTTGATAACGGCGAGTTTCTGATCGAAGCCAATGATATGGGCACGGTGAATATGGCAGCGCGTGCCGGGCTTCCCTTTGTGGCAGGCCATGCGCTGAACTGCTACAACGCCGTGACGCTGAAGCTGCTGCTGAAACTGGGCATGATACGCTGGTGCATGCCGGTGGAACTCTCCCGCGACTGGCTGGCCAATTTGCTCACACAGTGTGCAGAGTTGGGGATCCGGCATAAATTTGAGGTCGAGGTGCTGAGCTACGGGCATCTGCCTCTGGCTTACTCGGCCCGCTGCTTTACCGCCAGAGCAGAAAATCGGGGGAAAGATGATTGCCAGACCTGCTGTATCAACTGGCCTCAGGGCCGGGCGCTGCGTTCTCAGGAGGAGCAGCAAGTATTCGTGCTGAACGGTATTCAGACCATGAGCGGTTACTGCTATAACCTGGGTAATGACCTTATTTCCATGCAGGGTCTGGTTGATATTGTTCGCCTTTCACCTGAAGGGAGAGAGACGCTGACAATGCTGGAGGCGTACCGGGCCAATGAAACGGGAAAACATCCTTTACCGCTGGCTCCGGGGCAAAATTGCAACGGCTACTGGTGGCAGGTGGCGGGGCTGGAACTGGTTAACTGATCGCCGCGCGCGCCTGATGCCCCTAAAAATAAATGGAGTTTAAATATGGGTTGCGAAGGGTATACTGGACTCACTAAGTCCTGAGCTTTTGCAGGGGATTGGCGCGCCTTTCAGGCTGCCTTTATCAGCTGAAAAGTGCTTCAAATTGCCAATCCTTCTGCTAAAAATTCGTCCAGGATAGAGATTTGCAATGGCGCTAGTCCCGCCCTTCGAATAAGTGAGCAATTATGTCTGATAAAAAAAATGTTCCGCTCTCAGTCCTCGATCTGGCCCCTATTCCTCAGGGTGCAACGGCGCGTGACGCTTTTCACTCCTCGCTGGCTCTTGCGCAGCAGGCAGAAAAGTCTGGCTATAACCGTTACTGGCTGGCTGAACACCACAACATGACCGGGATCGCCAGCGCCGCAACGTCGGTGCTGATTGGTTATCTGGCTGCCAATACAAGCACTTTGCGTCTGGGTTCCGGCGGCGTAATGTTGCCTAACCACTCGCCGCTGGTGATTGCCGAACAGTTCGGTACGCTGGAATCCCTCTATCCTGGCCGTATTGATCTGGGGCTGGGCCGCGCGCCGGGTTCCGATCAGCGCACCATGATGGCATTGCGTCGTCATATGGGCGGACACGTCGACAATTTCCCATCAGACGTGGCTGAGATGATTTCGTGGTTTGACGCCAAAGAAGGTGAGCAGCCTGCGGTACAACCCGTGCCGGGACTGGGTCTGAAAATTCCCGTCTGGCTGTTAGGTTCCAGCCTGTACAGCGCACAGCTGTCCGCACAGCTTGGCCTGCCCTTTGCCTTCGCCTCGCACTTCGCGCCCGATATGCTTTATCAGGCGCTGCATCTCTATCGTGAAAACTTCAAACCTTCTGCCCGCCTTGAGAAGCCGCATGCGATGGTCTGTGTCAACGTGATTGCCGCCGACAGCGAACGGGATGCGCGCTTTATGTTTACTTCGATGCAGCAGCAGTTTATTAACCTGCGCCGCGGCAGGCCCGGCCCACTTCCGGCACCGGTCGAAAATATGGATAACCTCTGGTCACCTTCAGAACAGTATGGCGTGCAGCAGGCGCTGAGCATGTCGATTGTGGGGGATGTGGAAAAAGTCCGTCAGGGTCTGATTACGCTGATCCGCGAAACCCAGGCTGACGAGATCATGGTGAATGGTCAGATTTTTGATCAGCAAGCCCGCGTCCGCTCCTTTGAGCTGACCATGGAAGCCCATAAGTCGCTCTGAAGCCCGGTGAGTCAGGGCGATCGGGAGTGATTTCCAGATCGCCCCTTTTGCCCGCTCAGCGCGCAGGTTTCAGTTTATAGCAGACATAAAAAAACCAGCCCGAAGGCTGGTTTTTTTTCAGACGTCAGTGATTATGCATCACGACGACGTGGAGGTGCAGAACCTTCAGGACGCGGACCACGGCTGTTGCCGCCATCACGGCTGAAGCTACCGCTACGACGCTCACCGCCGCCGTTGCGATCGTTGCTGAAGCGACGACCACCTTCAGGACGAACAGCACCGTCACGGTTACCGCCACCAAAGCCACCACGCCCGCCCGGAGCAGCACGACGCTCACCGCCACCGCTACGCTCGTTAGTTCTTGGCACTGCATCGCCAATCAACTGCATATTCATTGGTTTGTTCAGAATACGCGTACGAGTGAAATGCGACAGAATGTCACCCGGCATGCCTTTCGGCAGCTCGATGGTGGAGTGGGTACCGAACAGCTTGATGTTACCGATGTAACGGCTGCTGATATCACCTTCGTTGGCAATCGCGCCCACGATGTGACGAACTTCAACGCCGTCATCGCGGCCCACTTCAATGCGGTAAACTTCCATATCGCCAACGTCACGACGCTCACGACGAGGACGATCGCCAGCGGCTTCGCTACGTGGTTCACGCGGACCACGCTCAGGACGATCGCCACGACGGTCGTCACGCTCTTTGAACTCACGGCGCGGACGCTGTGGCGCATCAGCAGGAACGATCAGAGGACGTTCACCCTGAGCCATTTTCAGCAGAGCTGCGGCCAGCGTTTCGATATCCAGCTCATCTTCTGCCGGCTGCATTTTGCTCAGCAGCGCGCGGTACTGTTCCAGATCGCTGCTTTCCAGCTGCTGCTGTACTTTAGCGGCGAACTTCGCCAGACGACGCTCACCCAGCAATGCTGCATTAGGCAGTTCAACTTCTGGAATAGTCAGCTTCATGGTGCGTTCAATGTTACGCAGCAGACGACGCTCGCGGTTCTCAACGAACAGCAGAGCACGGCCAGCACGACCTGCACGACCGGTACGGCCGATACGGTGAACGTAAGATTCAGCATCCATAGGGATGTCGAAGTTAACCACCAGGCTGATACGCTCAACGTCCAGACCACGGGCCGCAACGTCAGTAGCGATCAGGATGTCCAGACGACCATCTTTCAGACGCTCCAGAGTCTGCTCACGCAGAGCCTGGTTCATGTCACCATTCAGTGCGGCGCTGTTGTAACCGCTGCGCTCAAGCGCCTCAGCAACTTCCAGCGTGGCGTTCTTGGTACGCACGAAGATGATAGCCGCATCAAAGTCTTCCGCTTCCAGGAAGCGAGTCAGTGCATCCGTCTTACGACCAAACGCAGTCCAGTAGCTCTGGCTGATGTCCGGGCGGGTAGTCATGCTTGACTGGATACGCACTTCCTGCGGATCTTTCATAAAGCGTTTGGTAATACGACGAATCGCTTCTGGCATAGTTGCAGAGAACAGTGCGGTCTGATGACCTTCCGGGATCTGCGCCATGATAGTTTCAACGTCTTCGATGAAGCCCATACGCAGCATTTCATCGGCTTCGTCCAGCACCAAGCCGCGCAGGTTAGAGAGATCTAACGTGCCACGTTTCAGGTGATCCAACAGGCGACCAGGAGTTCCCACAACAACTTGTGGTCCCTGACGCAGAGCGCGCAGCTGTACGTCATAACGCTGACCACCGTAAAGGGCGACCACGTTAAGGCCTTTCATATGTTTAGCAAAATCGGTTATAGCTTCGCCTACCTGAACCGCCAACTCACGGGTTGGTGCCAGCACCAGAATCTGAGGTGCTTTCAGGGAGCTATCAATGTTGTTCAGCAGTGGCAGCGAGAACGCTGCAGTTTTTCCGCTACCGGTCTGTGCCATACCCAGAACATCACGGCCAGCCAACAGGTGAGGAATACACTCAGCCTGGATTGGAGAAGGCTTAACGTAGCCCATACCGTTCAGAGATTCGAGGAGTTCGGCGTTCAGGCCAAGGTCAGCAAAAGTGGTTTCAATATCAGTCATGTAGTACACGTGCCTCTTAGATTGCGGCGGCCAGTCTACATAACTCGTCGTGAAAACATTCAGTCATTTTCATCAAAAAGTGTGAACCGGCTCAAATTAGTGGTTTCGACGAACAAGAAAGCCCTCATCCGCTAAGATGATGACATTCGAGAAAAAAGGGCAATAAAAGTTCGTCAGCTATTGCTGGTCAGATTCTGATAAATCGTCTTGTGTCTGGCCGAGTAGCGCCAGCTCCAACAATGCATATCGGTGCTCAACGAAGTTATGTACGTTGTTTGCAACCGTCAGCTTGAACAACGCTTCTGCGTCGTCCTTCTCCCCCAGACTCAGGTAATGTTTACCTAAATAGAAGTTGGTTTCACTGAGATGTTCAGCGAGCGAGGTGTTATCCGTTGCGTCTGCCTTGAGACTATCCATCAGCGTACTTTCGCTGATATTTCCCAGGTAGAACTCGACAATATTCCATCCCCATTGGTCTCTGACCGCTTTTTCATAACGCTGTTTCAGCGCTAATTTAGCTTTGTCGGCATCTATCTCTCTTTCGTCGAGATACAGCCACAGGCTACGGAAAGGATCGTTAGGATCGTCTTGATAAAACGCCAGCAGATCATCTTGCGCTAATTTAAACCTTCCACCGTAGTAGAGCGCGATACCGCGGTTTAAATGCGCATAATTGTAAGTTGGATCAAGCTCAAGTACAGAATCGAACGCTTCATAGGCAGCATCAAAATTGCCTGCCTGCGTTAAATATATGCCTAAGTAATTGAATACTTCCGGCATATCTGGTCTGACAGATAACGCTAATGAAAAATCATTTCGCGCCAGTGCTCTCAAACCCAAACTATCATACAACACTCCGCGCTCATATAACAGCTGTGCGCGTTCATCATCGCTAAGGGATCGACTGGCAAGAATTTGTTCCATGCGCGCCAGGATAACCTCCTGTTGCAGCGTAGGCTGAAGCGGAACAGCCAGAACCTCGTTCTTACGCCAATCCGAGTTGCTGCATCCTGCCAGCGTTAAAGCTGTCGCAACGAAACACCAGCGCAAAAAAGGCTTCATTTCCCACTCCCAAATACCAACATTGGGATGACTATCCTTTCATCCGCCTGCCGTGCACAAGGTGTCGTCCTACCCTCGCGATGATACAGCTCTCCCTGATTACAGGGAGAGCGTCCGACATTATTCTGCTTCAGGAGCTACCGGTGCCGCGCCTGCTTCCGGCTCAGCCGTCTGCTCGGTCGCTTCTTTGATGCTCAGGCGTACGCGGCCCTGGCGATCAACTTCCAGCACTTTCACTGGCACTTCCTGGCCCATCTGCAGATAATCTGTCACTTTCTCAACGCGCTTGTCAGCGATTTGAGAGATGTGGACCAGACCTTCTTTACCGCCGCCGATAGCCACGAAGGCACCGAAGTCTACGATGCGGGTCACTTTACCGTTGTAAATGCGGCCCACTTCGATTTCAGCAGTAATCTCTTCGATACGGCGGATAGCGAATTTCGCTTTGTCACCGTCGGTCGCTGCGATTTTAACAGTACCGTCATCTTCGATTTCGATAGTGGTGCCGGTCTCTTCGGTCAGCGCACGGATCACAGAACCGCCTTTACCGATCACATCTTTGATCTTGTCCGGGCTGATCTTGATAGTGTGAATACGTGGAGCAAACTGAGAGATATCGCCACGCGGAGTGCTGATAGCCTGTTCCATAACGCCCAGGATGTGCAGACGCGCGCCCTTAGCCTGGTTCAGTGCCACCTGCATGATTTCGCGGGTGATGCCTTCAATTTTAATATCCATCTGCAGCGCGGTGATACCTTCACGGCTACCGGCTACTTTGAAGTCCATGTCGCCCAGGTGATCTTCGTCACCCAGAATGTCGGAAAGAACTACAAAGTTCTCGCCTTCTTTGACCAGGCCCATCGCAATACCGGCTACGGCTGCTTTGATTGGTACGCCTGCATCCATCAGTGCCAGAGAGGCACCGCACACGGACGCCATAGAAGAAGAACCGTTTGATTCAGTAATTTCTGACACTACACGCACGGTGTACGGGAACGCGTCGCCTTTAGGCATCACGGCCAGCACGCCACGTTTCGCCAGACGACCGTGACCAATTTCACGACGCTTAGGCGAACCCACCATACCGGTCTCACCTACGGAGTACGGAGGGAAGTTGTAGTGGAACAGGAAGTTATCGGTGCGCTCACCCATCAGCTCATCCAGATTCTGCGCGTCACGGGCTGTACCCAGCGTCGCGGTAACCAGAGCCTGAGTTTCACCACGGGTAAACAGCGCCGAACCGTGGGTACGTGGCAGTACGCCAGTGCGCACGTCCAGACCACGGATCATATCTTTTTCGCGGCCATCGATACGCGGCTCGCCACGCAGGATACGGCTACGAACAACGTTCTTTTCCAGCGTATGCAGGATGTCGTTGATTTCACCAGCGTCCAGGGTGGCATCTTCCGCCAGCAGAGCTTCAGTGGTTTCTGACTTGATCACGCCAACCTGAGTATAACGCTCTTGTTTTTCAGTGATCAGGTACGCTTCGCTCAGGCGAGACTCGGCCAGGGCGCTGATACGCGCATGTAAAGCTTCGTTGACAGCTTCTGGCTGCCAGTCCCAACGAGGTTTGCCCGCTTCGGCAACCAGGGAGTTAATCTGATCGATAACAATCTGCTGCTGCTCATGGCCATAGACCACTGCGCCCAGCATCTGATCTTCGCTCAGTACTTCAGCTTCCGACTCAACCATCAGCACTGCGCCCTGAGTACCTGCAACAACCAGATCCAGTTTGCTCTCTTTCAGCTCATCGGTGGTTGGGTTCAGAACGTACTGATCGTTAATGTAGCCCACACGAGCGGCACCGATAGGACCATTGAATGGCAGGCCAGAGAGGCTCAGCGCTGCAGAAGCACCGATCATCGCCACGATGTCTGGATTTACCTGCGGGTTAACGGAAACCACGGTTGCAATAACCTGGACTTCGTTAACAAAACCTTCCGGGAAGAGTGGACGAACCGGGCGGTCAATCAGACGCGAAGTCAGCGTTTCGCCTTCGCTCGGACGGCCTTCACGACGGAAGAAGCTACCCGGAATACGACCAGCAGCGTAAGTACGCTCCTGATAGTTAACGGTCAGCGGGAAAAAGTCCTGGCCTGGCTTGGCGCTTTTCTTGCCTACAACGGTAACGAACACAGCGGTGTCGTCCATGCTTACCATTACGGCTGCCGTTGCCTGGCGAGCCATCATACCGGTCTCAAGGGTGACGGTATGCTGACCATACTGGAATTTTCTTACGATCGGGTTCAGCAAAATTATGTCCTTAACGTACTGGCAAGGCACTGACCCTGCCGTTAATTTTCAATCCTCATCTGCATCCTCGCGACTAATGACAACCCTAATCCCTTATGGGACAAAGCCTCTCATTAGCCGCGCGAATCTCTGCAACTGAAGATCACACGCTGCAACAATACAATAGTTTGGCCTGAAATGCTGCGGTTCACCTGAAAAAAGGGGCCATAAAGGCCCCTTTTTAGCGAAACTCGCACGAATCTGCCCTGGTGCCTGTTTGGCGCACCGTGATGCGCCGAAAGCGGCGTGGCAGACTCTAAGATTTAGCGACGCAGACCCAGACGTTCGATCAGGCTGGTGTAACGTGCAACATCTTTACGCTTCAGGTAATCCAGCAGCTTACGACGCTGGGAAACCATACGCAGCAGACCGCGACGGCTGTGGTGGTCTTTTTTGTGCTCAGAGAAGTGCCCCTGCAGATGGTTAATCTGTGCAGTCAGCAAAGCAACCTGAACTTCGGTAGAACCACTGTCATTCGCATCACGACCGTAATCAGCAACGATCTGCGCTTTAGTTTCAACACTTAGAGACATGATACAACTCCAAATTATAAGATAAATGTACAGGTGCCGATCTCTAATTCAGCAACCCAATGGTAAAGCCGCACTATTCTACTCTGAGCCACAGGCTTACGCAAATGACTAGTCGGAATATTCTACAACCAGCCGACGAGGCGCGACGCGACCATCTTCAGCAATTTCCGCCATGCCAATAAACTTATGCTCATCGCCTTCCGTTACCCGCACCAGCCCGGAGGTAGGTGCATTAGCAGCCTGTACCGGCATGCCCTGTTTAAAGTAAGCGGAGACGGTTACCGGCAAGTTAACTACAGGCCAGGCGGCAGCCGGGCTGTCCATCGGCATCAACAGAGGGTCCAGCAGTTCTGCTGGTGGACGCTCAGTACGGAACGCTTCTTCGCTCAGCGCGGCCAGCTGCTCCAGCGTCACCATACTGGTAATGGGATAAGTGGCAACCTGTAAACGACGCAGGTAAATCACATGTGCGCCACAGCCCAGCATCTCACCGAGATCGTCAGTAATGGTGCGGATATAGGTGCCCTTTGAGCAGTGGATCTCCAGCTCAAGCTCATCCCCTTCCCAGCGGATAAACTGCAGCTCATAGACCGTGATGCTACGGGCTTCGCGCGGCACTTCAATACCTTCACGGGCATACTCATACAGCTTGCGCCCCTGGTACTTCAGCGCAGAGTACATGGAAGGTACCTGCTGGGTTTCCCCACGGAAGCTCTCCAGCGCACGATCCAGCTCCTGCTGCGTAAACGCAACCGGACGCTCGCTGATAACCTGTCCGTCGGCATCAGAGGTGTCGGTGCGCTGCCCCAGACGGGCAATAACGCGGTAGCGTTTATCGGAGTCCAGAAGATACTGAGAGAACTTGGTGGCTTCACCCAGGCAGATCGGCAGCATGCCCGTAGCCAGAGGATCCAGCGCGCCCGTGTGACCGGCGCGGTTAGCCGTGAACAACCGTTTCACTTTTTGCAGGGCATCATTGCTTGAAAGCCCCTGTGGTTTGTCCAGCAGCAGAACACCGTGGACGTCGCGACCGCGACGACGAGGACGGCTCATTACTCTTCCTTCTTGTCTTCTTCCTGCTCTGCGTCCGGCCCACGGCGCTCGGCGTCATTTCTGACCACGTTAGTGACCAGGTTAGACATACGCATCCCTTCAACCAGCGAGTTGTCGTAGAAGAAGGTCAGTTCCGGCACGATACGCAAACGCATCGCTTTACCCAGCAAAGAGCGGATATAGCCCGTGGAATCACCCAGCGCGCGCAGACCGCTTTTGATAGCGTCTTCGTCTTTGTCATTCAGAAAGGTGACAAACACTTTGGCGTAGGCCAGGTCACGAGAGAGATCGACGCCTGAGACAGTAACCATCATGCCCAGACGAGGATCTTTGATCTCACGCTGTAAAATGATTGCGATCTCTTTTTGCAGTTCCTGAGAGACACGCTGTGGGCGACCAAATTCTTTCGCCATATTAATACTCTCCAAATAATTCGGGAGGCACGACGGCCTCCCAAATAAGTCACATTTTCAGGCGACCATTAATCGATGGTACGCTGGATTTCGATAATTTCGAATACTTCGATCATATCGCCAACACGCACATCGTTGTAGTTCTTCACGCCGATACCACATTCCATGCCGTTACGGACTTCGTTAACGTCATCTTTGAAGCGGCGCAGAGATTCCAGCTCGCCTTCATAGATAACCACGTTGTCACGCAGGACGCGGATTGGGTTGTGACGCTTGATGTTGCCTTCCGTCACCATACAGCCCGCGATAGCGCCGAACTTAGGTGATTTGAACACGTCACGCACTTCAGCCAGACCGGTGATCTGATGCTTGTACTCAGGCGCCAGCATACCGCTCATCGCCTGCTTAACTTCATCAATCAGATTATAGATGATGGAGTAGTAACGCAGATCCAGGCTTTCGGAATCCACTACGCGGCGAGCAGAAGCATCGGCACGAACGTTGAAGCCAATCAGGATAGCGTTGGACGCTGCTGCCAGCGTGGCATCCGTCTCGGTAATTCCACCCACACCGGAACCCACGATTTTGACTTTAACTTCGTCAGTCGAGAGCTTCTGCAGAGAGTCGGAGATAGCTTCGACAGAACCCTGAACGTCAGCTTTCAGCACGATATTCAGCTCGGAAACTTCGCCTTCGGTCATGTTGGCAAACATGTTTTCCAGTTTGGATTTCTGCTGACGCGCCAGCTTAACTTCACGGAATTTGCCCTGACGATAGAGTGCCACTTCACGGGCTTTCTTCTCGTCACGGACTACGGTCGCTTCATCACCGGCTGCAGGCACGCCTGACAGACCCAGGATTTCCACAGGAATAGAAGGACCCGCTTCCATCACTTCACGGCCTAATTCGTCACGCATCGCACGTACACGGCCATATTCGAAGCCGCACAGCACGATATCGCCTTTGTTCAGCGTGCCTTCACGTACCAGCACCGTAGCAACCGGACCACGACCTTTATCCAGGAAGGATTCGATAACCACACCGCTTGCCATACCCTGACGAACGGCGCTCAGTTCCAGAACTTCAGCCTGCAACAGGATGGCGTTCAGCAGGTCATCAATACCGGTACCGGCTTTGGCTGAAACGTTAACAAACATGTTCTCGCCGCCCCACTCTTCCGGAATGATGCCGTACTGGGTGAGCTCGTTTTTCACGCGGTCTGGATCGGCATCAGGCTTATCGACTTTGTTCACCGCAACCACAACCGGCACTTTCGCCGCTTTAGCATGCTGGATCGCTTCGATAGTCTGTGGCATCACGCCATCGTCAGCTGCTACCACCAGGATAACGATATCCGTTGCCTGAGCACCACGTGCACGCATCGCGGTAAACGCGGCGTGGCCCGGGGTATCCAGGAAGGTGATCATACCGGTGTCGGTTTCTACATGGTAAGCACCGATGTGCTGAGTAATGCCGCCCGCTTCGCCAGAGGCGATTTTGGTGGAGCGAATGTAGTCCAGCAGTGAAGTTTTACCGTGGTCAACGTGGCCCATGATGGTCACGACTGGCGCGCGGGATTCCTGAGTAGCGTGAGTATCACGATCGCTCATTACCGCATCTTCCAGCTCGTTTTCACGGCGCAGCGTCACTTTGTGACCCATCTCTTCCGCGACCAGCTGAGCTGTTTCCTGATCGATAACCTGGTTAATGGTCGCCATAGCGCCCATTTTCATCATCGCTTTGATGACCAGAGAACCTTTCACGGCCATTTTGTTCGCCAGTTCCGCTACGGTGATGGTTTCACCGATGATTACGTCACGGTTAACAGCCTGAGCTGGCTTGTTGAAGCCCTGCTGCAGGGTGCTTGGCTTGCGTTTGCCGCCTTTGCCGCCGCGAACCTGCGCACGCGCTTCTTCACGGTCAGTTTTCGCTTCAGAATGCTTGTTGCCTTTCTTGGAGCGAGGAGCTTTCGCCGGACGAACCGCACGGGTACGACGATCGCCTTCAACCTTAGCATCGTTCTCGTCTTCAGCCGCACGAGCGTGCGTTGATGTGGTCACGTGGTAATCAGAAGTGTCTTCCACTTCTTTCACTTCGGTCCACTCGGTGCCTTTCTCTTCAGCCATTTTACGAGCCTCTTCCGCTACGCGCTTCGCTTCTTCTTCGATCTTGCGATGCGCTTCTTCTTCGGCTTTACGCTTCAGTTCTGCAGCTTCTGCTTCGCGACGGGCTTTGTCAGATTGCGTCGCCCGGGTTACTTCGTCAGTATGTTGATTGCTCACTTTGTCTTTTTCCGCTGCTTCACGTTTGGCTTTATCAGCTGCCTCACGTTTAGCCTGCTCCTCGGCTTCACGCTTCGCTTTGTCTTGAGCTTCGCGCTGGGCTTTTTCTTCAGCCTCGCGACGAGCCAGTTCTTCCGCTTCACGCTGTGCCTGCTCTTCCGCTTCAGCCTGTTCAGCTTCTGCAGAATCGCCTTTTACATAGGTGCGCTTTTTGCGGACTTCAATTTGTACCGACTTACTTTTGCCACCGGTACCGGGGACATTTAAGGTGCTGCGCGTTTTGCGCTGCAGAGTCAGTTTACCTGAACCGCCATTATGATCGCGATTCAAATGGGTAAGGAGCGTTTCTTTTTCCTGCTGCGTCACAGAGTCTGTTTCAGACTTGCGGATCCCTGCATCAGCAAATTGCTGTACCAGGCGTTCTACCGGTGTCTGAATCTCTGCGGCCAGCGATTTTACAGTTACATCTGTCATGCTGTTCCTTCCTGCTACAGTTTATTACGCGTCGTCGCCGAACCAGCAGATATTACGTGCAGCCATAATCAGCTCACCAGCCCGCTCATCATTCAGGCCTTCAATATCTGTCAGGTCGTCAACACCCTGTTCGGCAAGATCTTCCAGCGTACAGACGCCTTTTGCGGCCAGCTTAAATGCCAGCTCACGTTCAAGACCTTCCAGATTCAGCAAATCTTCTGCCGGCTGGTTTACGCCCAGGCTCTCTTCTTTCGCCAGCGCCAGGGTGGTTAACGCATTTTTCGCACGATCGCGCAGCGCTTCTACTGTCTCTTCATCCAGACCGTCGATTTCCAACAGCTCATTAATCGGAACATACGCCAGTTCTTCGAGAGAAGAGAAACCTTCTTCAACCAGAACCGTAGCGAAATCTTCATCGATATCGAGATATTTGGTAAAGACGTCGATGGCAGCATGGGCTTCAGCCTGGTGCTTCGCCTGCAGATCGTCGACCGTCATCACGTTCAGCTCCCAGCCACTCAGCTGCGATGCCAGACGCACGTTTTGACCATTACGGCCAATCGCCTGAGCCAGATTACCGGCTTCAACAGCGATATCCATGGTGTGATTATCTTCGTCCACCACGATAGAGGCAACATCCGCCGGGGCCATAGCGTTGATCACGAACTGGGCAGGATTATCATCCCACAGTACGATATCAATACGCTCGCCACCCAGCTCGCTGGATACTGCCTGAACACGCGCACCACGCATACCTACGCAAGCACCGACCGGGTCGATACGCTTGTCGTTGGTTTTAACTGCAATCTTGGCACGAGAGCCAGGATCGCGCGCGGCGGCTTTAATTTCAATCACTTCTTCGCCAATTTCTGGCACTTCAATGCGGAACAGTTCGATCAACATTTCCGGTTTGGAACGGCTGACAAACAGCTGAGCACCGCGAGCCTCAGGACGCACTGCGTAGAGTACGCCGCGAATACGGTCACCCGGACGGAAGTTTTCGCGCGGCAGCATATCTTCACGAATGATGACGGCTTCAGCATTGCTGCCCAGATCCAGAGAGATGTTGTCGCGGTTTACTTTTTTAACCACGCCGGTGATGATCTCACCTTCCTGCTCACGGAACTGATCAACCACCATCGCACGCTCAGCTTCGCGCACTTTCTGCACAATAACCTGTTTAGCGGTTTGCGTGGTGATACGGTCAAAGGTCACTGATTCAATCTGATCTTCAACGTACTCGCCCAGATTCAGCGACTCATCTTCGTAACGAGCAGCATCCAGCGTGATTTCACGCGTCGGCATAGTCACTTCGTCGACGATTACCCAACGGCGGAACGTATCGAAATCGCCGCTTTTACGGTCAATGCTGACACGCACGTCGATTTCCTGCTCATATTTCTTTTTGGTAGCCGTTGCCAGTGCGCTCTCCAGCGCTTCGAAAATCTTTTCGCGCGGGAGTGATTTCTCGTTCGACACAGCCTCAACTACAGCTAAGATTTCTTTGTTCATCCTGGTATGCCTCAATCCGGACTTTTAAAAGTGGGGAACCAGGTTCGCCTTCTGAATATTGCTCAGCGCGAACACTTCGTCGTTACCCTCAACAGCAACAGTGATCATTTCACCTTCAACAGATTTAATGATGCCCTGCCATTTGCGGCGGTTTTGAACGGCCATACGCAGCACCAGGCTCACTTCTTCGCCAATAAATTGTGCGTAATGCGCAGCGGTAAAGAGTGGGCGCTCAAGGCCTGGTGAGGAGACTTCAAGGTTGTAAGCGACGGTTATCGGGTCTTCGACATCGAATACGGCACTTACCTGGTGGCTAACATCAGCACAATCGTCAACATTGATGCCATCTTCACTATCAATATAGATGCGCAACGTGGATGTGCGACCGCGTACAAACTCGATACCGACCAGTTCGTAGCCCAGCGCTTCTACCGGTGCTGTGATCAGCTCAGTTAATTTTTGCTCTAATGTGGACAAGGCCACCCCCAAGACATAAAAAAAGGGCTTAATAGCCCAGTATGCTGTTTCCTGATAACAAAAAACCCCGATAAATCGGGGCTTAATGCGACTGGACCCTGTACGCCAAAAATCTGGCGGTTCGGCACAATCCAAAAGAATTTTTTTCAAAATCTGCTGAAAATGCGCCGTGCGATGCATACAGTATATTTGAAAAAGAACTCTAAGGGAAAGTGGTTGCGGGGGCCGGATTTGAACCGACGACCTTCGGGTTATGAGCCCGACGAGCTACCAGGCTGCTCCACCCCGCGTCCGAAAACGTGGCAAATACTACGCCGATCTTGCATAAAATGCAAGCAATACTGAAGTTTGGTACCGAGGACGGGACTTGAACCCGTAAGCCCATGCGGGCACTACCACCTCAAGGTAGCGTGTCTACCAATTCCACCACCACGGCACTAAAGAGACGACTTTTTTATTTCTGTCGTGTCGAAATCACACCCTTACTGCTTACTGTGGGATATCGCTACCCGGCGTGGCCGGTTTAGCTGGCTGGCTCTGCTGCGACTGTGCAGGCTGAGTCAGATTTTCCCACTCGCTTCCTTTCTGCGTTTTGTTGCTATTGAGGTTGCCCAGAATCAAGCTAATGATGAAGAACAATGTCGCCAGTACTGCGGTCATACGGGTCATAAAGTTACCTGAACCGTTAGAACCAAACAGCGTAGCGGAACCGCCTGCACCAAATGACGCGCCCATATCAGCGCCTTTACCTTGCTGAAGCATAATCAGACCAACAAGGCCGATTGCCACAATAAGGAAAACTACCAAGAGAGCTTCGTACATAATCAACCTGTTTCCTTGCGCGTTAACCGCACATCAAAAGCTTCAAACCAGTTAGAGAGATAGCGTCTTCACTACCCATCAGAAGCGGGTGTGAATACTAACCAAAGCCGCCTGAGTGCGCAAGAGCAATTTACTGCCCTGCTACTGATTGCGGAAAAAAACGGCAAAGGCAGCGATAATCTGCGCGTAAATCACTCATCTGGTGAGTATTTGTGCAGAAAAAGAGAAATAATAGCGCGCGTCTTTTGATCCCCAAAAGGGGCAGAAAAAGGCGGGCGCAGCAGACATTTCTGCGCCCGCATTACCCTGAGGCAATGCAGGCCTTTTCTGCAGCCGGGGGTCATCAGCACCCCAGAGAGGCATCAGACTGCTTTTACCGCATCCGCAATCCGGTGAGCCAGACCGGTCACCAGGGCTTCATCTTCCCCTTCAACCATAACGCGGATCAACGGCTCCGTGCCAGATTTACGCAACAGCACGCGTCCCCTGCCCTTTAACTCCTTTTCCACCTCGGCGGTAACCGTTTTAACCGTTTCGTCCTCAAGCGGGTCAGTAGTGCCGCTAAAGCGAACGTTAACCAGAATTTGAGGTAGCAGTTTCATACCGCTGCACAAGTCGTGCAGGCTCATATGATTACGCACCATTGCAGTCAGCACCTGCAAACCGGCAACAATACCATCACCTGTGGTGGTTTTATCCAGCAGGATGACGTGACCAGAGTTTTCTGCACCGAGTCGCCACCCTTTTTCCTGCAATTTCTCCAGCACATAGCGGTCACCCACTTTGGCCCTGGCAAACGGGATACCAAGCTGTTTAAGCGCCAGCTCAAGCCCCATGTTGCTCATCAGTGTCCCCACCACGCCGCCACGCAGCTGTCCCTGACGAAGCCCTTCACGAGCGATGATATAGAGGATCTGGTCGCCATCCACTTTGAGGCCAAGGTGGTCCACCATCATGATGCGGTCACCATCGCCATCGTAAGCCAGGCCGATATCTGCCTTTTCAGCCAGTACGCGTGCCTGAAGCTGGCGTACGTCGGTGGCACCACACTCTTTATTAATGTTCATGCCGTCTGGCTGCACGCCAAGAGTGATAACGGTGGCACCAAGCTCACGCAACACATTAGGCGCGATGTGGTAAGTGGCGCCATTTGCGCAGTCCACCACAATCTTCAGGCCATTAAGGCTAAGCTCGCTGGGGAAGGTCCCTTTGCAGAACTCAATATAACGGCCAGCGGCATCGACAATACGGCTGGCACGCCCCAGCTCCGCAGATTCCACGCAGGTGATCGGCTTTTCCATTTCTGCTTCAATGGCTTCTTCCACGTCATCGGGCAATTTTGTGCCTTCTACAGAGAAAAATTTAATGCCATTATCGTCAAAAGGATTGTGTGAAGCGGAAATGACGATCCCCGCCTCTGCACGGAAGGTGCGCGTCAGGTAGGCAATGGCTGGCGTAGGCATAGGGCCGGTAAAGGCAGCGGAAAGACCTGCGGCGGCCAGTCCGGCTTCTAAAGCTGATTCCAGCATATAGCCTGAGATACGCGTGTCCTTACCGATAATAATTTTCTTTGAGCCATTACGCGCTAGCACCTTCCCCGCAGCCCAGCCCAGCTTGAGTACGAAATCAGGCGTGATTGGAGACTCGCCTACTTTGCCGCGGATACCATCGGTGCCAAAATACTTACGGTTGCTCATAACGTTACTCTTCCTTCGCTGACAGTGTTGCCTCGACGACGCGCATCGCCTCGACAGTTTCTTTGACATCATGAACGCGCAGAATATGCGCGCCCTGCATTGCGGCAATCACCGCGCAGGCCAGGCTTCCGGTAAGCCGTTGTGACGGCCCGACGTTCAGCAGTTGACCAATCATACTCTTGCGGGACATTCCTGCCAGCAGCGGCAGCCCAAAGCGGTGAAAATCGGCCAGATGGGCCAGCAGCTGATAATTATGGGAGAGATTCTTACCGAAACCGAATCCCGGGTCGAGGATCAACTGCTCTTTTTTAATCCCTGCAGCTTCGCAGCGGGCGATATGCTGAACGAAAAAGGCGTCGATATCCTGCAGAAGCCGGGTATATTTGGGTGCCTGCTGCATGGTTCGCGGTTCGCCCTGCATATGCATCAGGCAGACTGGCAGTCCCGTTTCTGCGGCGGCCTCAAGCGCACCGGGTTCCTGTAAGGAGCGTATATCGTTGATGATATGCGCACCCGCGTTTGCAGACTCGCGGATCACCTCTGGCTTAGAGGTATCCACAGAGATCCAGACTTCAAAACGCTGTGACAGCGCCTCCACCACCGGAATGACCCGCTCAAGCTCCTGCTCAACGCTGACTTCATCAGCGCCTGGCCGGGTGGATTCCCCACCCACATCAATAATGGTGGCGCCTGCATTAATCATTTCGTTGGCATGCGTCAGCGCCTGTACCAGCTCGTTATGCTTTCCACCATCCGAAAAAGAGTCGGGGGTCACATTCAGGATCCCCATCACATGAGGATGAGACAAATCGAGCACGGTATCCCGGGCATAAAGCTTCATAACGGTTACTCTCCAAACGTATTCTGCAGGTCAGTCAGGGTGGTCAATCTAAGGATATAAAAAACCCCGGTCAAGGCCGGGGTTTGGAGTGAGCTCAGACGAACAAAGGTGCTATTTGTCGCCCAGCTGCTCTGACATGGTATTGCCAGGGTTAGGCGTGCGCGGTTCATCAACCGGGCGCGGCGCCTTTGGCGTACCGTTGTTATCAGAATTATTGGTGCTACCCGGATCTTCCCAACCTTGTGGCGGACGTACTTCACGTCGTGCCATCAGGTCATCGATCTGCGGAGCATCAATGGTTTCATACTTCATCAACGCATCTTTCATTGCATGAAGTATATCCATATTTTCATTCAGAATACGGCGAGCGCGCTGGTAGTTGCCTTCAACCAGAGATTTCACTTCCTGGTCAATGATACGTGCGGTTTCATCAGACATGTGCTTCGCTTTCGCCACTGAACGACCAAGGAAAACTTCACCCTCTTCTTCAGCATACAACAGCGGGCCAAGTTTCTCTGAGAAGCCCCATTGCGTCACCATGTTACGTGCGATAGAGGTTGCTACTTTGATGTCGTTAGACGCACCAGTAGAAACGTGTTCCACGCCGTAAATGATCTCTTCTGCCAGACGGCCACCGTACAGCGTGGAGATCTGACTTTCCAGTTTCTGACGGCTTGCGCTGATCGCATCGCCTTCAGGCAGGAAGAACGTCACACCCAGTGCACGACCACGAGGAATGATGGTCACTTTGTGAACCGGATCGTGTTCTGGCACCAGGCGACCGATAATCGCGTGACCCGCTTCGTGATAAGCCGTGGACTCTTTCTGCGATTCTGTCATCACCATGGAGCGACGTTCCGCACCCATCATAATTTTGTCTTTCGCTTTTTCGAACTCGACCATTGAGACAACGCGTTTGTTGCCACGGGCAGCAAACAGCGCCGCTTCATTGACCAAGTTAGCCAAATCGGCACCGGAGAAGCCAGGGGTACCACGGGCAATCACTGATGCTTCAATGTCGGTTGCCAGAGGCACACGACGCATATGCACTTTCAGGATCTGTTCGCGACCACGTACGTCTGGCAGACCGACAACAACCTGACGGTCAAAGCGGCCCGGACGCAGCAGCGCTGGGTCAAGCACGTCTGGGCGGTTAGTTGCGGCAATCACGATGATGCCTTCGTTGCCTTCAAAACCATCCATCTCAACCAGCATCTGGTTCAGGGTCTGCTCACGTTCATCGTGACCACCGCCTAAACCGGCGCCACGCTGACGACCTACCGCATCAATCTCATCGATAAAGATGATGCAGGGCGCAGCTTTTTTGGCCTGTTCGAACATGTCACGGACGCGTGATGCACCCACACCCACGAACATTTCAACAAAGTCAGAACCGGAGATGGTAAAGAAAGGCACTTTAGCTTCGCCTGCAATGGCTTTCGCCAACAGCGTTTTACCGGTACCCGGAGGACCGACCATCAGTACACCTTTCGGAATTTTACCACCCAGCTTCTGGAAGCGGCTTGGCTCACGCAGGTATTCCACCAGCTCAGCCACTTCATCTTTCGCTTCGTCGCAACCGGCAACATCGGCGAAGGTGGTCTTGATCTGATCTTCCGTCAGCATGCGGGCTTTGCTTTTACCAAAGGACATCGCGCCTTTGCCGCCCCCGCCCTGCATCTGGCGCATAAAGAAGATCCAGACACCGATAAGTAACAGCATTGGGAACCATGAGATAAAGATCGAAGCCAACAGGCTCGGTTCTTCCGGTGGTTCACCCACGACTTTTACATTTTTAGTCAACAGGTTATCGAGCAACTTAGGATCGTTGACGGGGATATAAGTTGTGTATTTGTTACTGTCTTTTTTGACAACGTTGATTTCACGCCCGTTAATACGTGCCTCGCGGACCTGATCCTGGTTCACTTCCGACAGGAAGGTTGAGTAGTCAACCCTACGGCCATTCGACTCGCTGGGCCCAAAGCTCTGGAATACAGACATCAGCACGACTGCGATGACTAACCAGAGAATCAGGTTTTTCGCCATGTCACTCAAGGGATTAACCTCTTATTACAACTGTGTTAACAGACAGCGTAGGGTACTATAGTTTGCGCCCTGTCGCTACAATGTACACTTCACGCGATCGAGAGCGCGAAGCGTCCGGCTTACGAATTTTTACTTTCGTAAACAGGGAGCGAATTTCCCGGAGGTAATCTTCAAAGCCATCTCCCTGAAACACTTTCACTAAAAAACTGCCGCCAGGTGCCAGTACATCTCGACACATTTCCAGCGCAAGCTCAACTAAATACATCGAGCGGGGAATATCTACCGCGGGCGTTCCTGTCATGTTGGGCGCCATATCGGACATCACAACCTGCACTTTATTGTCGCCAACGCGTTCCAGTAGGGCTTTCATTACCAGTTCATCACGAAAATCGCCCTGAAGGAAATCGACACCAGCGATAGGATCCATCGGCAGGATATCACAACCAATGACGCGGCCCTGTGACCCAATCTGTGTCACCACATACTGGGACCAGCCGCCGGGTGCAGCACCCAGGTCAACCACGGTCATTCCAGGCTTGAACAGCTTGTCACCTTGCTGTATTTCATCAAGTTTAAACCAGGCACGCGAACGCAGCCCTTTTTTCTGTGCCTGAAGCACATATTTATCGCTAAAGTGTTCCTGTAGCCAGCGGCTGGAACTGGCCGAACGCTTTTTACCAGTCATACAATTTCCAACTATGATTCAGCGTATGCGATAAATAAACCGCGCAAATCAGCAATGCCGATTTGGTGATACACCAGAGATGGCGGTAGAATGACCCGTTTTCAATCCCAATGTAAGTAAAAAATACGATGAATCTGAGTACCAAACAAAAACAACACCTCAAAGGGCTGGCCCATCCGCTGAAGCCTGTGGTCATGCTGGGCAACAACGGTTTGACCGAAGGGGTGCTGGCCGAGATCGAACAAGCACTGGAGCACCACGAGCTCATCAAGGTGAAAATCGCTACGGAAGACCGTGAGACGAAAGCACTGGTTGTTGAGGCTATCGTGCGCGAAACCAAAGCAGCAAACGTGCAGGTTATCGGCAAGACGCTGGTACTGTACCGTCCAACGAAGGAACGCAAGATCGCACTTCCACGCTGAGGCGCAGTAAAAACTGACGCTTGCGCAGAAGGTGACATGCTCCTGATGTTGATAAAAGGCCGCTTAGCGGCCTTTTTCCTTTCTTTACAATACGCCTGCACTTTCCAGCGTAGCAGAATTCAGAGATATTCTATCTTCAGAATTTCATACTCGACGTCGCCGCCGGGCGTTTTGACGATGGTCACATCATCCACTTCTTTACCAATCAGGCCACGCGCCATTGGCGAGTTGACAGAAATCAGATTTTGCTTAAAGTCAGCTTCGTCATCGCCAACAATGCGGTAAGTTGACTCTTCATCCGTATCCAGGTTCAATACGGTGACCGTTGAACCAAAAATCACCCGACCGTTCGCGTTCATTTTAGTGACGTCGATCACCTGAGCATTAGAGAGTTTAGCCTCTATCTCCTGAATACGACCTTCACAAAAGCCCTGCTCTTCGCGCGCGGCGTGATACTCAGCGTTCTCTTTTAAGTCGCCGTGCTCACGCGCATCAGCAATTGAGGCAATAATTCTGGGGCGTTTAATGGTTTTCAGCTCTTCGAGCTCTTCGCGCAGTTTGTCCGCGCCCCTTAACGTCATCGGAATCTGATTCATCTCAATACCTCGTAAAATCTGTCCTGTGCAAAATTTCGTCATCCTGACAGGTTGATGCAGAAAAAGCGTTCTGCGGCGCTTGCTACTGAATTACAAACGAAATAAACCTGACCCGAGAGAGACCCAGGGCCTGGTGGTTTTGCATTTTGATACGTATTTTAACCCAGAGTTCCTTATGGGTCATCGTTTACTTTCCACAACGATGCACCGTAGTATGTCGGCATCACCTGTCAGTAAACGCGAGATTATGCGATTTTCACGAATTGTTTCCGGTCTGGCCTGCGCATTTGTACTAAATGCGCAGGCGGGTTCGGTTGAAGACTATACCCAATATCTGCCGGATGGCGCGAACCTGGCGTTAATTGTGCAAAAAATAGGCGCAACTAACCCTTCTATCGATTATCACAGCCAACAAATGGCACTTCCTGCCAGTACCATGAAGGTGATAACTGCGTTGGCGGCGCTGCTTCAGCTTGGCCCGGATTATCGTTTCCATACGCAGCTTGAGAGCAAAGGCTCGGTGAGTAATGGTACCTTACAGGGTGATCTGGTAGCTCGGTTCGGCGGCGATCCCACTCTGACGCGGCAGGATTTGCGCAATATGGTCGCCACCCTGAAAAAACAGGGCGTAAATCATATTGATGGCAATCTGGTTATCGACACCTCGGTGTTTGCCAGCCATGACAAAGCACCGGGCTGGCCGTGGAACGATATGACCCAGTGCTTCAGCGCGCCACCCGCTGCCGCTATCGTTGACCGTAACTGCTTCTCTGTCTCGCTGTACAGTGCGCCAAAGGCTGGGGATAACGCGTTTATCCGCGTGGCTTCGTTCTATCCGGTGAACATGTTCAGTCAGGTACGTACGCTGGCGAAGGGCTCGCCGGAGGCGCAGTATTGTGAACTGGATGTGGTTCCGGGTGAACTGAACCGCTTTACGCTCACTGGCTGTATGACCCAGCGATCAGAACCGCTGCCGCTGGCTTTTGCCATACAGGATGGTGCCAGTTACGCGGGCGCACTGCTTAAAGCAGAGTTGCAGGCTGCGGATATCGATTATTCCGGCCATCTGCTTCGTCAGACTCTGGTGACGCCCCCCGCTACGGTGCTGGCACAAACGCAGTCTGCCCCCCTGCACGATCTGCTGAAGATTATGCTGAAGAAGTCAGACAACATGATCGCCGATACCGTTTTTCGCACTATAGGCCATGAGCGCTTTGGCGTACCGGGCACCTGGCGTGCCGGTTCTGATGCTGTTCGTCAAATCCTGCGTCAAAAAGCGAATGTGGATTTAGGTAACAGCATCCAGGTAGATGGTTCCGGGCTTTCTCGCCACGATCTGATTTCCCCTGCTACCATGATGCAAGTGTTGCAGTACATTGCGAAAAACGATCGTGAGCTGAATTATATCTCTATGTTGCCGCTTGCAGGCTATGACGGAACGTTACGTTATCGCGGAGGTCTTCATGAAGCAGGCGTGGACGGCAAGGTATCGGCCAAGACCGGCTCCCTGCAGGGTGTGTATAACCTTGCTGGCTTTATGACCACGGCCAGCGGGCAGCGCGTGGCATTTGTCCAGTATCTTTCGGGTTATGCTGTTCCCCCGGAAGATCAGCGTCAGCGCCGTATCCCGCTGGTGCGCTTTGAAAGCCGGCTCTATAAGGATGTTTACCAGAACAACTGATCCCGATGAAACTGCTGATTGTTGAAGATGATGCGCTGCTACTGGGCGGTCTGGTTCAGGCGCTCACCAGTGAAGGCTATGCTGTTGATGCCGCGACCAAAGCGGCAGAGGCCTGCGCGCTTCTGCAATCTGGCCAGTACAGCCTGATAGTGCTCGACCTTGGCCTGCCGGATCGTGATGGAGGAGAGCTGTTGCGGCAGTGGCGCAAAGAGCATATTGACCTGCCGGTCCTGATCCTGACTGCCCGTGATGCGCTGGAAGATCGGGTTGGAGGTCTGGATGCGGGAGCCGATGACTATCTGGTCAAGCCGTTCGCCCTTGCGGAACTCAAAGCGAGAGTGCGCGCGCTGATCCGCCGTTATCAGGGACGCAGCGACAATCTTCTGCAACATGGCGATTTGTCGTTGAATCTCTCATCACAACAGGTCTGGCTCGACACGCAGCCGGTGGAAATCACACCGAAAGAGTTTGCGCTGCTTACCCGGTTGCTGATGCGCATCGATCAAACCGTGCATCGTGAAACGCTGCAGCAGGATCTTTATAGCTGGCAGGACGATAACGGCTCCAACACGCTGGAAGTGCATATTCATAATCTTCGCCGCAAGTTGGGTAAGGATCGGATTAAAACGGTGCGCGGCGTGGGTTACCGTCTGGAAAACCGCTCTTGAACAGTATGCGTCGGCGTTTACTGATTATGCTGGCGCTGATCCTGCTCTCCTGCCAGATGATGAGTGCAGCCTGGCTGTGGCACGAAAGCCGTGAACAGATTGGTTTCCTGGTCAACGAGACGCTCTCTGCCCATTCCCGCAACGAGCATGTTGAAGGCGAAATCAGGGAAGCGATCGCCTCCCTGTTATTGCCTTCCCTGGTTATGGTCTGCTTCACCCTGCTGCTCTCGTTCTGGGCGATAAGCTGGATTGTCCGCCCTCTGAAGTCGCTGCAAAACAGCCTTTCAGAGCGTTCCGCTGATAATCTCACTCCCCTTCCCCACTTCTCCGATATGGATGAAATTGCCGCCGTGACTCGGGCGCTTAATCAGTTGCTGGGCAGGCTGGATCACACCTTGCAGCAGGAGCGGCTTTTCACCGCCGATGCCGCCCACGAACTCCGTACACCGCTGGCAGGCCTGCGGCTTCACCTTGAATTGCTCGGACAACAAGGCGTAGCCCAGGGACCTATGCTGGTTGAGCGTATCGATCAGTTAATGCACGTCATTGAACAGTTGCTGATGCTCTCCCGCGCCGGTCAGGCGCTGGCAGGCGGTCACTATCAGGTGGTGAACTGGGAGACCGTTTTTAAGCCGCTTGAACTGGAAATGAATGAGATGCTTGCCAGCCGTAAGCAGACACTGGAGGTAACGGGCGATCTGTCGCTGGAGATTCAGGGCGATGCCGTTTTGCTGCGCCTGATGGTGCGTAATTTGATCGAAAACGCTTCACGCTACAGTCCGGAAGGCAGCCACATCACCTTGCTGGCTCAGCAGGATAATGAGGGCAGCAGCTTTACTGTCAGGGATGAGGGGCCGGGCATCGATCCCGCAGCCTCGCAGGAGTTGACTAAAGCCTTCAGAAGGATGGATCAGCGGTTTGGGGGAAGCGGGCTGGGCCTGAATATTGTCCAGCGCATTACTCAGCTTCATCATGGCGAGCTACGCTTAACCAATCGCCACGATCGCCCTGGCCTTGACGCTACCTGCTGGCTGCCGCAGAAGCTGAATTAGCCGCCGGAGGAAGGCGCATAATGATATGAGCGTGATATCGTTTCAGAGAGTGGCCCGCGCGCGACGCCCATAAAAAAGGGACACACTGGGTGTCCCTAAGAATTAACGCTTGTAGATGATTTCGACGCCTTCGTCGTCTTCTTCATCCCAGTCGTCATCCCAGTCATCATCTTCCACTTCGATCGCAGACTCTGCTTCGGCTTCTTCCAGCTGCTGACGATGATAGTCGTCCCACATGAATTCCACTTTTTCAGGCTGCTTCTGCTCTTCTTCCGCTTCCTTAGGATTAGCGATAATGAAGGACATAACATCCCAGCACAGCGGCGTGACGCCTACGCGGTTAGCGGCAGAGATCAGGTAATACTTGTCGGTCCAGCCCAGCGCTTCAGCAATCGCTTTAGCCCGCGCCTCGGCCTCTTCCTGATCCAGCAGGTCGACCTTGTTAAACACCAGCCAGCGAGGTTTGTTAAACAGTTTCTCGCTGTATTTTTCCAGCTCGCCCAGGATGATGCGCGCATTCTCAACCGGGTCAGATTCATCAATCGGGGCCAGGTCAATGGTGTGCAGCAGGACGCGGCAGCGTTCAAGGTGCTTCAGGAAGCGGATGCCCAGACCCGCGCCATCAGAGGCGCCTTCAATCAGGCCAGGAATATCGGCAATGACGAAGCTCTTCTCGCTGTCCATACGCACCACGCCAAGGCTTGGCACCAGAGTGGTAAACGGATAGTCCGCCACTTTCGGCTTAGCGGCAGAAACGGCACGGATAAAGGTCGACTTGCCGGCATTAGGTAAGCCCAGCATGCCCACATCGGCCAGCAGCATCAGTTCCAGCTGAAGATCGCGCTTTTCGCCTGGCGTCCCCATCGTTTTCTGACGGGGAGAGCGGTTAACGGACGACTTGAAGCGGGTGTTGCCCAGGCCATGCCAGCCGCCTTTAGCGACCATCTGTACCTGACCATGGGTCATCATGTCACCCAGCGTTTCGCCAGTGCCCTGATCGATGATGCGTGTGCCCACCGGCACTTTGATAATGATGTCTTTGCCGCGTTTGCCGGTGCAGTCACGGCTCTGGCCGTTCTGGCCACGCTCAGCACGGAAAGATTTTTCAAAACGGTAGTCGATCAGGGTGTTCAGGTTTTCGTCGGCCTGCATGTAGACATCGCCGCCGTCACCACCGTCGCCGCCGTCCGGACCGCCTCTTGGGATATATTTTTCACGACGGAAGCTGACGCAGCCATTGCCGCCATCGCCCGCAGCAACGAGTATCGTCGCTTCATCAACAAACTTCATGTTACTTCTCCGTAAATCATTCGCCCGGCACGGGTATGCCTGTCCGGGGGTGATCCGTCGTGGCAAACAAAGATGCCTGTGACGGAGCGTCTGGCGCCGCAGAAACTGTCTTCGCGTCAATTCCAGAAAGGGGATCCGCCTCAAGACATTGTGCAGCTGAGTGTAAAGTGTACAGTAAAAATCGTCTTTACTGTCTACCCACAGGAGGAATTACGCCGGGGGCTTAAGACAGAATGTAAAAAGCCCCGCAATCATAGCGGGGCTTTCAGATTCGCTGCAGAAAGCGGTATCAGGTACCGCTTTCAGGCACGAAAACCTTATTCAGCAACGATGCTGATGAATTTACGGTTGTTCGGGCCTTTAACTTCGAATTTGACCTTGCCGTCTGCAGTTGCAAACAGGGTGTGGTCACGGCCGCAGCCTACGTTGGTACCCGCATGGAATTTGGTTCCACGCTGACGAACGATGATGCTACCTGCCAGTACGGCTTCGCCGCCGAAACGCTTAACGCCGAGACGTTTTGCATTGGAATCGCGACCATTTCGAGTGGAGCCGCCAGCCTTTTTGTGTGCCATTTGTCAGATCTCCTCTTAGGCGCTGATGCCAGTGATCTTCACATCAGTGAACCACTGACGGTGACCCTGCTGCTTACGGTAGTGTTTACGACGACGGAACTTAACAATCTTGATTTTGTCGCCACGACCATGAGCAATAATTTCTGCCTTGATCACGCCACCTGAAACTAAAGGCGCGCCAATTGTCACGTCTTCACCGTTGGCAATCATCAGAACCTGGTCGAATTCAATCGTTTCGCCGGTTGCGATGTCCAGCTTTTCCAGGCGAACGGTCTGACCTTCGCTTACTCGGTGTTGTTTACCACCACTTTGGAAAACCGCGTACATATAAAACTCCGCTCTCGCGCTTGCCGTCTTGGTTTCAGGCTGCGCTATAAATATTCACAATAGGGCGCGAATTCTACGCAAGTTCCCTCGTAATGACAAGTACCTGATGCGCTGTATTGCAGAAAAAAAACACATAGCACAGGCAATTGTTTCGTTACGGCGATTTTCCAGTACAATCTGTTATACATTATATGCCGCAGGCACGGGTAAAGACGCTTATCATAGCAGCATACTGAGCAATAGCTGAACAGACTGATGAACTTAGAACAGATAAACGAACTCACCGCGCAAGACATGGCGGACGTCAATGCAACCATACTCGAACAGCTGAATTCAGAGGTTTCCCTCATCAATCAGCTGGGTTACTACATCATCAGTGGTGGAGGCAAACGCATCCGCCCGATGATTGCTGTGTTAGCGGCGCGCGCCGTTAATTACACGGGTAAACAACATATTACCGTGGCCGCCCTGATTGAGTTTATCCACACCGCCACGCTGCTTCATGATGACGTGGTGGACGAATCGGATATGCGCAGAGGGAAAGCCACGGCGAATGCGGCCTTTGGCAACGCGGCCAGCGTGCTGGTGGGCGACTTCATCTATACCCGCGCTTTCCAGATGATGACCAGCCTTGGCTCTCTCCGCGTTCTGGCGCTGATGTCGGAAGCGGTGAATGTTATCGCGGAAGGTGAAGTGTTGCAGTTGATGAACTGCAACGACCCGGATATTACTGAAGAGAGCTACATGCGGGTTATCTACAGTAAAACGGCTCGTCTGTTTGAAGCGGCAGCCCAATCCTCAGCCATTCTTGCCGATGCCTCTTCAGAGCAGGAAAAAGCGCTGCAGGATTACGGACGCTATCTCGGTACCGCTTTCCAGCTGATTGATGATTTACTCGATTACAGCGCGGATGGCAAAACGCTGGGCAAAAACGTCGGGGACGATCTGAGTGAAGGTAAGCCTACCCTGCCTCTGCTGCATGCGATGCGAAATGGAAATGCTGAGCAGTCACAACTGATCAGAGAAGCCATTGAGCAGGGTAACGGTCGCCATTTACTGGAACCCGTTCTGGAAACCATGCGCCAGTGTGGCTCTCTGGAGTGGACGCGTCAGGCCGCAGAGAATGAAGCTGACAAAGCTATTGCCGCGCTGAAGGCGCTCCCGGAATCGCCATGGCGCAGCGCCCTGGAAGCTCTGGCACATATGTCAGTTCAACGCGAGTTCTGATATCTGCAAGCGCGGGCAGCCGCGCTTTTTTTACCTCTTTTTTGCTCTCCCTTTTTTGTTCTCCCTTTTCCTCTGCGCCCCGACGCCTGGCGCGCGCTCTGCCTGAATGTAACGGCTTAAAGGGTTGCGTAACTTTTGCGCGATTGGGCACAAATCCAAATCCCCATTAAGAAACTATTGGAAATTATTAGCCCATTATTGTTATAAAACCTCCGGGTTTCCTGTAGCGGATTATCGCACACTGCCCTTCCGGCACAGCGCTCTGCCCGCCCGGTTTGAGACCCATCATAGCAATTTTGTTGTGTGTACAAGGAGGAAACACATATGTGTAAAGATAAGCAAGATTGGCATAACGCAGACATTATCGCGAACCTGCGCAAAAGGGGAACCAGCCTTGCTGGCGTCTCCAGAGAGGCGGGGCTGAGCTCATCTACGCTGGCAAATGCCCTTTTCCGTCCATGGCCGAAAGGCGAATGGCTGATTGCCAATGCGCTGAATATTCATCCTGCTGAAATCTGGCCAAGCCGATATTACGATCCTCACACCCAGCAGCTGATCGATCGTAAGAAGCTGATGAGATAATAAAAAAGGCGGTAGTTTCCTACCGCCTTGCAGGCTGATTTAACAGGAAGATTACTCTTCGCCGCGAACGCGCTCAATGTTCGCGCCCATCGCTTTCAGCTTATCTTCAATGTGCTCATAACCGCGATCGATATGATAGATGCGGTCCACAATGGTTGTACCTTCTGCAATGCAGCCCGCCAGAACCAGGCTGGCGGAAGCGCGCAGATCGGTCGCCATGACCTGGGCACCAGAGAGTTTTTCAACACCGTGACAGATAGCCGTATTGCTCTCAATCTCCGCATGAGCGCCCATACGGATCAGCTCAGGGATGTGCATAAAGCGGTTTTCAAAGATCGTTTCGGTGATCACGCCCGTACCTTCAGCCACCAAATTCAGCAGGCTGAACTGTGCCTGCATATCCGTTGGGAAACCGGGATGCGGCGCAGTACGGAAGTTGACCGCTTTGGGGCGCTTGCCATGCATGTCCAGGCTTATCCAGTCTTCACCGGTCTCAATTTCAGCGCCCGCTTCACGCAGTTTTGCCAGAACGGCATCCAGCGTATCAGGCTGAGTAGCCCGACAAACCACCTTACCGCCAGAAATGGCCGCTGCGATCAGGAAAGTCCCGGTCTCGATGCGATCGGGCAACACGCGATAAACACCGCCGCCCAGACGTTCCACGCCTTCGATAGTAATACGGTCGCTACCTGCACCGGTGATTTTCGCACCCAGCGTATTCAGGAAGTTAGCCGTGTCGACAATTTCAGGCTCACGGGCAGCGTTCTCAATTACCGTAACGCCGGTTGCCAGGGTAGCCGCACTCATGATGGTCACGGTAGCGCCAACGCTCACCTTATCCATTACGATGTGAGCCCCTTTCAGGCGGCCGTCAACAGAGGCTTTAACGTAGCCCTCTTCCAGTTTGATCACTGCGCCTAACTGTTCAAGGCCGGTGATATGCAAATCAACTGGACGAGCACCAATGGCACATCCGCCGGGCAGAGAAACCTGACCCTGACCAAAGCGGGCCACCAGCGGACCCAGCGCCCAGATAGAGGCGCGCATGGTTTTCACCAGTTCATACGGCGCGCAATAAATATCCACGTTGCTGGCATCAAGGTGCACGGAGCCATTGCGCTCCGCCTTCACACCAAGCTGGCCCAGCAGCTTCAGCGTGGTATCGATGTCCTTGAGTTTAGGGACATTCTGAATCTCTACAGGATCGGACGCCAGCAGAGCGGCGAACAGGATCGGCAGCGCTGCATTTTTAGCGCCGGAAATAGTCACTTCCCCGCTCAGACGGGTCGGACCCTGCACACGAAATTTATCCATTGCACCAGCTCTCTTTTTTAACAATAAAGTACCGCCCGCCCCACCGCAGCTCTCTGCGATGGTCTCAGCGAAGCTTAAAAACCGTTCAGCTTACGGTCGCGCGCCCACTCTTCCGGGGTAAAGGTTTTGATCGATACGGCATGGATGCGGTTATCTGCGATGTACGCCATCAGCGGAGCATAGACAGTCTGCTGTTTTTTGACCCGGCTCAGTTCAGCGAACAGTTCGCCTACGGCGATAACCTGAAAGTGGCTGCCATCGCCAGTTACGTGGACTTCCTGCAAAGCTAACGCGTCCATCAGCACGGATTGAATTTCACTAGTTTCCATGAGGCTTCTAAATTAGGTTAATGATAAACAGGCACACATATTAGTGGAAAGCGCCGCTATCTTAAACAAGCAAAAAGCCCCTGCGGGGACAGGGGCTCGTTCTGTTCAGTTTCAGACGGGCTTTTTAGCGGTCAGAAACAATAATCTGCTGCAAATTATAGAGGGTGATTAACGAAAGCAGTTTCTCATTAACGCCTGTAAACAGCGGCGCTTTGCCCTGCTGCAGCGCAATCTGACGCAAATGCACCAGAAGGGCCAGCCCGGCAGAATCAACCCGCTCCAGCGCCGAAACGTCGATTGTATCGATCTGTTTCATGACCGTCTCGCGCTGATCCCAGAGCGCCAGCAGCGTTTCCCGCTGCAGCTCGCCGGTAAGATGTAACTGATTCGCCTCAAGGTGCCAGCTCAGTTGTTCGCGCATTATTGCTTTTTATCCAGAGTAATCGGCTGATTAGCGTAGGATTTCAGTAGCTGAGTCAGACCCTCAACGCCCTTCTGACGCAGCGTATCGCTCCACTCATTCTGTTTGGTGGTGATCATTGAAACACCTTCAGCAATCATGTCATACGCCTGCCACTCGCCGGTACGGCTGTTTTTGCGCCACTGGAAATCCAGGCGGACGGGCGGGCGGCCATTGGGGTCCACAATGGTGACCCGAATAGCGATGATGTTTTTATCCGCATAGGGCTGCTCTGGTGCTATCTGGTAAGTCTGACCGTTATACAGGGCGAGCGCCTGGCCATAGGCCTGCGCCAGGTAATCACCAAAGGCGGTGAAGTAAGCTTCACGCTGGGCTGGTGTCGCTTCTTTGTAATAACGGCCTAACACCAGCGCGCCGGCATATTTAATCTGTACATAAGGCAGCAGCTCCTGACGAACGATCTGACGCAGGTAGTTGGGATCCTGCTTAATCTTCGGCTGCTCGGTTTTCAGACGGGTAAAGGTTTTGCCTGCCGCCTCGTTCATCAGTTGATAGGGGTTAGTTTGATCTGCAGCGGCATTGGCTGCTACCGGGGCAATAATCAGCATTGCCACCATCAGGAAACGTTTAAACATTGATTGTCCTCTTAAGGAGTAGTGGTTGCAGCCGGCGCAGGTTGTCCGTTAGTTTCCGGTGCCGCCGACGCTGCATCTTTATTATCGTTACCGTTGCCGCTCTTATACAAGAACTGGCCAATCAGATCTTCCAGCACCATCGCCGATTTGGTGTCCTGTACGGTGCTGCCATCTTTAAGCATAGCCGTTCCCATATCCGGGTCATCAAAACCTACGTTCAGCGCAAGATATTGCTCACCGAGCAAGCCGGAAGTTCTGACCGCCAGCGAGCTGGTATCGGGAAGCTGATTATATTTTTCTTCAATATCCATCGACACACGTGGTGAATAGGTTTTGTCATCCAGAGCAATATCGGTGACGCGCCCAATAACCACGCCGCCAATTTTTACCGGGGAGCCGGTCTTCAGGCCACCGATATTGTCGAAGGTGGCATACAGCTTCCAGGTAGGCTCATTGCCCAGAGATTTCAAATCCGCCACGCGCAGGCACAGGAAAAGCGCCGCACACAGCGCCAGCAGTAAAAATGCCCCTACCCAAAGTTCGCTTTTTTTCGTTTGCATTGAATCAGTTCCCAAACATCAGTGCAGTCAGCACAAAATCTAAACCGAGTACCGCCAGAGAGGCGTGTACCACAGTGCGAGTGGTTGCCCGGCTAATCCCTTCTGAAGTGGGGATAGCATCATAGCCGTTAAACAGGGCTATCCAGGTGACAGTAAAGGCGAACACTGCACTTTTGATCACGCAGTTGACCACGTCAGCCCGAACATCAACGGCATTTTGCATTGCCGACCAGAAGAATCCGCTGTCGATCCCTTTCCAGCTCACGCCAACGATGGCGCCTCCCATAATGCCCACCGCTACAAAGATCAGCGTCAGCAACGGCATGCTGATGAAACCAGCCCAGAAACGGGGTGAAATAATTCGTCGCAGAGGATCAACCGCCATCATCTCCATACTGGAGAGCTGTTCGGTAGCTTTCATTAACCCTATTTCCGCAGTCAGCGCCGAACCAGCCCGACCGGCAAACAGCAGCGCTGTCACCACCGGGCCGAGTTCGCGCAGCAGCGAAAGCGCCACCAGCATGCCAAGGCTGCTGTCAGCGCCATAGGTGTTCAATACCAGATAGCCCTGCAAGCCCAGCACCATGCCGATGAACAAACCCGATACCACAATAATCAGCAGCGAAAGCACGCCAATACTGTAGAGCTGTTTTACCACCAGCGGCGCATGTTTTCGAAAGCGTGGAATGCCTACCAGCGCGTGAAAGAGCATTAATCCTGCGCGGCCAAAGGAAGCGCAGGTATTGATTCCCTGCCGTCCCAGTGCACGTAATAACATCTGTTAGTTAACTCCCTGACCGGTTAAGTCTTGCAGATAATCCCCTGCAGGAAAACGAAACGGTACCGGACCATCGGCGATACCATCGATAAACTGACGCACGCGTGCGTCTTCATTTTCATGCAGCGCCTTAGCCGTGCCCTGGGCGATAACTTTCTGCCCGGCAATGATATAGGCGTAGTCGGCAATGCTCAGCACTTCCGGCACGTCGTGCGAAACAACGATACAGGTCATGCCCAGGGAGTGGTTTAGCTCATCAATGAGTTTAACCAGCACGCCCATAGTGATGGGGTCCTGTCCGACAAACGGCTCATCGAACATAATCAGGTCTGGCTCCAGCGCAATAGCGCGCGCCAGGGCGGCGCGGCGAGCCATGCCTCCAGAGAGTTCGGAAGGTTTCAGCTGCGCGGCTCCGCGTAACCCGACGGCTTCCAGCTTCATCATAACCGTACTGCGCAGCAGTTGCGGGGGAAGTTGCGTATGTTCACGCAGCGGCCAGGCGACGTTATCAAAGACGCTGAGGTCGGTAAACAGCGCGCCAGACTGAAACAGCATGCTCATCTTTTTTCGCGCTTCATATAAGCGCGAACGAGAGAGGCTGGGAATATTTTCACCGTTGAACCAGATTTCACCACTATCCGGGCGTAACTGCCCGCCAATCAGGCGTAACAGGGTAGTTTTACCGATGCCTGATGGCCCCATAATGGCCGTCACTTTCCCTTTTGGAACCGTCAGCGAGATGTTATCGAATACCGGCCGATCGCCACGCGCAAAGCTCACGCCGCGAACATCAACCAAATTCGTTTCCGTCTGGCTCATAGTTATCTCTCCACGATTTCAGGCGTATATTTAGTTCTGATGGTAACGTAAAACCTATCAGGCACGACACTTTTACAGAAACTTACCTCGCAGACGTGGCTAAAGTTGGCATAAGTTTTACTTTTTGCTTTCAGACCGTCAAAATCAGCACATTATCTTAACGCCCTTGCTTTACACGTCGCGCAAGGCGAGCCGACGATTATACCCGATCAAAGGACATTTCATGCTCGTTGCAATAGCACTATTAGTTATCGGTTTAGTTTTGCTGGTCTATGGTGCAGATCGTCTGGTATTCAGCGCCGCCATTTTGAGTCGGGCGTTGGGCATTCCCCCTTTGATTATTGGCATGACGGTGGTGGGTATTGGCACCTCGTTACCCGAGCTGATTGTTTCTTTCTCTGCGGCGATGCATGGACAGATGGATATCGCCGTGGGTACCGCTATGGGGTCGAATATCACCAATATTCTGCTCATTCTTGGCGGGGCCGCGCTGCTTCACCCGCTGACTGTCCACTCCAATCTGGTCAGACGTGAACTGCCGTTGATGCTGCTGGTCACGCTGTTGTGCGGCGTTATGCTGTTTGATAATAATCTCAGTCGCTATGACGGTATTGCGTTGATCGCTATCGCCATCGCTTACTTATTGTTTATTATTAAAATTGCGCGGAAAGCCGAGCGCGAAAACAATGATTCACTGACGCGCGAGCAGCTGGCTGAACTGCCACAGGATGACAGCGGCAACACGGTAGCGTTTCTGTGGCTGGCGGTTGCCTTAATTATTCTGCCGATGTCGACACGGATGGTGATTGATAATGCCACGGTGATTGCAGACTTCTTTGGCATCAGCGAACTGGTTATCGGTCTGACGCTGATTTCAGTGGGCACCAGCCTGCCTGAACTCGCCACGGTTATAGCGGGAGCGCTGAAAGGTGAAGATGACATCGCCATCGGCAATCTGATTGGCTCTAACATCTACAATATTGCCATTGTGCTGGGCGTTCCGGCACTGATTCATCCGGGCGATATCGATATACACGCTTTTGCCCGTGATTACTGGGTCATGCTTGGCGTCAGCGCGCTCTTTGCCCTGATCTGCTTACAACGCAGCCGCTGTATAGGCCGCGTGGCTGGCGCACTACTGCTTTCTGGTTTTGTAGCCTGGGTTGCCCTGCTCTACTGGCTGCCCTCCGCTACCCTCTGGTAAAAAGGAATGGAAAATATGGCACCTGGCAATCTTGAGCCTGGGTTTGACTTTCAGCAGGCTGGAAAAGAGGTTCTGACCATTGAGCGTCAGGGACTTGAGCAGCTCGACCAATACATCAACGACGATTTCACTCAGGCTTGCGAACGCATTTACAGCTGCCTGGGGAAAGTCGTGGTGATGGGAATGGGCAAATCGGGTCATATCGGCAAAAAGATGGCGGCTACCTTTGCCAGTACCGGCACTCCAGCGTTCTTTGTCCACCCTGCCGAAGCCAGCCACGGCGACCTGGGAATGGTCAGCGCAGGCGATATCGTGATTGCCATCTCCAATTCCGGCGAGTCCTCAGAAATTCTGGCCCTGATCCCGGTACTCAAACGGTTGCGCGTGTCGTTAATCTGCATGACCAGCAAGCCCGAAAGCGCAATGGGCCGTGCCGCTGATATCCATCTCTGTGTTAAAGTACCGCTGGAAGCCTGCCCGTTGGGCCTGGCTCCCACCTCCAGCACCACGGCTACGCTGGTGATGGGTGACGCCCTGGCCGTGGCCTTACTGAAAGCGCGAGGCTTCACCGCTGAAGATTTTGCCCTTTCCCATCCGGGCGGCGCACTGGGTCGTAAGTTGCTGCTCACCGTAAATGATATTATGCACACTGGCGACGAGATCCCCCATGTCAGCCGGGATGCCTCGTTGCGCGACGCTCTGCTGGAAATAACCCGTAAAAACATGGGTATGACCGTAATTTGCAATGACCTGATGAAAATTGAAGGCATTTTCACCGACGGTGATTTACGTCGGGTATTTGATATGGGTATCGATATCCAGACGGCCAGCATTGCCAGCGTTATGACTACTGGCGGCATTCGGGTGCGCCCTAACCTGCTGGCTGTGGATGCGCTGAACCTGATGCAAAGCCGCAACATTACGGCGGTAATGGTGGCGGATGGCGACCTGCTGCTGGGCGTTGTGCATATGCATGACATGCTGCGCGCTGGCGTGGTTTAACAAGGAACAAGAGAGAAATGAGTACTGTTACAGGCTGGGTTAAAACCTGCTATGGCGACGTAAGCCAGGAAGTCATGAGCCGCGCGCGCAACGTCAGGCTGCTGATCTGTGATGTTGACGGCGTGATGTCCGATGGCGTGATTTATCAGGGCAATAATGGCGAAGAGCTGAAGGCGTTCAACGTTCGCGATGGTTATGGTATCCGCTGCCTGCTGACCTCTGATGTGGATGTCGCTATTATCACTGGCCGTAAAGCAAAACTGCTGGAAGATCGCTGTGCAACACTCGGGATTACGCATCTTTACCAGGGACAAACCGATAAGCTTTTGGCCTTCCGTGAACTTCTGGATACACTAGCACTTCGCCCCGAACAGGTGGCTTATATTGGCGATGACCTGATTGACTGGCCGGTAATGGCAGAATCGGGTCTTAGCGTCGCCGTGGCTGATGCCCATCCGGTTCTGCTACCTCGCGCAAACTACGTCACTCGCATTGCGGGTGGACGCGGAGCCGTTCGTGAGATTTGCGATCTGATTTTGATGGCACAGGACAAGTTTGATGAAGCCAAAGGGCAGTCTGTATGAGTAAAACCAGACGTTGGATTACCTTGTTACTGGCGCTGGTGGCCATCGTGCTGATCGGCTGGAATCTGGCGGGACCGGACGATAACGGGTCGCAGGTCGCCAGCAACGATCAGGAACCCACCTATACCAGCCAGACATCTGATACGGTGGTTTATAACCCGCAGGGCGCCCTGAGTTACAAGCTCGTCTCCGATAAAGTTACCTATTTTTCCGCAGAGGCCGTCAGCTGGTTCGATAACCCGGTGATGACGACCTACGATGAAAATAAGATCCCGACCTGGTCCGTGCGCGCCGACAAAGCCAAACTGACCAACGATCGTATGCTCTATCTCTATGGTCACGTTGAGGTCAACAGCCTGACGCAAGACGCTCAACTTGAGCGGATTAAGACCGATAATGCCGTAGTAAACCTCGTGACGCAGGATGTCACATCGGAAGATCAGGTGACGCTTTATGGCCGTAGCTTTAACTCTACGGGGATGAAGATGCGTGGAAATTTACGGAAGAAAACTGCCGAGTTGATTGAAAAGGTCAAAACCTCTTATGAAATCCAAAATGAAAAATAATCTTAAGTTTCTGACGCTCGGCCTGCTGCTGGCTGCCAGCCTCCCCGCCCTGGCGCTGACTGGAGATTCCGAAAAGCCAGTAAACGTTGACTCAGAAAATCAGGCTCTGGATATGCAGGGCAACGTAGCGACCTTTACGGGTAACGTTATTGTCACCCAGGGTTCGATCAAAATCACCGCGGATAAAGTAGTTGTCACGCGTCCTGGTGGCGACAGCAATAAAACCATCGTGGATGCCTATGGCAACCCGGCCACCTTCTATCAGTTGCAGGATGATGGTAAACCGGTGAAAGGCCATGCGCAGAAAATGCATTATGAACTGGCAAAAGATTTCGTCGAACTGACGGGTAACGCTTATCTGGAGCAGCTCGACAGCAACGTGAAGGGTGACCGGATCACCTATCTGGTCAAAGAGCAGAAGATGCAGGCTTACGGCAGCAGCGGTAAGCGCGTAACGACGGTACTGGTTCCTTCTCAGCTGCAGGATAAAGGCACCCAGTCCTCCGGACAAAAAAAGAGTAACTAATCAGCTATGGCTACTTTAATTGCGGAAAACCTGGCGAAGGCTTACAAAGGCCGACGCGTGGTCGAAGATGTCAGTCTGCAGGTCAAATCCGGCGAGATTGTTGGCCTGCTTGGCCCTAACGGTGCGGGTAAAACCACCACCTTCTATATGGTGGTAGGAATTGTCCCGCGTGATGCGGGCCGCATCATTATTGATGACGAAGATATCAGTATTCTGCCGCTGCACGCTCGTGCACGCCGTGGGATTGGTTATTTGCCCCAGGAAGCGTCGATTTTTCGCCGCCTGAGCGTCTACGACAACTTAATGGCCGTGCTGCAGATCCGTGAAGATCTGACGACTGAGCAGCGTGAAGACCGTGCCAACGAGTTAATGAATGAGTTCCACATTGAGCATCTGCGCAATAGTCTGGGGCAGGCGTTGTCAGGGGGAGAGCGTCGTCGTGTCGAGATTGCTCGCGCACTTGCGGCCAACCCGAAATTCATTCTGCTTGATGAGCCTTTTGCAGGCGTCGACCCCATCTCTGTTATCGATATTAAAAAAATCATCGAGCACCTGCGCGACAGCGGGCTGGGCGTGTTGATAACCGACCACAACGTGCGTGAAACACTGGCGGTTTGTGAGCGGGCCTACATCGTCAGCCAGGGGCATTTGATCGCACACGGCTCGCCAGGAGAGATTCTGGAGGATGAACAAGTTAAGCGAGTCTATTTGGGCGAAGAGTTCAGACTCTGATAAGGTATTAAAACCCGGTAAGATTTTCGAGGAATCAGTATCCTGAATATGAAGCAAGGTTTGCAACTCAGGCTTAGCCAACAGCTTGCCATGACGCCACAACTGCAACAGGCCATCCGTCTGTTGCAGCTCTCTACGCTTGAACTACAGCAGGAAATTCAGCTGGCGCTGGAAAGTAACCCGTTGCTTGAACAAACCGACATTCATGAGGAAGTGGACGCGCGCGAGTATCAGGAGAAAGAGGCGCTGGATACCCGGGAGGCGCTGGAACAAAAGGATATGCCTGAAGAGCTTCCTTTGGATGCGACCTGGGATGAGATCTACACCGCCGGCACGCCTTCAGGCACCGGCACTGATTACCATGATGATGAGCTTCCGCTCTATCAGGGCGAAACCACACAAACGCTACAGGATTACCTGATGTGGCAGGTTGGGCTGACGCCCTTTACCGAAACCGATCGGGCGATAGCTACCTCGATTGTTGATGCCGTAGACGAGACAGGTTATCTCACCGCCTCTCTGGAAGAGATCCTGGACAGCATCGGTAACGATGAGCTGAGCATGGACGAAGTGGAGGCGGTGTTAAAACGCGTTCAGCGCTTTGATCCGGTAGGCGTTTGCGCCCGCGATCTGCGTGACTGTCTGTTGGTACAGCTGTCACAGTTCGCTCCGGACGCGCCAAGCCTGAAAGAGGCACGGCTGATTGTCAGCGAACACCTGGATCTGCTGGCAAATCATGACTTCCGCAGCCTGATGCGCGTCACGCGGCTGAAAGAAGATGTGTTAAAAATGGCGATGCAGGTTATCCAGACGCTGGACCCGCGCCCTGGTCAGTCGATCAATACTACCGAGCCGGAATACGTCATCCCGGACGTGCTGGTACGCAAAATGGGTCATCGCTGGATGGTTGAACTCAATTCAGAGAGCGTGCCGAGACTAAAGATTAATCAGCAATATGCCGCTCTTAGCGGTACTACCCGCAATGACAGCGACAGCCAGTTTATTCGCAGTAATCTGCAGGAAGCCAAATGGCTGATTAAAAGTCTGGAAAGTCGAAACGATACGCTGCTGAAAGTCACACGTTGTATCGTCGATCAGCAGCAGGCCTTTTTCGAACAGGGTGAAGAATTTATGCGCCCGATGGTGCTGGCCGACATTGCCAGCGCGGTAGAGATGCATGAGTCCACTATTTCCCGCGTGACCACGCAGAAGTATCTGCACAGCCCACGCGGTATTTTTGAACTGAAGTATTTTTTCTCCAGTCACGTCAATACCGAGGGAGGAGGCGAAGCGTCCTCCACGGCAATCCGGGCATTGGTGAAAAAATTAATCTCGGCGGAGAATCCCGCCAAACCTCTGAGTGACAGTAAACTCACCACACTGCTTTCCGATCAGGGGATCATGGTGGCGCGCCGTACCGTCGCAAAGTACCGAGAGTCTTTATCCATCCCGCCCTCAAACCAGCGTAAACAGCTGGTCTGAACGAACAGATAAGGAAGAGCATATGCAACTCAATATCACTGGCCATAATGTGGAAATCACTGAACCTTTACGGGATTTCGTCACCACTAAATTTGCCAAGCTGGAGCAATATTTTGACCATATTAACCAGGTCTACATTGTTCTGAAGGTCGAAAAAGTCACGCAGATAGCGGATGCTACGCTGCATGTGAATGGCGGTGAGTTGCATGCCACTTCGGAAGAAAAAGATATGTACGCGGCGATCGACGGCCTGCTGGATAAGCTGACGCGCCAACTCAATAAACACAAAGACAAGCTGAAGCAGCACTAAATTTCACTCAAACATTGATTATTTCTTCGTCACCCTTATCTAAGGATTAGTGGTGACGTATGATAGCCGGCTCGCTTCCTTTCAGGTGCGGGCCGTTAATCAATCGGCCGTGCCTTGGCTCCATCCACCCTTATGGGGTGGCAAAGAGGCTAAGTCATTTTGCCAGGCAGAAGTGAACACGTAAGTGAAACTATGATGAACAATGAATTAACACTGGAACTGAGCTCGGTCCTGAGCGTCTCCTGCACCCGCAGCGGCGTACATTGCCAGAGTAAGAAGCGGGCGCTGGAGATCATCAGCGAGCTGGCGGCTAAGCAGCTGAACCTTCCGCACCAGACCATCTTTGAAGCGATTCTGACTCGTGAACGCATGGGAAGTACCGGCATTGGGAATGGCATTGCGATTCCGCACGGCAAGCTGGTTGAAGATACCTTGCGTGCGGTGGGCGTTTTTATACGCCTGGATCAGCCTATTGCTTTTGATGCTATTGATAATCAACCAGTGGATCTGCTTTTTGCTTTACTGGTGCCAGCCGATCAGTGCAAAACCCATCTGCACACGCTTTCGCTGGTGGCGAAACGACTGGCGGATAAAACCATCTGCCGTCGCTTACGTGCGGCACAGACGGATGAAGAACTTTACGAAATCATGGCGGAAAGCCCTGAAGAGAGCCACTGATGCCACCAGGCTGGCTGATACCGGCTCATCATGGCAGCCTCTGGCCGACACGGGTGCCGGGTGAAAAGCCTGCGAACAGGCAAAATCGGGAGAAAGAGTCATGGTGCTGATGATTGTCAGCGGTCGATCGGGATCGGGTAAGTCTGTCGCCTTAAGAGCGCTGGAGGACATGGGTTTTTACTGCGTGGATAACTTACCCGTAGTTTTACTCCCTGAGCTGGCGAACTCTCTGGCAGACAGAAATATCTCTGCGGCGGTCAGCATCGACGTGCGCAACATGCCTGAGTCCCCAGAAGTTTTTGAGAAAGCGCTGACCAGCCTGCCGGAGAGTTTTTCACCTCAGCTGCTGTTTCTCGACGCCGATCGCAATACGTTAATCCGCCGTTACAGCGACACGCGCCGCCTGCATCCCCTCTCCAGCAAAAATCTCTCGCTGGAAAGTGCCATTGATGAAGAGAGCGATCTGCTCGAACCCTTACGCTCGCGAGCGGATCTGATTGTTGATACTTCAGAGATGTCAGTACATGAGCTGGCTGAGATGCTGCGCACGCGTTTACTGGGTAAACGAGAGCGTGAGCTGACCATGGTGTTTGAATCCTTTGGCTTTAAGCACGGCATCCCTATTGATGCTGACTATGTTTTTGACGTTCGCTTTCTGCCGAACCCGCACTGGGATCCTAAACTGCGCCCGATGACTGGTTTGGATCGCCCCGTAGCCGCTTTTTTGGATCGTCATACTGAAGTCCATAATTTTATCTACCAGACGCGAAGCTACCTTGAGCTGTGGCTGCCGATGCTGGAAACCAATAATCGCAGCTATCTTACCGTAGCCATCGGTTGTACCGGCGGTAAACACCGTTCTGTTTATATTGCCGAACAGCTGGCTGATTACTTCCGTTCACGTGGAAAAAATGTGCAGTCCCGTCACCGTACGCTGGAAAAACGCAAATGACCGTCAGGCAAACTGTAGAGATCCAAAATAAGCTGGGAATGCATGCGCGCCCGGCAATGAAACTGTTTGAGCTGGTACAAAGTTTTGATGCCGAAGTGCTGCTGAGAAACGAAAGCGGCACCGAAGCGGAAGCCAGCAGCGTTATCGCCTTACTGATGCTGGATTCGGCAAAGGGAGGCCACATTGAAATCGAAGCTTCAGGTCCTCAGGAAGAGCAGGCGCTAAAAGCGGTCATTGAATTATTTAACGCAGGTTTTGACGAAGAGTGATGGCCTGAACAGGCATGATGTGTACTTCATGCCTGTGGCACCCGGCCTACTTCAGCTTATGCTGACGTAAGAAGCCTTCTCCTCCAAGCTGCCGCATCTGACGTAAAATCCACTGCTGCCGCTGACGAACATAACCTGAAGGCGCGCTGGCCCTGAAGCGGATGGGGTTGGGCAACACTGCCGCCAGCAACGCCGCTTCTGACATCGTCAACCGGCTTGCTGGTTTATGAAAGTAACGCTGCGCAGCGGCTTCCACGCCAAAGACGCCTTCACCAAATTCTGCCACGTTGAGATAAACCGTCAGGATACGCCTTTTCGTCCATACCGTTTCAATGCCCACGGTTAATCCTGCTTCCAACCCCTTCCGCACCCAGCTTCTTCCATCCCATAGAAAGAGATTCTTGGCCGTTTGCTGAGAAAGCGTGGAAGCCCCACGGATCCGTCCGCCTCCCTCACGGTCCAGTACGGACTGAATGGCCTGTACATCAAAGCCCCAGTGGTCAGGAAACTTCTGGTCTTCCGAGGCGATAACAGCGAGCGGCATCCAGGGTGAGATAGCATCCATACCCACCCAGTCAGAGTGGGCGACATAACCGAAATCGCCCCTTAGCCACGCGCCTGCCTGCTTTTCAGCCATCACGGCCGAAAAGGGAACCGGGAGAAAAGAGAAAAGAATAATCCCCGCGCCCCATAAACCCACCATGGTAAAAACAGCCCGTAAACCCCAGGATTTGAGACGATGAAACCCCTTTTTTTGAGACGCTTTCATACAATAATATCCATAACTATCTTATCAATTCTTATCAGGGAAGCGGTCTGAACCCACCTGCTTTTTCAACCAGTAACCTCAGCAGATGACCGCTATTAATAGCGGTCAGCCAGTTTAATCCCCGGCTTAATCCTAAATGTTCTATCTGCTTCAACCACTTCCGCACTTAAGGAATCGGTTCCATACACGAAACGAACCTTTTTACCCCATTACGGTAAAGCGGATAATCTGGGGCAAGGATGAAAATGAATGGTTTACATTGCTTATAAATTCCGTGCGCAAGCTTTTGCAAAATTCATCTTAACAGGTAGCAAACCCGGTAAGAATCTTCACCCAACCTTTTAACAGGCCCTTTTAACTGCTGATTTGCCCCGATTGTTAAAGCCGTTTAAAAAGCCTGTATCAATCGATTTTACCTTGTGTGCACCCTTCTCAGGATCGCCTCGCAGCATCAGAGAGACACGAGACCCTGATCTCACAAAAAGAACATGTTATACAATCAGTTAAACTTTACGTATTTATGGCAAATTTTATTAGCATTCCTGCTAGCGCAATTAACATCTTCCTGAGTAAGGCACCCTGTAATATGTCGCAAAACCTGTCATATTTGTGCAAAATATAGACAATCTGGCGTGAAAAATCATTTCCCGCTTGACTGTGTTATCAAATTAATGTTTTCTGTCTGAAATCGCTGCTCAACATCACACATTTTAATGAATCTCGTAACACGTGATGCAGGATTTGCTAAGGTAGTTCCTGAGCGTTTTACCCAATACCGCGCCTGTGCTTTTAAACTCTTCTTCTCAGAATAGCGCAGGTTACCCTTTTCCCTGGTGTTGGCGCAGTATTCGCGCACCCCGGCTTCGGTCGGGGTCATTTTTTTCCAGCGTCCGAAACCCATTCACGTAACACCGCCACATCATTACGCCATTCCTGTTTGAGCTCATCGATCCACTCCTGCACATTGTCCCACCAGGCCGGCAGTTCAGGGCTTTGGATCTGCTTCGCTAACTGCTGCAAATGCACCAGCCCGACCGATCCTGCTGCCCCTTTGATTTTATGCCCCTCTTCCGCAATACCTTTCTGGTCGCGCGCCATCATATTAGAGTCCAGCACTTCAAGGTAGCCGGGCATCATCTGTTCAAACATCTCCAGACTTTGATGAATAAGCTGGGGGCCAACCAGTTCGATATACTGTTCCAGCATTGCCACGTCCAACAGCCCCAGTTTCTTCTCGTCCACTTTTCGCTCCTCGTCATCTTCCTGCTGAAAATCCCAATACTTTTTGATGATGGCTGTCAGGGCGGGCACCGCCAGCGGTTTACTCAGCACATCATCCATTCCGGCATCCAGATACTCTTTTTTATCCTTCAGCACGTTGGCAGTCAGCGCGACCAGCGGCGGCAGATGACAACCGGCATAACGCTGATGAATTTCCCTCGCCACATCCAGGCCTGTCATATCTGGCAGCTGAATATCCAGCAGCACCAGGTCAAACTCTTCCGGGTCAAAGAGTTTAAGGGCTTCCCCACCCGTCATGGCCACTTCTACGCTATTGCCAAGCTTCTCAAGCACCGAACGCGCGACCACTACGTTCAACTCAATATCTTCCACCAGCAGCACGTGGAGCGCAGGAAGCGGAAGATCTTCGGCGGGCTGCGCTTCCTCTGGTGCTTCCTCAATACGCGGCGCATTAACCGTCAGCGTAAAGCAGGAGCCTTTACCTGGTGCGCTATGAACGCTGATATCTCCTCCCATGCTCTGCGCAAGACGACGGGAGACCGCCAGACCAATTCCGGTTCCTGTAGCGGGTTTTCCACCCCGCTGGTCCTTCACCTGGTAATACATAGCGAAAATTTTATCTTGCTCATCCTGGGGTATCCCCATGCCGGAGTCTTCCACTTCAAACCGCAGGCAGCTTTCCCCCTGATAAGCCACACGGACAATAATGCTGCCTTGCTGAGTAAACTTCACCGCATTACCAATAAGGTTCCACAGGATCTGTCGCAGCCTGGTACCGTCGGTCATGATTTGGTGTGGAAGAGGAAGCTCAGGTTCCAGCACAAACTTCAAACCTTTAGGCTGAACCAGCAAGCCGGAGAGGTTTTCCAGATCGGTGATAAAACCGGTGAAGTCGACCGGCTGGATATCGAGCTGGACTTTACGCCGTTCGATTTTGTCCATTTCGATCACGTCGTTGAAAATATTGCCCAGCGTGATGGCTGAGACGTGGATCGTTTTCAGATAATTAAGCTGCTCCTTGTTCAGGGCAGTATCCAGCAGGATGCGGCTTAATCCCACAATGCCATTAAGCGGCGTACGAAGCTCGTGGCTGATTGTGGAGATAAAAGTGGTCTTCTCCCTGCTGGCGTTCTCCAGAGCGTCCTGGTAGCGCTTACGCTCCGTTATATCGCGCCCAAAACCCATCAGCCCGCTGCGTTTACCAATACGGTCGTAATAGGGGACTTTACGGATCTCAAAACAGGCTTTACGCCCATCGGGATACTGCAACCACTGCTCATAGGTGAGCGAGACGTTGTGGCGGAACACTTTGTCATCAGTTTCTAAAACTTTAGAAGCGGCATCATTGTCATAAACGTCTCGTGGCGTCAGGCCAATAAGCTGCTTTTCACTTTTACCCGTAAGCAACTCCATTGCGCGATTGCAGCCGGAAAATTGCTGATCTATGTTGCGATAGAACACCAGGTCGGGAGAGGCATCAAGAAACGAACGCAGGAAGGAGGATTGTTGTTCAAGTTCGATTTGCGCCTCTTCACGCCTCGCCATCTCTTCCTTCAGCTTAGCCATGACCTGCAAACGCGCCTCTTCCGCTTTGATACGGTCGGCTATTTCCTGATTCAGCTGGGTGATGTTTTCCTTCATTTGCTGATTCAGCTCAAGATCGCGGTGGCGCATCTCCTCAAGCTTATCAACCAGTCGGGATAAGCGCTGCCGGGACTCCTCAAGCTGTTCAACCACCACAGAGAGGAAGTAGACTGCCCAGGGTGTGATCAGCAAGCCAAAGAACACCGAGCGGACCATATCAATACTTTCAACATGGCCGCGCAACACCATCGTCACCGCCATCTGGACGATCATCGCCAGAACGACAAGCGCAGAAGCCAGCAGCAAAGAGAAGCGCACAAGCCCTAACTTCACCATTAAATCGACGTAATATTGTGCCAACAGACGAATTTGTTTCATAAAAGGTTCCTTCCAGCCCGATCGTTCAATCATACCGTAAAAGCCTGCGGGACCCACGCAACCGTTCACGCTTTAATCGCACCAGCATGGTGCAGCAGCACTTAGAATTGCCTGCTTAAGCACTCGCCGCTTTGTGAGACCAGCTAACAAGAGGAAATAGGTGGCGCCTGACCACAACTCATTTGCCTGGCACAGACCTCTTATTTCATCCGGACTTTAAATAAACAGAGAAGAATGCGCTACGTCAGGCAGACGCAGAGATTAGCTTCTGCATTTGTCGGGGTAATGTCTGTTCAGGCTGCGTGCTGTCTGGGTTTGCCGTTTAAATCCCGGAAGAAATCAGCCTTTTTATTTCTTTTAATAATGCTGTCATTTTCCTGTGGTAAAAGGGCTGACTCATTCTTCTGAATGCATAATCTGTGAGTCATTTATCTGACCGATTTTCCGGCCTGATAACGCCGGTTCAAGGTGATAGCACGCTTTTACCAGGCCAGACCCGTTTCGTTAACGAATAAAAATTCATGTTTAGCGGAAATTTAATCACCCCTGAGATAATTAATTTTACTAATGACGAGCAGTTGTTTAATTCAAATAGGTGACAAGTTTAAAAACAGTATATTTCAGTAAATCACCCAAGATTGTCAGAACATTCTGCTACCAATATCCCCGGCACCAGCATGGTGCAGAGATTTGGCCGCTGCACTACAGTGAGACAGCTCACACTTATTGCGGGCTTTGCCATCAAATCCCCACCATTAAAAAGCCTTACAAAACCTTACATATCAGAAAGATAGCACATCTTAACACCCTAAAAGCGTCCTTAAGCGCGCTATTTGACCTTAGTACGCTTTCCCGATAAGTTGGAAATCCGCTGGAAGCTTTCCTAACGGGCCAGTGTCTCGGCATATCTATGCAGCAAGAAGACTCCCTCGTGATGCAAGTTATCTCCATATCAAGAGACCCGGAAATGTAAGAGCAGCTCTCCCTTCAGGAACAAGATAAAAAGTCTGGAGGAGTGCTCGGGGTAACGGCGTCCGCGTTTAGCGGTCAGGAAAATGATACAGAGCCTGGCACACCACCAGAAGCTTACTGTGATTGAAACTCTATAGGTAATGTCAAAAAGAAGTTGAGGAGGCCCCCGATGTCCAACACAAAACCTTTTCCCTATGGCTTGTACGACCCGACCAAAGGCAGCGACAGCTGTGGCGTAGGTTTTATCACGCGTAAGGACGGCGAGCAGACTCATGAGATACTTCAGATGGCACACAGTGCCCTGTGCACGGTACCTCATCGTGGGGGTATGTCGGCGGAAGGCGTGGGTGATGGCGCTGGCGTCAACGTGGACCTCTCCTTACACTTCTTCCGCAAAATTACTGGCCAGCCGCTGGAGTCAGGACAGTTTGGCGTGGGCAACTTCTTTGTGCCTAAAGATGTTGAGCTGCGCGCCAACGCCGAGCGTCTGGTTGAAGAAACCTTAGCTGCTTACGGTTTAGCGCTGTTGCTGAAACGCGATCTGCCGCTGGATGGCAGCGTGCTGCGTCCTGCCGCCCTCTCGTTCCAGCTACCAATCGTGCAATGGGTGTTTGCTGCCCCGCAGGATGTGCTGAATCAAAACGACTTTGAAAAACGCATCTACCGCGCTCTGCTGGATATTGAAGCGCGTGCTTTTACCGAAAGCCAGTTTGGCGGCCTCTACCCGCTTTCGCTCTCTTCGCGCACGCAGGTTCTGAAAGCTCGCCTGAATTCCAATGAAGTGATCCCTTACTTCAAAGATCTGACCGACAGAGATCACAAGGTGCGCGGGCTGTTCTTCCATACCCGTTTCTCTACTAATACCGATCCGCACACCACCATGGCCCAGCCTTTCCGGCTGATGGCGCATAACGGTGAACTGAATACCGATCGTAAAAACCGCATTGCAGAATCGGCGCTGGCGCTGGCGCGCGGTAAAAATATCGTGCGCCCTAAAGGACAGTCCGACAGCTCTCGTCTGGATCAGAGCATTCACAGCCGCCTGATGGAGGACAATCTCGATCTGATTAACGCCGTTGTCTCCATGATGCCGCCAGCGTGGGAAAACGATCCCTCCTTGTCCACCGAAGTTCGCGCCATGCTGGAGTACTTCTCTTTGTACGAAGAGAAGAACGATGGCCCTGCTGCGCTGATTTTCGGCAATGGTGAGATCATTGGCGCACGCCTGGATCGACTGGGCCTGCGTCCTCTGCGCTCCGTAGAAACCGCTGAGTATATCGGCGCCATGTCTGAAGCGGGCCAGATCGCCTTCCCACCGGAAAGCGTGTTGCGCCGTGGCCGTATCGAAGCGGGCGGCATGCTCTATTACGATCACCGTGAAAAACGCAGCTATACCACGCTCGAAGCGCTGGAAAAGCTGGCGGCAGAGAAAGATTACCCGGCGCTGCTGGCGCAGTCTCGCGTGACGTTGCAGGATCTCCCGGTGATCCCGGCAGAGCAACAGGGATCGCCGCTGCGCTACAGCGGCGACCTGAAAACGTATCAGCGTTTCGTGGCGTACTACTATAACCAGGAAAGCTTCAAGTTCATGATGGACCCGATGCTGAATACCGGCGCTGAGAAGATTTCGGCAATGGGTTATGGCAACGCCATCAACGGTTTGTCCGATCATGAAGGCGGCATGGCGCACTACTTCTCTCAGCGCTTCGCTCAGGTAACGAACCCACCATTAGACTCCATCCGTGAAGTTGACGGCATGACGCTGCGGGTAGCGCTGGGCGCTAAACCACATTTGGGCAGAAGCAAAGGCCGTCAGATCATCGTGCCCACGCCAATCCTGACCCACCTGGATATGCTGCAGCTGCGTGAACAGAAAGTGGCGCCTTATGCTCGCTTTGACATGCTCTATTCACCGGTGACGGGAACTGAACCGCAAAACCGCCTCGACAACGCAGATGCACTGGAAAAAGCGATTGACGATCTTGCTCAGCAGGTGGTGGACTTTGCCCGTGAGCAGGGCGGTATCGCCGTTCTGACCGACCGCCATATCTCCTCTACCCGCGCCGCTATTCCGATGCTGCTGGTGGTCTCTGCTATTAACCAGCGTCTGGTGCAGGAAGGGTTGCGCCTCGACGTCTCTCTGGTCGTCGAAAGCGGTCAGAGCATCTCCTCACACCATATTGCAGCAGCGCTGGGCTTTGGTGCTTCGGCAATTTACCCGCTGGGCGTGCAGATGCGTGCCGAAGAGAAATTCGGTGAGGGTGAGGAAGGCAATAAAGCCTTTAAACGCTATGCCAAAGCAGCGGAAAAAGCGCTGATGAAAACCATGGGTAAAGTGGGTCTCTGTACCGTAGAAAGCTACAGCTGTGGCGAATTCTTCGAGCCGAACTTCCTGAATACTGAAGATCGCGTACTGAAGAAATATTTCCCGAATATCAAAACGCCGGTAGGCGGCGCAGGCTTTGCCACCATCGCTCAGATGGCCGTGGACTGGCATCAAAGCTCGCTGAAGATTCAGGGTGAAGCTGAAGTGCCGTTGCTGGGCCTCTTTAAAGAGCGCGCAGAAGGTGCCGGACACTCTTACGGCACCATTGCAGTAAGAACCTTTATCGACATGACGGAGCAGCCTGTCCGCTTTGCGGACAAGCCACGCGATGAAGATCAGTTCATCCGTCTGCTGACGCTGGCTAAGCTGGATAATGCATTTAACATCAAGCCTGACTCCTTTGCAGACAGCAGCTTTGAGCGCATCCCGAACGACGTGATTGATAACTTTACCATCACGCCCGATTACCGTGAATTCTCCAGCCTGATGAATCAGGAGCGTAAACGTCGTCCGGCGGCGCTGCGCGATATCCTGGCGTTTCCTGCCGACCTGACCCATGTGGACAGCCAGGCCGAATTTGCCCGCAAGCTGGGTCGCTATTCGCTTACCAACAACGGGTTTGCTACGCGTGGACTGGTATGTGAAGCAACGGAAGGCCGCGAAGGCTACTTTACCCTGCGTCTGACCGATACCATTGTTGGCCTGAAGCCGGAAAAAGAGCGTCTGGCGGCGCTGTTCAGCGCGCTGAAAACCCGCTTCACCGACGAAATCGGCGACAGTGAAATCGTCACCGGTGCACTGCACCTGGCCGCAACAGGTAAAGCGGCGGAGTATCTGTCACGCATCTTTACCTCAGCCCCCTCTCTGCCGCTGAATGAGATCCAGCCGGCCAGCGAGATCACTCGCACCTTTGCCTCTGGCGCGATGAGCCACGGCGCACTGGTTGCGCCGGCTCACGAAGCGGTAGCGCATGGGACGAATATGGTTGGCGGCATGAGTAACTGTGGCGAAGGCGGCGAGCACTACTCGCGCCACGGCACCATTCGTGCGTCCCGCATCAAACAGCTCGCATCTGGTCGTTTTGGCGTCTGGGCTGCTTATTTGGCCGACCCGATGCTGGAAGAGCTGGAGATTAAAATTGGTCAGGGCGCGAAACCGGGTGAAGGCGGACAGCTTCCTTCGGCGAAAGTCACTGTTGAAATCGCTGCGGCTCGTGGCGGTACACCTGGCGTGGAACTGGTTTCTCCTCCTCCGCACCACGACACCTACTCCATCGAGGATTTGGCTCAGCTGATCCACGACTGTAAAGCGGCACGCGTGCGCGTTATCGTGAAGCTGGTCTCTTCTGAAGGGATAGGCACTATCGCCGTCGGCGTCGCCAAAGCGGGCGCCGATGTGATAAACGTCGCGGGTAATACTGGCGGCACCGGCGCGGCTTCCGTCACCAGCCTGAAATACACTGGGCGTGTTGCCGAAATTGGTATCGCGGAAGTTCATCAGGCGCTCTGTGCCAATGGACTGCGTGAAAAAGTGCTTCTGCGCTGTTCAGGTGCTCAGCAAACCGGTAGCGATGTGGTGAAATCAGCCCTGCTCGGTGGAGACAGCTTCGAATTCGGCACCACTGCGCTGATGATGCTGAAATGCGTGATGGCGAAAAACTGTAACGTGAAGTGCCCGGCAGGCCTGACCACTAACGCCGAAGCCTTTGATGGCGATCCGCGTCAGCTGGCGCAGTACTTTATCAACGTGGCGCACGACGTACGTGAGATCCTTGCTCGCCTGGGCTTACGCTCGCTGCGTGAAGCGCGCGGTCGCTCCGATTTGCTGCACCTGATGGATCATCCACTGGAAGTCGGCAAGCTGGATTTCCGTGCCATGCTCACCGTGGTGCCTGAGCTGAAAATCGCCCATCCGGTTTATCTGGAAAAAGATTTTGAACTGGATAATTGCTGGTCAGAACAGCTGAAACTGGAGCTGGTCGATCAGGGTAAAACGGCTATTCAGTTCGGCAACGGTATTGTTCTGAACAACCGCAACAAGAGCGTGGGCGGTCAGCTGGCAATTGATATTGAACGCCTGCTGAACCATGAGTTGAAAACAGAACAGCTGGCGAACATCCCGGCAGTGCTGCTGGACGATCGTGGGCGTCACTATCTTGCGCCTGCCACGGTGAACATCACTACCTCAGGATCTGCAGGTCAGTCCTACGGCGTGTTCTGCAACGACGGAATGCAGATGAAGCACACAGGTACCTGCAACGACGGCGTAGGCAAAGGGCAGTGTGGTGGCGAAATTGTGGTGACCTCACCTGGCGGCGGCTCGCAGGATGCTGAAGGCAACGTGCTGATTGGTAACTTCGCTCTGTTTGGCGCGACCGGTGGCCGTCTGTTTGTGCAGGGCCAGGCGGGCGACCGCTTTGCGGTACGTAACTCTGGCGCCACAGCCGTTGTGGAAGGCGTAGGCGATTTCTGCTGTGAATACATGACCAATGGCGCCATTCTTAACCTGGGCACTTACGGTACCGGTTTCGGCAATGGCATGAGCGGTGGCTTCGCCTATCAGTACGACCCGTATGGTACGCTGGCAGCTTCGGCCGCCGGGGATTCCGTGCTGTTTGGCTCCATTAGTGACGATAACGAAATGGCGCGCGTGCACAAAGAGGCGGTGCTGGCGATGCTGAACTGGCATCTGGAAGCGACCCAGTCGCCTCGTGCGGCCTGGCTGCTTGAGCACTGGGAAACCGAGTGCCAACACTTTGTCTACGTCATGCCGCGTTCGCTGCTGCTCTATCAGGAGAGCGCGGAAATTCTGAAGGCGAAGAGCCGCAAGGATCTGCTGGAAGAGCTTTCCACCGCGCTGGCGGGCCATCAGGTGACAAAATTCAAGACGGCGTGGCGGTTGAAAAAATCTATCGCTAACGGTGCGGTCCCGGCTTATGGCGCAACGGACACGCAAGAGATGTTTGTGTTGCTCAACAACTATACCGTTCTCAGCTTCGCTCAGCAGCTGGCGCTCTCTCGCTTGCCGAAAGGAACGCCGGTAGAAGATGCAGCGGTAGAAAAAGCGGTTCGTAATCTGTTGATGACAGAAGACTTTTCGCTGATTGCTAAATTACAGCGTCATGCACGCTCGGCGATTGAAAATTACAGTGATGATGAACTGGCCTGCCTCATCGCAGCGAAACGCATGGCCGATTACAAGGCGGCCCTGACGCAGCGAAATATCCGTTCTATGGACAGCCTGGCAACCTACGGCTGGATCATGTATCAGGATGCGCGGAACAGAGAAGTGCTGGGCGGACTGCCTGATTTTGAAGAGCTGTTTGCGCGGGCCGCTCTGCCAGAGATCGCTGCTGCCGTCGGGAAATTATCCTGACGGTTTACCCCCTTTGACTGAATATGATGAAACGGGATTGAGTACAGATAACCGATGAAAATTCCTTACATTCCTGAAGATGCGCCTTTTAATGGCGATCAGAAATACTGGCTGGCGGGGTTTCTCGCCGGGCTGCACTCGCGCCTGCTGGTGCTGGAAGACAATAAACAGGTTGCCGGAACCACTGCGGCGGCCACGACTCAGCTGCATATCCTGTTTGGTTCTCAGACCGGGAATGCAGAAGCCTTAGCGCAGAATGCAGCCAAAGCTGCCCGCGCGCAGGGTCTGGTGCCTGTGGTTCAGGGCCTGGGTGAAGTGGATATTGAAGTCTTTGCGACCATGCGTCATGTGCTGATTATTACCTCCACCTACGGTGAAGGCGAAATGCCTGATAATGCGCAGCTCTTCTGGCAGGCCATTTCTGCCAGCACCGCGCCACGTCTGGAGCAGATGCACTTCGCCGTCCTGGCCATTGGTGATACCGGCTATGATGGTTTCTGCCAGGCGGGCAAATTCATCGACATGCGGCTGGAGCAGCTGGGCGCAAAACGCGTCAGCGATCGTATCGACTGCGATATCGATTATGAAGAGCCATCCAATCAGTGGATTGCCACCTCCATGCCGCAGTTTGCCGCCAGTGCGGGCAGCAGCGGTACGGCGCTGGAAAACTTACCGGAAGCGCCGGTTATCCCCGGCAGCAACAAGCAGAATCCTTATGCGGCCGCGCTGATCACCAACAAGCGCCTGTCGGGCGCTAATTCCGGCAAAGATATTCGCCACTTTGAATTCGATTTAACGGACAGCGGCCTGAAGTATGAAGCTGGCGATGCGCTGGGGGTGATCCCGGTCAACGATCCCTCGCTGGTCTCTTTACTGCTGACGCAGCTGAACTCAGACTATGAGACGCCGGTTTCTGGCTTCGACAGAAGCCTGGGCGACCTGCTGACCTATCAGTTCGAGATTTCTGAGCCTTCCCGCAAGCTGATTGAGTGGGTTGGTCAGAACACCACGAATCAGGAATTGCGTCACGTTCTGCAGCATGATGATAAAGAGGCGCTGGGCGTCTGGCTGTGGGGTAAAGACACGCTGGATCTGCTGCAGCTTGAGCTGACGCGCTCGCTGAGCATTCCTGAGTTTGTGGCCCTGCTGCGTCCGCTACAGCATCGTGCTTACTCCATCTCTTCCAGTTCGAAAGCGCATCCCAATCAGGTGCATCTGACCATCGCTACGCTGCGTTATCAGAGCGCAGGCCGTGTACGCAGCGGCGTCTGCTCTTCATACCTGGCCGAGCGCGTTGGACGGGGGGAAAAGCCTGCTATCTTTATTTCCCCTAATAAATCCTTCCGTGTGCCTGCCAACGGCGAAGCGCCGCTGATCATGGTTGGCCCTGGTACGGGGATCGCCCCCTTCCGCGCCTTCCTGCAGGAGCGCCAGACAGTTGGAGCCAGCGGTAAAAACTGGCTGTTCTTTGGCGATCAACATCAGGAACATGACTTCATCTATCGGGATGAGCTGCTGGCCTGGCAGGAAAGCGGCCTGTTGACCCATCTGGATCTCGCCTTTTCCCGCGATCAGTCCAGTAAAATCTATGTGCAGAATCGCATGATGGAACAGGGTGCAGAGCTGTTTGCCTGGCTTGAACAGGGTGGCTATTTCTACGTTTGCGGCGATGCTTCACGCATGGCAAAAGATGTGGATAAAGCACTCTATCAGGTGATTATGCAGTTTGGCGGTATGTCCGCTGAGCGGGCGAATGACTATGTTGACCAGTTGAAGAAAGAGAAGCGCTATCTGCGCGACGTCTATTAATCTCGCTCTGGCTGACGGTAATAACAGGTCAGCCAGTCAGAGACAAAAAAACGGGCCGAAAGGCCCGTTTTTTTATTTCACAACGCGTAATGCCGGTCGGCCGCCGCGCGGAGGCGGTTCGTCGTCCGGATTATCTTCATCGTTATGTACGCTGTCATCCGGGCGGTCGCCATCAATTACGGACATAACCGTCTCTGGCGTGCCGTTCTGCTCAGCGTCCGGGTTATACTCCCCGGCCTCTTCGTACACTGGCTCAGGCTCAAACATCGTACCTGCGCCATTTTCACGCGCGTAAATCGCCATCACTGCCGCCAGCGGTACCGTTACCTGACGAGGAACGCCACCAAAACGGGCGTTGAAAGTGACCTCATCATTGCCCAGTTCCAGGTTACCCACGGCCCGCGGCGCGATATTCAGTACGATCTGGCCATCACGGGCATATTCCAGTGGTACCATCACGCCTGGCAGATTGATATCCACAACCAGATGCGGGGTAAGCTGGTTATCCAGCAGCCAGTCATAGAACGCCCGCAGCAGATAGGGGCGACGAGCGGTAAGTTGCGACATTTCCATCGTAATCAGCCCCGCGTTTGCAGGCGCATTTCACGTTCCGCTTCCGTCAGGGAAGCCAGGAAGGAATCACGCTCAAAGACACGTGTCATATAACCTTTCAGCTCTTTGGAACCCGCACCAATCAGTTCAATGCCCATCTGCGGCAGACGCCACAGTAGTGGGGCCAGGTAGCAGTCCACCAGGCTGAACTCTTCGCTCATAAAGAACGGCGTACGGGCAAACAATGGTGCGATTGCCAGCAGCTCTTCACGCAGCTGCTTACGCGCCGCTTCCGCTTCCTGCGCCGTGCCGTTTTCAACCTTACGCATCAGGCTGTACCAGTCCTGCTCCACACGGTGCATCATCAGACGGCTTTCACCACGGGCGACCGGGTAAACCGGCATCAGCGGCGGGTGTGGGAAGCGCTCATCAAGGTATTCCATGATGATGCGGGATTCGTACAGCGTCAGCTCGCGATCCACCAGAGTGGGCACGGTGCGATACGGGTTGAGGTCAATCAGATCCTGGGGCAGGCTATCCATTTCTACCTGCTCGATCTCTACGCTGACACCCTTTTCCGCCAGGACGATACGAACCTGATGGCTAAAAATGTCAGTCGGACCAGAAAACAGCGTCATTACCGAACGTTTGTTGGCAGCGACAGCCATGTAAACCTCCAAGTTTATCCAGAAAATTACTGCGCAAGCCCGCCAGGTGGCGACTAACCTGCTTAATAGATTGCCATTAGCATGATGTGAAGCCGAACCAGCATCCACTCAGGATTTCATGCATCAATGCCCTGCTAATGGGCGCAAAGTGACACACAGTTTACCAGATTTTAGACAGCTTGTGGGGCGGGAACGTCGATTTGACGGGAAAAGGGTAAAGCCCGTCGCGTTTTCAACCATTTTTGCCGATGGCGGAAAAGAAAAAACCCGGTGCAGGCACCGGGTTTTCCGATAATTTTTTCTGCCGAAGCAGAGCAAATTAACGTTTGGAGAACTGAGGACGACGACGTGCTTTACGCAGGCCGACTTTCTTACGTTCAACTTTACGAGCATCACGAGTTACGAAGCCTGCTTTACGCAGTTCGGAACGCAGTGACTCGTCATACTCCATCAGAGCGCGTGTGATACCGTGACGGATCGCACCAGCCTGACCAGAGATACCACCACCTTTAACGGTGATGTACAGATCGAATTTACCGACCATGTCCAGCAGTTCCAGCGGCTGACGAACTACCATGCGGGCAGTTTCGCGACCGAAGTACTGTTCTAATGAACGCTGGTTGATAACGATGTTACCGCTACCCGGCTTGATAAAGACGCGTGCGGAAGAGCTTTTGCGGCGACCAGTGCCGTAGTTTTGATTCTCAGCCATTGCCTGTAATCCCGATTAAATGTCAAGAACTTGCGGTTGCTGCGCCGCATGGTTGTGCTCGTTGCCCGCGTAAACTTTCAGTTTACGGTACATAGCACGGCCCAGCGGGCCCTTTGGCAACATGCCTTTAACCGCGATTTCAATCACACGCTCAGGACGGCGAGCAATCATCTCTTCGAAGGTCGCTTGCTTGATACCACCGATGTGGCCGGTGTGATGGTAATAAACCTTATCGGTACGCTTGTTACCAGTTACGGCAACTTTTTCGGCGTTAAGAACGATAATGTAATCACCGGTATCTACGTGCGGAGTATATTCCGCTTTGTGCTTACCGCGCAGGCGACGAGCCAGTTCAGTCGCTAAACGACCTAAGGTTTTGCCTGTTGCGTCAACAACAAACCAGTCACGTTGGACCGATTCTGGCTTAGCTGTAAAAGTTTTCATCTAAAAGCTTACCCAAATTAAGTTACACGTTGGTGAAATCCCAAACGCTTGAATAAACGGTTGAGGCTCACACGACCATCTTGACCAGCAAGCCCACCCCTTCGGATAGAGTTACTGGAACACAAAGAGTTTTGGGAAAAAAACCTTTGTTGTAACGTGGGGTCGCAAGATTATAGAGAAGTCGCCCGTAAAGAGCGACCCTTTTTTGATAATAATTGCTTCCCCTTCCCCCGCCCTGGCTTGCCTCAGGGCAAATGTGCCAGACGGAGGTACTCTTCGCTTTGCATCTCCTGTAAACGGGAGACGCAGCGTTGGTATTCAAACTTCAGCCTGGTGCCCTGATAAATCTCATACAGCGAGGCTTCGGCGGAGACCACCAGCTTAACATGCCGTTCGTAGAACTCATCCACCAATGCCAGAAATCGTCTGGCCTGGTCTTCTGTTTTGTAGATCATCACCGGCACGTTATAGAGCAATACGGTGTGAAAACGTCGTGAAAGCTCAATATAGTCGTGCTGGCTGCGTCCTTCTCCGCACAGCGTCAGGAACTCTATCGCCACAACACCCTCTGCTATACCCTGGGTGGCGAGAGAACGGTGATTGATCTCAAGTACCGGCTTCTCCCCTCTTGCTTGCCCGGAGAGCGCGATAAACATGCGATCCATCTCTTTATCCGTGGCATCGTTTAACGGCGATATCCACAGATGAGCAGAGGTCAACGACCGCAGACGGTAATCAATACCGGCGTCAACGTTCATAACGTCACAATGTTGCTTAATCATCTCAATAGCGGGCAGGAAGCGGGCACGCTGCAGACCGTTGCGGTAAAGATTGTCTGGCGGAATATTGGAGGTGGCTACCAGCGTAATTCCCCTGGCGAACAACGCCTCCATCAGAGTACCCAGCAGCATCGCATCGGTAATGTCAGAGACAAAAAACTCGTCAAAGCAGAGCAGATCCGTTTCGCTCTTGAAACGATCGGCAACGATCTGCAACGGATCGCTTTGGCCCTGTAATTCGGTCAGTTCCTGATGGACGCGCAACATAAACCGGTGGAAATGCAAACGCTGCTTGCGCTCACCAGGAATTGACTGAAAAAACAGATCCATCAGCCAGGTTTTTCCCCGCCCAACGCCGCCCCACATATAAAGCCCGCGCGCCGGTGTCTGAGTCTCCGTTTGTCCCTTACCCAACAGCTTATTCAGCTTGCCAAATAACCCCTTCCCGGAGGGTGCAGAGGGCGGCTCAACGTGAGTCAGGGCCTGAAAAACCCCGTCCAGACGGGTCATTGCTTCACGTTGAACATCATCAGGTTGAAATTCACCTTTATCCAGTGCCTGCTGGTACAACGTCAAAGGGGAGAGCGTTTGCATAATTTAGTCACATTTCCTGAAAAATTCGGTGCGCCAGGTATTTGATTGTCGAAAAAAAGGCCGCTCTACACTAAGCGATGCAGCCTCAGGATTCCACTTCCATCAGATTAGCGGTTATAGTGGCAGGTAGTGAACTGGCGTTGGCCAGTAGCCCTTACGGAACAACGACGACAACACGGGAGTTATTATGACCTGGGAATACGCGCTTATTGGGTTAGTAGTGGGATTAATCATCGGCGCGGTGGCAATGCGTTTCGGTAACAGGAAGCTTCGTGAACAGCGAAGCATGCAGTATGAGCTGGAAAAAACCAAAGCGGAGCTTTCCGATTACCGCGAAGAGCTGACCAGCCACTTTGCACAGAGCGCTGAGCTGCTGGATAACATGGCGCGGGATTACCGCCAGCTTTATCAGCATATGGCGAAAGGCTCGAACGATCTGCTGCCTAACCTTCCGGGTGAAAAGAACCCGTTTGCTTATCAGCTAACGGAGTCTGAAGCGGATAACGATCAGGTTCCTGTCCAGATGCCGCGCGACTATCCGGACAGCGCATCAGGATTGCTTCGCGGCGACCGCGCTGCACAGAAATAACCACGTTATAAGGGCGCGCCGCGCCCTTTTCTTATGCTTGTATCCAGCAATTGTGTTTCCAACTTCCCCATTAACCGGTAGCGAGAGCGTCGTAACGATGAAGAAAAAATCCTTACTTTTAAGCGCAGTGGCATTGAGCGTTGGTTTGAATCTGGCCCTTGCTCCTCAGGCTTTTGCTACGCTGCCTGCGCAGGTGGAAGGGCAACCTTTGCCAAGCCTGGCGCCGATGCTGGAGAAAGTGCTGCCGGCGGTGGTCAGCGTACATGTGGAAGGGACGCAAACACAAACTCAGGAGATCCCGGAGCCGTTAAAACGCTTCTTCGGCCAGGGCAACGTACAGGGTGATGCTCAGCCTCAACCGTTTGAAGGGCTGGCCTCCGGCGTGGTGATCAATGCCGAAAAAGGCTACGTGCTGACCAACAATCATGTGGTGAATGGCGCGGATAAAATCAGCGTGCAGCTAAGCGACGGACGTGAATTTGAGGCCAAACTGCTTGGTCACGATGAGCAGACTGATATTGCGCTGGTGCAAATCAGCGGCGCAAAAGGGCTGACGCAAATTAAAATTGCAGATTCTGATCGGCTGAAAGTGGGCGATTTTGCCGTTGCCATCGGCAACCCGTTTGGATTAGGCCAGACGGCAACTTCCGGGATTGTTTCCGCATTAGGGCGCAGCGGGTTGAATCTGGAAGGACTGGAAAACTTTATTCAGACCGATGCAGCCATTAATCGGGGGAATTCCGGTGGTGCGCTGGTGAATCTTAATGGTGAGCTGATTGGTCTGAATACCGCCATCCTCTCCTCTGCCGGCGGCAATATTGGCATCGGGTTTGCCATCCCGAGCAATATGGCGATGAACCTGGCGCAGCAGCTGATTGAATTTGGCGAGGTCAAACGCGGCCAGCTGGGCATCAAGGGCACCGAGATGACGGGTGAGATGGCGAAAGCTTTCAACGTAGACGTTCAGCGCGGCGCCTTCGTCAACGAAGTGTTGCCAGGCTCTGCCGCAGCGAAAGCAGGCATTAAATCTGGCGATATCATTACCACGCTGGATGACAAGGCTGTGGAGAGTTTTGCTGCGCTACGCGTAAAAATTGGTACCACCGCGCCAGGTAAAGATGTGAAGGTTGGTCTGCTACGCGAGGGCAAACCGATGACGGTGACCGTTAAGCTTGATACAAGTAGCCAGAGTGCTATCAGCGCCGAGCAGATGACACCAGCCCTGCAGGGGGCGACGTTAAGCGACGGCGCTGCGAAAGACGGCACCAAAGGCGTGATTATCGATGCTGTCGAAAAATCCACCCCGGCCGAGCAGTTCGGCTTACAGAAAGGCGATGTCATTGTCGGACTTAACCGGACGAAAGTCGATAATCTGGCAGCACTGCGTAAATTGCTGGAGGCTAAACCGCCTCTGCTGGCGCTGAATGTGATCCGCGGCGATGAGAACATCTACCTGCTTTTACGTTAAATCATGAAGCGGACACCTGCGTGTCCGCTTAACTCATGTTATCCTGCCCGCGTTGATTCACTCACCCTGTAAAGCCATGTTTCCTAAACTTTTGCGTTCAGTGCTTATTGGCCTGGTGGTCGCGGGTCTCTTGCTGGCAGCCCTGCCAGCGCTGAGGATCGGCAGTGACTTTTTCTCTCATAAGAATGAAAGCGCCGATGAGACGCCTGTCAGCTATAACTCCGCCGTGAGAAGAGCTGCGCCAGCAGTGGTGAATGTCTATAACCGCAGTGCCAATGCCTCTGCGGATAATCTGGAGATCCGTACTCTTGGCTCCGGCGTGATCATGGATGGCCGGGGATATATCCTGACCAATAAACATGTGATCAACGATGCCGATCAGATCATCGTTGCGCTGCAGGATGGCCGTATCTTTGAAGCGATGCTGGTGGGTTCAGACAGCCTGACCGATCTGGCTGTGCTGAAAATAACCGCCTCTGCTCTTCCCGTTATCCCTATCAACCCTAAACGCATTGCTCACATTGGCGATCTGGTGATGGCTATCGGCAACCCCTATAACATTGGGCAGACCGTCACCCAGGGGATAATCAGTGCAACCGGCCGCGTGGGCTTAAGCCCTTCGCGCTACCAGAACTTTCTGCAGACCGATGCCTCTATCAACAAAGGCAACTCCGGCGGGGCACTGATCAACTCACTGGGGGAACTGATGGGAATCAATACGTTATCGTTTGACAAAAGTAACGATGGCGAAACGCCGGAAGGCATAGGCTTTGCTATCCCTACTGCGCTGGCAGCAAAAATTATGGATAAACTGATCCGCGATGGGCGCGTTATTCGCGGCTTCATTGGTATCAGTGGTCGCGAAGTGCCTCAGATGCATGGGCAAAATAACGGCCTTGATCATATTCAGGGGATTGTAGTGACTAACGTAGCGCAGGGTGGACCAGCCGCTAAAGCGGGTCTGCAGGTCAATGACGTGATTACCAGCGTGAACCATAAACCCGCAATTTCCGCACTTGAAACCATGGATCAGGTTGCTGAAATCCGGCCTGGTACGGTAATTAATATGGATATTATCCGCAACGATCAAAAAATGACGCTGTCTGTAACGGTTCTTGAATATCCGGGGACTTAAGCAGGAAAGCGCGATGCAATAACAGAGGACCAGGCTGGCTGGCCCTCTGCTCAGTTATTTGACGAACTCTTCACCCAGGGTAATATCTTTTTTCAGCGTATCAAGCATGCCGGTCAACGCCTGCTGCTCGAATGCGCTCAGCGTACCGATTGGCTTGCGCTCGGCCACCCCATTTTTACCCAGCAGCAGCGGCTGTGAGAAGAAGCGGGCATGTTCGCCATCCCCTTCCACATAAGCACACTCAACCACGTTGCTCTCGCCGTTCAGCGCCCGCACCAGTGACAGACCAAATTTCGCGGCTGCCTGGCCCATTGATAAGGTGGCAGATCCCCCGCCAGCTTTCGCTTCCACCACTTCCGTTCCCGCGTTCTGAATGCGTTTGGTCAGGTCAGCGACTTCCTGTTCGGTAAAGCTGACGCCAGGTATCTGAGAGAGCAGCGGAAGGATGGTAACGCCGGAGTGTCCGCCGACAACAGGGACGTCCAGCTCAGCAGGATTTTTGCCTTTCAGCTCAGCCACAAAAGTGTTCGAGCGGATGATGTCCAGCGTCGTGACACCAAACAGCTTGTTCTTATCGTAAACGCCAGCTTTTTTCAGCACTTCGGCGGCAATAGCCACCGTGGTATTGACCGGATTGGTGATCACACCAATCAAGGCTTCAGGACAGGTGCTGGCGACTTGTTCAATCAGATTACGCACAATGCCAGCATTGACGTTGAACAAGTCGGAGCGATCCATACCCGGTTTACGGGCCACGCCAGCGGAGATCAGTACCACATCGGCACCCTGAAGGGCTGGTCGGGCATCTTCGCCGCTGAATCCTTTGATAGTAACGGCTGTAGGGATATGGCTTAAGTCAACCGCAACGCCAGGCGTAACGGGAGCAATGTCATACAGAGAAAGGTCTGAACCCGCCGGAAGCTGGGTTTTAAGCAGAAGTGCGAGAGCCTGGCCAATACCGCCGGCTGCGCCGAGAACTGCAACTTTCATCCTGAACTCCTTATAAGTGTACGAAATGTGCCGTGAATCCATCTGGTTAAGAATAGACGACCCGTAAGGTCAAACGCGAATGCTTCTCTGTGGTTTCGGGCTTTATGCCTGAAAAAGCTGAAGCGAGTGAGATTGACCGCATTACCGGAAACGCTATTCGTAGCCGTCTGCAGACAACATGTTTCGGCGTTACATTACACCCTTAGCGCTAATCAGAACAACATCAATTTAATAACAATTTGTTTACTTTTAGATCAAACCTGGCCGTGAATAACGCATTTTTTTCATCAGCAATATTTGGTAAACTGCCGCTCCGCCTGGCACTCTGGCCAATTAAATAGCTTATGCATTGCATAAAAATTCATATAATTGCATAATCATGTACTATTCCCTCAGGGCTTTCCCTTATAGATAGCGAATTTTAGCGGACACCTATGCGTAATCCATCAAAACAAGAAGATCTGATTAAAGCCTTCAAGGCTTTGTTAAAAGAAGAGAAGTTCAGCTCTCAAGGCGAAATTGTGGCCGCGCTGCAGGAAGAGGGTTTTGACAATATCAACCAGTCTAAAGTGTCACGTATGTTGACCAAGTTTGGTGCGGTGCGTACGCGTAACGCCAAAATGGAGATGGTTTATTGCCTGCCTGCCGAGCTGGGTGTGCCGACGACCACCAGCCCCCTAAAAAATCTTGTGCTGGATATCGACCATAACGATGCGCTAATAGTTATTCATACCAGTCCGGGAGCGGCTCAGCTCATCGCGCGCATGCTTGACTCTTTAGGTAAACCGCATGGTATTCTCGGCACCATCGCCGGAGATGACACCATTTTTATCACCCCTGCGCGAAACTTTACGGTCAGGAAGCTGATTGACAGCATCCTGATCCTGTTCGAACAGGAACTCTAAGCAGTAGCCAGACGTACCAGCTGCGCTCCCCCTTTTTATATTCTCGTAAAAGCCGGCAACTGCTGGCTTTTTTGCTGACGACTATTCCTCCTTTTCCAGCATGATGAACTGCCGCAGCGGCGCAGATTCAGCCATAAAAACTGGATACTCCCGTCTCACGGTGTGATCAACCACAAATTAGCGCACAAATGGCTAAATTAACCTATGCCTATGTTTTTACATGTATTTAACATGTGGTGGGTAAATTACCCGCATCTTTTATAACTTAAGGTTATTAAAAAGCGCAAATGGGGCAAAGGAGCACAACAAAAAATTATTAGCGTGCTATTAATTTTTGGGGTTATTAGATCTATACTTCTTTTCGTGATGAGAATCACATTAAACAGAAAGATAAAAACGGACTACGAGGAATAAACCATGAACATTAAAACTACTATTGCCACATTAAGCCTTTTTTCCGCCCTGTCGTTTGGTGCTTTTGCAGCTGAATCTGTCAATGCGGATCAGGCGCAAAATCTGCAATCTGTAGGCACCATCTCCGTAAGCGGCGTTGCAGGTTCACCCATGGACATCAAGCAGAAGCTGAGCGATAAAGCGGATGCCCAGGGTGCCAGCGCTTACCATGTTATAGAGGCTTATAACAACGGCAATTACCATGCGACTGCTGAGCTGTACAAATAAACCAACCAGTCACTGACCTGTTTTAACCTGACAACATGGTAACCCCAAGAATAATAATCGCTTTACAGCCCTTTCGGTTACCGCTTAACCCTATGTGGAGCATGAATCATGAAAACCAAATTCGCTATCGCTGTACTCAGTCTGGCCTCTGTTCTCTCTTTCGGTGCCAGCGCCGCTAACCTCGTAACTGACCAACAGGCTACTGAGCAAAATCTGCAGTCTATGGGCACCGTAAGCGTAAGCGGGATTGATGGAGCGCCAACCGATATCCGTCAGGCGCTTTCGCAGAAAGCTGAACAGCAGGGCGCCAGCCATTATCGTGTGATTGAGGCCTATAATAATGGCAACTACCACGCCACGGCTGAGCTGTATAAATAAGCACTGCGTTGCGGGCATGTCGTCGAAGCATGTCTGTAAGCAGCACCGGTTTGTACCTGCTCCAGGATATTCCTCGTCAGTATGACGACCCTTTGGCCCCGCTTGCCGGGGCCCTTTTTACCCTGCCACTGCTTTTAACGAATGCTGAAGCGGAGCTGCCCCTCCAGTTCCTCTTCAGCTTCTTCAAACAACAGGATCAGCGCCTCATAGCGTCGTTTCTGACCTTTTCCCAGATGAATAAAGTTTATCTCCAGCGGCAAAGGGATCACGCTTGCCTTCACTACCTCCCATAAACCGTCTAAATCCGTTACGGTCAAATCGGCAAGCGCAAAACGTTGGCAGAACTGGTGGAAAAAATGCGCCTGATCGACAATTTCATCAAAATCAAATGACTCTGTTCTCATGTTGGCCGCTCCGCGAGGCACAAATCTGGGCAGTGTTATCCGCCCGTTGAGTTACAGTCCCCCTATATGCAGGGCTTTGACTTCCAGATACTCTTCTATACCTAAAACCGAGCCTTCACGTCCCAGCCCGGACTCTTTTACGCCACCGAAAGGTGCCAGTTCCGTGGAGACGGCACACTCATTAATGCCAATCATGCCGCTTTCCAGCGCTGCTGAAACGCGAAACACTCGCTGCAGATCCTGCGTATAAAAATAGGCTGCCAGACCAAATTCCGTCTCATTGGCGCGACGGATCGCTTCCTCTTCATTATCAAAACGGAAACAGGCCGCTACAGGTCCAAAGGTTTCTTCTCTGGAGAGCTTCATATTCTCATTGGCTTCAGCAATCACCGTCGGCTGCCAGAAATTGCCGCCCAGCGCATGCCGTGCCCCGCCGGTCACAATCCTGCCGCCATTGGCTACTGCATCCTTGACGTGTTCCTCTACTTTTTCCACTGCGGAAGCTTCAATCAGCGGCCCGACAATGACGCCCTCTTCCATACCATTACCCACTTTGAGCTTGCTTACCTCCTCGGCCAGCTGGCTGACGAAACGGTCGTAAACGCTGTTGTGGATAAAGAACCGGTTTACGCTGACGCATACCTGCCCGGCGTTGCGGAATTTATTGGCAATAGCCCCTTTAACAGCCGCATCAATATCCGCGTCCTCAAAAACGATATAGGGTGCATTGCCCCCCAGTTCCATCGACACTTTTTTCATTGTTTCTGCAGCGTTACGCATCAGCAGTTTGCCAACGGCGGTGGAGCCGGTGAAAGAGATTTTTCTCACCGCTTTGCTGGCCATAATGGCGTCACTGATGGCGTGCGTGTCGCCCGCGACAGCGTTCAGGACGCCATCCGGCACGCCCGCTTTCTGCGCCAGCGCCAGCAGCGCAAAGGCGGAGAGTGGTGTGTTATTGGCGGGTTTAATAATGCCGGTACAGCCTGCGGCCAGCGCCGGCCCCAGCTTACGGGTCAGCATTGCCATCGGGAAATTCCAGGGCGTTATTGCCGCCACCACGCCTACAGGTTCACGCGTCGCCAGAATGCGCGAGCCTGCTTTTGCTGGCGGGATAATTTCACCGTTTGCGCGTTTAGCCTGCTCAGCAAACCATTGAATAAAGCTGGCTGCATACTCCACTTCACCTTCAGCCTCTTTAACCGGCTTGCCCTGCTCAGCCGTCATCAGCTTGCCCAGCCAGGTTTTATTTTCAATCATCAGCTGATACCAGCGATAAAGGATCTCGCTGCGCTCTTTCGCCGTTTTTGCGCGCCAGGCGGGGAAGGCTTTTTCTGCTGCATCAATAGCCTTTTCCGTTTCCGCTTTCCCTGCTCGTGCCACCTGAGCGATAACCTCGCCGGTTGCCGGATTAACTACATCGAAGGTTGCAGTGCCGCGCAGCCACTGGCCACCCACAAAGTAACCGGTCTGGAATAGCGCATTGTCCTGTAGCGTGGAGGTGCTCATCGTCTTCTCCTCATTGAATAACCAACATAATAAAAATAAGTATAGTTGGCAGATGTTGAGGCGGGAGAGTGCGGAGTAGGAAAGCGCTGATACCCGAGGGTATCAGCGTTGAATCAAATTTTGATCAGGGTGTTTTGATATTTTTTCAGCATAAAGGCAAGCCTTTGCACTGGCTCGGTCACGCTTAGCGGTGCCTCGTAATGGCGCAATTTTTCCTGATAAACCTCCAGTTCAGCCAGCAACCGTTCAAAATAGTGCTGGCGTTTAGAGTCGGTTCCGGAGGCTATCACGCGGTCGGCGGTATGTCGCAGCTGTTTGTGGTAAGCCGACAAGTCGCTGTTCACCGGGATATCTGCATCCCGCAGGCGTTGATGTCCGATAATCAACGTCAGGGCTATACGGAATTTATCGATGTCACCGGGGAAGATATTCAGCAGCATAAAGAGCTGTTGATAGAGCGCGGGAAGGTGGTTTTCACGGCGGCGGGCCTGATTGGTGGTCATGGCAGAGACGGCGGCATACATAAAGCGGTTGAGCAGAATGCGCCCCGTACGCGCTTTAGAGGTGTCGCGGATCAGCAGGATCACCAGCAGCGCAAGGAAACAGCCAATCGCCTGGCCAAGCGCATTATCCAGAAATGCACTGACGTTAAAGGTCATTGGATTATCCAGCGTGATGATATTGATTGTCCCCACCAACGCACCCAGCGTACCAATTTGTCGCCGTTGGATCAGTATCCCGCCAATGAAAGTCATCACGCCAAGGGCGATGCACAGTAACAGCATACTTTGCTGAGTAGCGGGCATGATCACCATGTAATAGAGCGATCCCAGCGGGATCGCCACCACCATGCCATAGAGGAAGTCTTTCGCCATCATCAGCGGATTAGGCATGCGCATAGCCAGCGCGGTAATAACTGCCAGCATTACCATTGCTCCGCTTCCTGAAGTCCAGCCGCTCCATAGCCAGAAGAGCGATCCCACCGACGTCGCCACAAAGGTACGGATGCCATTAATCAACGCGTGCCGGGTTTCGGCAGATCGCATTTTGACCACCGGTTCGTCGTTCAGCACCTCTTGTTCAATACGGCTGATGCTGCTGTTGGTATGGATACCTTTCAGCAACAACAGGTAACGCGTGGCGGCTACTACCCAGTTACGGATGGTCACCGGCGTGTTTTTGCTGCCGCTGCGGGTGATCACCCGGCGCATGATTTTCATGCGTTTGTGGATATCACCAATGTTCTCAACCGGCTTTTCAAAAAAGATGTGGAACTGTGGCGGAACATACTCCTTGCGGGAGTTCTGAATAAGATAGGTTTCTGCGGCCTGCGTGATCAACGTAAGCGAGAGGGTATTCAGGGCCCGCATCCGCTCGTCAATTTTCTGCCAGCGGCTGGACTCCATCATCAGGTTACTGCGCATGCCGTTCAGCGCGGAGGTGCGGCGCACCAGTCCTGTCCAGAGTTTATCCACCTCTTCCCGGTCGCCATGGGCGATGCAGAGCTGCATCAGCTTGTACTGATCTACCAGCAGCGCATCAATTTCACGATCGATGTCGTTTTTAATGGAACGGGGAGAAAACAGCATATCGGCCAGAATGGCACAAACGATGCCGATAATGATCTCGCTGCAGCGCTCTACCGCAAACTGCGGAGCCAGAAGAACAGAGCCGTTTGCATCCACGCTGACCACGATAATCAGCGCGGTATAGCCCGCCAGCCCCAGCGCATAGGAGTTTTCAACTCTGATCAGTGAAGAGAGCCAGACGCAGAATCCCGCCCAGAGACAGCAAAGCAGCAGCATCAGAGCGGGCGCGCGAATGGTGGCTATCATGATGGTCAGTGCCGCAATACAGCCCAGAAAAGTGCCGATGATGCGTAACATGCCACGGTGGCGCAGGGCGCCAGAAAAGGGATCGCCCCCGGCGGCAAAGGCCGTGCCGCCGGCAACGATACAGGCGGTCATCACCGCCCAGCGAGGCGTTTCCAGATTAAAGTGAAAGCCGATAAGCAGAGCCAGCAAAATGGCGAAGGTCAGCTTGATCGGGAACCGCAAACGGTGCCACTGCATAATGCGCCCCTGGTTAGCCGAACTCACGCAGGCGATGCATTAATTTCATCATCGGCGACATCTCTTCGGGTTTGCGGTCCCGGGCGCCGGTCACCACCACAGTGGCTGTGGTACCCGACGGGTAGAGATTGCCCTGCTGCTCGTCCAGATGAATGCGTACCGGTACGCGCTGCGCCAGGCGCACCCACTCAAGGTTAGAGTCGATGGTAGCCATACCTTTGCTGTCGATGGTGCTGCTGCTGTTCGTTACGCCTGCGGCAATACTGTCTACCGTGCCGTGCAGAACCCGGTTGCTGCCCAGCGGGGTGATTTCAACCCGATAACCCGGACGGACGCCCTCCAGCTTGGTCTCTTCCATATAGGCCAGCACATAGAAAGTATGCTGCTGAACCAGCGCCACCGCCGTGGAGCCGCGGGTAATAAACTCTCCCCGGTAGACGTTCAGATTGGTGACCCAGCCATCGGAAGGCGCTTTAACCACGGTACGGGCCAGATCCAGCTTAGCGGTATCACGCGTGGCAACCGCTTTCGCCAGCTGATGTTCCGAAGTCTGGTAATCGTTATTAGACTGCTCAATTGCTTCACGGGACATGGCGGAAACGCCAAGCTGATTTCGACGGCTGGCTTCACGCCGTTTCTCATTCACCAGCGTCTGATAGTAAGCCACGTCCGCTTCAGCTTCATCTAACGCCTGCTGATAACGGGGCTGATCGACCACAAAAAGCACCTGGTCTTTTTTCACCAGTTGGTTATCACGGACGCGCACATCGGAAATCAGCCCGCTGACGTCAGGGGCAATAGCCACGACATTAGCGGTAAATTTAGCATCACGCGTCCAGGGCGATTCGGTATAGAACACCCATGCGCGGAAGATAACGATGACGGCGATAATCACCAGAATGATGGTAATGGCGTATCGGGCAATTTTAGTTGTTAGCGCTTTCACTAAGACCTCAGACAAACAATCGGGAAACCAGGTAGAACAGGCAGCAATAGAGCGCCGTATTAAACAGTGCAGGATGCCAGACCAGGTCATAGATCCCGGTAGGCGTCAGCAGCCGACGCACCAGCCAGAACAGCATCAGTGACACTATTATTTCAAAGAAAATGGGCGGAAACGAAAGCCCAAATATTACAATAACCGGAAGCACACTCATCTTTTTTCCTTGTCAGTACCTTGCCGGGCACACGCCTTGCGTCAGGCTCCCTTCCTGATAAGGGGGTCCGCTGATCTACAGGTTGAAGGTAATTCATGACGGTAAGCTGTCAGATAATCCTAACCGGCGCTCAATGAATCATAGCGTATCCATGAGCCAGCATAGTGACGAGTAGAGTTACAAGAGAGTAACCCGGCGATGCTATAGTAACGCGCCTGACTATACGTTTTCTACCTAATGTGATCTAAATCACTTTTAAGCCAGAGTTAATAATGGACAGATTAAAAGGCATGTCGGTTTTTGCCCGGGTAGTGGAGCTGGGTTCTTTTACGGCCGCGGCACAGCGGTTGCAAATGAGCGTCTCCGCCGTCAGCCAGAGCGTGGCCAGACTGGAAGATGAACTTCAGGTTAAGCTGCTGAACCGAAGTACGCGCAGTCTTGGGCTAACGGAAGCGGGAAAAATCTATTTTCAGGGTTGCCGCCGCATGATGCTGGAGGCACAACAGGTTCATGAACAGCTTTATGCATTCAATAACACCCCGGTTGGCGCGCTACGCATCGGCAGCTCCTCAACAATGGCGCAAAATGTGCTGGCGACAATGACGGCTGAAATGCTGAAAGAGTACCCCGGACTGACGGTAAGCCTGGTGACCGGTAACCCCGCACCTGACCTGATTGCCGACGGGCTGGATCTGCTTATTCGCGTAGGCGCACTTCAGGACTCCAGCTTGTTTTCACGACGCCTGGGATCGATGCCCATGGTGGTCTGCGCAGCGAAAAGCTATCTGACGCTGCATGGCACCCCGGATAACCCTACAGATATCGGTAAGTTTTCCTGGCTGGAGTACAGCATTCGTCCCGATAATGACTTTGACCTTATTTCGCCGGAAGGCGTCTCTATTCGCCTTTCACCACAGGGCCGTTTCGCTACCAATGATTCACAAACGCTGATCCGTTGGCTGGTTTCCGGTGCCGGGATCGCCTATCTCCCTCTGATGTGGGTGATAGAGGAGATCAATGCCGGGAAAGTGGACATTCTGTTTACGCATTATCATTCCGCGCCAAGACCGGTCTATGCAGTCTATACGCAGAAGGACAAGCTGCCGCTGAAGGTGGAAGTGTGCATTAATTATCTGACGGAGTATTTTGATAAAGTGGCGGATATCTATCAGGGATCACGGCAGGAGTAGACCAGCGAAAAAAATGGAGCGCTAAAAGCACTCCATTCAGGGGCAAGTCATCTTCTCCTTAAAGCACAAACCGTCCTCACTACAGAAAGGGGGAGTGCTCCGGGCAGAGGTTGTGGGATCAGGCCGTGCCGCCCACCGTCAGCTTATCTAACTTCAGGGTTGGCTGACCTACGCCAACCGGCAGACTCTGCCCCTCTTTACCGCAAACACCCACGCCTTTATCCAGCGCCAGATCGTTTCCGACCATAGAAATTTGCTGCATCGCTTCAATGCCGGAACCGATCAGGGTCGCGCCTTTAACCGGTTTGGTAACTTTACCGTTCTCAATCAGGTACGCCTCAGAGGTTGAGAAGACAAACTTACCGGAGGTGATGTCCACCTGGCCGCCGCCAAAGTTTGGTGCATAGAGGCCATACTCAACGCTTTCAATAATATCCTGCGGCGTAGATTTCCCGGCCAGCATATAGGTATTGGTCATGCGTGGCATCGGTAAATGGGCGTAGGATTCACGGCGGCCGTTGCCGGTTGGGCTGACACCCATCAGTCGCGCATTCAGCTTATCCTGCATATAACCTTTCAGAATGCCGTTTTCAATCAGCACGTTATACTGTCCCGGCACGCCTTCATCGTCTACCGCGAGCGAGCCGCGCAGCCCTTCGATAGTGCCGTCATCAACCACGGTACAGATTTCAGAAGCCACCAACTGCCCCATCTGCCCGCTGAACACCGAAGTGCCACGGCGATTAAAGTCACCTTCAAGTCCATGCCCAACGGCTTCATGCAGCAGTACGCCAGGCCAGCCAGCGCCCAGCACCACCGGAATCGTTCCGGCAGGCGCTGCCACTGCATTGAGGTTAACCAGTGCCATCCGCACCGCCTCACGCGCCCAGGCTTCTGCGCGCATTTCGCCAGACTCATCGGCGAGGAAAAATTCATAGCCGAAACGTCCGCCGCCGCCGCTGGAGCCGCGTTCACGCTTACCGTTTTCCTCAACCTGCACGCTGACAGAGAGGCGAACCAGAGGACGCACATCGGTCGCCAGTGTCCCGTCGGTGGCAGCCACCAGAATCAGCTCATAAACGCCGCTCAGGCTGGCACTCACTTCCTGCACACGCTTATCTGCGGCACGGGCAGCGCTGTCAACGCGATGCAACAGCGCAATTTTCTCTTCGCGAGTCAGGCTCTGCAACGGATCTGCTGTGGGATAAAGCGACCGGTGCATTACCGCGCCCAAGGTATGCGATTTTCCATTTCCCTGCTCACGTACAATGCTGCGCGCCGCCGTGGCACTTTGCGTCAGGGCATTCAGCGTAATCTGGTCGGCATAGGCAAAACCGGTTTTCTCACCGCTGACGGCACGCACGCCCACGCCCTGGTCGATATTCCAGGAGCCATCTTTAATGATGCGGTCTTCCAGCACCCAGGATTCATGATAGCTGGATTGAAAATAGAGGTCGGCATAATCCAGTTTACGTTCAGACAGCTGACCGAGAAGGGAAAAGAGATCCTGTTGATTAATGTTGTTCGCAGTTAGCAACTGCTCACTTACCAGATTCAGACTCATGTATTCTCGCTCTGTTTGGATGAGCCAGTAATCGCTGGCGTCGCATCTCTATAGCCTGAGGCAATTCGCAGGTCACGTCAAATTCACTTCGCGCTCTTTTCACGCGGCTTACGCAGCACTTCATCAATTTGCGGTTTATCAATGGGGCCGGAAATATGATAGCGAAGCACGGAAATTTTGTTCCAGAGCGGACCGAGAACTTTACTGGCAGCAAAGACTGCTGCGCCCACAACTGGATTGACGGCAAAGGCGGCGGCGACCCCTACCGTAGCCGAAATCTCAGGGGCGACAACAGCTTCCATATCGATCTGCCGCTGCACCAGGTCCATCTTGCCCTTCATGGCGATATCCGCCTCAAGACCGTCCACCAGCAGATTGTCGGTACGCATCACCCCTTTTTCAATCCAGGCCGTGCCGTTAATGGAGTCGAAATAGAAGCCCTGGCTGAACGTATCGCTGAAATCGAGCCGGAGCTTGCGCAGCAGAGCATCAAAACTCATCAGCCTCAGCAGCTGTCCTGCTCTGCCGGTGTTCACATCAGCTATCTGCCCTGCACCGAAGTGGGTTTTCAACAAGCCGCTCAGCGTCGCCTCTGAAGGCTTCCAGGGTGCGGATTGCCAGTGCAGATCGTAATCAATCTTGAAGGGAGAGTCCCGCAAAGGCGTATTCACGCCAAACCAGTTGGCAGCATCATTAATTTTGCCGCCGCTCAGCACACCTTTCAGCGCCGTACGCTGCTCGCCCGGACGGTTAACCCATTCTCCTTCCACTTTCAGACGGGCGTTTCCGGTATCTATCAGGCCGTTTTTCAGGGTCAGCGTATCGCTGGTATGGCTGAGGTTAGCCCTCATCCGCCCAAACTTCTGACCACGCAGCCAGCACTCATCACAGGTGAGGCCCAGTGAAGGCCAGCTACTGAAATTGATCGCGGTGGCTTCATCAGGCAGAGGCGAACTCTTTTGCCCGTCGCCCCACTGCGGATTGTAATAAAGGTAATTGATCTGCGCATCCCACGGCGCTCGCTGGTTCATTTTAAGCGTGCCAGCGATCTCTTTCCCTTTTGCCTGTACCTGAGGATCGCCCGATACCGTCTGACCCAGCGTAACTTCCAGGTCATGCCATTGCTGCCCGGCCAGCGTCAGAGCTGGCGTGCGCAGGGTAATATTATCCGGGATCATCGCACGGCCTGACTGACTTTGGCCGCCAGCTGACGGGCCGTTTTTATTTCCATCACCGCTGTCGAATAACGCCAGCCAGGCTTCGCCATCCAGCGGCGGCAGATTCAGTACCATACCATCCGATTCCGGCAAGGCTGGTATATGCTTTGTATTATTTTCCCAGATGCCGCGGCTTACTTTCAGCTGTTTGCCCAGCAGCCACTGACTGTTAAAGCGGCCTCCATCGCCAACCGTACCGTTCAGGTTGAAACTCTGCAGATCCCCTTTAGCAGAAACCTTTACCGGCAGGGCCTCGCCCTTTTTTTTATCCAACGGCTCGGGTAAGTGACTACTTACATTCTTAAGGTCGCCCTCCAGGGCGATCTGATAATTTGCACTACCTTTATGCGGCATATTGATCAGAACATTACTTTTCCAGTTGGCGACACCCGACAGCTTATCGCGCAGTTGCACAGGGACTGCCTCTATCTTGCCCGGTTGCCAGTCCCCCTGCAGATCGACGCCAATCTGATAGTTTTTGTCACCCTCTTGCGTATTGAAGCTGACGTTCAGAGGCTGACCGAACCAGCTGGCGGTCATAGGGTCGCTTTTCAGGTCGCCATTGTCGTAGGTAAAGTGTCCGGTTAGCTGTTTAATGGTGCTGTCGAGCGGCTTAATAAACAGCGAATTGTTAAGCAGATCCACCTCGCCCGTGGCCCTGACCGGCTTACCGTCCAGCGGAATATCAAGATGTAAGCGACCACTTACATCCCCGTCGATCTGGAGTTCATCCAGCGCCGCGCCCAGTGAAGACTTTAACGGCGTCTGATTAAAATAGTGACCAATCTCTTTACCTGCGCCGACGATCTCGCTGTCAACAATCAGCTTCTCATTGAGATAATCGGGGATGACTGCAGAGACCCTGTTTCCGTCAACCTTTCCAAGTTTCGCCTGTTCGGCCTTCATAAACAGTCCGTTATTGACGAAATCGAGATTGATATCCAGATCCTGCAAATCAGGCCAGCCTGGCTGGAACTGATAGGTTGCTTGCCGGAGGGGCACCCACACCTCAAACATCCCTTCATTATGCTTAAACGGGAAAAGATGCGGATTACCAGCGAAGATCAGAGAAGCATTGTGAACCTGACCACCCTTGATCGCCCCGCTCAGATAGTTCACCAGCGAGGTGCCCATCAGTGGCTCCGGGAAGTAACGCCATGCATCGCCAGCATCAGTGAGATTAATCCCGGCGAGGATATCCAGGCGCGGAGCCTGATCTTTAAGCTGGGCATAGGTGAAATCACCCTTAGCCCACAGCGAACGGGCTTTGATATCCAGCTGGTGACCGGCAAACGTGAAGTGGTCTTTATCATACTGCCAGTTAAACGATCCTTTAGCCGCTTCGATTTCAAGCGGCGCACGGAACATGGTGCCATAAGGCAGGCTTGCCTTGTTGATGTCGAAACTCACCTTGCCACTGGCAACCCCGCCAGACGCTGTTCCGCTGAAATGCTCCATGCCGGGCAGCAATTCCCAGTGCTGCCAGCTCAGATCACGCCAGCGCGCCTGGAAGCGGCTCTGCTCTGGTTGCTGAACGGGAAGATCAACAGCCAGTGCCTCAAGCCGACCTTGAGGCTGTAAAGAACGCCAGTTTTCCAGCAGCGTGGGAGAGAGTCGGGAAAAAAGCGGGATAAGCGGATCAAGACGTTCCAGATCCAGTTGGGTGGCACGCACCCGCACCTCTTCATTATGATTCGGCCCCGGCAGCAGCCCGTTTTCCGGCAGCCACAGCAGGGAAAGCCGCCCTGCAGGCCAGGGCTGGCCATCCGTTACCAGGTTGGTTTGCGGCAGTTCAATCTGCCAGCCGCTGTTAAAGCGGGAGACGTGAGCAGTCACGTTATCCACCGTGAGCCTGTGCCGCTGCTTATCGCCCTGCCAGCTCGCCCCGCCTTTTTTTAGCTGAATATCACCGTCATAAATTTCACCTTCTCTCAGGCTCATCCAGGCTGCCAGGCTGAAGCGGGCGCTGTCGAGCGTGGTGTTATCACGCATCCACTCTCCCAGCCACGGTTTCACGTCCACATCGTCGGCCTGCATCCAGACCCGGCCAGTATCGAGATAGCCATCGCTGTCGCTGAGATCCAGACGAACCTGCACTTCGCCGTGCTGCCCGGTAAAGCTGGAGAGGTTAACGATACCTTCTGCGCGGTGACGGGTTTTCTCGTTGAGCCAGGTCAACTGCGGGATATCGAGCCTGGCGCGCTGGCCGGAAAGCGTGAGGAAGCTGATATGGCTGTCGCGCAGATCGAAATGGTCAAACTGACGCAGGAAGAGATCGATGAATTTACCCGGTTCCAGCTTTAGCTTTGCGCCGTCTCCTGAGGTCAACGGCTTGCTGGTGGCCAGGTTAAGCTGATAAAAAGTGAGGTTACGAAACTGCCAGCGCAGATGCAGTATGGACTGCCAGATATCCAGCGCCAGGGTAATGCGCTCCGCTTGCAGATCGTCGCCCTCTTTCAGGCTGAGATGCAGATCGCGGATTTCCAGCACCGGGCCATAATTCTCCCAGTGACCGTTCAGGGCGCTGGCCTGCACCGGCACTCCGGCAACCAAAGAGATCTTCTCCAGCAAAGGCTCCCGCCAGCTGTTGATATGCGGCAAAACCAGACGCAGCCCGCTGACCATCAGCGCAACGATCACCACAACCGTTGCGCCAGTCAGCAGCAGAATTCCTGGTAATCGCCTCACGCACTTCTCCCTGTGGTTGTCACATCATGACCACGTCAAATTGCTCCTGAGTATAGAGCGGTTCGACCTGAACTTTGACCTGCTTGCCGACAAAAATTTCCACTTCGGCCAGCGCATGCGATTCGTCAGTTTTTAACGCTTCGCCCACGGCTGGTGATACGTAGACCAGGAAGCGGTCCGAATCATAGGCATGATGCACACGAACAATTTCACGCATGATTTCATAACAAACGGTTTCAACCGTTTTTAACGTGCCGCGCCCCTTGCAGACCGGGCAGTCCTGGCACAGTACGTGTTCAATACTTTCCCGCGTCCGCTTGCGTGTCATCTCCACCAGCCCAAGCTGCGAGAAACCGTTAATTCCGGTTTTCACCCGATCCTTGCTCAGCGCCTGCTCCAGTGAGTGCAGTACCCGCCGGCGGTGATCCTCATTGGTCATATCGATAAAGTCGATGATGATAATGCCCCCCAGATTACGCAGCCGCAGCTGACGGGCGATAGCCTGGGTGGCTTCAATATTGGTATTAAAGATGGTTTCATCGAGGTTGCGGTGGCCAACAAACGCGCCGGTATTGATATCGACGGTGGTCATCGCTTCCGTTTGATCGATGATCAGGTAACCACCAGACTTCAGCTCCACCTTACGGTCCAGCGAGCGTTGAATTTCGTTTTCGACGTCAAACAGATCGAAGATCGGCTGTTTACCGGTATAGAGCTCCAGCTTGTCGGTCATTTCCGGGATATATTCGCTGGTAAACTCGACGAGATGTTCATAGGTCAGGCGCGAGTCAATACGAATGCGGTCGAGCGCTGCGCCAGCAAAATCACGCAGAATTCGCTGCGACAGCGCCACTTCGCCATACAGACGACAGCGGGTCTGATTGCGTTTCCTTCGCTCGATAACCTTTGTCCACAGACGCTTAAGAAAAGCGGCATCGGAAGCCAGCTCAACTTCCCCTACGCCTTCAGCGGCGGTGCGAATGATATAGCCGCCCAGCTCGTCGCAGTAGGAAGAGACTACTTTCTTCAGGCGGTCGCGCTCGGCTTCACTCTCTATCCGTTGCGAAACGCCGACGTGTGAAGCACCGGGCATAAATACCAGGTAGCGCGACGGCAGCGTGATATCGGTGGTCAGACGCGCCCCTTTGGTGCCCAGCGGATCTTTCACCACCTGCACCACCAGATCCTGCCCCTGGCGGACAAGTTCGGAAATATCACGCACCGTGAAATTCTTTTTCTCATCACCCGCCACGCATTCGGTGTGCGGCATGATGTCGGAGGCGTGCAGAAACGCGGCTTTTTCCAGCCCGATATCAACAAAGGCCGCCTGCATACCAGGCAGCACGCGGCTTACGCGCCCTTTATAGATATTGCCGACAATGCCACGGCGCGCTTCACGTTCAATGTGGATCTCCTGCAGGATGCCGCCATCAATATAGGCAACCCGCGTTTCCGAAGGCGTAATATTTACCAGCAGTTCAGCGGTCATGTTGCTCCCTTACTTCACGCAGTGACTGAAAGTGGCTCAGCAGCTCGGCCGTTTCAACCAGCGGCAGACCCACTACGGCGTGATAGCTTCCATTAATTTTTCGGACAAAATTGCCCCCTGAACCCTGAATGCCGTATGCGCCAGCCTTATCCATCGGTTCACCGCTGGCGATATAGGCGGCGATATCTTCCATCGTCAGGGTGCGAAAAGTCACTTCGGTCACCACAAGGCAGTCAAGACAGGCTTTACTGTCTGCCAGGGCTACCGCTGTCATCACCAGATGCGTCTGGCCAGAGAGTTTCGTCAGCATCTCTGTAGCGGCTGCCTCATTTACCGGTTTTTCCAGCACTGCATCGTTGAGCACTACAATGGTGTCTGCACCCAGCACCGGGAGATCCCGTGTGGCAACCACAACGCCCGCCTGAGCTTTTTCACGCGCCAGACGGCGCACATAGGCTTCCGCCTGTTCATCGGGTCGTTTTTGTTCTTCAACTTCAGTGGAGAGGCGTTCAAAGCGCAGGCCAAGCTGGGTAAGCAGCTCGCGACGACGGGGAGAACCAGAGGCCAGATAAAGGGATATCATAATCTTCCTTATTGAACGGCAAACTGGCGGCGTATTTTTCTCATCAGCAAGAAGAGCCAGGGCCAGAGGATACCGTCGACAACACTGCTCCAGAAAATTTCCGGCCGGAACGAGACGTTTATCACTAAAAATTCAGCCCAGAATACAATAACGTCCATTGCCAGGGAGAGCACCATAACCATCAGCGCCTGCTGCCAGAGCGCGAGGTTACGGAAGAGTTGGAATTTGAACGCTACCAGATAAGCCACAATACTGAACGCTAACGCCCGTACGCCCAGCGTTGAGCCAGAGATAAGATCCATTATAGATCCCATCACGAAGCCCGTGCCGACATTCACACGGTGCGGCAGAGCCAGCGTCCAGTAAATCAAAATCAGAAGCAGCCAGGAGGGCCTGAACATATAAAGTTGCTCAGGCCAGGGCATTATTTGCAAAACCAGTGCGACGAGGAATGACAGCCAGATAACCCAACGTCCGTGGCTGCGATAACTGCTCACGGTTGGCCTCCGCGCGCCCGATGCTCCGCAGAGGAGGCGGGCGCAACGCTCTGAGCGGCGGGTTGCCCCTGAGTAGCAGGCGGCGTGACAACGGTTTGTCCCGGCGCTGGCGGCCCTACCATCTCGCTGGCGGCAGGCAGCACCTGCGGCATCATCTGCATCAGCCGCTCGTTAGCTACCCGATGCACTTCGTTCGGCGCCATTGGCATAGTGCCGTTACGATCGGCTCCCCACAGGAGAAGCAGATAGCGAAGGCGCTGCAAGCCAGCCATTGGCCGTGCCTGAATCACGGTATAAGCACGCTGCGTATCCAGCTTCACCGAGGAGACTACCCCTACAGGATAACCTTCCGGGAAACGACCGCCGAGGCCTGAGGTCACCAGCACGTCACCATCGCGGATATCGGTGTTACCGGGCAAATGTTCAAGCTGCAAATCTTCAGTACAGCCGTTCCCGGCAGCGATCACCCGGATGTCATTTCTCAGCACCTGAATCGGTAGCGCATGGGAGGAATCACAGATCAGCATCACGCGGCTGGTTATTTTGCCAACGGCAACCACCTGCCCTACTACGCCTTTATCGCTGATGACTGGCTGACCTTCATACACGCCATTGACGCTGCCTTTATCAATGACGACCTGGTCGGTGTAAGGATCGGTGCCGGTAGAGATGACCTGGGTGACCATCTTATGCTCATCCTGACGCAGCGGCGAACCCAGCAGTTCACGAAGGCGGGCATTTTCCTGCTTGAACTGACCCAACATCAGCAGTTCACTGTTTTTCAGCATCAGCTCGCGCTGTAACCCTTTGTTTTCAAGCTCCAGCTGCTGGCGGGAGGCCAGTGTTTCAGAAACACTGTCCAGAATTTGACGTGGCCCGTTGGCCAAAAAATAGAATGGGCTGACCGCCGTATCCATATAGGTGCGTATCTGGCTGAAAGCGCCCATACGACTGTCGGCGATGATCACGCCTATAGCCACAATAACCGCTAAAAATAAGCGTAACTGCAGGGAAGGTCCCCTGCTGAAGATCGGCTTCATAAACTCGGCGTATTCCTCGACATCTTAAAAAAGGAGTACGGAACAGCGCGCGTCCGCACTCCCTGAGGCAAATTATTCTTCGCTGAACAAATCGCCGCCGTGCATGTCGATCATTTCCAACGCTTTACCGCCACCGCGTGCAACGCAGGTCAGCGGATCTTCTGCCACCACAACCGGGATGCCGGTCTCTTCCATCAGCAGACGATCGAGGTTACGCAGCAGCGCGCCCCCGCCGGTCAGAACCATACCGCGTTCGGAAATGTCAGATGCCAGTTCCGGCGGACACTGCTCCAGCGCAACCATCACCGCGCTGACGATACCGGTCAGCGGCTCCTGAAGAGCTTCCAGGATCTCGTTGGAGTTCAGCGTAAAGCCGCGCGGCACACCTTCGGCCAGGTTACGCCCACGGACTTCAATCTCACGTACTTCATCGCCCGGATAGGCCGAGCCGATTTCGTGTTTGATGCGCTCAGCGGTTGCTTCACCAATCAATGAACCATAGTTACGGCGCACATAATTAATAATAGCTTCATCAAAGCGATCGCCACCAATACGAACGGAGGAGGAGTAAACCACGCCGTTCAGGGAGATCACTGCTACTTCTGTGGTACCGCCACCGATATCGACAACCATTGAACCGGTTGCTTCAGAGACCGGCAGACCGGCACCAATAGCCGCAGCCATTGGCTCTTCAATCAGGAAGACTTCACGGGCGCCCGCACCCTGCGCGGATTCACGGATGGCACGACGCTCCACCTGCGTTGCGCCAACAGGCACACACACCAGCACGCGCGGGCTTGGGCGCATAAAGCTGTTGCTGTGAACCTGTTTAATGAAGTGTTGCAGCATCTTCTCGGTGACGAAGAAGTCGGCGATCACGCCATCTTTCATTGGCCGGATAGCAGCGATATTGCCGGGAGTACGTCCCAGCATCTGTTTGGCGTCATGACCGACTGCCGCAACGCTCTTAGGGGAGCCGGCACGATCCTGACGGATAGCAACGACAGAGGGCTCATTCAGAACGATGCCCTGCCCTTTCACATAAATCAGGGTATTGGCTGTACCCAGGTCGATGGACAAGTCGTTGGAAAACATGCCACGGAATTTTTTAAACATACTAAAGGATAATCCTGCAAGCTGGGGGCGGAAAATAAAATCCGCTTACTTTACCAACCACACGAAGCAGCGACAAGGCGCAAAAACGTTCTACTTCGGTGAAAAATCACGCTATCTCACTTTTTCGTCAGTCGTTTGAAATATGGGCGAATCAATCAGCCTGACTCAGGCCTTGCACGCAGTATTCAGGGCTGACAGAAGGACATAACGTACATAATATTTACCATGTTTCGGGTTACTGGCAGACCAGAAGCCCCATGCCGGCACCACAGCCGCGCGGGTATTCTACGTGAATTCCAGCACAACGGCAGATTAAACTTGATATCTTTGCGAATATTTTTTCACGCGGCTGTCAAGCGGTTGCGAAGACGCAACAAATTCCCCCTGACCGCCCGCCACGCCTAGTTCCATAAGGAGTTGCCACTCGGTTCTGGTACGGACGCCCGCAGCAAAAACCTGAGTGGATGTCCGGGTACAACTCTCTAACAAACTCCTGACAAAGAGCTGATTCTCGGTGCGGCGCTCAATATTCCTGACCAGTGCCGGATGCAGTTTGATCAGCTCCACTTCGAACTGTCGGATATAGGCCGTGCTCACTACCGTTAACCCGGCCTGGTTAACCGCAATCCGACAGCCAAAACCCTTCAGCAGTCGAAAGGCAGAACCCAAACGGCTGATGTGTTGACACACATCTGCTTCAGCAAGTTCAAATAAAATGCGTTTTCTTTGTAATTTAGTGCATTGCAGCAGCATATCCCGGAGCCAGATTTGGAAAGGCCGCTGCAATAAAGCGTCAACGGTGAGCGGGATCGTCAGCGTCTCTTCCGGCCAGAGAGCCAGCAGCGCTATAATCCGCGTCACCAGCAGACGGTCATACCCTTCGGCCATGCCTAACTGCTGGATAAAGGGCAAATATTCCGCTGAGAGCAGCTCTTTCTCACCATCAAAGATCCTCGGCATTAGCTCCCGATGATGGACCGTGCCATCCCGCCTTACGGCGGGCTTCTGATATAATCTTGGCCCACCCCGCTGTAGCGTATTTTCCAGTAGCGTGCGCCATTTGACGCTGCCACGGGCAAATTCCTGCTGCGGCGCTTCACCCAGTGACCAGTTATTACCCCCCAGCAAAGCCGCATGACGCGTAGCCAGCTCCACATTCTCCATAACCTGTTGCGTAGCCTGCCCGCTGCGCCAGGCGCTAATGCCGATATGGATCATATCTTCACGATCCAACATTCGGGTGGGGGGAAGCGCGTCAACAGCTTTGATCAGCTGCGAAGCGATGCTGTCAGCATCCTTCAGGCTACGGTGTGGAAGCAGCACGGCAAAATCACTGCGGAAATAGCGGGCCAACAGCGCGCCTGGGTAGCGTAATACGAAGGTTGAAAGCAGATTCACCAACGCATAAAGGTAATCTTTGGTCTGGTTGTGTCCCCAGTTATCCCGCAAGGTATCGAAGTCTGGCAGACGGATCATCATCACCATGCCGTGGACGCCGCCCGTCTCGGTATCTTCCAGCATGGTAGCCAGCTGATTATCGAAAAAGAGGCGGTTGCTAAGACCCGTCTTCGCATCCTGCGCAGCAAAAGCCCGGATCAAGGTATCAAGACGCGAGCGCTGCTCCCCCGCTTCCTGAAGATCGGCCAGCAGCAGGTCAATTGCGCTGCTGGCTTTCGGTGGCCATTCATGAACAGATCCCGGTTTTACCGTCTCTCTCTCCCCCTTCACAATTTTTCCGGCCCTGAACTCAAGGCGCTCCATACCCTCGAGCTGACGGTTTAACCAGCGGTGGGTCACAAACAGGATGGCGGTCATGATTGTCACAACGGTCACAACCACGCTGAGGATTGAGGCGCCAATAAATGACTTCAGCCAGGTTTTGGTGGAATCGACCCACTGAATGTTAAGGGAGTAACGGGAGTTATTTTGCAGCGGCAGAACGGTGATACGATACTGATTAGGCTCATCATCCAGAACCGGTTCCTGATGATGCGCGATGGCCAGCCGGGTATTCTCCCCCTCTTTTAACTCTAACCGGACAATTTGCAGCGGCCCCATCACTCTGCTCAACCACTGCGCGACCTGCTCAGGTGACTCTGACGCCAGCGCCGTATCCACATCTTCGGCCATCATTTCCAGCCGATGTTCCGCTCGCTGGGTACTCAGGTAAAAAAAACTCATAACGCAGCCCACCAGCATCAGTAACATCGCCAGTGCGCTCATCAGGGTAATCATCGTCGAAAGTTTGGTGGTTAATCGCATCCCTGTGTCCATTGACTGCTTCTGAATAACGGCATTTGCGTTTTCAGTCAGCAGTATAACGTTATCTCCATCCCGCTCTGCGGGCCGCCCGAGAAATTATCACGTGCTGTAAGGTAATTACTTGCTGGTAATCAGTTTACTCTCCCTTATCGGGAGTATAGTGATGTAAGAATTTAATACTATTTTCTGGTTCCATTTTTCAGGAGATTCTCATGCAAGCATTGATCCTTGAACAATCGCAAGGTAAGACTCTCGCCGCTATTAAAACGCTGGACGCTGATGCGCTGCCCGCTGGCGAAGTCACCGTGGATATCGACTGGTCAAGCCTGAACTATAAAGATGCGCTGGCCATCACCGGCAAAGGGAAAATCATCCGCGAGTTTCCGATGGTACCCGGCATTGATTTTGCCGGAAAAGTGCATCACAGCGAAGATCCGCGTTTTCATACAGGCCAGGCCGTTTTGCTGACGGGTTGGGGCGTTGGCGAAAATCACTGGGGCGGTCTTGCCGACCAGGCGCGGGTTAAAGCTGACTGGCTGGTTCCCGTGCCGGAAGGGCTGGATGGCCGCAAAGCGATGATTGTCGGCACCGCTGGCTTCACCGCTATGCTTTGCGTCATGGCGCTCGAAGAGGGTGGCATCACCCCTGAAAGTGGTGAAGTGTTAGTCACCGGCGCAAGCGGAGGCGTTGGCAGCACCGCCGTCGCCTTGTTAAGCGCGCTGGGCTATCGCGTGGTCGCGGTTAGCGGACGCGACACTACGCATGAGTATCTGAAAACGCTGGGAGCCACTGAAATTCTTCCGCGTAGCGCCTTCAGTGGAGACGCCCGACCGCTGGATAAGCAACGCTGGGCAGGCGCGATAGATACGGCCGGCGGCGGCATTCTGGCAACCGTGCTGGCACAAATGCACTATTCCGGCGTGGTAGCGGCTTGTGGACTGGCTGGTGGTTTTGCTTTACCCACCACCGTGATGCCTTTTATTCTGCGTAATGTTCGCCTTCAGGGGGTTGATTCCGTCAGCACGCCTGTAGCCCGAAGAAGAGAAGCCTGGAAACGTCTGGTGAAAACGCTGCCGGACACCTTCTATCAGCAGGCCTCGCGGGAAATCTCCCTTGCCGAAGTGCCGGAATGCGCCGCTAAGCTGTTAAACAATGAGATTACCGGCCGCACGCTGGTGAAAATCCGCTAGTCCCCTCGCCTCCTTCCGCAGTCAGAAAAGGAAGGAGGGTCTTCCAGGAAATTTCACATTTTTGGTTCTGAATTCGCGCAAATCCGGCTCTTTCGTCATGCTCAAGGTAAGATATGACCGTGCCTTTGGAGGCCGCCCGATGAAACCTGTTGATAAACTCACTGAAAGCGATGTCACGCCAGAAGGCATTTTTAACACCCGCCGGCGTGAACTGTTGAAAACTTTGGGCATTAGTGCCGCAGCGTTGTCCCTGCCTGCGGCTGCCCGCGCTGACGTCCTTTCCTGGTTTAAAGGTAACGACCGTCCTGCCGCCCCAGCCGGTAAGCCTCTTGATTTTACCAAACCTGCACAGTACCAGGCGGACCTGGCGCTGACGCCCGCAGATAAAGTCTCGGGTTACAATAATTTCTATGAATTTGGGCTGGATAAAGCCGATCCGGCAGCCAATGCCGGGACGTTGAAAACCGATGACTGGAAGATCGAAATTGGTGGCGAAGTGGCCAAACCCATGACCCTGTCGATGGATGATATTTACAAGCGCTTCCCTCTTGAGCAGAGGATCTATCGCATGCGTTGCGTAGAAGCCTGGTCAATGGTTATTCCGTGGGTTGGCTTCGAGCTGGGAAAACTGCTGAAAGCAGCCGAACCAAACAGTAATGCACGCTATGTGGCTTTCCAGACCATTTATGCGCCCGATGAGATGCCAGGCCAGAAGGATCGGTTTATCGGCGGCGGGATCGATTATCCCTATGTGGAAGGGCTGCGGCTGGATGAGGCTATGCACCCGCTGACTCTGCTTTCTACCGGCGTGTATGGTAAAGAGTTACCGCCGCAAAACGGCGCACCGATTCGCCTGACTGTGCCCTGGAAATATGGCTTCAAGGGCATCAAATCCATTGTGAAAATTACTCTGGTCAGGGATATGCCGCCAACGACATGGAATCAGCTGGCTTCAAACGAATATGGGTTTTACGGCAACGTTAACCCCCATGTCGATCACCCTCGCTGGTCGCAGGCCACCGAGCGTTTTATCGGCTCTGGCGGCATTCTGGATGTGCAACGCCAGCAAACCTTACTCTTTAATGGTTATGGCGAGCAGGTAGCCTCGTTATATCGTGGACTGGATCTGCGGGAGAATTTCTAGTGGTTCGTCTGACAGCTAAACAGATTACCGGCCTGAAGGTGGCACTGCATCTTGCCGGCTTTTTGCCGCTGCTGTGGTTGCTATTATCGATCGATCAGGGGGGGTTCAGCGCCGATCCAGCGAAAGATATTCAACATTTTACCGGGCGGATGGCGCTAAAATTTCTGCTCGGCAGCTTGTTGATCGCTCCTCTGGCCCGTTATGGAAAGCAGCCTTTGCTGATTCGTGTGCGTCGGCTGCTGGGGTTGTGGTGCTTTGCCTGGGCCACGCTGCATCTGGTGAGCTACTCGGTGCTGGAGTTAGGCATCAGTAATTTAGGGCTGTTAGGTTCGGAACTGATCTCCCGACCTTATCTGACATTAGGCATTATCAGCTGGCTGGTATTGCTGGCCCTGGCGCTCACCTCCTTCCAGAAAGCACAGCGCAAGCTAGGTAAACGCTGGCAAACTCTGCATAATGGCGTCTATCTGGTGCTGATCCTGGCGCCCATTCACTATCTCTGGTCGGTGAAGACGTTCTCGCCTCAACCGTGGATTTATGCGCTTATTGCGGCCATTCTGCTGGCATGTCGGTATAAAAAATTCCGCCAGTGGCTGCGTTAAAGTTCCCGTAAGAGTGTGTGCCGCTCCGCAAATCCTGCAGTCAACCGCCTCTCCTGTGCGACAGGCGGTTGATAATCTTCGCTGATACGACCAGTATTTAGCTGCGAATTGCCACGAAATCGTTATAATGCCCGACTTTACACCGGCATGCGGCCCGATTTTCACCAGGAAAGGTGACAAACGGCGTTTCCCCATGTATTTTGTGCGATGCCTCAATTATCGCGGGAGATAGCAGCACAATGGCTGATAAGTTTCACATACTGCTCTTAAACGGTCCCAACCTTAACCTTCTCGGCACGCGTGAGCCAGAAAAGTATGGGAAAACGACCCTGGCAGAGATCGTCAGTGATATGTCATCGCAGGCTGACGCGCTCAACGTGAAGCTGAGTCATCTCCAGTCCAATGCGGAATATGCGTTAATTGACCGCATTCATGAGGCAAAAGGCAATGTCGATTATATCGTCATTAACCCGGCGGCATTTACCCATACCAGCGTAGCGCTGCGGGATGCCTTGCTGGCCGTTAGCATTCCATTCATTGAAGTTCACCTGTCGAATGTGCATGCTCGCGAGCCGTTTCGCCATCATTCTTATCTTTCTGATATTGCTGCCGGCGTAATCTGTGGACTTGGTGTCGACGGTTATTCCTGGGCTTTACAGACGGCGGTAAAACGTCTGTCACAATCTAATTAAACAGAGTACGGAACCACACTCATGGATATTCGTAAGATAAAAAAACTGATTGAACTGGTTGAAGAATCAGGCATCTCTGAACTGGAAATTTCTGAAGGCGAAGAGTCTGTTCGTATCAGTCGTTCACCGGCAAATCCTGGCTACCCGATGATGCAGCACTATGCTGCGCCAATGATGCAGCAGCCTGCGCTGGCTAACGCCGTTGCACCGGCAACCGCACCTGTTATGGAAGCCCCGGCAGCTGCAGAGATCAGTGGCCACATCGTACGTTCCCCAATGGTTGGCACTTTCTACCGCACCCCAAGCCCGGACGCTAAAGCGTTTGTGGAAGTGGGTCAGAAAGTCAACGCTGGTGACACTCTGTGCATCGTTGAAGCGATGAAAATGATGAACCAGATCGAAGCCGATAAATCCGGCGTTGTGAAAGCGATTCTGGTTGAAAGCGGCCAACCCGTTGAATTTGACGAGCCGCTGGTAGTCATCGAATAACGAGGCGAACCATGCTGGATAAAATTGTAATAGCTAACCGCGGTGAAATCGCGCTGCGCATTTTGCGTGCCTGCAAAGAGCTGGGCATTAAAACTGTTGCCGTGCATTCAAGCGCGGACCGCGATTTGAAACATGTGCTGCTGGCAGATGAAACCGTTTGTATTGGTCCTGCCCAGTCAGTGAAAAGCTATCTGAACATCCCTGCTCTTATCTCCGCTGCCGAGATAACTGGTGCGGTGGCTATCCACCCTGGTTATGGCTTCCTGTCTGAAAATGCGGACTTTGCCGAGCAGGTTGAGCGTTCTGGTTTCATTTTCATTGGCCCTAAAGCGGAAACCATTCGCCTGATGGGAGACAAAGTCTCTGCCATCAACGCCATGAAAAAAGCGGGCGTACCCACCGTACCCGGCTCTGATGGTTCGCTGACGGATGACACGGAAAAAAACCGTGCCTTCGCCAAGCGTATCGGCTATCCGGTAATCATTAAGGCGTCTGGCGGCGGCGGCGGTCGTGGTATGCGCGTTGTGCGCAACGACAAAGACCTGGAACAATCCATTAATATGACCCGTGCGGAAGCCAAAGCGGCTTTCAACAACGATATGGTCTATATGGAGAAGTACCTGGAAAATCCGCGCCACATCGAGATTCAGGTACTGGCTGACGGTCAGGGCAACGCCATCTATCTGGCTGAACGTGACTGCTCTATGCAACGCCGCCACCAGAAGGTAGTGGAAGAAGCACCTGCGCCAGGCATCACTGAAGAGATGCGCCGCTTTATTGGCGAACGCTGCTCTAAAGCCTGTATCGAGATCGGCTACCGCGGTGCAGGTACCTTTGAGTTCCTGTACGAAAACGGCGAGTTCTACTTTATTGAGATGAACACCCGTATTCAGGTTGAGCATCCGGTTACCGAGATGATCACCGGCGTTGATCTGATCAAAGAGCAGCTGCGTATTGCTGCCGGTCAGCCTCTCTCTATCAAGCAGGAAGATGTAGTGATCCGTGGCCATGCGGTGGAATGCCGTATCAATGCCGAAGATCCAAACACTTTCCTGCCAAGCCCTGGCAAAATCACGCGCTTCCATGCGCCAGGTGGTTTTGGCGTGCGCTGGGAATCTCATATCTACGCTGGTTATACCGTGCCGCCGTACTATGACTCCATGATTGGTAAACTGATCACTTACGGTGAAAACCGTGAAGTGGCTATCGCCCGCATGAAAAATGCGCTGGCGGAGCTGATCATTGATGGCATCAAAGTGAACGTTGAGCTGCAGATGAAGATCATGAATGACGAGAATTTCCAGCAGGGTGGCACCAACATCCACTATCTGGAGAAAAAACTCGGCCTTCAGGAAACCTGATTAGCCTGATGTTCTGAATAAAGGCCGGTCTGACCGGCCTTTTTCTTTGCGTTTGTAAGGTGAGGTGAAACATGGACAAGCGTTTCGTTCAGGCTCATCGTGAGGCTCGCTGGTCGTTCTGGCTCGCCGTGGCTTATCTTGCGGCCTGGGCCGCAACGAGCTGGCTATCGGACGATCTTCCCGGGATTACTGGCTTGCCGCACTGGTTTGAAATGGCCTGCCTGCTGGTTCCCATGCTGTTTATTCTGCTCTGCTGGCTGATGATCAGGCTGGTATTCCGTGACATTCCTCTGGAAGATGAAAAGTGAAACTTGAAATCATCCTGCCTCTGATTGCTTATCTGCTGCTGGTTGCCGGCCTCTCTGTTTTTGCCATGCGCAAACGCCGCGAAGGCAACTTCCTGAATGAATATTTCCTGGGTAGCCGGTCAATGGGTGGTTTTGTGCTGGCGATGACGCTGACCACGACCTATATCAGCGCCAGTTCCTTTATCGGCGGCCCGGGTGCGGCTTACAAATATGGTCTTGGCTGGGTGCTGCTGTCGATGGTGCAGGTGCCTGCGGTCTGGCTCTCCTTAGGGATCCTGGGGAAGAAATTCGCCATTCTGGCGAGACGTTATAACGCCGTTACGCTTAACGACATGCTTTACGCACGTTATCACAGCCCGCTGCTGGTATGGATTGCCAGTCTCAGCCTGCTGATTGCCTTTATCGGCGCAATGACCGTGCAGTTTATCGGTGGCGCGCGTTTGTTAGAAACCGCCGCAGGGATCCCTTACAATCAGGGGCTGCTTATTTTTGGCGGCAGCATTGCGCTCTATACCGCATTTGGCGGCTTCAGAGCCAGCGTGCTGAATGATGCCATGCAGGGAATGGTGATGCTGGCAGGTACGTTTCTGCTGCTGTTTGCCGTTATTCATGCCGCCGGTGGCGTGCACAGCGCGGTAGAAAAGCTCCAACAGATCGATCCCCAACTGGTCTCTTCCAGCGGCGTTGACAATATCCTCAGCCCCACTTTCCTGGCCTCTTTTTCCGTACTGGTCTGTTTCGGCGTGATCGGCCTGCCGCACACCGCAGTGCGCTGCATCTCCTATAAAGACAGCAAAGCGGTCCATCGCGGAATTATCATCGGTACGATTGTCGTCACGCTGCTGATGTTTGGTATGCATCTTGCTGGCGCGCTTGGCCGTGCGGTGATGCCCGATCTGGCGATCCCTGACCAGGTCATCCCCACGCTGATGATCCACGTGCTGCCGCCGATAGCTGCCGGGATCTTTCTTGCCGCGCCGATGGCCGCCATTATGTCGACCATCAATGCTCAGCTGCTGCAATCTTCCGCCACGATCGTAAAGGATCTCTATTTACGGGTGCGGCCACAGCAGATGGATAACGAACCTCTGCTGAAACGCCTGTCCGGTATTGTCACCCTTGTGCTGGGCCTGCTGCTGCTGCTGGCCGCCTGGAATCCGCCGCAGATGCTTATCTGGCTAAACCTGCTGGCGTTTGGCGGCCTTGAAGCGGTGTTCCTCTGGCCGCTGGTGCTGGGTTTATACTGGGAAAAAGCCAATGCATCCGGTGCGCTAAGCAGCATGCTCTTTGGTGCCGGCTGCTATACCCTGCTGGCCAGCTTCTCGCTGCAGCTTTGGGGTTTCCACCCTATCGTTCCGTCGTTGGTCATCAGCCTGATCGCCTTCATCATCGGAAACCGTTTTGGTCCTGCGGCTCTCCCCTCAGCGCAGACTTCCACCTTTGTCAGATAAAGAGAATTGCCATGCCCTGGATACAAATGAAAATTAACACCACCGGCACCCAGGCAGAAGAGCTGGGCGATGCGCTAATCGAGAACGGGGCTGTCTCGGTCACGTTTCAGGACACGCACGATAATCCGGTGTTCGAGCCTCTCCCTGGCGAAACGCTGCTGTGGGGCGATACTGACGCGATAGGCTTGTTTGATGCCGAAACGGATATGGAGGGAGTCATCGCTGGCCTTGAGGCTTGTCCGCTGCTGGGTAATGGCTTCGCTCATAAAATTGAGCAGATAGAAGATAAAGACTGGGAGCGCGAGTGGATGGATAATTTCCACCCCATGCGTTTCGGGCAGCGTTTATGGATCTGTCCAAGCTGGCGTGATGTACCGGACCCGGATGCGGTCAACGTGATGCTGGATCCGGGACTGGCTTTCGGGACCGGGACGCATCCCACGACTTCACTCTGCCTTACCTGGCTTGATGGCCTGGATCTGGCTGGAAAGACCGTGATCGATTTTGGTTGTGGTTCAGGCATCCTTGCCATTGCCGCCCTTAAGCTTGGCGCCGCCAGCGCTATCGGGATCGATATCGATCCGCAGGCGATCCAGGCCAGCAGGGATAATGCCCAGCGCAACGGCGTTTCTGAGCGTCTTTCTCTCTATCTGCCCCATGAGCAGCCTGAAAATCTCACTGCCGACGTGGTGGTGGCAAACATTCTGGCTGGCCCACTGCGTGAACTGGCTCCGCTGATTAGCGTGCTGCCTGTGAAAGGGGGCCATTTAGGGCTTTCCGGTGTACTGGCCAGCCAGGCTGAAAGCGTTTGTGAAGCCTATCAGGATCTCTTTACTTTAGACGCCGTGGCCGAAAAAGAGGAGTGGTGCCGCATTACCGGGATAAGAGCTTAATAGCTGATTTTATTTTTACTTTAGTGCCGCTGAAATGTGGTATACATTCAATTCAGCATAGTTTTGCTGCTCAGCCAGTTATATCCGTGCCAGCCTCACAGGGCTGGCCATTTCATGGAAGACTCTACAGATGCAATTCAAATCTCTGGTTATATTACTTGCCCTTACCGCCACTCTCCCTGCCCTGGCTACTTCCTCCCCACACTGGGCCTATGAAGGGCGGGCTTCTCCAGACCATTGGGGTGAGTTAAGTGAACAATTTCAGACCTGTAAAAATGGCCAGTTTCAGTCCCCAGTCGATATTAAAAACCTTGTCGATGCCAGGCTCCCTCCGTTGGAAATCAACTTCCATACCGATACTGAGTCAATCGTTAATAATGGTCATACCATTCAAATTACCGTGAACGACAGCGATGATTTTGTACTGGATAATGAAGACTTTAAGTTGATGCAGTTCCATTTCCATACGCCAGGTGAGAACCACATTAACGGAAAAGCTTTTCCTTTAGAGGCGCATTTTGTGCATGCCAACGCTCAAGGTGAGCTAGCTGTTGTTGCCGTTATGTTTGAGCCTGGCGACAAAAATAGCGCGCTCGATCCTCTTCTGGCCGCAATTCCGCCAAAAATTAATGAGACAGAGGTGCTCAAAAAATCCGTAAACCTTGCCGCACTGTTCCCGTCAGACAAACATTACTACCGTTTCAGCGGCTCGTTGACTACACCACCTTGTACGGAAGGCGTTCGCTGGCTGGTAATGAAAGAAACGGCCACTCTTTCTCAGAAGCAGTTACAACAGTTCCAGCGGCAATTAAAACAAAGCAATAATCGTCCGCTGCAACCTTTACATGGACGCCTCATCGTCGAATAAAAAACCGGGCAACGCAGAACTTTCTCTGTTGCCCTCTCTTTTGCTGATGAACCGACGATAAGTTGTTCCGTTTAAGGGGTTAAGTTATGGTATTTATGTTGTTAAGTGAGTCACAAAAAAAAGAAAAACTTGCTTACGGATTTATCGTTTCACTCTAACACAATGATAATTATGATTATTCACCCTTTTCCCTCTGTTACGATACTCTTCTCATCCTTTTTCTTCCTGATTGTTCAAAGTTTGGCCTTTCATCTTCGCTAAAAAATGCGTAATATACGCCGCCTTGCGGACACACTATGGTCACTTTTTTTTCATGCGCATAGGAAACCACCAGCTTCGTAATCGTCTGATTGCAGCACCAATGGCCGGGATAACCGACAGGCCTTTCCGGACGCTTTGTTATGCAATGGGCGCTGGTATGACCGTATCTGAGATGTTGTCATCAAACCCTGAAGTTTGGGCCACGGACAAATCCCGGTTGCGTATGGTTCACAGTGATGAGCCCGGTATTCGTACCGTGCAAATTGCCGGCTGTGACCCTCATGAGATGGCGGAAGCCGCGCGCATCAATGCTGCATCTGGCGCGCAGGTTATTGACATCAATATGGGATGCCCGGCAAAAAAGGTGAATCGCAAACTGGCGGGGTCGGCCCTGTTGCAACACCCAGAGTTGGTGAAATCTATCCTCTCTGCGGTAGTGAATGCAGTTGACGTCCCTGTTACGCTGAAGATTCGTACCGGCTGGGATCCAGAAAACCGTAATTGTGTTGAGATTGCCCAATTGGCTGAACGCTGCGGTATTCAGGCCCTGACCATTCACGGACGCACTCGCGCGTGTTTGTTCAACGGTGAAGCTGAATATGACAGCATTCGGACAGTTAAGCAGAATGTCTCTATTCCCGTTATCGCGAATGGTGACATCACTGACCCGCATAAAGCCAGAGCCGTACTCGACTATACGGGGGCAGATGCCCTGATGATAGGACGTGCGGCTCAGGGAAGACCGTGGATCTTCCGGGAAATCCAGTATTATCTGGACACTGGGGAGCTGCTGGCACCGATGCCACTGGCTGAGGTTAAGCACTTGCTCATCGGGCACCTACGGGAACTGCACGACTTTTATGGTCATCGCAAGGGATACCGTATTGCCCGGAAGCACGTCTCCTGGTATCTGCAGGAGCACGCCCCAAACGACCAGTTTCGGCGCACATTCAACGCCATAGAGGATGCCAGCGAACAGCTGGAGGCGTTGGAAGCATACTTCGAAAAACTTGCCTAATAGAAATAAAGAGCTGACAGAACTATGTTCGAACAACGCGTAAATTCTGACGTACTGACCGTATCTACCGTAAACTCACAGGATCAGGTGACTCAAAAGCCACTGCGTGATTCGGTCAAACAGGCACTGAAGAACTATTTTGCTCAACTGAATGGTCAGGATGTGAATGACCTGTATGAGCTGGTACTGGCTGAAGTAGAACAGCCTTTGTTGGACATGGTGATGCAATACACCCGTGGCAACCAGACCCGTGCGGCCCTGATGATGGGCATCAACCGTGGTACACTGCGTAAAAAACTGAAAAAATACGGCATGAACTAAGTTTCGGTTCATTGTGATGGAGGCGCTACCGTACTGTTAGCGCCTTTTTTATATCCTCTGCACGAGCAGAATTGTCTTGATTGTGTAAATCAGCAGCACCAGGCTCAACTTCCTGCCAATAAAGTTGTCAGAGTTATGTATCGCGTCCTGCTGCGCTACATATCCTATGCATGCAAAAGAGAGAACTATGAAGTCTTCCCCGAGTTTCAACCGCAGCTTACTGCACCCACGTTACTGGATAACATGGGCAGGAGTGGGTTTTCTTTTTTTGCTGGTCCAACTGCCTTTTCCGCTGCTGCAAAAGCTGGGAACCTGGATGGGCCGCACTTCGATGCGTTTTCTGAAACGCCGCATCCGCATTACTCGCCGTAATCTTGAACTCTGCTTTCCTGATATGCCTGCCGATCAGCTTGAAGCCCGGATTGTGAAAAATTTCGAATCCCTGGGTATGGGACTGTTAGAAACGGGCATGGCCTGGTTCTGGTCGGACAGTCGTGTTAAACGCTGGTTTACGGTCAACGGTCTGCATAATCTTAAAGCGGCGCAGCAAGAAGGCCGTGGCGCCCTGATCATTGGCGTCCATTTTATGTCCCTCGAACTGGGTGGACGGGCGATGGGGCTTTGCCAGCCAATGATGGCGATGTACCGCCCGCACAATAATAAATTAATGGAGTGGGTGCAGACTAAAGGCCGCATGCGTTCTAACAAAGCGATGATTAACCGTCGCGATCTGCGTGGAATGGTTCAGGCGTTGAAACAGGGCGAGGCCGTCTGGTTTGCCCCGGACCAGGACTATGGTCCTAAAGGCAGCGTTTTCGCTCCACTGTTTGCCGTTCCACAGGCGGCCACCACCAGCGGAACATGGATGATTGCCCGTATGGCCAAACCGGCAATGATTACCGTAGTCCTGATCCGTAATGAGGATGGCAGTGGCTACGAGTTGGTTATCCAACCAGAGCTCAAGGAGTACCCTATCGGGGATGAGCAGCAGGCAGCAGCCTATATGAATAAGGTTATTGAGCGTGAAATTATGCGCGCGCCCAATCAATACATGTGGCTCCATCGCCGTTTTAAAACCCGCCCGGATGGGGCAAATTCTCTTTATTGATCCCTTCTTGTCATAGTTGTGGTCCGGCTCGCTTCTGAGCTGGGCCATTATGCCAACTTTAACAATCCTGAAACATAAACCAAGCTTTTGCTCACATTGCTTTCATATAGTGAAACAAGTTGCACCATTTGTGACCGTCCCACCTGTTTTTGCCCCCCTGTAGTGCGCGATATTAAGCAAACTTTCCAAATGCTTCGAATTATAAGCAAACCTTTCCAACAAATTCAGGACTCTGCAAGTTTGGCATTACCTTTGCAGTGTCGTGGATGGCTTCTTGCCACAGACAGGAAAAGTGCACCACAGCGTGCGTTAAACATAAAAACGATTTCGCCACACAGGATGCTTTATGAAAAAAATGATGCTCTCCACTTTGGTTGCCGCTGCAGCGCTGTTTGCAGTTGCGAATCAGGCTCACGCCGGCGCCACCCTGGATGCCATTAAAAAGAAAGGCTTTGTTCAGTGCGGTATCAGTGATGGTCTTCCTGGTTTCTCCTTTGCGGACGCCAGCGGCAAATTCAGCGGCATCGACGTGGATGTTTGTCGTGCGGCAGCAGCGGCCGTGTTTGGTGATGCGAATAAAGTGAAATATACCCCACTGACTGCAAAAGAGCGTTTCACCGCACTGCAGTCTGGCGAAGTGGACATTCTTTCCCGTAACACCACCTGGACCTCTGCCCGCGATGGCGGCATGGGCTTCATTTTTGCTGGCGTAAATTACTATGACGGCATCGGTTTCCTGACACATCAGAAAGCAGGCCTTAAAAGCGCCAAAGAGCTTGATGGCGCAACCGTTTGCATTCAGGCCGGTACGGATACTGAGCTGAACGTGGCGGACTACTTTAAAGCCAATAATATGCAGTACACCCCGGTCACCTTCGATCGTTCTGACGAATCCGCTAAAGCGCTGGATACCGGCCGCTGTGATACGCTGGCCTCTGACCAGTCGCAGCTCTACGCATTGCGTATCAAACTCGGCAAGCCAAACGAATTTATCGTTCTGCCAGAAGTGATTTCTAAAGAACCTTTAGGGCCTGTGGTGCGTCGTGGTGATGATGACTGGTTCACCATCGTGAAATGGTCTCTGTTCGCTATGCTGAACGCAGAAGAGATGGGGATTACCTCGAAAAACGTTGATCAGATGGCAGCCAAACCTACCACGCCTGATATGGCTCACCTGTTAGGTTCTGAAGGCGACTTCGGTAAAGATCTGAAGCTGGACAACAAATGGGCCTATAACATCGTTAAACAGGTTGGTAACTATCAGGAAGTCTTTGACCGTAACGTTGGTAAAGACAGCCAGCTGAAAATTGCCCGTGGTCAGAACGCCCTCTGGAACAAAGGCGGCATTCAGTACGCTCCGCCAGTGCGTTAATTCCTTCCGTTAACAGGGCGCCGGTTCGCTGGCGCCTTCGTCAGAATTGTCGTCACTGAGGTTTTAACATGTCTCAACGCCCAACCGTAAAAAGGGATTTTTCATTCAGCAATCCTGCGGTGCGCGCCTGGCTGTACCAGATCATTGCGATTGTCGTTGTTTTAGGTGTGGCAGGGTATCTGGTTCATAATACCGTGCTTAACCTGGCAAACCGCGGCATAACTTCCGGTTTTGGCTTCCTTGAACGTAGCGCTGGCTTTGGTATTGTTCAGCACTTAATCGAGTATACAGAGGGTGACACTTACGCTCGGGTATTCCTCGTCGGTTTAACTAATACGCTGCTGGTCTCTGCACTCTGTATCGTTTTTGCCTCCTTTCTGGGCTTCTTTATTGGCCTTGCGCGTTTGTCAGATAACTGGCTGCTGCGGAAAATCTCTAATATCTACATCGAAACCTTCCGCAACATCCCGCCATTGCTGCAAATTTTCTTCTGGTACTTTGCTGTATTGCGCAATTTGCCGGGGCCGCGTCAGGCCGTAAATGCGTTTGATTTAGCTTTCGTCAGTAACCGGGGACTCTATATTCCATGGCCTGAGTATGCTCCAGGCACCTGGCCTTTTGTAATTGCCGTGCTGTTAGCGATAGCTGGAACCCTGGCCCTGTTTCGTTATAACCGGGCATATCAGTTGAAAACGGGACAACTGCGCCGGACCTGGCCAGTGACCGTTATGATGCTGATCCTCTTCCCGCTGATTGCGCATTTCACCTTCGGTGCGGCCATGCATTGGGATGTACCTCAGCTGCGCGGCTTTAACTTCCGCGGAGGGTTTGCCCTGATCCCTGAACTGGCGGCTCTGACGCTGGCGCTCTCCATCTATACGTCGTCGTTTATTGCTGAAGTTATCCGCTCCGGTATCCAGTCAGTGCCATACGGTCAGCATGAAGCCGCACGTTCGTTAGGCTTGCCTAATCCCGTTACGCTGCGCCAGGTGATCATTCCGCAGGCTATGCGGGTGATTATTCCGCCGCTGACCAGCCAGTACCTGAACATTGTGAAGAACTCCTCGCTCGCCGCAGCAATTGGCTATCCCGATATGGTTTCGCTGTTTGCGGGAACGGTACTGAACCAGACCGGCCAGGCAATCGAGACTATCGCTATTACCATGGGGGTCTATCTGATTATCAGCCTGCTGATTTCGCTGTTAATGAATATTTATAACCGCAAAATCCGTCTGATTGAGCGTTAAGGGAAGGGGATCATTATGACTTTAGCTACGCATGAAACCCCGCCGGTGCCGACCAACGCGTTTTCCCGCACCGTCCGCTGGGCAAGAAAAAATCTGTTCTCAAGCTGGGGTAACTCCCTGCTAACGCTGTTCTGTCTCTGGGTGATCTGGGCGGTGATCCCTCCCGCCCTCAACTGGCTGATTTTCCAGGCTAACTGGTTCGGAACCACGCGTGCAGATTGTACAAAAGAGGGTGCATGTTGGGTGTTTATCCATGCCCGCTTTGGCCAGTTTATGTACGGGCTTTATCCTCATGAGCTGCGCTGGCGCATCAATCTGGCACTGATTATTGGCCTCGCTTCGATTGTTCCCATGTTCCTGAAAAGCCTGCCCCGCCGGGGACTCTATATTGCCGTCTGGGTTGTGGCCTATCCGATAATAGTCTGGCTTTTGCTGTACGGGGGTTTCTTCGGTCTGGAACGCGTGGAGACGCGCCAGTGGGGCGGATTAACGCTGACGCTGATTATCGCTTCGGTAGGCATTGCAGGCGCGCTGCCGCTTGGGATTTTACTGGCTTTAGGTCGACGTTCGACCATGCCGGTGGTTCGCTCTCTCTGCATCATCTTTATTGAATTCTGGCGCGGCGTGCCGCTGATTACCGTGCTCTTTATGTCCTCGGTGATGCTGCCGCTGTTTATGTCTGAAGGAAGCAGTATCGACAAACTGATCCGCGCATTGGTTGGCGTCATTCTGTTCCAGTCAGCCTATGTGGCGGAAGTGGTACGTGGCGGCCTGCAAGCTTTGCCAAAAGGTCAGTATGAGGCGGCGGAATCACTGGCGCTCGGTTACTGGAAGACGCAGGGACTGGTTATTCTGCCACAGGCGCTGAAAATGGTTATCCCTGGTTTAGTTAACACCATTATTGCGCTGTTTAAAGATACCAGCCTGGTGATCATCATCGGCCTGTTTGACCTGTTCAGCAGTGTGCAGCAAGCCACCGTGGACCCTGCATGGCTGGGAATGTCTACAGAAGGCTACGTTTTTGCCGCACTGGTTTACTGGATTTTCTGTTTTAGCATGTCGCGCTATAGCCAGTATCTGGAGAAGCGTTTCCACACCGGACGTGCACCGCACTGAGGCTTAAAATGACACAAACTATGACCCAATCTGACGACGCAATGATGATTACACTCGAGAACGTTAACAAGTGGTACGGTCAGTTTCACGTGCTGAAAGATATCAATTTGCATGTTAAACCGCGTGAGCGCATCGTACTCTGTGGCCCTTCCGGCTCAGGAAAGTCCACGACCATTCGCTGCATCAATCATCTGGAAGAGCATCAACAAGGCCGTATTGTGGTAGACGGCATTCATCTGAACGACGATTTGCGGAATATTGAGCGGGTACGTACTGAAGTCGGCATGGTATTTCAGCATTTTAATTTGTTCCCCCACTTAAGCGTGCTGCAAAACTGCACGCTGGCACCCATATGGGTACGCAAAACGCCGAAGAAAGAAGCTGAGGCTCTGGCTATGCATTACCTGGAGCGTGTGCGTATCGCTGAGCATGCGCACAAATTTCCCGGTCAATTGTCGGGTGGCCAGCAGCAGCGTGTGGCGATTGCCCGCTCTCTGTGTATGAAACCAAAAATCATGCTGTTTGATGAGCCCACATCAGCTCTGGATCCTGAAATGGTGAAAGAAGTGCTTGATACCATGATTGGTCTGGCTGAAGACGGTATGACCATGCTTTGCGTAACGCATGAGATGGGCTTTGCCCGTACTGTTGCAGATCGGGTGATCTTTATGGATCGGGGCGAGATCGTCGAGCAAGCTCCGCCGCAGGAGTTCTTCTCCAATCCGAAATCTGAACGTACCCGCGCTTTCCTCTCCCAGGTTATTCACTAAGGGAGATAACCTTACCAAAGCGCTTCGTAAAACCAGCCCCGACATAGTGTCGGGGCTTTTTTATACATGCAACATGGCAATAAAAAAGGGCCCCGTGCGTCAGCGCGGGGCCCTTTTCTTTCTTCTTCCGCGCCGGTGGGCATCACGCCGCGTCTGCAACGCTCTCCGGTTTTACCTGCGGTAACGCCGC
>NZ_JAWVWP010000010.1:0-181128 GCF_033657285.1 Erwinia sp. MMLR14_017 | reverse complement strand
TGGGGAAGGGAGAGGGGGCTGATAAGCAAAAGCTAAGCGGCATGGACGCCGCTTCGCAGCCCCCAGGGAGGGGTTCACGGCGTTTTTGTGTTCAGCCCCCTCTCCCTGACCTGGCTACATATCCCTCAGACAACGTGCCTTTAAAACAAGCCACATAACTCCCATCAACACGAACCATGCCACCAGTCCATCCAGACAACGTGTCTTTAAAACAAGCTATAGCAAGACCCCATCATCCCGAACCGTGTCGCCACACCTGGCGCCCTCCGCCACTTATTCGCTACCCCATCAAGGGGTCCACGCCAGCCTGACGTAACATTTCGCACAGCGCAATCAGCGGAAGCCCAACCAGCGTATTGGGGTCGCGTCCTGAAAGCCGTTCAAACAGCGTAATGCCCAACCCTTCGCTTTTGAAACTGCCTGCACAATTAAGCGGCTGCTCCTTAGCCACATAATTAACGATCTCTTTCTCAGTAAGCGTTCTGAAATCGACGCTGAAGGGCTCACACACAACCTGTAGTTGGTTCCGTTTACTGTCAAAAAGCGCCAGCCCGGTATAAAAAATAACGCTATGCCCGCTCGCCAGCCTTAACTGCTGGTGGGCGTTCTCTTCAGTGTGCGGTTTTCCGGTTATTTTGCCATCAATCACACAAACCTGATCGGAACCAATAATCAGATGCGCGGGATAGTTTTTCGCCACTGCTTTCGCCTTCTCAGCAGCCAGCCGCATAACAAGATCGGTAGCAGATTCATCAAGTTGCGCTGCTTCATCAACCTGCGGAGCAGCAGTGAAAAAGGGCAGGCCCAGCTTTTCAAGCAGAGACTTCCTGTAGGAAGAGGTTGAAGCAAGTACCAGTTGAGTCATATTTTTTTCCAGAATAGATAGCGAATCACTTCAAGGCATTTTAAACTGTGCGCCGCACCGGATGCGAATATTGGGTGAAAGATGCTGTAAAACGGCCTTTTTCTTTGACTCTATCTCGTTACAAAGTTAATATGCGCGCCCTATGCAAAAGGTAAAATTACCCCTGACTCTCGATCCGGTTCGTACCGCTCAAAAACGCCTTGATTATCAGGGCGTCTACACCCCTGAACAGGTGGAGCGTATTGCCGAATCGGTAGTGAGTGTGGACAGTGATGTAGAATGCTCTATGTCGTTCGCTATCGACAACCAGCGTTTAGCGGTACTTAACGGTACTGCGGCGGTTTCCGTCACGCTTTGTTGTCAGCGCTGCAACCAGACATTCCCGCATCAGGTCCACGTGACGTATTGTTTCAGCCCGGTCGTTACTGACGAACAGGCTGAGGCGTTGCCGGAAGCGTACGAGCCGGTCGAGGTCAACGAGTTTGGCGAAATCGATCTGCTGGCAGTGGTTGAAGATGAAATTATCCTCGCCCTGCCTGTCGTTCCGGTGCATGATTCTGAACACTGTGAAGTGTCCGAGGCGGACATGGTCTTTGGAAAATTGCCTGCAGAGGCAGAAAAACCAAACCCATTTGCCGTATTAGCCAGTTTAAAGCGTAAGTAATAGGAGTAAGGTCCATGGCCGTACAACAGAATAAACCAACCCGTTCCAAACGTGGCATGCGTCGTTCACACGATGCTCTGACCACTGCCTCTCTTTCCGTAGATAAAGTTTCTGGCGAAACGCATCTGCGTCACCACATCACTGCGGATGGTTACTACCGCGGTCGCAAGGTCATCGTTAAGTAATTCTTGCGGATTCGCAAGGCGATACTTTGCCACGTCTGACCCTGGCGATAGATGCCATGGGCGGGGACTTCGGTCCCTGCGTGACAGTGCCTGCTGCAATGCAGGCACTGGCCTCTAACTCGCAACTGCATCTTCTTCTGGTCGGCGATCCCGACAACATCTCGTCATTACTCGCAAAAGCTGATTCAGCGCTGTTGGCACGTCTGCAGATTATTGCTGCCGAGTCGGTTATTGCCAGTGATGCCAAACCCTCCCAGGCGATCCGCCAAAGTCGCGGCTCCTCTATGCGTATGGCGCTTGAGCTGGTTAAAGAGGGGAAAGCGCAGGCTTGTGTCAGTGCCGGCAATACGGGGGCGCTGATGGGGCTGGCAAAACTGCTGCTCAAGCCGCTCGACGGTATTGAGCGCCCCGCGCTGATGACAGTTTTGCCGAATCAGCAGCAGGGGAAAACAGTGATACTGGATCTGGGTGCTAACGTTGATTCAGACAGTACGATGCTGGTGCAGTTTGCGATTATGGGCGCGGTGATGGCAGAGGAAATCCTGTCAGTTCCTCATCCCCGCGTGGCATTATTAAATATTGGTCAGGAAGAGACCAAAGGTTTAAGCAGTATCCGCGATGCCGCAGCTATACTGCGTGCATTGCCAGATATTAATTATATTGGATACCTCGAAGGCAACGACCTTCTTACCGGTGCAACGGATGTGCTTGTCTGTGATGGTTTCGTGGGCAATGTCACCCTGAAAACCATGGAAGGTGTGGTAAGAATGTTTCTTTCGCTGTTGAAATCGCAGGGCGAAGGTAAAAAAAGGGCCTGGTGGATGACGCTGTTGGGACGTGTTCTGAAAAAACGTCTGGCGAAGCGCTTCGGCCACCTCAACCCCGACCAGTACAATGGCGCCTGCCTGTTAGGATTACGCGGTTCCGTGATTAAAAGTCACGGCGGAGCGAATCAACGCGCATTCACTGCGGCGATAGAACAGGCAGAGCAGGCGGTGCGGCGGCAAGTTCCCGAGCGAATTGCTGCGCGCCTTCAGGCTGTATTACCTAAGAGTGACTGACGTACATGTATACGAAAATTATCGGTACGGGCAGCTATTTGCCCGAACAGGTGCGGACTAACGCCGATCTGGAAAAAATGGTGGATACTTCGGACGAGTGGATTGTCACCCGTACCGGTATCCGTGAGCGTCGCATAGCAGCACCTGATGAAACCGTTGCGACAATGGGCTATCAGGCTGCGCTGCGTGCGCTGGAAATGGCCGGTGTTGATAAAAATGACATCGGATTGATTGTGGTTGCAACCACCTCTTCCAGCCACGCCTTCCCAAGTTCAGCCTGCATGATCCAGCAGATGCTGGAAATTGAGGATGCCGCAGCTTTTGACCTTGCAGCAGCCTGCGCTGGCTTTACCTATGCCCTGAGCGTTGCCGATCAGTATATCAAAAACGGCGCGGTGAAAAATGCGCTGGTGATTGGTGCAGACGTGCTGGCTCGCATGCTGGACCCGGCCGATCGCGGCACTATCATTTTGTTTGGCGATGGTGCCGGAGCTGCGGTACTGGGTGCCAGCGAAGAGCAGGGCATTATCTCCACGCATCTGCACGCGGATGGCCGCTACGGGCATCTGTTAACGCTTTCCAACCAGGATCGTGAGCGTCAGGATCAACCTTCTTACGTCACCATGGCGGGTAACGAAGTGTTCAAGGTGGCCGTAACGGAGCTGGCGCACATCGTTGAAGAGACCCTGCAGGCTAATAACCTGGAGCGTGAGTCTATCGACTGGCTGGTGCCGCATCAGGCTAACCTGCGTATTATCAGCGCCACCGCCCGCAAACTCGGCATGGGTATGGAAAAGGTAGTGGTCACGCTTGACCGCCACGGGAATACTTCCGCCGCCTCGGTGCCTTGTGCATTAGACGAGGCCGTGCGTGATGGCCGCATACAGCGCGGTCAGCTTATTCTGCTGGAAGCCTTCGGGGGTGGATTCACCTGGGGCTCGGCGCTGGTTCGCTTTTGATTAACAGGACATAACAATGACGCAATTTGCTATGGTTTTCCCGGGACAGGGATCGCAAACGGTAGGCATGCTGGCTGAACTGGCCGCAGAAAATCCCACCGTTGAACAAACTTTCCGTGAAGCTTCCACGGCTTTGGGCTATGACCTGTGGTCACTCGTCCAGCAGGGTCCTGCTGAAGAGTTGAACAAAACCTGGCAAACTCAGCCGGCACTGCTGGCCGCATCTGTTGCTATTTTCCGCGTTTGGCAGGAAAAAGGCGGTTCAAAGCCCGCAATGCTGGCGGGACACAGCCTGGGCGAGTATAGTGCGCTGGTTTGCGCAGGCGTGATCGATTTTCAACAGGCGATCAAACTGGTTGAATTGCGTGGCAAACTGATGCAGGAAGCGGTTCCGGAAGGCACCGGCGCCATGCAGGCTATTATTGGTCTGGATGATGCGGCTATTGCTAAAGCCTGTGAAGAGTCTGCACAGGGTCAGGTGGTATCACCTGTTAACTTTAACTCGCCTGGTCAGGTTGTTATTGCCGGAAATAAAGAAGCGGTAGAGCGTGCCGGTGCAGCCTGTAAAGCTGCCGGCGCGAAACGTGCTCTGCCGTTGCCTGTGAGCGTACCTTCTCACTGTGCATTGATGAAACCTGCCGCCGACAAACTGGCGGAGGCGCTGGAAAAACTGACCTTCAACGCCCCGGAACTGCCGGTGGTTAACAACGTTGATGTGAAGTGCGAAACCTCGCCTGAGGCCATTCGTAGTGCGCTGGTGCGTCAGTTGTACAATCCTGTCCGCTGGACGGGCTGTGTAGAGTTTATGGCGCAGGAAGGCGTAACGTCATTGCTGGAAGTCGGCCCTGGAAAAGTGCTGACTGGCCTGACGAAACGTATTGTTGACACCCTGACCGCGGCACCGGTGAACGATCCGGCCAGCCTGTCAGCGGCGCTTTAACAGTCAGACGAGGATGAACATGAGCTTTGAAGGAAAAATCGCACTGGTTACCGGTGCAAGTCGCGGTATTGGCCGCGCCATTGCAGAAACACTGGTAGCCCGGGGCGCAAAAGTGGTCGGTACAGCGACCAGCCAAAATGGCGCAGATGCCATCAGTGCCTATCTGGGCAGCAATGGCCGTGGCCTGCTGCTGAATGTGACCGACAGCGCTTCTATCGACAGCGTGTTGGAAAATATTCGTGCTGAATTTGGCGAAGTGGACATTTTAGTCAATAATGCAGGCATTACACGTGATAATCTTCTGATGCGTATGAAGGATGATGAGTGGCAGGATATCCTGGACACCAATCTGACTTCCGTATTCCGCCTGTCAAAAGCGGTAATGCGCGCTATGATGAAAAAACGCGTAGGCCGAATCATTACCATCGGCTCCGTTGTTGGAACGATGGGTAATGCGGGCCAGGCAAACTACGCGGCAGCAAAAGCGGGTTTGATCGGCTTCAGCAAATCACTGGCGCGTGAAATCGCGTCACGTGGTATCACCGTTAACGTTGTGGCTCCCGGTTTCATTGAAACCGACATGACGCGTGCGCTGACTGAAGATCAGCGTGCGGGCATTCTGGCGGAAGTGCCAGCGGGTCGCCTTGGCGACGCGCAGGAAATCGCCAATGCCGTTGCATTTTTAGCTTCTGACGAGGCTGCGTACATCACTGGTGAGACGCTGCACGTCAATGGCGGAATGTATATGGTCTGATAATCACGAAACTATTTGCGTTATTTGCGGTAATGCCCGCAAAATAGCGTAAAATCGTGGTTGGACCAGCCGGGATTTAGTTGCATCTTTTTCAACATTTTATACACTACGAAAACCATCGCGAAAGCGAGTTTTGATAGGAAATTTAATAGTATGAGCACTATCGAAGAACGCGTTAAGAAAATCATTGGCGAGCAGCTTGGCGTTAAGCAGGAAGAAGTTGTTAATACTGCCTCTTTTGTAGAAGATCTGGGCGCTGATTCTCTTGATACCGTTGAGCTGGTAATGGCTCTGGAAGAAGAGTTTGATACCGAGATTCCGGACGAAGAAGCTGAGAAAATCACCACCGTTCAGGCTGCTATTGATTACATCAATGGTCACCAGGCGTAAGTGAGCCTCTCCAGGCGGTCATTCGACCGCCTGAGTTTTTTCTGAAAGTCCCACATAGTGTCATTGTCATTTTTTCCCTCCCTGGAGGACGAACGTGTCTAAGCGTCGTGTAGTTGTGACCGGTCTTGGCATGTTGTCTCCTGTCGGCAATACCGTAGAGTCTACCTGGAATGCTCTTGTTGCCGGTCAGAGTGGCATCAGCCCGATCGACCATTTTGATACTAGTGCCTACGCAACGCGTTTTGCTGGCTTAGTAAAGAATTTTAACTGTGAAGAATTTATCTCGCGCAAAGATCAGCGCAAGATGGATGCCTTCATTCAGTACGGCGTAGTTGCTGGCATTCAGGCCATGCAGGACTCCGGTCTCTCTATTACGGATGAGAATGCCGATCGTATTGGTGCTGCTATCGGCTCCGGTATCGGTGGTCTCGGTCTGATTGAAGAAAATCACGCCTCGCTGGTTAACGGCGGCCCGCGTAAAATTAGTCCTTTCTTCGTTCCCTCCACGATTGTAAACATGATAGCGGGTCATCTGACTATTATGTATGGCATGAAAGGTCCAAGCATCGCTATCTCTACAGCCTGTACTACCGGTGTGCATAACATTGGTCAGGCGGCGCGCATTATTGCTTACAATGATGCCGACGTGATGCTGGCAGGCGGTGCCGAAAAGGGCAGTACCCCGCTGGGTATTGGCGGTTTTGGCGCAGCACGTGCCCTCTCAACTCGTAATGATAGTCCACAGACGGCAAGCCGTCCCTGGGACCGCGATCGTGACGGCTTTGTGCTGGGCGATGGCGCAGGACTGGTGGTGCTGGAAGAGTACGAGCACGCCAAAAAACGTGGCGCAAAAATTTATGCCGAACTGGTTGGTTTTGGCATGAGCAGCGATGCCTACCACATGACCTCGCCACCGGAAGATGGGGCAGGTGCTGCGCTGGCGATGAAAAACGCTCTGAACGATGCGCATTTATCGCCTGAACAGATTGGTTATATCAACGCGCACGGCACCTCGACGCCAGCCGGTGATAAAGCAGAGACACGGGCGGTGAAGACCATCTTTGGCGCCAGTGCAAACACCGTAATGGTCAGCTCAACCAAATCCATGACCGGTCACCTTTTAGGCGCAGCGGGCGCGGTAGAGTCAATCTTCTCTATTCTTGCCCTGCGTGATCAGGTGATCCCGCCAACCATCAATCTGGATAACCCGGATGAAGGTTGCGATCTGGATTTTGTGCCGCACACTGCACGTCAGGTAAAAGGACTGGAGTATGCCCTGTGTAACTCCTTCGGCTTTGGTGGAACCAACGGTTCGTTGATTTTCCGCAAAATCTGATTGCTGCCTTAACCTTCTGAAGGCCCGCTTAGCGGGCCTTTTTTGTGGGTTTTTTCGGCAGCCGCCGCACTTTTTCATCCCGGTACAATTCTCTGGAGACAAGCAGATGAATCTGCCGCCTCATCGGGGTAATCTTTACCGCTGTGAAACGATCGCTCAGGGGAACTTATGGTCTGGATAAACGGAGAGCCGCAGGAGAGGGTAGAGGCTCGCGATCGTGCCGTGCAGTTTGGTGACGGCTGCTTTACTACAGCCAGGATACTGGAGGGAAAAGTTGTCTCGCTAAAAGCGCATCTCTCACGGCTGAAGGCTGGTTGCGAACGGTTAATGATCCGCAACGTGGACTGGGATGCGCTGGCTGCTGAAATGCAGAACGCCGCCGCAACGCGGTCGGACGGGGTGCTGAAAGCGATTGTATCAAGAGGAGCGGGCGGACGCGGATACAGCGCTCTGGGCTGTGAACAGCCCTCGCGGATGATTTTTCTCTCAGACTATCCGGCCCATTACCAGCGGCTTCGGCAGACGGGCGCCAGGCTGGCGCTGAGCACCGTGCGGCTGGGGAAAAATCCGCTGCTGGCCGGGATCAAGCATCTCAACAGGCTTGAGCAGGTGCTGATCCGTACAGAGCTTGACCAGACCGCAGCCGACGAGGCGCTGGTGCTTGACAGTGACGGCAGCCTGGTGGAATGCTGTGCGGCAAATTTATTCTGGCGCAAGGGAGATCAGATTTTTACGCCCGATCTCAGCCAGTGTGGCGTCAACGGCATCCAGCGGCAAAAGGTGATCCAACAGCTGCACAGGCTGGGGATGCCGGTGCAGGAAGTCAGCCTGCCGGTAGAGACGCTGGCAGAGGCAGAAGAGGTGTTTATCACCAATGCGCTGATGCCGGTGCTGCCGGTGAGTCAGATCGATTGCTGGCATTATGCCTCGCGCGCTATTTTTAACCTGCTACGCCTGCATGACGATTAACAGGGAAATTTCATGACTGTTGTAAAAAAAGTAGTAACCGGGATGGTCGTCATTATTGTGGCCCTCCTGGCGTTCAGCTACTGGCAGATCCGCCAGTTCGCTGATTCATCGCTGACCATCAATAAAGAGACGATTTTCACGTTGCCGGCAGGTTCCGGGCGGGTAGTGCTGGAAGCTGAGCTCAATCAGCAGCATATTGTGCCGCAAACGTTGTGGTTTGGCTGGCTGCTGAAGCTGGAGCCGGAGCTGGCTAACTTCAAGGCTGGCACCTATCGCTTTTCGCAGGGTATGACGGTACGCCAGATGCTGGAGCTGCTGAGCAGTGGCAAAGAAGCACAGTTCCTGGTGCGTTTTGTTGAAGGCACCCGTATGCAGGAGTGGCTGGCTGAACTCCGTGCGGCCCCCTATATCAAACACACGCTGAAAGATGACAAGCTGGCAACGGTTGCCACAGCGATGGATCTGCCTGAGCAGGATGTGGAAGGGTGGTTCTATCCTGAGACCTATGCTTATACCGCCAATACCACTGATGTGGCGCTGCTTAAGCGCGCGCATGAGCGGATGGTAAAGCTGGTGGAGGCGCAGTGGCAGGATAAAATCGACGGCCTGCCTTACAAAGATAAAAATGATTTAGTCACCATGGCCTCTATTATCGAAAAAGAGACGGCGGTGAGTGAGGAGCGCAGCAAAGTAGCCTCGGTCTTTATCAATCGTCTGCGCATTGGCATGCGTCTGCAAACCGATCCAACCGTCATTTATGGAATGGGGGAGAACTATACAGGCTCGCTGACGCGTAAAGACCTGGAGACGCCAACGCCTTACAATACCTACACCATTGCCGGGATGCCGCCAGGACCGATTGCGATGCCCGGCAAGGCTTCTCTTGAAGCGGCCGCGCATCCGCTGAAAACGGATTACCTCTATTTTGTTGCTGACGGCAAAGGCGGACATACGTTCACCACCAATCTTGCCAGCCATAATCGTGCGGTTCAGGCGTGGCGTCTTGCCGTGAAGGAAAAAAATGGACAGTAAATTTATCGTTATTGAAGGTCTTGAAGGCGCAGGGAAAACCACGGCCCGTGAGGTTGTGGTGGAGACATTGCGCGAGCAGGGCATCAGCGACATTCTCTTCACACGTGAGCCGGGCGGTACGCCGCTGGCGGAAAAACTCCGCGATCTGATCAAACAGGGCGTTGAGGGCGAACAGGTGACCGATCGTGCAGAGCTGCTGATGCTCTACGCGGCGCGGGTTCAGCTGGTTGAGAATGTTATCAAGCCAGCTCTGGCCAGAGGTGCCTGGGTGGTAGGTGACCGTCACGATCTCTCTTCCCAGGCGTACCAGGGCGGCGGACGTGGCATGGATACGCTGCTGATGGCGCAGCTTAAGCAGAGCGTACTGGGCGATTTTGCGCCGGATTTAACGCTCTATCTTGACGTGACGCCTGAGATTGGGTTGCAGCGTGCGAGAGCGCGTGGCGCGCTTGACCGTATTGAGCAGGAGTCGCTGAATTTTTTCACCCGCACCCGTGAGCGCTATCAGGCGCTGGCGGCGGCCGATGCCAGTATCAGAACCGTCGATGCGACCCAGTCAATTGAGCAGGTCTCCGCTGCCATTCGCCAGACTCTGTTAGCCTGGTTCAGGGAACAGGCATGAACTGGTACCCCTGGCTGAACCAGCCTTACCGACAAATTATCAGCCAGCATCAGGCAGGGCGTGGTCATCATGCGCTGCTGCTGCATTCACTGACCGGGATGGGAGAGGCCTCGCTGGTCTGGGGGATCAGCCGCTGGCTGATGTGCCAACGGCGTGACGGCCTGAAAAGCTGCGGAGCGTGCCACGCCTGCCAGCTGATGCAGGCCAACACCCATCCGGACTGGTACAGGCTGGAGGCGGAAAAGGGTAAAAGCGCGTTGGGGATTGATGCAGTACGCAGCGTGACGGAAAAGCTCTACCACCATGCGCAGCAGGGCGGCGCAAAGGTAGTCTGGATCCCTGATGCGGCTCAACTGACCGAAGCGGCGGCCAATGCGCTGCTTAAAACGCTGGAAGAGCCGCCGAAAAATACCTGGTTTCTGCTTAACAGCCAGCAGCCTGCCCAACTGCTGGCTACGCTTCGCAGCCGCTGCTTTACCTTCCATCTTGCCCCGCCAGATGAGGCGCCAGGCCTGCAATGGCTGCTGAAGCAGCGCCCGATCTCTGAGCAGGATGCGCTGACGGCCTTACGGCTCAGCGGCGGCGCACCCGCAGCGGCCCTGGACTTACTCAGTGAAAAGCGCTGGGCCGCCAGAGAGGCATTGTGTCAGGCGCTGCCTGAGGCGCTCAGGGGAGATATGCTAAGCTTGCTACCCGTTCTGAACCACGATGATGCTGTCCAGCGCACCGGCTGGCTCTGTTCTTTACTGGTTGATGCACTGAAGTGGCAGCAGGGCGGAGGGCAGTTTATCGCTAATGTCGATCGGCAGGCGTTAATTGCTGAGCTGGCGATGCAGCTTCCTGCCAGCGCGCTGGATGAAAGCGTGCGGCAGTGGATGATTGCCCGTGACCGTTTGCTTAACGTGGTCGCCCTGAATCGTGAATTATTGTTGACTGACCAGCTGCTGGGCTGGGAGCAGATGCTCCATCCTGTAGCGGGCCGGTCTGACTAGCCTGAAAAGAGAGTATTTATGTTTTTAGTAGATTCGCATTGTCATCTGGATGGGCTGAATTATGAGACGCTGCATCAGGATGTCAGTGATGTGCTGGCGAAAGCGGCAGCCCGTGACGTAAAGTTTATGCTGGCCGTTGCCACCACGCTGCCCGGCTATAAAGCGATGACCACGCTGATTGGCGATCGTCCCAACGTCGCTTACTCCTGCGGTGTGCATCCGCTGAATCAGGCAGAGCCTTATGACTTTGCTGAACTGCGTCAGCTTGCCGCTGATGAACGTGTTGTGGCGATGGGGGAAACGGGGCTGGATTACCATTATCAGCCTGAAACCCGCGCGCAGCAGCAGCTCTCCTTTCGTGAGCATATCCGCATCGGACGCGATCTTAACAAGCCGGTCATTGTCCATACCCGAGATGCCCGCGACGATACGCTGGCCATTTTGAAAGAAGAGAAGGTGGAAGGGTGCGGCGGCGTGCTGCACTGCTTCACGGAAGATCGTGAAACCGCAGAAAAACTGCTGGATATGGGGTTCTATATCTCCTTCTCCGGGATTGTGACCTTCCGTAACGCGGAAACCATTCGCGAAGCGGCGCGTTATGTGCCGCTGGACAGAATGCTGGTTGAAACGGATTCTCCCTACCTGGCGCCGGTACCTTACCGTGGCAAAGAGAATCAGCCCGCCTATACGCGCGATGTGGCAGAGTACATGGCGGTCGTAAAAGGGGTCACTATTGAGCAGATGGCTGAAGCCACAACGCAAAACTTCTCGGATCTGTTTCACGTTCCGCTTTCCCGTCTCACCGATCGGTAACCAAATCTGGCCTTTCATGGCCTGAGCGGCCCCTCTCTCCGCATCGCCCTCTGGACGGTGCGGTTTTTTATGGCCTCTGACTGGCGCTTTTCCGCGCTATAAGCGGGCAATACGCTCCAGGTTAAGGGAAACGTGATGCTCATCAAACATTAAATTAGCGATTTATTTTACTCTTCGTAATAAATAGCGAGCGCGCACAGACGCTCACTTTAAAACGGGAACCTCCCTCCCGTTAATACGCGTAACACACCCTACTCAGGAGCTTCACATTATGTTTAAGAACGCTTTTGCTAACCTGCAAAAGGTTGGCAAATCGCTGATGCTGCCGGTATCTGTTTTGCCGATAGCCGGGATATTGTTAGGCGTTGGCTCGGCCAACTTTAGCTGGTTGCCTCTCGTGGTGTCCCACGTTATGGCAGAAGCGGGCGGCTCGGTCTTCGCCAATATGCCGCTGATTTTTGCCATTGGCGTGGCGTTGGGTTTTACCAATAACGATGGTGTCTCCGCCCTGGCTGCGGTCGTGGCTTACGGCATTATGGTGAAAACCATGGCGGTGGTCGCGCCGCTGGTCCTGCATTTGCCAGCCGCAGAGATAGAAGCCAAACATCTTGCCGATACCGGCGTGCTGGGCGGGATCATCGCGGGGTCGATTGCAGCCTGGATGTTCAACCGCTTTTACCGCATCAAGCTGCCTGAATATCTGGGCTTCTTTGCCGGTAAACGCTTTGTTCCTATCATCTCTGGCTTTACCGCTATTTTCCTGGGCGTGGTGCTCTCCTTTGTCTGGCCGCCAATTGGTACCGCCATTCAGGATTTCTCCCAGTGGGCAGCCTATCAGAACCCGGTGGTGGCGTTCGGCCTGTATGGTCTGATTGAGCGTACGCTGGTACCGTTCGGCCTGCATCATATCTGGAACGTTCCTTTCCAGATGCAGATTGGCGAGTTTACTAATGCGGCAGGTCAGGTATTCCACGGCGACATTCCGCGTTATATGGCAGGCGATCCAACAGCAGGCAAATTGTCCGGTGGCTTCCTGTTTAAAATGTACGGTCTGCCCGCCGCAGCAATCGCTATCTGGCACTCCGCTAAGCCTGAAAACCGCGCTAAAGTGGGCGGCATCATGATCTCTGCCGCGCTGACATCTTTCCTGACGGGTATCACAGAACCAATTGAGTTCTCCTTTATGTTTGTGGCCCCGGTGCTCTATGGCATCCATATTCTGTTAGCTGGCCTGGCGTTCCCTATCTGTATCCTGTTGGGGATGCGTGACGGTACCAGCTTCTCCCATGGTCTGATCGACTTTGTGGTGCTGAGCGGCAACAGCAGCAACATCTGGCTGTTCCCGGTGGTTGGCGTCATTTACGGCCTGATCTACTACACGGTATTCCGTCTGGTCATCACTAAATTCAACCTGAAAACGCCGGGCCGTGAAGAGACGACCGCTGAGCAGACCGTTGGCACCGCCAATGAGATGGCGGGTAACCTGGTGGCGGCGTTTGGCGGTAAAGAGAACATCACTAATCTGGATGCCTGCATCACTCGTCTGCGCGTCAGCGTAGCGGATGTGGCTAAGGTCGATCAGTTGGGCCTGAAGAAACTGGGCGCGGCTGGCGTGGTGATTGCTGGTTCCGGCGTTCAGGCTATTTTTGGTACTAAATCGGATAACCTTAAAACTGATATGGATGACTTTATCCGTAACAGCTAACAGATTTGCCGCAGAAAAGGGGCGCGAAAGCGCCCCTTTTTTTATGCCAGTTAAGGCCAAATGGTGCAAAGGCAGACGATTAACGTAAGAAAAATCACGGGAAGGTTGAAAGAAAACAAATATCTCGCTCATACTGCCTGAACTCTCCTCATCGTTCAGGGATTTGCTCATGGTCGAAGAAACGATTTTCAGTAAAATTATCCGCCGCGAAATTCCGGCAGACATCGTCTATCAGGATGAGCTGGTAACAGCATTTCGTGATATCTCCCCCAAAGCGCCTACGCACATTCTGGTTGTGCCAAATATTCTTATTCCCACAGCCAATGATGCCGTACCCGGTCATGAAGCGGCACTGGGCCGCATGATCACCATTGCGGCAAAAATTGCCAAACAGGAAGGGATTGCTGAAGATGGCTACCGTCTGATCATGAACTGCAATTCGCATGGCGGACAGGAGGTCTATCATATCCATCTGCATCTGCTTGGCGGCCGGCCTCTCGGGCCGATGCTGGCTAACTAATCGCTTTCTGATGCGGACACACTCTATGATGCGGGCAATGGTCACAGGCTTGACGCTACTGGCACTCCTCAGCGGATGCAGCAGCGATCGCACCACTATCAATACCTCACAGTCGCTGGTGATGGAGTCTTCCGTGCTCTCCGCCGGGATCACTACCGATGAGCCGGTGATGTCTGTGCATGAAGGGCAGCAGCGCGCTTCCTCTGTTCTCTATAACCAGCAGGTCACGCCGGTAACGGTGCATTATCGCTTCTACTGGTATGATGATAAGGGCCTGGAAATCACCCCCTTTGAGCGTCCGCGCACGGCCACCGTGGCCGCCGACGGTAAAGTTGAAATATCATCGCAAACGGGTAACCTGACGGCGAGTAAAGTCAGGCTCTATCTGTATCTTTAGGAGATTATTGCGTGGAAAGGAACATAACTAAACTCTCTGGCGTGATGCTGTTGGCACTGGTTCTGAGTGGCTGTATCAGCCAACAGCAGCAGCCTCAGCAACCCGCGCCAGTTGAACCCGTTCAGCCGACTCAGCCCGCGCCGCCGCCGGTTCAGCCGCCGCCGGTTGAAACTGTGCCCCAGCCACCCAAGTTCCAGTCGATTAACTGGGATGCCAGCGTAACGCCGCTGGTTGCGCAAATGCTGAAGGCCGATGGCGTTACGCCAGGCAGCGTTCTGCTGGTAGATGGCATGAAAAACAGCACCAACGGCAGCCTGCAGACTTCTAAAGCTACTGCGGCGCTGCATTCAGCACTGGAGAATAATACCCAGTTTACGCTGGTCACGCCGCAGCAGCTGACCACTGCCAAACAAACGCTGGGCCTCTCTGCTGAAGACAGCCTGGGCTCGCGCAGCAAAGCTGTCGGGCTGGCACGTTACGTTGGCGCGCAGTATGTGCTCTACAGCAACGCGCAGGGTGACGTGAAATCTCCCGCCTTGCAGATGCAGCTGATGCTGGTGCAAACCGGGGAAATTATCTGGTCAGGCAACGGTGTCGTACAGCATTGATCCGGCGCTCGGCAGAGTCATTACCCAACAGTTTCCGGCGGCAAAGTCCGCCGGTTCTTTTTTTCCGCTCAGCGGCCTGACTGGCCAGACAGGCAAAGTTGTTATCGGCGAGAAAGTGCTGCTGGCACGCCATCAGCATCCAGTAAACGTTATTCCTGGTGTTGATCGCCGCCGTGAATACCATATTCTTCGTAAGCTGTCTGGCAGCGGGCTGGGGCCAGCGGTTTATGGTTTCGCTGACAGATGGTTACTGCTCGGCTGGCAGCCTGGTGAGGTGCTCAGCCCGCAACAGTTTCTGCAGCAGCTGGATGCGCTGGTGCCATTGATAGCCCGGTTGCACAGCCAGTCACTGAGCGGGTATCGCCTCTCTCTGCTGCGGCTGCTGGAGCAGTACTGGCTGCTAAGCCATCCGGCCAGGCGACACTGTGGCTGGCTGCGCGCGCTGAGGCGATTGCAGCAGCAAGGTGAACCGAAACCCCTACGGCTGGCACTGCTGCATATGGATATTCATGCGGGCAATGTTATCAGCAGCCAGCAGCTGAGCGGGCGGGAAACTGCCTGTAAGGGCGACGAAACGCTGACGGATAATGACACTATCACCGGCAGCCAGACGCTGCGGCTGATCGACTGGGAGTATGCCAGTGATGGCGATGTGGCGCTGGAGCTGGCGGCAATCGTGGCGGGTAACGGATTACATGGGCAGCAGCAGGCTCAGCTGACGGCAGCTTACGCCGCCGCTCAGCGGCTCGACCCTGCGGTGCTGGCCCGCCAGATGCAACGCTGGCAGCCGTGGCTGAAGCTGTTGATGGCAAGCTGGTATGAACTGCGCTGGCAACAGACGCAGGAAGAGACGTTTTTCACGCTGGCAGCACAGGCCTGGCAGCGGCTGTTATCAGAGTAAGAGGTGAAGTGTGGGACCGGTAATGTTAGACGTGCTCGGCTACGAGCTGGATGCAGAAGAGCGAGAAATTTTACAGCATCCGCTGGTGGGAGGGCTGATCCTGTTCAGCCGCAATTATCACGACCCGCAGCAGCTTGCGGAACTGGTCCGCCAGATCCGGGCCGCTTCCCGTCATCGGCTGGTGGTGGCCGTCGATCAGGAAGGGGGGCGCGTTCAGCGCTTCCGCGAAGGGTTTACACGCCTTCCCGCCATGCAGGCTTTTGCCGGGCTGAACGGTGAAGAAAAAGCGCTTGAGCTGGCACAGGAAGCGGGCTGGCTGATGGCGTCGGAGATGATAGCGCTGGATATCGATATCAGCTTTGCGCCGGTGCTGGATATTGGCCATGGCAGCGCGGCGATTGGTGAACGTAGCTTCCATGAAGATCCGGTTATTGCGCTCAACATGGCCCGGCAGTTTATTCGCGGCATGCACAGCGCAGGCATGAAAACGACCGGTAAACATTTTCCCGGCCACGGTGCGGTGAGTGCAGATTCCCACAAAGAGACGCCGCGCGATCACCGCAGCGAGCAGGAGATCCGCCAGCACGATATGCAGATCTTCAAACAGCTGATAGAAGAACAGGCGCTGGATGCCATTATGCCTGCGCATGTTATCTATACTCAAATCGATCCGCGTCCTGCCAGCGGCTCCTCACACTGGCTGCAAACGGTGCTGCGTGGCGAGCTGGGATACGACGGCGTGATCTTCTCAGACGACCTCTCGATGGAGGGCGCTGCGATTATGGGCAGCTATGCTGAACGTGGACAAGCTTCTCTGGATGCAGGGTGCGACATGATTTTGGTCTGCAATAATCGCGCAGGAGCGATCAGCGTGCTGGATAATCTGTCACCGATCAATGCTGAGCGCGTCAGCAGGTTGTACCATCGGGGAACATTTACGCGTCAGCAACTGCTGGCTTCGCCTCGCTGGAAAGAGGCGAGTCAGGCGCTCTCCACGCTGCAAACGCGCTGGCTGGAGCAGAAAAACCGCTGACGACCACTCAGGAGGAAGGCGATGATCATCTATCTTCACGGCTTCGATTCCACCAGCCCGGGGAACCATGAAAAAGTTCTTCAGCTGCAGTTTATCGACCCCGACGTTCGTTTACTCAGTTACAGCACGCTGCATCCGAAACATGACATGCAGTATTTGTTAAAGGAGACGGATAAAATAGTGCGCAGCGGTGACGATGAGAGGCCACTGATTTGCGGCGTGGGGTTAGGCGGTTTTTGGGCCGAGCGAATCGGTTTTCTGAGCGATATCCGCCAGGTCATGGTGAATCCGAACCTCTGGCCGCAGGAGAACATGGCGGGGAAAATTAACCGCCCGGAAGAGTACATCGACATCGCCACCAAATGCGTCAGCAATTTCCGTGAAAAGAACCGTGACCGCTGTCTGGTGCTCCTTTCACGTAGCGATGAAGCGCTCGACAGCCAGCGTTCAGCAGAAGAGCTGCATAATTTCTATGAGATTATCTGGGATGAAGTGCAGAGCCACAAATTCAAAAACATCGCCCCTCATTTGCAACGGATAAAGGCGTTTAAAACCCTCGGTTGACCTTTTCCGGGGCCGTGACCAGGTGATGGCCCCGCACTTTGCTTCGTATTAATCTGAGTTTCTCTGGATAAAATTGACCTGCGTCAATTTTAAGAGATCTCATCTTCACGCCCGTGCTATCCTGCCTTCAGATAGCGAATAAACTCGCCAACCCTATGTTAACTAAGGATATTAATTTAACCTTTGGTTAACGATTGGTTCACATTTTTAAGGGGGTCAATTGACTACACCACTCAAGAAAATTGTTATTGTCGGCGGGGGGGCCGGTGGGCTGGAGCTTGCCACTCAGCTGGGTCACAAACTGGGGCGTAAGAAAAAGGCGGAAATTATCCTGGTGGACCGTAATCACAGTCACCTGTGGAAGCCGCTGCTGCATGAAGTGGCCACCGGCTCGCTGGATGAAGGCATTGACGGACTGAGCTACCTGGCGCATGCCCGGAATCATCACTTCCAGTTCCAGTTAGGCACGCTGACCACCATTGAGCGCGAGAGCAAACGTCTGCACCTGGCGGAAATCCGTGACGCCCAGGGCGAACTGCTGGTTCCGGAGCGCGAGCTGGCTTACGACACGCTGGTGATGGCGCTGGGCAGTACCTCCAACGACTTCGGTACGCCAGGCGTTAAGGACTACGCTATCTTCCTTGATAACCCGCATCAGGCGCGCCGTTTCCATAATGAAATGCTGAACCTGTTCCTGAAATTCTCTTCCAGCGAAGCGGTTGAGGAAAAAGTAAATATCGCTATTGTGGGCGGCGGCGCTACGGGCGTGGAGCTTTCCGCAGAGTTGCACAATGCGGTAAAACAGCTGCACAGCTATGGCTATAAAGGGCTGGATAACCAGGCGCTGAACGTGACGCTGGTGGAAGCTGGCGAGCGCATTTTGCCTGCGCTGCCGCCGCGCATCTCCACTGCCGCTCATCAGGAGCTTACCAAGCTGGGCGTACGTGTGCTGACGCAGACCATGGTCACCAGCGCAGATAAGCATGGCCTGAACACCAAATCTGGCGAATTTATTGAAGCGGATTTGATGGTCTGGGCTGCCGGAATCAAAGCGCCGGACTTTATGAAAGAGATTGGCGGTCTGGAAACTAACCGCATCAACCAGCTGGTGGTGAAGCCAACGCTGCAGACTACGCTGGATGAGAATATTTATGCCATTGGCGACTGTGCTTCCTGCGCATTGCCATCAGGCGGTTTTGTGCCGCCACGGGCGCAGTCGGCTCACCAGATGGCTTCGCTGGTGCTGGATAACATCCTGGCGCAGATGAAAGGCAAAGAGCTGAAGAACTATGTCTATAAAGATCATGGTTCGCTGGTGTCGCTCTCCCGCTTCAGTACGGTAGGCAGCCTGATGGGGAACCTGATGCGAGGGTCAATGATGGTGGAAGGGCGCATTGCCCGTTTCGTCTATATTTCTCTCTACCGCATGCACCAGGTCGCCCTGCATGGCTACTTCAAAACTGGCCTGATGATGCTGGTAGGCAGTATTAACCGGGTGATCCGCCCGCGCCTGAAACTGCACTGATCGCACTTTTTGCCAAATAGTACCACTCAGTAAGTCAGTCCGGGGCTTATAGTAACGCCGTTACTATAAGCCTTTCTTCTTCTAAAGCGCCCTCAGCCGCCGTTCGGAACACTCTTAAAAGCTTTCTCTTATAGTAAGCGAGCCTCATTTCGTCCTGTTTTCTTATTGTCACAATTGGTCCTGATGCGCAAAATTTACCTCAAGACTACACGGCGCGTCGCGCACGTCGGGTAACTGTCTCTGCCAGGGAGCAGGCAGGAGGCAAAAATGCGCGGTAACAGTTTCAGGAGGATGTCCTGTGAATAAATCAATGTTGGCGGGTATTGGAATTGGCGTGGCGGCAGCCCTGGGTGTGGCTACTGTTGCTGGCATGAATGTTTTCGATCGTAGCCCGCAGTATGCGCAGGTCCTATCGGCAACGCCTATTAAAGACACCATCAAAAACCCGCGTAAGGAATGTCGCAACGTCACTCTGACGCATCGCCGGGCCGTACAGGATGAACACCGTATTGCCGGTTCGGTACTGGGTGCTGTCGCCGGTGGCGTGCTGGGCCATCAGTTTGGCGGCGGTCGTGGCCGCGATGTGGCAACGGTGGCGGGTGCCGTCGCCGGTGGCTATGGCGGTAACCAGGTGCAGGGCGCAATGCAGGATCGAGATACCTACACCACGACCGAGCAGCGCTGCAAAACGGTTTACGACAAGCAGGAAAAAATGATGGGCTACGACGTTACCTATAAAATTGGTAACGAACAGGGCAAAATCCGTATGGACAACGATCCCGGTACGCGTATTCCGTTAGACAGCAACGGTCAGCTGGTGCTGAATGACCGCGCGTGAGCCACTCCACGAGTGAATGCTGACAGATCGGTATTCGTGCAAAACAATGCTGGTCACCTTAAGTGACCGGCATTAGCTGTACAGGCCCTCTTCTTTATTTATACTCTTTTGGTTTCTCTTCATCTTTCGGTTCCCTCCGCCAGGCATCATCATATTTGATGACCCCCGGAATATAGAACCACTCGATACTATTGTATCTCAGAGCAATAACCTCAAGCATATTAGGTGAACGAGAGCCTTGCACATAGGCATGGGAGAAGTCTGTAGAAGTAATAACAACCCTTCCCATTGTTACTCGATAAACCTCCGTTTCAACCCCAGCCTCCGATATTTCATAATATTTTATAACTGCCTGTTTGAATATTTTTCCAGTACAAACAGCATCATTGAGCAATGGGGAGTTTTTATCTAACTGTTTATGTAATATGTAGGAATGATGTTGACGAGTACCGCTCAAACGTCCCGTTGCGCCATCAGCAGGTTGATATATACCATGCTGGCTACTCATAATTTCAATACCACCCCGGTGACCTTCTAATAACTCACTAACAATTTCTCCAGCTCCATTATTAGCGTTGCTAATTAATATCCCATTTCCATCATACAGAAATAGATATGCGGGCAATGATATCTTTAGCTCCTTTTTTTAGTTTTGGCTATTGTTCCATTTTTATTCACATCAAACTCATATCGATACTTAATGTCATTCATTATATATAAAATCCCGTATTTACTTCCGGGCTTAAGTTTTATTTTGAAGCAATTGTCAGGAAAATAAAGCTTCAACATTACATCCCCTGAGTTAAGTAATGGCTTATTTATCCCCTGCACTATCTCCTCAAGATAGTAGTAGTTCAACGCGTCAGCTTCACCTGATTTACCAATACAAAGAGAATCACTATTAGTAAATACTGTGCCAGTCTCAATAAATACCAATCTGTCAGCATCACTCTGACATGCAGAAAGAACCAGACCAACAATTACAGCAAATGCCAATCTTCTCACGATGGGAAGCCTCTTAATATTCTCTGATATTTAGCCATAAGCTCCTTTACAGGCTCCGATGGATTGTAATTTTTCAGACGATAAAGATTATTATGCCCATAAAATCCATAATGAATTAATAACCTATAATCTGATACGATACAGGCTTGCTATTCCATCGGGTAATCTGAAAGGTTATCCTCATCTAAGGTATAGTGATAATCTACAGCCCATGAAAATGCACCTCTGGTTCTTACCCACATACCTCGTTGATGTTGGTAGACATGCATCATCTCGTGTAAAAATAAATGTTGTGAGTCAATCAGAGCCATTGAGAAATCGTCTTTATAAGTGCCTTCCTGAAAATATAACTCTCCATTAGGGGTCATAGCGTAATTTTCAGCTTGTAGATTAAATGGGAGATAACTTTCTCTGTGTACCCAAACTTCATTATATCGGATGCTGAATCCGTAGACTGCTGTTGCAAGATGAACCTCACCTAAGGTTAAACGCCTTAATCCGCCTCTTTTTATCGGGTTAAATACTGTTACCATACGCAACTCCTTCTGAACGAAAGTTGCATTGTACAACTTTCATACAAGGATTGAAGATCTCTTTATAACTATTCAATAAAAGTTTTAGTTTTAATCTGTCGTATTAATTCTGGAATATCTGACCATTTCTTTCTGATTTAATTTTTCTGTATAGTGTTACCGCGAAGTGAAACAGGGAATGCTGGACAGCCGCTGGACCCTGCGCAGCCGTCTGCCTGAACTGGCTCGGCAGGAGCTGTGGGGGATCCTGATGGCGTATAACCTGGTGAGATATCAGGGGGTGATGATGGCAACGCATCTGAAAGGGGATTATCTGTCGTGTCAGCTGAGCTTTAGTGGGGCAATCAGTGAGATATCGTGCCTTGATGACCTTACAAGGGGCTTCGCCAAAAACGGTACCCGGCGAGTTGAGAACGCAGTATGAAAAGGCGAAATGGCTGATATTACCGGGCCGCAGAGAGTGAAGTTAACCGCGAGAACTGCAGATTAGAACCCGAAAATATCCTGATAAAAAAATGCCGGTCACCTTAAGTGACCAGCATTAGACGTAAGCCGCTTTTTTACTGGGTGCTAACTCAGGCGGCGTTCGCCAGAATCTGCGCCATAAAGTCCCGCACCCATTTCATCCGTACCTTCCGCTCTGCCAGATCCCGGATAAATTTGATTTTGGTCGGCCCATCCAGGCGCCAGTGTTGTGGCTCTTTCTGCAACAACCCAATCAGCCAGCCAGGGTCCGCGGCATTCTTCTCGGCAAACTCAATGAATCCGCCTTTATCGCTTGCCTCGACGCGACGAATACCGATTTTCTTCGCCACCAGACGCAGGGCAGCAATGTCCAGCAGGTTGCGTGCAGCATCTGGCAGATTGCCAAAGCGGTCAATCAGCTCCACCTTCAGGTCGTCCAGCTCACCCTCTTCCTGAGCGCTGGCAATGCGCTTATAGAACGACAACCGCGTGTTGACGTCAGGAATAAAGTCATCGGGCAGCAGGGCAGGCATACGCAGCTCGATATCGGTCTGACTGTTGGTCAGATCTTCCAGCGAAGGCTCGCGTCCCTCTTTCAGCGCATCCACCGCGTTCTCCAGCAGCTCCATATAGAGCGAGAAGCCAATGGTTTCCATCTGTCCGCTCTGATCTTCACCCAGCAGCTCACCGGCGCCACGGATCTCAAGATCGTGTGTTGCCAGAGCAAATCCGGCGCCCAAATCTTCCAGAGAGGCGATCGCTTCCAGACGTTTATGGGCATCGGTGGTCATGGCTTTGGGATGTGGCGTCAGCAGCCAGGCATAGGCCTGATGATGCGAACGACCTACGCGGCCACGTAACTGATGAAGCTGCGCCAGACCAAAGTGGTCTGCCCGCTCAATAATGATGGTATTGGCTGTGGGAATATCGATGCCGGTTTCAATAATCGTAGTGCATACCAGTACGTTAAAGCGCTGATGGTGGAAATCGTTCATCACCCGCTCCAGCTCGCGTTCGCGCATCTGGCCGTGACCCACGGTGACCCGCGCCTCAGGAATGAGTTCAGAAAGGCGGTGAGCCGCTTTCTCAATGTTTTCCACATCATTGTAGAGGTAGTAAACCTGGCCGCCGCGCAGAACTTCACGCAGGATAGCTTCGCGCACCACCAGATTATCGTATTCACGCACAAAGGTTTTTACCGCCAGACGGCGAGCCGGCGGCGTGGCGATAATCGACAGGTCGCGCATGCCGCTCATCGCCATATTCAGCGTACGGGGGATTGGCGTGGCGGTCAGCGTCAGGATATCCACATCGGCGCGCATCGCTTTGATGCGTTCCTTATGGCGTACGCCGAAGCGGTGCTCTTCATCGACAATCAACAAGCCTAAATCACGCCATTTAATCTCCGTGCCCAGCAACTTGTGCGTACCGATAAGAATATCGATTTTGCCTTCGCGAGCCTGCTCAAGGATTTGCGACTGCTCTTTTGCGGTACGGAAGCGGGAGATCATTTCAATGCGTACCGGCCAGTTGGCGAAGCGGTCGCGGAAATTGTCATAATGCTGCTGAGCAAGCAGGGTAGTAGGCACCAGCACCGCCACCTGCTTGTTGTTCTCCACCGCCAGGAACGCGGCACGCATAGCCACTTCAGTTTTACCGAAGCCCACGTCGCCACAAACCAGCCGGTCCATCGCCAGCGGCTGGCACATATCGCTCAGCACTGCATTGATAGCCTGCGCCTGGTCTGGAGTGGTTTCGAACGGGAAACTTTCGCAGAAAAGCTGGTACTGCTCTTTATCATGCTTAAAGGCGAAGCCGGCTTTCGCCTCGCGCTGGGCATAGATATCCAGCAGTTCGGCTGCCACGTCACGCACTTTTTCAGCCGCTTTCTGGCGCGCGCGTGACCAGGCATCGCTGCCTAATTTATGCAGCGGCGCATTATCATCCGCGCCGCCTGCGTAGCGGCTAATCAGATGCAGGGAAGAGACCGGGACATAGAGTTTGGCGTCACCGGCATAGGTCAGCATCAGATATTCGGCGGTGATACCCCCCGTTTCTAATGTGGTCAGGCCCATGTAGCGGCCCACGCCATGCTCCAGGTGCACCACCGGCTGGCCGGGATGCAGTTCCGCCAGGTTGCGGATCAGGACATCAGGATTAATGGTGCGGCGGTTATCCTGGCGGCGACGGCTGACGCGCTCGCCCAGCAGGTCACCTTCACAAATCAACGCGCGCTGACGCAGACCATCCACAAACCCTTTTTCACTGGCACCAATCATCAGATAGTGACCGGCGACCGCGGCGGCGGAGAGAGCATGAACAGATTTGGGCAGAATTTTAATCCGTGCCAACAGCTCCTGTAACGCCTCACGACGGCCTTCACTCTCGACAGAAAATACCACCGGACCCGCGAACTCTTCCAGGAAACGACGCAGTGCATCCAGTGGCGCTTTGGCCTGAGCCTGCACCGCCAGGTCTGGCAGCGTCTGATAATTGAGGTTGGTATTGGCCGCTTTCTCCGGCAGCGCTTCACTTTTCAGCTGCACGCGCGGCCATTTTTTCAGCTCGCTAAACAGCTCGTCGGTGCGTAACCACAACTTTTCCGGCGGCAGAAGGGGACGCATCGGATCAACCCGGCGGCTTTCATAGCGCGAGGTGACGTCCAGCAGGAAACGATCGGCACTGCTTTCCAGCTCGCCGGTATTCACCAACAGGGTGTTGTCTGGCAGATAGCTGAACAGCGCAGGCAGCGGCTGTTCAAAAAAGAGCGGCTGCCAGTATTCGATACCGGTCGGCAGCGTACCTTTACTCACCTGCTGATAGATGTGCTCGGACTCGCGCCTGACGTCGAAATGTTCCCGCCACTGCGTGCGGAATAGCTCAATGGCCGTTTTATCGGTCGGGAACTCATGGGCGGGCAGCAGATTAACGGCTGGTACCTCTTCCAGCGTGCGCTGCGTATCGACGTCAAACAGCCGCAGGCTGTCAATCTCATCATCAAAGAAGTCGATGCGGTAGGGCTGGTCGCTGCCCATCGGATAGAGATCGAGCAGCGCGCCGCGTGTGGCGTATTCACCATGCTCCATCACCTGATCAACGTGACGATAACCGGCCTGTTCGAGCTGCGAGCGAAGCGTGTCGCGGGAGAGCCGCTGGCCTTTTTTCATCACCAGCGCGTGGCCATGCAGGAAACTGTGCGGGCAGACACGCTGCATCAGCGTATTCACCGGCACAATCAGCACGCCGCGTTCCATCATCGGCAATTGATAGAGGGTGGAAAGGCGGGAGGAGATGATATCCTGGTGCGGAGAAAAGCTGTCGAAGGGCAGCGTTTCCCAGTCGGCCAGACTCAGCACCGGCTCATCGGTAAACTGTTTAATTTCATCATGCAGACGGAGCGCGTTTTGCATGTCAGGGGCAATTAGCATCACCGGGCCAGAATGGCGCTCAACGATCTCGGCGCATTCTACCGCGCAGGCGGCACCGGTCAGTTGCCCTAACTGGCGCTGGTCACCTGCTTTGACGGGCAGGGTGTATCGATAGTGTTCAGGCATAATCAGTCAGACGGTCTCTTCGCGAAATGGAGAGCAGGGAACGGCTGTTCCCCTTTAGCTAACAGGAGTATACCTCTATTTCGGCGATTGTTGGGTGTAGTGCATTCTGGGGCGGTCAATGTTTGCCCAAATCAGCTCTTTTTCACCGTGATAACTGTGGTTGCCATCGTCCCATTTCACGTAATACCCTGCCGCGCCATCACCCTGTTCGAACACATTGACAACCATTCCTTTAATGTCGCCCGTTTTATGTCTGACAATGCTGCCTTTGGGATATTTAGACATTTTTACCACTCCTGCGCTTACTCGCTCTGGCACCAACAGTACACCCTCTTTCAAAGAGGGATTAATCTCAGTCTATGCTGATTTGCGTCCAACAATTAAGCAATTAAAGGGTGTTTTTTAAACGATGGCGGCGCGATAAACGCGCTTGTTGCCTTTGCTGACAAAACAAAGCAGCAGAGTCAGCAGCTTAGAGGTTCCATAACGACCGCCTGTCCTTTATTATCTTCGATCACTTTTTGCTAACGCTTTGCCAGAAGACGGATTCTATGTATCAACCTGTCGCGTTATTTATCGGTCTGCGCTATATGCGTGGACGAGCTTCAGACCGCTTCGGCCGGTTTGTTTCCTGGCTCTCTGCTATCGGCATCACGCTCGGAGTGCTGGCGCTGGTCACCGTGCTGTCGGTGATGAATGGTTTTGAGCACGAGCTGGAAAAGAGCACGCTGAGTCTGATGCCTCAGGCGCTGATCGCCAGCCAAAAAGGCTCTTTCAACCCTCAACAGGTCCCGGCCAGTTCACTGGCGCTTACAGGCGTGAAGAAAATCACCCCTTTAACCACTGGTGACGTGGTGCTGCAAAGCGCGCGCAGCGTGGGGGTGGGTGTGATGCTGGGCATCAATCCGGATGAGCCGGACCCGTTGACGCCCTATCTGGTTAATGTGAAGCAGAGCATCCTGCAAGCGGGGCAGTACAACGTTATTATTGGCGAACAGCTTGCCAGCCAGCTTGGCGTTAAGCGGGGCGAGCAGCTGCGCCTGATGGTGCCTTCTGCCAGCCAGTTCACCCCAATGGGACGCTTGCCAAGCCAGCGACTGTTCACGGTAGCCGGTACTTTTGCGGCAAACAGTGAAGTGGACGGTTATCAGATTCTGGTCAATCAGCAGGATGCTTCCCGCCTGATGCGCTATCCGGCAGGCAATATTACCGGCTGGCGTCTGTGGCTCGATAAACCTCTGCAGGTAGACAAGCTAAGCCAACAGAAACTGCCGGACGGGCTGGTGTGGAAAGACTGGCGTGAGCGCAAAGGCGAACTGTTCCAGGCCGTACGCATGGAGAAAAACATGATGGGGCTGCTGCTGAGTCTGATCGTGGCGGTGGCGGCATTCAATATTATTACTTCTCTTGGCCTGCTGATCATGGAAAAGCAGGGGGAAGTGGCGATCCTGCAAACTCAGGGCCTGACCCGCCGACAAATCGTGATGGTATTTATGGTGCAGGGTGCAACCGCCGGTATTGTCGGTTCCCTGGTCGGCGCGCTGCTTGGCGTGTTGCTGGCCAGCCAACTGAATAACCTGATGCCGCTTATCGGCGCCTTCCTGGATGGTGCGGCGCTGCCGGTCGATATTTCAGTTCCACAGGTGATAACTATCGTGGTGACCGCAATGGTTGTGGCGCTGCTTTCCACGCTTTATCCTTCCTGGCGCGCGGCCGCCGTTCAACCCGCAGAGGCTTTACGTTATGAGTAACCCGATTTTGTTGCAGTGCAGTAACCTGTGCAAACGCTATCAGGAAGGCAGCGTCCAGACGGATGTGCTGCGCGATGTCTCTTTCAGCGTAGCGCCGGGCGAGATGATGGCGATTGTGGGCAGCTCCGGCTCCGGCAAAAGTACCCTGATGCATCTGTTGGGCGGGCTGGATACGCCAACATCTGGTGACGTGGTATTCAACGGTAAATCTCTGAACGGCATGAGCTCGGCAGCAAAAGCTGAGCTGCGTAACCGCGAACTGGGCTTTATCTACCAGTTTCACCACCTGCTTCCGGACTTCAGCGCGATGGAAAATGTGGCGATGCCGCTGCTGATTGGCAAAGTCGCCAAAGCAGAAGCTGAAGCAAAAGCGATGCAGATGCTAAGCGCGGTAGGCCTGGATAAACGAGCTAAACATCGTCCCTCAGAACTTTCCGGCGGCGAGCGGCAGCGTGTGGCGATCGCCCGCGCACTGGTTAACAATCCCCGCCTGGTATTAGCCGATGAGCCGACGGGTAATTTGGATGCCCGCAACGCAGACGCCATTTTTGACCTGCTGGGCGAACTAAACGTGCGTCAGGGCACCGCATTTTTGGTGGTAACCCACGATCTGCACCTGGCGAAGCGTCTTAACCGTCAGATGGAGATGCGTGACGGACAGCTCACTGGCGATGTGACGCTGGCAGGGATGGCGTAATGGCAGGCAATCTCTCCCTTCTTTTAGGCCTGCGTTTCAGCCGTGGGCGCCGCCGCAGCGGCATGGTTTCACTGATTTCGGTGATTTCAACCGTGGGCATTGCGCTGGGCGTGGCGGTGCTGATTGTCGGCCTGAGCGCCATGAACGGTTTTGAGCGTGAACTCAACAATCGCATCCTTGCCGTGGTACCCCATGGGGAAATCGAGCCGGTTAATCAGCCTTTTACCGGCTGGCAGGCATTACTGCCGAAGGTGGAACAGGTGAAAGGCATTGCCGCTGCGGCACCTTATATCAACTTCACCGGCCTGATTGAGAGCGGCGCGAAGCTACAGGCGATTCAGGTTAAAGGGGTGGATCCTCAGCAGGAAACCAGGCTCAGTGCTCTGCCAGCTTACGTGCAGAACAATGCCTGGCAGAGCTTTAGCGCCGGTAAACAGCAGATCATCCTGGGAAAAGGGGTGGCTGACAGCCTGAAGCTCAAGCAGGGCGACTGGCTGACTATTATGATCCCCAACAGCGATCCTGAGCATAAGCTGCTGCAACCGAAACGCGTGCGGCTGCAGGTAAGCGGCATCCTGGCGCTGAGCGGCATGCTGGACCACAGTCTGGCGCTGGTTCCCCTGGGTGATGCGCAGAATTATCTGGCAATGGGTGACAACGTCACGGGTATCGCGCTGAAAATGAGTAACCCCTTTGCCGCGCAAAAACTGGTGAGGGATGCGGGCGAAGTAACGCACTCTTATGTCTACATTCGCAGCTGGATCGGCACCTATGGCTATATGTACCGCGATATCCAGATGATCCGTGCCATCATGTATCTGGCGATGGTGCTGGTGATTGGCGTCGCCTGCTTTAACATCGTCTCCACGCTGGTGATGGCGGTGAAGGACAAGAGTGGTGATATCGCCGTATTGCGTACGCTGGGCGCGAAGGATGGGCTGATCCGCGCTATCTTTGTCTGGTACGGCCTGATGGCCGGGCTGGTGGGCAGCGTTAGTGGCGTGGTGGTCGGCGTGCTGGCGGCATTTAATCTCACGCCGATTATTCGCGGCCTTGAAACCTTAACGGGCTACCATTTTCTTTCAGGCGATATCTACTTTATCGATTTTCTGCCTTCGGAAGTGCACTGGCTGGACGTGGTCATTGTGCTTGTCACCTCGCTGGTGCTCAGCCTGATTGCCAGCTGGTATCCAGCCCGACGCGCCAGCCGAATCGACCCGGCTCGCGTTCTTAGCGGACAATAGCATCATGTATTACGGCTTCGACGTCGGCGGCAGCAAAATCGCGCTGGGTATTTACAATCTTCAGCGTCAGCAGCTCTGGAGCAAGCGGGTTGCCACGCCAAAGAACGACTATCCGGCGCTGCTGGATCTGCTGGTTTCGCTCACGGAAGAGGCGGATCGGTTTTGTGGCGAAAGGGGCAGTATCGGCCTCGGCGTACCGGGTATTCCGGTACCGGATAATGGCACTCTTTTCTCAGCTAACCTCCCGGCTGCAACAGGCCGGACGTTAGGAGCCGACCTGACCGCCAGAACCGGTCGTCAGGTACTTATCGATAACGACGCCAACTGTTTTGCGCTCTCCGAGGCCTGGGATGAGGAGTTCCGCGCTTATCCGGTGGTGATGGGACTGATCCTCGGTACCGGTGTCGGCGGTGGGCTGATTGTAGAGGGTAAACCGCTGACCGGGCGCAATTATGTTGTTGGCGAATTTGGCCACATGCGCCTGCCGATAGATGCCCTCGAAGTACTGGGGCAGCAGACAGAACAGCCGCTTTGTGGTTGTGGTAAGAGAGGGTGCATCGATTCCTGGCTCTCCGGCCCCGGCTTCTCCCGCCTCTGGCAGCTGCATTATCAGCAGGCTCTCAGTGCACCTGAGATTATCACCCGCTATTATCAGGGGGATGCGCAGGCTATCGCCCATACGGAGCGTTACCGGGAGCTGTTAGCGGTATGTCTGGGTAATTTGCTGACGCTGGCAGACCCTCACCTGGTGGTTCTGGGTGGTGGACTGTCCAATTTCGACGCGCTTTATCAAGGGTTGAGCGATCGGGTCAGTCACTATTTGCTGCCGGTGGCTAAACCGCCAAGATTTGCAAAAGCGCGTCACGGAGACGCAGGAGGAATGCGCGGTGCCGCATTCCTGCACGTTAAGGAAGAGAGGAATTATGTTGCGTACACCCCGTCGCCGACTTAGGCTGGCACGTTACAAGAAGACCCGACGCCAGGTGCATCAGCGTTTTCGTCAGCGTATTTTTGAGCGTGACCGGAATTTAGAGATTGCCCAACATCCTTTGCCGCGTGTCGTGGTGCTGACAGGCGCGGGGATCTCCGCTGAATCGGGTATACGCACCTTTCGGGCTGCGGATGGGCTGTGGGAAGAGCATAAGGTTGAGGATGTCGCCACGCCTGAAGGGTTTGCGCGCGATCCGCAGAAAGTGCAGGCGTTTTATAATGCCCGCCGCCGACAGCTGCAGCAGCCCGATATTCACCCTAACGCCGCGCATAAGGCGCTGGCCGAGCTGGAAGCGGTGCTTGGCGATCGATTTCTGCTGGTAACGCAAAATATCGATAATCTGCATGAGCGGGCCGGTAACCGTAATGTAATCCATATGCACGGCGAGCTGCTGAAGGTTCGTTGCGCGACGAGTGGTCAGATCCTGCACTGGAGCGACGACGTGAAGCCGGACGATCGTTGTCACTGCTGTCAGTTTCCCTCAGTGCTGCGTCCGCATGTGGTCTGGTTTGGCGAGATGCCGCTGCAAATGGATGAGATCTATGCCGCGCTAAGCGAAGCGGACTATTTTATCTCCATCGGTACCTCCGGGCACGTTTATCCGGCGGCTGGCTTTGTGCACGAAGCGAAACTGCAGGGCGCCCATACTGTGGAGCTGAACCTTGAACCCAGCCAGACTGGCAGTGAGTTTGAAGAGAAAGAGTATGGTCTGGCCAGCGAAGTGGTTCCTTTGTTCGTGCATAACCTGCTGGCGAAGATTGGCAGATAAGCTCCCCTGGTATCTACAGAGCGGGTTGCCTGGATAACCCCGCTCTGATTCAGCTCAATAAAAAGAGATTAGATATCGTGCTGTTTTGCCTAATCTTTTCTGGCTCTTAAGTCGGGTCACTCTTTTTCCCTGACGGCAGAGACAAGATCAGGTGCGCGAGCGCGCCGCCGAGCAGTCCCCAGAAAGCTGCGCCCACGCCAAGTAAACTCACGCCTGAAGCGGTGATCAGAAACGTTATCACCGCCGCCTCCCGCTGTTTCTCCCCGGCTAAGGCGCGTTGCAGGCTGCCTGCAATCGTGCCCAACAGCGCAAGCCCCGCAATAGTGTGGATCAGCGCGGGCGGAAGGGCGCTGAAGAGCTGGCCGATGGCCCCACCAAATATCCCCGCCAGCAGATAGAAAAAGCCTGCACAAGCCGCCGCCCAGTAACGTTTTTTCGGGTCCGGATCGACCTCCGATCCCATACATATCGCCGCTGTTATGGCGGCGATACAGACGGAAAAGCCGCCAAATGGAGAGAGCAGCAGCGAGACAAACCCTGTCCAGCTCATCAGCGGCGAAACCGGTATCTGATAACCTGCTGCCTTTAATGTGGCTATCCCCGGCGCATTCTGCGAAGCCATCGTTACCACAAAAAATGGAATACCAATGCCCATCAGCGTCGAAAGCGTAAAATGCGGAGCGATAAATTGCGGCAGGGTAAAGGTGACGGGTTGCGGGGAAAAATGGATCTCTCCGCACACGCCAGCAACCAGTAATCCTGTTATCAGCGTCAGCACAATCGCGTAGCGGGGCAGATAGCGTTTGGTCAGCAGATAAGCCAGACACATGCTGCCAGCAAGAGGGAAATCAAGTTGTAGTGCGCCAAAGGCATCCAGGCCAAATCGCAACAGGATCCCTGCCAGCATCGCGGCGGAGAGCGCCTGAGGAATGTAGTGCATCAGACGCGCAAACAGCCCGGTCACCCCGCAAAGGAAAATCAGACCCGAGGCGAAAATAAATACGCCAATGGCCTCGGCTATAGGTGTGCCCGGCAGGCTGGTTACCAGCAAAGCTGCGCCAGGGGTGGACCAGGCAGTGAGAATGGGCGCGCGATAATACAACGACAGGCTCAACGAGGTCAGCCCCATCGCTATGCCTAACATGCTGAGCCAGCCGCCGGTTTGCAGTTCAGAAGCGCCTGCCGCATGCGCCGCCTGAAAGATGATCGCGGCTGAGCTGGTATAGCCCACCAGCACCGCCACAAAGCCCGCCGTCAGGGCGGGGAAAGTCAGATGTCGGAAGGAAAACGGTGGGCGCATAATGGCTCCGGGAATGTACGTTATAACGCACAAGCTACCACTGTGCGTTATAACGTACAAGTGGTAGACTGCATTGAGATAAAAGGAGAAGGTCATGATCCCCGATATTGGTGCAGTGTTGAAAGCTCAGCGAAGCTCCCGTGAATGGAGTCTGACGCAGGCCGCAGAAAAAACGGGCGTCAGTAAAGCCATGCTTGGTCAGATCGAGCGCGGCGAGTCCAGCCCTACGGTCGCCACGCTGTGGAAAATTGCCACGGGCTTTAACATCCCTTTTTCACTCTTTCTCTCTGATCCTGCGGCTCCCGCTACCGCTCAGGTACAGAGCAGCAAGGCAGCGCATCCCTGGCAACAGAATCCCAGCATGCAGGTGACGCCGCTCTTTCCCTTTGATGCCGAGCTGGGCTTTGACATGCTGGAGATTGCACTGGCGGCGGGCGCGCGCAGCGACTCCTCTGCTCACGATTCAGGCGTGGTCGAACATGTATTAGTGACGTCAGGCTCACTGCTGCTGACGGTAAAAGAGGAGCTTTACCGCCTCCATAGCGGAGAAGGGCTGCGGTTTCAGGCAGACTGTCCGCACAGCTATTATAACGACACCATATCGCCGGTACGTTTTCAGAGCCTGATCCACTATCCCAAAAGCCGCTAAAGTTAACTCATGTCATCATCTCTACCGGATAACAAGTCACGGTAATGACCTGACGCAATATTTCAACCTGCCGGGTTTACCATACTGGGTATCCGGACTCAGAAGGAACGCAGATGAATAATTTACTCGACCGCTTCTTACGCTATGTCTCACTGGATACGCAGTCTAAGAGCCATGTTCGTCAGGTGCCCAGTACAGAAGGGCAATGGCGACTGGCGCGAGAGTTACAGCAGGAGCTGCATACATTGGGGCTGAGCGATATCACCCTCAGCGACCACGCTATTGTGATGGCAACGCTGCCCTCGAACGTTGACTGGCCGGTACCCACCATCGGCTTTATCTCTCATATGGATACTTCACCCGATTTCACCGCAAAAAATGTCAATCCGCAGATTGTGGAGAATTACCGGGGTGGCGATATCGCGCTGGGCGCGGGTGAGGAGAGCCTCTCACCGGTGATGTTCCCCGTGCTGCACACCCTGACAGGCCATACATTGATTACCACCGATGGAAAGACATTGCTGGGAGCGGATGATAAGGCAGGGATAGCCGAAATAATGACGGCTGTAGCGCAGCTGAAAGCGGACAACACTCCCCATGGCGATATCCGTATAGCCTTCACCCCTGACGAAGAGATAGGCAAAGGCACCAGCTGCTTTGACGTGGCAGCCTTCGGCGCAGAGTGGGCCTATACCGTGGATGGCGGTGGAATGGGGGAGTTCGAATATGAGAACTTCAACGCCGCTTCCGCCACAGTAAAAATTACCGGAAACAACGTCCATCCCGGCACGGCGAAAGGGGTGATGGTCAACGCGCTGGATCTGGCCGTGCGCTTTCATGCGGCGATGCCGGAGAATGAGGTGCCGGAAAAAACCGAGGGTTACGAAGGCTTCTACCATTTGCACAACATCAAGGGCAGCGTGGACAAAGCCGAGCTGCATTACATTATCCGTGATTTTGACTTCGCCAGCTTTACCGACAGAAAACGCAGGCTGGAGGCGCTGGCCGCCGCGCACAGCGAAGGTTTGCAGCCGGGCTGTGCCATTGAGGTCCAAATTGAAGAGAGCTATCTCAATATGCGGGAGAAGGTGGAAGCGCAGCCGCATATTGTTGAACTTGCGTTGCAGGCAATGCGTGAATGCGATATCGAACCCGAGGTGAAGCCCATTCGCGGCGGCACCGATGGCGCGGCCTTATCCTATATGGGGTTGCCTTGTCCGAATTTGTTTACCGGCGGCTATAACTATCACGGCAAGCATGAGTTCGCTTCACTGAATAATATGGAAAAAGCGGTTATGGTCATCAAGCGCATTGCGACGCTGACCGCTGAAAAAGCCAGACGCTAGCCACAAAAAAGGCCGGTTAAACCGGCCTTTTCACCTTTTGCCCGGCCCTGTATATGCCGGGCACAGCACTACTCTTCGTCGCTGAAATACCAGTATCCGCAGTTCACCAGCGCGGCAAGCTGCGCCAGGAAGGAAGGATCGTCCAGCGCTTCCGCCAGATCGTCCGCACCCAGGGAGTGCAGATTAGCCAGCGCCGTCAAAGCAGCATGATGCGGTGATGACATCTGTTCACCGTTAACGAAAACGGCTGGGCCAATCGTCAGCACGCGCAGGCCACCCAGGCGGGTAAGCTTATCGCCCTGTTGCAGCGCGTCGTAGATCTCATCAGGCTGATAAGGCGGCTCCGGCGGCGCCACATCCAGTTCATGGCGTGACTGGGAGATAAATTCGCCAAACCACTGGTTAAACTGCTCCGGCTGATTGATCATCTCAATCATCATGGCGCGTATGCCCTCCAGCTCCTGCGGCAGGATCTCCGCTTTATGCGTGCGTGAAGGAACATCCGGGTCGCTGAAGCGGTAGCTGCCTAATTCCCGGGCAATGGCGAAATCGGCAAAACCGCTGATCAGCTCACGGCCGCTGGGCGCGCGGAAACCAACGGAATAGTTGATGGCACTCTCCAGCGAATAGCCTTCGTGCGGGAATCCTGGCGGAATATAGAGAATATCGCCAGGCTCCATCTCTTCATCGATGATCGCATCAAAAGCTTCAACCTGTAGCAGATCCGGGTGAGGGCAGTGCTGTTTCATTGGCACTTTATCACCCACGCGCCAGCGACGACGGCCGGTGCCCTGAATGATAAACACATCGTACTGATCTAAATGCGGGCCAACGCCGCCGCCAGGCACCGAGAAAGAGATCATTAAATCATCAGTACGCCAGTCAGGCAGGAAGCTGAACGGGCGCATCAGCGCAGCAGAAGGCTCATGCCAGTGATCGACCGCCTGCACCAGCAATGACCAGTTGTTTTCACCCAGGTGATCGTAGCTCTCAAACGGACCGTGGCTGACCTGCCATTTCCCGTCCTGATGGCTGACCAGGCGGCTGTCGACTTCATTTTCCATTGCCAGACCGGCGAGTTCATCGGGCGAAATGGGATCAACAAAATTTTTAAATCCGCGCTTGAGCACTACCGGACGTTTCTGCCAGTAGCGCTGAATAAAGTCGGGCCAGTCGAGGTCGAGCTGATAATCCATGATGAGGTTTCCTGAGACATAATTTCTTTAATTATAACAGTGCCGGGAGGAGTGAGGGTAATGCATTTGGCATGGAGCTGGCGTCCGGCCCTATTCGTCAGCGTGGATCCCCTCCTGATGTTTAAATATCACCTCCATCCGCGCACCGCCCAGTGCGCTGGTGGTGGCGATAATATCTCCGGCGTACTGCTCCAGGATATCTCTGGCCACCGCCAGCCCAAGCCCCTGGCCTGGCCGTAGCGTATCGGCTCGCTGACCTCGAATAAAAATCAGGTCCCGTTTGCTGACCGGGATCCCAGGCCCGTCATCTTCCACAATCAGATGCAGTTCATCCTCGGTCTGGCGGGCGCTGATTTCCACAAACTCCAGGCAATACTTGCAGGCATTGTCCAGCACGTTGCCCATCACTTCCATCAGGTCATTGTGTTCGCCAACAAAGGTCAGCTCCGGGGAGATATCCAGCGTCAGCACCACCCCTTTACGCTGATAAACTTTATTCAGCGCCGAACAGAGGCTGTCGAGCAGGGCAGGAACAGAGTGCAGCTCCCGCTTCAGCACGCTGTGATCGGAACGCATGCTGGCGCGGTGCAGATAATATCCCGTCTGCTGAGAGATGCGGCTGATTTGCTCAAGCATGATCGGCTCCGCCTGTTCAACAGAGAGGTTTTTCCCGCCTCTCAGCGAACGTAACGTGGATTGCAGCACGGCCAGCGGCGTTTTCAGGCTGTGGGTTAAATCGCTCAGTGTGGTGCGGTAGCGGGTATAGCGCTGCCGTTCGTTATCCAGCAGCAGATTCAGGTTGCGTACCAGGCTCTGCAGCTCCTGCGGCGGATGCGGGTCAAGCGTCTCGCGCGCACCGCTCTCCAGTTCCCTGACCTGTGCCGCCAGCGCGCCAATTGGCCGCAGGCTCCAGTGTGCAGCCAGCCACAGCAGCGGAATAACCAGCAGCAGGTTGACCAGCAGCACATAGCTGAACCAGGACCAGACCACATCCGAATGCTGCAATTCCTGCGGAATAGTATCGACCACCACAATCGTCAGCGCGGGCAAGGTAGGCGTGGCTTCATAGCGATTTACCGCCACCGAGTGGGTAAAGGTATCGTTGTTGTCATCATCGTAAGCGGTGAGTTTATTCTGCGCTTCCGGATTGTTCCCTAACGCCTGCCGACTGGTGCTGTTGGAGGTGTCGATCTCATAAAAATCAGAGTGCTTCAGCCATTCTCGTTTAATTTTATTACGAATTTCCGGCACGTCGCGCAGTTGCCACAGTAGTTGGCCCTGTTCGTTATAGATATAAACCAGCGTGGGGAAATTCAGCGAGACCCTCTCGGGTTTGGCGATGGTTAACGTATTGTTTTGCCATTGTGCCAGGGTAAAGAACAGGTTGCTTTCGCCCCGCATCACCCGGTAGGTATTTTTATCAAAGCTGACGACATAACCCACCACGGCAACCATGCCGTAGGAGAGCGACATAATCAGCACTACGGCAGCCGTAGCAAGTAAAAAGCGGGCGCGGAGTGAGAAGGGCGTTTTAGGGCGTAAACCTGGCATAAATTACAGGTCGAACCTGTAGCCCTGACCGCGAACGGTGGTGATCACCTCCTGCGGATGCTCTGCCTGCATTTTTTTACGCAGGCGCCCCATCAGGACGTCAATGGTATGGCTTTCCCGCAGTTCAGCATCCGGATAGAGTTGCAGCATCAGGGAGTCTTTGCTGACCACTTTACCCGCGTTACGGATCAGCGTTTCAATGATGGTGTATTCAAACGCGGTCAGTTTAATCTGCTGCTCGTTGATAGTGAGTTCACGGCGGGAAAGATCAATCTGGAACGGCGGCAAGGAGATGATTTGCGAGGCCAGCCCGCTGTTGCGGCGCATCAGCGCCTGCATGCGTGCCACCACCTCTTCAATATGGAACGGCTTGGTGACATAGTCATCTGCACCAGCTTCAAGCGCTTCAACCTTGGCCTGCCACCCTTCACGGGCAGTCAGCACCAGAATAGGTTGCTTTATATCCTGACCACGCCAGCGGCGGATCAGTGACATACCATCTTCATCCGGCAGCCCCAGATCAACCAGCGTGATATCCGGTGTATGTTCGTTGAGAAAATAGTCAGCTTCCCTGGCATCTTCTGCCGCATCAACCTGATGTCCCATGTCGCGTAGCTGCACGGCGAGATGATGGCGAAGCAATTGATTATCTTCAACAACCAGTACACGCATAATTTATCCTTTCTGTCTTTCAGAATCGTGGCGTTAAGTCTTGCAGAGGTTGAGACAAAGTATAGGTGAAAGCAGATAAACAGCAGGTTAACGCGAGCCGACTTCTGCCGGCCCGCATGACAATATTTACTTCAGATCATCAACCATTTGTACCGCGCGGCCGATGTAGTTTGCCGGGGTCATCAGTTTCAGACGATCTTTCTCTTCTTCAGGCAGCGCCAGGCTGTCGATAAAGGCTTTCATGCCAGCGGCATCCACACGTTTGCCCCTGGTCAGCTCTTTCAGCTTCTCGTAAGGCTTTTCGATGCCGTAGCGACGCATCACGGTCTGAACAGGCTCGGCCAGCACTTCCCAGTTGTGATCCAACTCATCCAGCAAACGGTCACGGTTCACTTCCAGCTTGGAGATGCCTTTCAGCGTGGACTGATAGGCAATCAGGGCATAGCCCACACCCACGCCCAGGTTACGCAGAACCGTCGAGTCGGTCAGATCGCGCTGCCAGCGGGAAACCGGCAGTTTGCTCGCCAGATGCTGCATTACCGCGTTGGCCAGTCCCAGGTTACCTTCTGAGTTTTCGAAGTCGATAGGGTTAACTTTATGCGGCATGGTGGAAGAACCAATTTCGCCCGCAATCGTTTTCTGTTTGAAATGGTTCAGCGCGATATAGCCCCAGACATCGCGATCGAAATCGATCAGGATAGTGTTGAAGCGCGCCATACAGTCAAACAGCTCTGCGATGTAGTCATGCGGCTCGATCTGCGTGGTGTAAGGGTTCCAGGTGATGCCCAGCGAGGTCACAAAGCTTTCGCTCAGCTGGTGCCAGTCCACTTCCGGGTAAGCGGCAATGTGCGCATTGTAGTTGCCGACCGCGCCGTTGATTTTCCCCAGCATCTCGATGCGCTCCAGCTGACGCAGCTGGCGTTCAAAGCGATAGGCCACGTTAGCCATCTCTTTACCCAGCGTCGAGGGTGTTGCGGGCTGACCATGAGTGCGGGAAAGCAGCGGAATATCACGGTACTGAACGGCCAGATCTTTCACTGCGGCGATGATCTTCGTCCAGTAAGGCACGATCACTTCGCGGCGGGCCGTTTCCAGCATCAGCGCGTGTGACAGGTTGTTGATATCTTCAGAGGTACAGGCGAAGTGAATAAATTCAGATACCGCATGCAGCGCGGCATTGGGTTCAACTTTCTCTTTCAGAAAGTACTCAACCGCTTTCACATCGTGGTTAGTAGTGCGTTCAATGGTTTTGATACGGGCCGCATCTTCTTCATTGAAGTTGGCGACAATCGCCTCAAGGAAAGCGTTTGCGTCGGCATCAAATGCAGGAACTTCCTTGATCTCTGCGCAGGCAGCCAGTTTTTGTAACCAGCGAACTTCCACTTCAACGCGGAACTTCAGCAAGCCGTATTCGCTGAAAATGCCACGCAATGGGCTGACTTTGTCGCCATAGCGGCCATCAACGGGTGAGACGGCGGTCAGAGAGGATAATTCCATCAGTGCAACTCCTGGAGAGGTTAACAAATTAGAGTGAAGACTCAGGGATACGGGACAGCATTTGCTTCACCTCACTGGCGAGGCGATTGCGGGAAAACATCAGTTGCAGGCGGCCACCGCCAACCTGCTGCCACAGCACCGCAGAGCGGATACCGGCTAACAGCGTAGCGCGAACCTTGCTCTGGATCTGCGCATTCTGCAATACAGCGGGCGAGCCGGTTACCTGGATACGCGGTCCAAGCGGGCTGATCACATCCACATAGATGGCGGCCATGGCACTCAACAGCGTTTCAGATTCCAGGTCATAATGTGCCAGCTGGCGATCGAGCTGGCTGATACGTTGGGATAATTCATTCAGCGCGCTTTTGTTGGCGCTGAGCTTGCGCTCCAGTACCATCATGCTGAGGGTGTAACGGGTCAGTTCAGCGCCAGCCCCGTGGCGGCTGCTGCTGTTCAGTACGCCCAGCAGTGACTCCAGACCAAAACGCAGGTTAGCTTCATCATTGCCATAAATAGCAAGCGTAGAGGCGGGATTAAGATCCACTACGCTTTGCAACGAAATTTTCAGCGGCTCAGCCGGGCAGTGGCCCTGATGAGCAAGCTGTTGCACCAGGTGCGCAGACTGGCAGATGCCCGCCAGGGCCAGCGTAATATCGTAATAATTCTTCGCCACGGTCGCTCCAGTCATCGCCTGCGCTGACTACAGCAGGCGCTACGAAATTGTCTGTTGTTGCTATCCAGTGCGCGGCAGCGGGCCGCGCGGACACTGCTTAAAGCAGCGGCAGTCGCGCTTCAATAACGCCGCCGCCCAGGCAAACCTCACCAAGATAAAATACCGCAGACTGACCCGGCGTCACGGCAGCTACCGGCTCGTCAAAGCGAACCTCAAGGCGATCTTCGCCCAGCGGCATTACCGTGCAGGGAATATCGGCCTGACGATAACGCGTTTTAACGGCGCAACGCAGCGGAGCCTGCAGAGTTTCCCGGTCAACCCAGTGCAGCTGTTGGGCTATCAGCCCCACGGACATAAGGCGCGGATGGTCATGTCCCTGCGCCACTACCAGTACGTTGTTAGCGACATCTTTATCCACCACGTACCACGGCTCTTCGCTGCCTTCTTTGGTACCGCCAATGCCCAGCCCTTTACGCTGGCCGAGGGTATGATACATCAGCCCCTGGTGTTCACCGACCACCTCGCCTTCAGGATTGAGGATGGCGCCTGGCTGAGCAGGCAGATAGCGGCCAAGGAAATCACGGAATTTACGCTCGCCAATAAAGCAGATACCGGTTGAATCTTTTTTCTTCGCCGTCACCAGCTCCAGCTCTTCCGCAATACGGCGGACCTCTGGTTTCGCCAGTTCTCCCACCGGAAACAGGCTTTGTGCAATTTGCTCATGACCGAGCGTATAGAGGAAGTAGCTCTGATCTTTATTGTCGTCCAGACCACGGAGCAGGCGGCTTTTGCCCGCCAAATCCTGGCGACGAACATAGTGCCCGGTGGCGATGAAATCTGCGCCTAAGTCTTCAGCCGCAAACTCCAGAAACGCTTTGAATTTGATCTCTTTGTTGCACAGGATATCGGGATTGGGGGTGCGGCCCGCTTTGTACTCTTCCAGGAAGTGCTCAAAGACATTGTCCCAGTACTCGGCGGCAAAGTTCACTGTGTGCAGGTGAATGCCTAATTTGTCGCAGACCGCCTGCGCATCGGCCAGATCTTCCGCCGCGGTACAGTATTCTTCACCGTCATCCTCCTCCCAGTTTTTCATAAACAGGCCTTCAACCTGGTAACCTTGCTGCTGGAGCAGCCAGGCGGAAACGGAGGAGTCAACACCGCCGGACATACCGACGATCACTTTTTTCTGGCTGGACATGAGAAGTACCCGACTTTGAGTTGCAGTTAAAGGCTGCACTTTAAAATTGCGGCATATTCTACCACGCGTCCGCGGCGGGCGCATCCTCGCTATAGGGCCATTGAAAGGCACTAAGGACTTCCAGTGGATAACGGGGACCCTGCTGATAAACCCGAATGCTCTCTGCAACCAGCGGAGAACGCAGCTTTTTCGCCGTCATGATCTCTTCCGGCGGCAGCCACCAGCAGCGATCGATATCGCGATCCTGCGGATAAGTGGGCACCACTTTTGCTAAATCCAGCGCAAACAGAAAGCGTAAAAACGGGGTGTTATCCGGCGCTAACCACTGATGCAGCCGTAAAAAAGCCTGCGGGACGCCTTCAATGCCTGTCTCTTCATACAATTCACGCGCTGCCGCCTGAAGTAAGGTTTCATTGGCTTCAAGATGACCGGCTGGCTGATTCCATGTGGCGCGGCCGCGGACCATCTCTTCCACGACTAAAAATTGTCCTTCGGCCTGGACAACGGTTGCGACGGTAACGTGGGGCTTAAACATGGCTGACTCCTTAACTGAAAGGCTTAAAGGGGGAATTCACCGGTAACGTCTCGCCATTCACCTGGCGCTAAATCTTGCAACAGCTGGTTTCCCAGCGCAAAACGGATTAAACGCAGGGTGGGAAAGCCGGCCTGGGCCGTCATGCGTCTTACCTGGCGATTGCGCCCCTCATAGAGGGTGATTTTCAGCCAACTGGTTGGAATCGTTTTACGCTCCCGTACTGGCGGGTTACGGGGCCATAACCACGCCGGTTCAGCGACCCTTTCCACACCAGCGGGCAGGGTAGGACCATCTTTCAGATTAATGCCAGACCGGAGCGGCTGAATATCGCTCTCTTCAGGTTCGCCTTCTACCTGAACATAATAGATTTTACCGGTCCTTTGGCCTGGCTGCGTGAGCTTCGCCTGCAGCGCACCATCGTTGGTAAGCACCATCAATCCTTCGCTGTCGCGGTCCAGCCGACCGGCAGCATACACACCCGCAACCGGAATAAAATCCTTCAGCGTACTGCGTCCCGCTTCGTCGGTGAACTGCGGCAGTACGTCGAATGGTTTGTTAAAAATAATGACACGCCTTGGCTCCTTCTCTGCCCTGACGGCAGCAGCGGGCGGGCTGAATCGTTTAACGCGGTGATTCTTAACGGAAGATTTACGCATAATCTTTGCACTTGAAAACAATAAGCGCATTATACCGCAAACCCGAGATGATTGGCGCGGGGTGAATATTCAAGTAGTATTGACCCGCATCTTACAAATCATTAACAAAAAAAGCGCTCGAAGGAGAGGTTAATGGAAAGCAAAGTAGTTGTTCCGGCGGAAGGTCAGAAAATCACCCTGGATCAGGGAAAACTGAACGTACCAAACAACCCAATCATCCCTTTTATTGAAGGTGACGGGATTGGTGTGGACGTTTCTCCAGTGATGATCAAAGTTGTCGATGCCGCTGTACAGAAAGCTTATAACGGTGAGCGTAAAATTTCCTGGATGGAAATTTACACCGGTGAAAAATCGGTAGAGCTCTACGGCCAGGATGTCTGGCTGCCAGAAGAAACTCTCGACCTGATTAAAGAGTATCGCGTCGCTATCAAAGGCCCGCTGACTACACCAGTTGGCGGCGGTATTCGCTCCCTGAACGTGGCGCTGCGTCAGCAGCTTGATCTCTACATCTGTCTGCGTCCTGTGCGTTATTACACCGGCACGCCAAGCCCGGTTAAACGTCCTGAAGAGACCGATATGGTGATCTTCCGTGAGAACTCCGAAGATATCTATGCTGGTATCGAGTGGAAAGCGGGTTCTGCAGAAGCGGATAAAGTGATCAAGTTCCTGCGTGATGAGATGGGCGTGAAGAAAATTCGCTTCCCTGAGCAGTGCGGTATTGGCGTTAAGCCATGTTCAGAAGCGGGCACCAAACGCCTGGTTCGTGCGGCTGTGGAATACGCTATCACCAACGACCGTGACTCGCTGACTCTGGTTCACAAAGGCAACATCATGAAGTTCACCGAAGGCGCTTTCAAAGACTGGGGATACCAGTTAGTGAAAGAAGAGTTCGGCGGTGAGCTGATCGACGGCGGCCCGTGGATGAAGATCAAGAACCCAAACACCGGTAAAGAGATCGTTGTGAAAGACGTGATTGCCGATGCGTTCCTGCAGCAGATCCTGCTGCGTCCAGCGGAATATGACGTTATCGCTTGTATGAACCTGAACGGTGACTACATCTCCGACGCCCTGGCGGCGCAGGTTGGCGGTATCGGTATCGCCCCTGGCGCAAACATCGGTGATGAATGCGCGCTGTTCGAAGCTACCCACGGTACGGCACCTAAGTATGCTGGTCAGGATAAAGTGAACCCAGGTTCAGTGATCCTTTCCGCAGAAATGATGCTGCGTCATATGGAATGGTTCGAAGCCGCAGACCTGATTGTTAAAGGTATGGAAGGCGCAATTGCTGCCAAAACCGTGACCTATGACTTTGAGCGTCTGATGGATGGCGCTACTCTGCTGAAATCGTCAGAGTTTGGCGACGCTATGATTAAGCACATGTAATCAGCTCTTCGCAACATATAGCCAACATAGATGTAGAATTTATGTTGGCTTTTTTCTTCTCTTATCCTTTCCCCAAAACTCTTCCGCAAAACTGGTTATAAAATATGCTGTTCAAACGGCTACGACCGTCCAGTCTTTCCCCGGTCATCATGGTATTTTGCCGTCTGTTGAGGTGATTTGTGACCGAGTAATTTTTGCGTATCAATACCCTGAGCCTCATACAGTCTTTCTGACAGCGAACGTTGTTCGTGAAATGTCGGAGCCTTTGCTTCAGGCCATGAAAGCCCGGAGCGGTTTCTGGCTTTTTTGAACTTAGTTGTTATCGAACTGGCTGAAACTCTGTCACCCCTCGTTGCCTGTGATGTGCTGTGCCGGAAATGTACCAGGTATTTACTGACTACAGCATCACGGCATTTAGCCACAACTTCACGCAGGGAAATATCCAGCGCCTCACAGCGCAGTGACAGCGGCAACGCTACTTTAGCGCCAGTCTTTTCATGCTCGACGTGGAGCATGTCATCCCAGATGTCGGAGAACTTCATCCAGGAAATATCCCCGATGCGCTGTCCGGTGACGACGGCCAGCAGCATCGCGCACTGAAGGTAGGGTGGATAATGTTCAGCTGCGGCGTAAATCGCTTTCCACTCTTCAAGGGAAAGGCATTCGCGTTTTACCCGGTTACGCGGCTGGCGGGGGGCCAGCGCCGGATTGTAGCTAGGGGGAACATGGCCCACGTGCTGGGCCTCTTTGAAAACGTCGATCAGCCTCGTCCGGACCACTTGCGCCATACGGTTAAAGCCCTGTGCTTTTACCTCATCCACGACTTCAGCTATTTCCAGTGCGGTAATGTCTTTCAGATACATCATCCCTGAGTGCTGGCGCAGCAACTCGACAGGTTTTTTCTTCTGCTTCACCCAGGTTAACTTTATATCACCCGAATCAAGCCGATCCTGCTGGATAGCGAGATAGCGATCCAGCCAGGTGGTAACGGTGATGAACTCTCTGGATTCCCGCATCTGGGCGATTTTTTTCGTTTACGCTGTGGATCTGCCGGGTGCGCTGCTCAGGATGCTTATAGCATCTGGTTATATAGTTACTAAAAAAGATAACCTGTTGGAGTATATCAATTCTCTCTGACATTAAGCCGGGTTTTTGCCGTTCCGCGTGAACACGTTCGATTATGTAACTACTGTTTTACATTCTCCCCGCCCTGAAGGACGGGGTTTTACGGCGCACTGGATAATTTTAGGGGACTATTAACTTTGATTGGAGAGCATAGCTGATGTGGCGTTTTTATTCGTCCGTGATTTTATTTAACTTAGTAAACAAGATAATAATTCGCCTGATTTTAATGGTCGCTGATTCTGAGTCACTTCCTACAATTTCACCTGACATGTTTGACTTGAATGTCACGTCTTCTTGTGATGTGTTATAGTTTATACCAGTAAAAAATTCATTAGCGAAATCTTCTATATCGCTGTAAAGATAACCTACTCCTTGATCTTCATTTTCGCTGCGGCGGATCTCTACGACTTTTTCTTTTTCATCGCATTGCGCGCTCATAACATAGAATGCCCCTGCAGCAGTATGTTCGGTTTCAGAGCCTGGCTGATTGAACTCTAATGTCATAATTTTTTTCGGTGAGGAAAGCGTTTTTGCTGGTAATGATGTTGCATTGATGCTCAGTTCGCCATTATTAACCTCATACTCAAAATCTTCATTAATAGTAATGAACTCTTTCCAGGAATCATCATTAAAAGATATCTCTTTATAAATCGGTGTTTGGTATACTTCAACATTACTAACATAGCTAATTGCGGGTAAGGGCCCCAACGGGTTAGGTAACGTGGATAAATCTAGTTTAAATGGTAAACCTGATGCTGTAATTGGCTTGCAAGGCGTTAAAGTAGTTAAGTTTAAACATTTTCCAGTACCGGAACCAGACCCAGCATAAGGGTAGACTAAGTCAATGCTAATTGTTGGTGTTCTAATAGTTATAGCGAACGTGCTGTCTTCTGAAACTAATAAAACAGGGGATTTAGTTTTTATGAAACAATATTCGTCTGGGGTGTTTTTGAAAACTTTATGAAGCTGACCTTGTTCTGATAGAATGAGCACGTCTACTCCATTATACTCTGTAATCGCTGCAGGAAGGGTCACATTATCCCACTTATCGAGACCTGAACTAAAGTCATCACTGAACAGCAAGGTGCTATCATTGGTTTCAATAATTTTATTTGAACTGTTGGTATTTTCATTTTCCATGTTGCATAACTCCTTTATCTAACATTGAATAATAATTCAGTATATTTTTTCATTTTTTATTAAAAAATGCAGTGATTTATATAAAAAATGACACTCAGATCGCAAATTTTAATATCTATATATTTTTTTGTTTTTATTTGACTTGGGTTTAAGTTTTCACGAGAATGCCAAGCCAGATAAGTTCCATTTTAACGATGATATCTTTTCAAAATTTCAAAAGTGATACCGAAATGTGAATATTCCATGCTGCGATGCTCTATATCATTGGCGAAATTATTTTCTATTTCCCGCAGCCATTGCTAATCACGGTTTCCGGACGACTGTTCCTCACCGTAAAGGGCGAGGTTTTTCCGGAAGGCTCGTAAGCTGGCTAAAGCTTAATTTTGCAGTTCTGCAAAATATCCTTTGAACATTTTAGAGCGACGACTTAAACTAACGCTATCATCAACTGGGTTGTACAATTCAGTTGATATAATCAGTAACAGTTTAAGGAACATCTCATGTTAACTCTGACTTTCTCTGATGTTCGTCAGAAATTTGCCAGTGTATTGGACACTGCAACCAAGCAGCCGGTGATCATTACTCGTCGTTCAGCGCCGGACATGGTGGTCATTACTGCGGAGCAGTTTGCTGACTTACAGCAGGCTAAGTTTGAAGCTTCCCTTGCCAAAGTGATGAGCAAACCAAAAAACCAGGCTCTCTTCAAAGAACTTGCTGGTAAATGATTTTCTTTCTAACTGTTGAGCAAGTTATAGCTATTCATAATAGTCAGCTGGAAGCTTATGGCGGCTTGGCAGGATTTAGAGATATAGGCCTGGTAGAGGGCATGGTAGCCAGAGTTGAGAATTTGCATGTTTACCAGGATGAAGATGATCTGTTCGTGCTTGCTGCCTCACTGCTGCTTTCGATAGCGAGGGGCCATGGCTTTAACGATGCAAATAAAAGAACGTCAGTTGCATCAGCTATGATTTTTCTTGATATCAATGGAAAGCCAATCACTCCTTCAGATGGATTTGCTGACTATGTAGTGGAGGCTGCGCAAGGCCTTCACGATGTACAAAATGTAGCTGAAGAGCTTAAAAAACTTGCAGATTGACTGCTCCCCGCCGTAAAGGGCGAGGTTTACCGCTTCTCAGGCCACAACCGTCGTTGTAACGGATTTACGCTGACTTCGATGGGTGGAAACGACTAGTCCCGCCGCCTGTAATTCCATTATGCCCTTGCGCTGAACACTAACCGCTACGCCTGCTGCTCATAATTTTCCAGAACCCGGTAGACTGATGTCCTCCCTAATCCAGGCTGACGGTTAATGGCCAGCAATCCCATTTTCTCAATTGTATACAGGTGCTAAACTGACCTGCTCTGACCTGCTCTGACCTGCTCTGACCTGCTCTGACCTGCTCTGACCTGCTCTGACCTGCTCTGACCTGCTCTGACCCTGACCTGACCCTGACCCTGACCCGAAATCCTGCTCCATTCAGAAACAGAATTCCGGCATGATAATGACTCCCCTGAACGGAGGATGTGCCGATGAAAAAGTCACGATTCACCGAAGAGCAGATTGTTTTTGCCCTGAAGCAGGCTGAACTGGGTACGTCAGTGCCGGACGTCTGTCGCAAGCTGGGCATTTCGGATGCCACTTTCTATACGTGGCGTAAAAAATACGGCGGCATTTCTCCTTCGGAGCTGAAGCATATGCGGCAACTGGAAGAGGAAAATCTGCGGCTGAAGAGGCTGGTTGCCGATCTGAGCCTCGACAAGGCCATGTTGCAGGACGTGCTGGCAAAAAAGAGCTGACGCTGGCACGCCTGCGCGAATGGGTCAGGGATTTACAGGCCCGGTACGGTGCCAGCGAAAGACAGATCTGTTTTGCGCTGCGACTCAGCCGCAGCTCGTTCAGGTATCGTTCAGTTGCTGCCGATGACAGCGCGCTGCGCCTGCGAATCCGTGAGATCACCGAAACGCGAATTCATTACGGATACCGCCGGGTATACGTGATGCTCCGGCGTGAGGGCTGGCGCGATAATCACAAACGGATCTACCGCCTCTACTGTGAACAGGGTCTGTCGCTGCGCCTCAAACGACCACGCCGCAATAAATCCGCACAGCGCCGGCAACCGCAGCCTCAGGGTCTGTATCCGAATCACGTCTGGGGCATGGATTTTGTCTCTGATGCGTTGTTTGACGGGCGACGACTGCGCCTGCTGACGGTTATCGACCTGTACACCCGCGAATGCCTGGCGATCTGCGTGGGGCAGAATCTGCGTTCAACAGAAGTGGCAGAAATGCTGAACAGCATAGAACTCAGACGTCCTTTACCTCAGTTGCTGAAAACCGATAATGGTTCTGAATTTGCAGGGAAAATGCTGGACAGATGGGTGTACGAAAGAGGCATCAGAATCGACTTCTCACGCCCGGGAACACCGACGGACAATGCGACGGTGGAGTCCTTCAACGGCAGGTTACGGCAGGAATGTCTGAACGAGAACTGGTTTATGTCTCTGGAGGATGCACGGTGCAAAATCGAGGCCTGGCGCATACTCTATAACCAGAGGCGTCCCCATTCTGCGCTGGGCTGGATGACCCCGTCAGAATTTGCTGAGAAGTCTGCCGGTTGCCAGAATACACAACCAACATGAAGCCGGTTATTCCTGATTATGACTGGTTCATATTCGGGGTCAGGGTCAAAGCCGGTTATTCCTGATTATGACTGGATCATATTCGGGGTCAGGGTCATCATTAGCTGCCGGTCATGCCAATTTAAGAAAAGGACTTACCGTAGAGTATTGTTCCATTTTCTTGGCAGCCCCTGAACTGTCTTTAACATGCACTGTATTTAAAAACAGCAGAAAGAGGGGGGATGGGACGATGAGAAGACGTTGCAGCAGCGTTTATGCATCCATTATTTGTGCGAAGATGGATAACTTCCCATCCACTCTTTGTCTCTTTACGGTCATGAGTGGAGCATGGCTGAAGCCAACCGCTGCGTGAAACACTACCAGTCAACGTTCAGGGACGTTTCTGCAGAACCAAGTGAGCCCCGCAAATTTCTGCTTTATAACCCAAACAACGGAGGGCGCTAACATAAGATTTCCCTCACCCGCCACGGATTATGTTGAGAGGTGCCTGTGCCTGAATGAGCTTTTCATCCATCATCCGCTGGCCACATCACTGCTTGAACATGAGGAACAGTCGTATCTGGTAGATGCGGCCATAACGCCGGTCAGTGGTGATTATATTGCCTATGAATTATTTGGTGAGGTCAAGGTAGGTCGAATAATGGTTCGCGCTATTATTACGCCGGATGGTGAGGCCCTGGAGGGCGAGGTGCTGAATCAAACCACTATTCTCGGATGTATCACGCTGACGATCACGACGCTGTACGATTTCACCGGACCGGTAATTTAATAAAATTAAATGGCATCAAAGGGACGTGTATTTTAATTCATCCATGTAGTCATAAACTGGTTATCAAAACTCGACATAAAATCCTGAAAATCAAGTTGTTACAGTGAAGATAAAAGTGGTGAATATAGATGCTAAAAGCCGATTAAATCCCTTAAATACAATCAACTAAATCAAATTAATGAACTACTGCTGAGTCATATGGAATGGTTCGAAGCCGCAGACCTGATTGTTAAAGGAATGGAAGGCGCAATTGCTGCCAAAACCGTGACCTATGACTTTGAGCGTCTGATGGATGGCGCTACTCTGCTGAAAACGTCAGAGTTTGGCGACGCAATGATTAAGCACATGTAATCAGCTCTTCGCAACATATAGCCAACATAGATGTAGAATTTATGTTGGCTTTTTTCTTCTCTTATCCTTTCCCCAAAACTTCCCCAAAACACTGGATAGAAACCGTACAGTTTCAAGCTGCTATTACCATCCATCTCTTCCCCGGTCATCATGCTGTTTATCTGTCTGAACCTGATTTTAATGACCTGATAACTGCTACATATTAATGCCTTGTTCACGACAGAGACTACGGCCAGTGAACGTTGCTCATGAAATGCAGGTGCAGTAGCTTTTCCCATTTCAGGATCTGTTTCTTTCTGGCAATAAAAGCGCCTTCAGATTACCTCTTTTTACGCCTCTTCAGCGCATTTGCGAAAGCGTTTGATGAGATCGAGAGAGAAGGACAAAGGCTCGTACAACCTGGTAGTAAGTAAACAGTAATCTTTGTGTGGCTTATCATCTTGTTACTCACCGGAAATGAGCGGATCATAGGTTTACCCCAGTTGAACACAGCAGGTTCCATGTTAATCAGCACTGAGAATTCTCGTAGTAACATTGCAGATACGCGACTCGCTTGCACTCTTGCTGCCGTTGCGGGAGCCTTGAACACAGCAGCCTTTGAAGCGGTAGGTTTTTTCTCTGCCAACATGACTGGTAACGTCTCTTCACTGTCAGATCATCTTGCCAAGGCTAACCTTGCGCCAGCCATTTTTTTTCTGTCGATTGTGAGCATTTTCATTGCCGGTTCCGCATTCTCGACGATTATTATCAATTCAGGTCGCAGGAGAAACATGCGTACGGTATACGCCATCAATATTATTATTGAGGGGGTGGGGCTTGTGGTGTTGGGTATTGTTGAGAGTTGGCTGACTCCACTTTCGCCAGGCGTATTACTTATCTTGTGCCTGAGCTTTTTAATGGGTTTACAGAATGCCGTGGTGACCCGCATATCTAACGCGCGGGTAAGAACAACACATGTATCAGGAACATCTACGGATATTGGTATTGAGCTGGCCATGCTCTTCGATGTGCTAAGGCGAAAGGAGTCTCCAAAGGATGCTCCGCTTTACCTTGAGAGACTTAGGCTACACTCTTTTACCTTACTCTCATTTCTGGCTGGCGGGATGGCAGGGATATGGCTGTTTCATTTACTTGGATATGCATTCCTGATTTTTATAGGTGTCGGAGTGATTTTTCTGGCATTGCATAACATGCTAAAAAAACATAAAAATTAATAATAATTATCACCGCCTGCGGGCGGTTTTTTATTATAGTGAAGAGAGTCATAATGCTACGCACTTTGATGGCTTGAACAACAGTCGGTAAACTTTCGCTGCTCTCTCAACCGGTTATTGGTAACCAGAATAAAACGTAAATCCCCGCCAACTACGTGTTCATCCATAACGATCCCTATATCAATTCTTTTTCAGTCTGGTACGTTTAACAAACTTTTTATGTTGTATAATTAAAAAAAAACCCACTAAACCTGTTAGTTTGATAATATCAACCCAATTTCTATTTTATCTTTAATTTATATGTTTGTTTTTTTAAATGGAAGTTATTATAGTATCTTTCAATGCGCACGTTTATGGGCAATAGTATGATTGACCTTATAATATTTTACTGATAATTTAAATTTTAAAATTCCAGGGGAAATGCCTTATCATGCAAAATGAAAATTCAAACTTTACTCAGGAAGAAGTAGAGGAAAGAATAGAGCGTGCCAGGCTACTTTATGATTACTCTAAAGAGCAATATGAGCAATACCTGGAGAGGCTCAGGCTGTTAGAAGAAAAAGGACTGAAAGTCTTCGGTTCGATCAGTGTCATCGTCACTGCGTTAGTTCTTATCGCCCGGTTTGGGGCCGACTCAATCTTAAGCTCTATAAAAATTCATCCTTATCCTGGCGTGGCAGCCCTGGTCTGCGGTGCGCTGACATTTATCGGGTTATGCTCAAGTTGGTCATTTGTCTTCAGGGCGGTGGTACTGATCAACAAGCCCACCATGCCCGTTGAAGGAATTGACCGGGTATTTTTTCTGAACACACGAGATGATTCGTTATATAGCATGGCTCAACTCTACATTGATGCATCAAAGAAAATAGAAGAAATACATGATGATAAGGCGTTTCTCATTGGAAAGTCTTTTGAGGATATGGAATTTACTGGTTGGTGCTTCGTGGTTTTTGTTATAATTATTACTTACATCAGGATGGGTTAGGAGAGAAAAGATGGTTCAGAAAAATAACCAGGGTTCTACCCCAACATCGCAGAGTTTTTCAGCGGGAATACGTAAGCCCGTAAACGCTCAGGCATCGGTGGGGATGCCTAAATTAGTGCAAACTCCCTCGTTGGGTGTCTCACTGGAAAGCCTTGAATCGCTGATCGAAAAGCGCAGAATGGCGCAAAATCAGTAACAGCGTTATCACTGAAAAAGAGAAAAGGGAGCTGAACGCTCCTTTTTCTCAACTCAACTCAACTCCATTCAATTCACGCAATCAACCCTGAAGAAACTGAGCAAATCCTGATTGATCTGATCTTTATGGGTGCTGCAAAGTCCGTGCGAAGCACCGTGATAGACTTTCACGGTTGGGTTCGGCAGCAGTTTAATCGCAGCCTCACTCGATGAAGCAGGCGGCACGATCTGATCGTCATCACCATAAATAACCAGCGTTGGAATGGTCATCTTTTTCAGGTCTTCTCGCTGATCCGTTTCCGAGAACGCTTTCACGCAGTCATACAGCGCTTTAATCGATCCCTGCATCCCCTGTAGCCAGAAGCTATCCTTTAATCCTTGTGAAGCCTGAGCCCCTTCCCGGTTAAAACCATAAAACGCCGTAGGCAGGTCTTTGAAGAACGAGGAACGATCTTTCAGTACGCCTTCGCGAATACCATCAAACACCGTTTTAGGCAGTCCATCCGGGTTGAAATCCGTTTTTATCATTATCGGTGGCACAGCGCCAATAAGAGAGGCTTTGGCTACCCGATCAGTGCCATGGCGAGCTATATATCGTGCGACCTCACCGCCACCTGTAGAGTGTCCAACGTGAACGGCATCCCGCAAATCCAGCGCAGCGGTAAGCTCCGCCAAATCGTCAGCATACTGGTCCATATTATGCCCGTCCCAGGGCTGGGAAGAGCGGCCATGTCCACGACGGTCATGAGCAATCACTCTGTATCCATGGGAAGCCAGAAAAAACATTTGATCTTCAAAAGCATCGCCAGACAAAGGCCAGCCGTGGCTAAAGACTACCGGCTGACCCGCACCCCAGTCTTTATAATAAAGAGTTGTCCCATCTTTGAGTTGCAGATAGCTACCTGATGACATTATTAGGTTCCTTACACAATTAACTGATTGATTGGAAATGACATTAGATGTGGCTTAACGGGCAGTTAAAGGCTAGTTCATTGCCGCAGGGTTGTCGCCCGGCGCAGTCTCATAAATATTCTCTTCAGGCAGGGAGGTCTACCATACAGCACCAAAAATAGATCGTTAAAACGCTCACGCGTACGCATTAAACGATCTAAGGTAATAACATCAATAGCAGCAACGACTACAGATATATATGCAAAACCCTGGCTCCGGCCGGGGTTTTTTATTGCTCAAATTTCTTGTAAAGACGCTGTAGCAAAGGGGGCATTATGTTTGAGCATTTACTCGCTGTAAGCGCAGGCGCAGCATCTTCAGCAGAAGCAGTGATGGCTGGTCCTATGGCTGGCATCAATTATAGCGTGCTGTTCGGTGCATTTGCTGGTGCTGTGTACTATGTTGCCAGCGCCGCAGATTTGAGATTAATAGTGCGGGCTGCCTATTTTCTGGTTTCGTGGATAGTGGGTGTATTTGGTTCAGGTTTAGCAGGTTCGAAACTCGAACAGTTATTAGGTTATACGGACAGACCACTCGATGGGCTGGGAGCAGTCCTGCTCTCTGCCCTGGCAATAAAAACCTTAACATTTTTCACCGAGCAGGATCCGGGCGCCTGGCTCGCTCGCCTGAAGGGAGGTTTCCATGGTCACAAATGATCCTATGGTGATAGCGAACGTTATTACCTGTACTGCCATTGCACTTCGGCTGATGTTCTTTCGTAAAGCAGGCGCGCATCACCAACGTTGGGCCTCGTGGCTGGCTTACCTGTTTGTACTGGCTTACGGCTCCATTCCCTTTCGCTATTTTTTCGACCACTACGACCACACCTCCTGGTCGGCCCTGCTGATAAACATGATTTTTTGTGCAGCAATCTACCGGGCTAAAGGGAATGTAGCCCAGGTACTGGCCGTACTGCGACCACAAAAGTAGAGAGACGTCTTATTCTTTTACACCTGATGGCATAACCAGCGCTTTATTTACCCTGCGATTGCTGCCGGTCAGGGCCTGTGTCAGCTGCCGATCGAATTTTTTACAGGCTTCGCGATAGCGTAAAGCTCTGCGTTGACGTGAGTTCATAGACGGCATCCTCTGACGTTTGATGTTAATAAACGTTAGATAAATTTTTAATATGCGTCAAACGCAAATTTTGTTGACACGATCAACCCGCGTCAAGCGGGTTGATCTTTCAACCGTGACGCCCGAACTGCTGCGACTGACTTAACATCACGCGTCCTGCCACGTGCAGCATCGGCATTTCATCAGCCGAAATAGTCCACTCCCGGTAGCGCGGGTTATCAGAGATAACAAACAGCTCTGTTTTAACTTTCTGCAGTCGTTTTACAAACGTATCTCCATTGAAGTCAAAAACATAAATGCCATCTCCGTCGAAGTAGGGCACGCTGACGTCGACAAATATCAGATCGCCGGGTTCAATGGTGCCTTCCATGCTGTCCCCACGCACGTTTATCAACTTAACAATGGCCTCAGGTTTATTGCCAAAGATAACCCCCGCCTCCTTACGGACATATTCAATCGATCTAATAACCTGAACCACTTCTTTTGCCGGTGACCCTTCGTTAGCGCTGGCAGATACGTAAGAAAATCAAGATGCTATACATCATCTTTCCCCATTTCAGTTAACAACTGAATGCTATATGTATCTCCAGTATTGATATGCTCCCCTGATGAGATTAGCGTCGAGATAGGCACCTTGAGTGCATCCGCAATTTTTTAAAGTAGTGTGTCGTTATATTTGTCTTTCCAAAGGTTAACCAGCAATGGACGCTGGAGTTTATCAGCAAACTTTCAACGGCAAATCCTTCCGGCACAGCGACTAACCCCTTACAGGCTGTTTCATCCGGCGTGACCTGGCTCAATTTACAGCGCTGCGTCAGCTCAGTATGGGCCGATATGTTTCATCGGGGACTGACTGCGGTGCTGGACGTTAAGTATCAGCGAAGTTACCAAAATATCGTCGAGGTGTGGGTAAAACTAAAAGCGGGTAGCGGCGATACGATGTTTAATCTCCGCTCAACAGGGCCTACGCGATTCGAGTCGGGGGAGTGTTCCTTGTTTACGCCGGATCTGAGTGAGGTCGTGGATTTGACAACCCTGGGAACGGCTACGCCAAGCGCACGCCTCAGTATTCACAATGGGCTTGCGGGAATAGGAGCGAATGAAAATGGTGTGGTCACCATAGCAACAGCTGAGGCGGCAACGCCCGCTACCAGTGCGCCGGTAGGGTATATCACTCTTAACGTTAACGGTGTGGATCGCAAAATTCCTTACTATGGCTGAAAATTCGCAGATGATTTAAAACCGCCTCCACAGGGCGGTTTTTTTTTAGGTGCAATTTTTTTACTTTTTTATCGGCAAAAGGGCTGGCAGTAGGGTAGAAACGGTGAAATAGTGATGCTGCATCTCCAGGACTAATCTGTTTTTTTCAGCCGATTTTTCCAATGTGGTCAGATAAAACGCCTTTTTGGGCAAAAAAGCAGAAAAACAGGCCAAAAAGCGATCCCGCCAAAAATCAAGACTTGAGATGGCGGAGCGTTGGTCCGTAAAATAGGGCCAAAACTCAAATCAGGAGAATTCTGTGTCAGAAGCTGCCACTTTCAAAGACGATCTCAACCGGCTTGAAGAAGCAAAAAATATCGCGCTCGGCTGGCGTATCGTGGGCCAGATGGAGCCACATACTCTGGAGGATGCTATCCAGATGCTGCGTGACAGTTCTGCCCATGCGGCAAAGGTGTACGAGCTGCTCTATGCAGAAATTGCACACCGCTCTAAATAGTCCGCATTTTCTTCGGCTGTCAGGCCAGCCGTGTATTACCGGCTAAGCGATGATCTCTCCAGGCTTCCCAACATTTTGTGGGATCGATATCCTGGTAGCCACGTAGTGGGTCCATGGAGCGCAAGAGTTCGTCCGGCACTGAAATGCAGGTCGCGCCATCACGAAGCGTTTCAACTTCATGCTGCGTTAACGGGTAGCCTTTTTGCGCTTCTGCCTTTTCCAGCAGGGCAGCCAGGGAAGGGATAAAAAGTATTGCCATGCCTGACGTTCTCATGAGATTTATGCTGTACAGATTTTCGGCATTGCGGGGCAAAACTTTAGCAATTCTCAGATAATAAGGCAGGAATGCGAGGCAGAAAAAGCAGAGGATCAAAAGCTGAAGCGGTGGCAAATCATCAGCAGAGTTAAGATATAAAGAAAAAAATGCCCGCAGAGCGAATCATAACGGGCCAACACCAGGGAAACTTTATACGTTAAGCCTGGCATGTTGTGGCGGGAATGCAACGCGAAAATTGGTCGCAGCGCCCATAACATTAAAATATTTCAACGAATTGTTCTGTTAAGGTTCAAAATTCTTCAGAGATCAGCCACTGGTCCGCTTCATCGAACATTTCTTCAATAATTCTCAACATTACCGACTTATCACTTTTACTGGCATCGGTTTTTACACCGTTGGCCTGCATTGGTTTAACCTTCACTTCTGCGTCAGGAAAAACGCGCTGAATACGTTTGGTCAGCTCAGTCAAAATTAGCTCCTGAGCATTGGGCAGTCCGGCAACGTTGCGCTTATCGTAAATCAGTTCAACAAACATGGCTTCTTCCTGGTTATAAATGCTGTATAAAAATACAGTTATTGTCCGCAATCTTCAATGAAAATTTAGCAAATATTCGTCAACTAAAAGCCATGCAGCCCGCTAAATGGGTGAAATAAAGCCACTTCTCCGCAACTATCATCAAATTCCCAAAATCGCCTGGGTTACACTGCCTCTTCCTGATCAAAATAGTGGAGCAAATGATGAAAAAATTTTCTTATATCGCAGGGATTCTGGCAGGAGGTTTGTTGCTTGCGGGCTGTAGTAGCGATCATATATTACAAATGAAAGATGGCTCTACCGTGGTAGTACAGGGCAAACCCAAAGTAGACAGCGCCACCGGCATGGTGATTTACACCGATGAACAGGGCCAGCAGCAGGCTGTGAACCAGGATCAAATTAAAGAGATGAGCTCGCTGAATAAGTAGATCCCGGCTGGCAATTCGTAACACTTAAGTCAAACATGGGCAGCATCCTGTGGTACGCTTTCTGCTAATTACTGAATTAAATCAGAGAGTACTGTCCGGAGAACCTGCCCATGTTCCGCATTATCGCCGCTGGATGTCTTATTGCCTGTGCCTCCTTTACCGTCGGGGCAACCAGTGATTCGCCCAGGCTGAATACTGAATTTCAAATTACCTGTCCGGGTCGTCCGACCATGACCGTTACCAAAGCGCAATATGGTTTGACCACGCTGATGTGGCCTGGCGATCATTTCCAGATAGCGGCCGGCAACCAGCGTTCAGAAACCGAAAATGGCGATAAAGTGTCGATTGTGCTGTTCCGTAATGGCGATCAGATGGTGGTGAACCAGTCTGATGACAATATTTTCTTCTCCTACGATGGTGCAAACAAGCTGGTTTCCTGTTCGCGCAGCAGCGAAAGGGATAACAGTGCGGTGGAACTCCAACGCACCGACGCTTCTGGTCATCTGGAGTCCTGATCGCATCTCTCACATACTTAGGAAAAGAGCATGGAACTAACCGTTACGCCTACCCCTACGCCAGAAGATTTAGCCGAAATCCGTGCAGCGCTGATCGCCTTTAACGCCGGTCATATCAATATCGATGAGATGAAAGATATTGGGGTATTTATCACTGGCCCCGACGGGAAAAAACTGGGCGGCCTTACGGGAACCACCATTGGAAACTGGCTTCGGATTGATATGCTGTGGGTCAGTGAAGCCCTGCGCGGGCAGGGCGCAGGCACCAGATTAATTCGGGCAGCAGAAGAAGAGGCCCGCCAGCGTGGGTGTCAGTATGCACAGGTAGACACAGCAAGTTTTCAGGCCAGGCCCTTTTATGAAAAAATGGGTTTCACCGTTCAGTTTATGCTTGAGAACTACCCGCGCGTGCATCAACGAATTTACCTGACCAAAATGTTGTAAGCGTTACTCGCTCAGCCGCTGGCGCAGGTCCAGCGGCGAATTTTCTGCCTCATCCAGCAGCGCCAACCACTGCCGCATATTGACTTCCTGCCAGGCAAGGTGTCCTGCGGTAGTGCCCATCAGCACCACATCCGGTCTTAACGCCCGGTAAAACTCTATCGACTTCTTTAAATCGGCCTCGTTGCTTTCAGGAACCAATACCGTTATCCAGCGATCGTGAGAGAGGGTGATGGTGTCGCCTACAAAGAGATAGGTTTTGCCATAAGGGGAAGCGTAAAGGTAGCTGGTGCTGCCAGGCGTGTGTCCGGGCGTGGGAACAACATGAAAGCTGCCGCAGTGAAGCTCAGCCTGATTAAAGGTGTCATCAGGCTCCGCAAAAGGGCTCACCGGCCCCAGCGCGCGCGTATGGCAATAGAGCGCGGAGTTAAAGCGTGCCTGCAAAATGCGCGCGCCCGGACCTGCCTCATGCCAGTGGGTAAGATAGTGGCGGATAATGCCGCCTAAATCCTCAATCGCCTGATGGTCGCTCAGATTTTCCACGCGGGAAATCAGTAAATTGCCACGCATATGCTGCAGCAAAAAACCGTGCATCATCAGTTCCGGTTCGTTTTCACTGGCCGGAAACTCCGGTGTGGAAACCCAGAGATCCTCGTACAACTGCTTCATAGGCGCTCCAGGAGTTAGCGAAGCGTCGGATGCCCTGATATCGTCAGCGTACTGTCTCTACCTTTGACCTGCAAATGACCCTGCGCACCTAAAGGCAGCGTTACGGTATTCCAGTGATGGCCAAATTCAAGACCGGTGACCAGCGGTACGCCTGTCACCTGACGAATCAGCGTCCAGACGCTGTCGAAGTCATAGCCATTGTCATAATCTGTCAGGGTTGCCCCGGTAAAACTCCCCAGCACGATCGCTTTCTGACGTGCCAGAATGCCGCTTTGTGCCAGTTGCAGCAGCATTCTTTCCACGCGGAAAGGGTGCTCGTTGACATCTTCAATCACCAGAATGCCCTCTTCGATCTCAGGCAGCCAGGGCGTTCCTATCAGGGAGGCGATCATCGCCAGATTGCCGCCCCAGATTTTTCCGGTGACGTTGACCTCTTGCGGCTGCGTTTGCCAGCTAAGGATTAATCTAGGCGAAGTCAGAGCGCGCCAGAAGTGCTCCACCGTGAATTCAGATAAAACCGTAGCGCCAAAGTTACCTGCCAGCATCGGGCCGCTGAAAGAGACAGCGCCATGGTCAAGCAGAGCAAGCTGGATCACCGTGAAGTCACTGTGACCACACAGCACTACCGGATTATCCCGCAGCCAGCCAGCCAGAGATGCGCGCGCTAACTGAGGAAGCAGCCTGGTGGCCCCATAGCCGCCACGTACGGCGAGTACAATATCCGGGCATGTTTTCAGATCAGGCAGGCCGTTGAGATCCTGTAAACGGTCGGACTCATTTCCGGCAAAACGCTGGTCACGACGGGCAATCACTTCACTGTTTAAAACCTGATGCCCCTGCGCACGCAAACGCTCAACAGCCAGCTGCGCGGCCTGTTGATTATGACAATAGCCAGAAGGAGCGATCAGATGAAAAGTGCGGGGAGTAATGGACATAATATTCACTTTTATCCTCACTGCGGTTAAAGAGTCATCGCAAATCAACGGCATTACGTTTACTGGCAGCCGGAAAAGTCGCTTTTAAAGGCTAAGCGGGTAATTTTTATGCAGTGAAAAAAGGATTTTTTACGCCACTTAGGGTCCAATACCTCTGATGATGACGAAAAGCGTGAATGAAGTCACTCGCAAGCGTAGAAATTTCAGAGTTTCGGTAATTTTATCCTGTCTGGCGCAGGCTATTATAAAAGCGCGAGGCTAAGGCTCAGAGGATGAATATAGCGTGAGAAATATAAAAACGGTGGCGATAGTGAGCGTGTTATTGCTGGCAGGTTGTGCCAGCAAACCGCATAAACGGGCCATAACGCAGCAGCAAACGCCGTTAACGCAGGCACCGCCTGAAAAAGTTGCTCAGGCTTGGTCGATGTTCACGGAGAGTGCGGCTAACAACTACGGCGTTGACCAGAAGCTGGTTGAGGCGATCATTTCAGTCGAGTCGGGCGGCAATCCAACGGTAGTCAGCAAGTCGAATGCCATTGGATTGATGCAGATTAAAGCCTCCACAGCAGGACGTGAGGTTTACCGGGTTCAGGGACGGCGCGGACAGCCAAGTAGTAAAGAGCTGCGCGATCCGGTAAAGAACATCGATATCGGCACGGCTTATCTGAAGATTTTGCAGGATCAGTCGCTGGCAGGGATCCGCGATCCGAAAACACTGCGCTATGCCACTATCGTCTCCTATGCCAACGGCGCAGGGGCGTTGCTGAGAACCTTCTCACACGATCGCGATCGTGCAATAGCGATGATCAATGCCATGTCGCCGGAAGAGTTTTACCAGCACGTGCAGAATAAACACCCTGCTGCGCAGGCTCCCCGCTATTTATGGAAAGTGACCACCGCTTACCGCACCATCTGATGCCAGCCGGTGTGCTTTTCTAAGCACACCGGAGCTTTTAAACGGTTGCGGAGCAGGGTTGTACCTCTTCGAGTGAGGGGAAAGAGCTTTGCCCACCATACTTTTGAATGGAATGAGCGCTGACCTTTGCCGCAAAAGTCATGGCCTCAGCCAGTGTCATTCCCCTGACGATTTTACAGGCTAGTGCCCCGATAAAAGAGTCTCCGGCTCCGGTAGTATCAACCACCTTAGGGCAGGAAACAGCAGGGAAGTGCTCTGAAAGAGCCGGTGATTTTACGACCGCGCCTTTTTCGCCCAGCGTCACTATTATCGTGGCGTGTGTCTTGTCAAAAAGCTGATCGGCGGCCTGGCGTGCTGAAGCAATATCGGTCACCGGTTTACCCGTCATGTATTGCGCTTCGGTTTCATTGACCACCAGGTAATCAACCTTACGCAGAATATCGGGACGAACCTCCCGAGCAGGCGCATTGTTAAGAAGGATACGGCAACCCAACCCGGCGGCACGCTCGATTACATAATTAACCACGCTTTCAGGAATTTCAGACTGCATCACGACCAGCGGTTTGTCCTGAAAAAGTTTTTCGCTGATATCGTTAATGCTGAGGTGATAATTAGCGCCTTTGATAATGGTGCTGCAATAATCACCTTCACTTAATATTTGCACTATGCCCACGCCGGACGTTCCGCTTCGCTTGATATTGTCCGTCTGGATATTATATTTTTCCAGCGACTGCAAAAGTTCCTGGCCATAAATATCCTGTCCGACGCAACCCACCATGTTTACCTTTAAGCCCAGACGTGCGCACTGAACAGCCTGATTTGCCCCTTTCCCGCCCGGCATCATCATTAATGCGTTACCGGTAAAGGTTTCACCTAAATGAGGTAAACGATCCTGTTGAATAAGGATGTCATAATTCAGGCTACCGATGACTACTACATCATATTTCATCTTCTTTCTCCTGGTTAATTTTTTACTCTTTTAGATAAAACAGAATTGCGTGTTTTTTGCAGACTGGTCTGGCTCACCGAACTACGCTTACTGGCCACTACCGTAAATAGCGCATCCAGGATCGTTAAGTGAACGATACGTGTGGAGGCATTCTCGCCAGTTATAGGGTTGTTTCTCACGCCTGAAACCATAGCAAAATCGGCCAGATGGCTCAGAGGGCTGTTTAAATAATTGGTCAGGCAAATAGTGTGGGCGTGATTTTCCTGAGCGGTTTTTATCATATTAATAATATCGCTGGTTTTTCCGGAGTGGGAGACGCCTAAAAGTATATCGCCCGGCTTCATTAATGAGGCCGCCATTTGCTGTAAATGTGCATCGTGATAGACGTTAGAGAACATCCCAATTTTTAATAGTTTATGATGAAAATCATCGCAGATAGCACCTGACCCCCCGCAACCTGCAAGGATCAGTTTATTATCACCGTTCAGGTTAGCCAGTATCTCTGCGACCTGATTAAAAACTTCCCGATTAACCGTGGATAATGAATCCTGCAACGCCAGGATAGCGCTCAGAAAGGACTCTTCAAGCAATCTTCCATTATTGTCTTCACTGCCTGAAAAAGAGTGAAAGTCATCCTCTTCGCTGTTGAGTTCAATGCCGATATTATTCTTTAATTCATGAAAGCCACTAAACCCTAATTTCTTTGAGACTTTAGTAATGCTGGAAACGCTGACTTTAAGGAAGCGGGACATATCTGAAATACACATTGTAGAGAGCGTATCAGGATTATTCTCAATAAATCTGGCAATCGATCGCTCTTTTTTACCCAGCGAAGGGGCCAGAGTCCGTGCGAGCAACACGATCTCATTTCCCTGCAATTTCTGTTGAATCATGGCACTTTCCCTTTCCCTTACTCTCTTGCACAGGACAGTAGCACAGGCGATACCGGCAAAAGTGTTAACCAGATCACAATGGGAGTGTTAATTTTACTTTCGTATTTTACTCATTTTACTAAGAGTAAAATTTTATTAAGTTTAATCCATCCATAATTAAACTTTCAGTAACCTCTTCATTTTCTTCTTCCTTTTTTTTAGATTCGATTTATAAAATGATGCCATCACCTTAACACTGAGGAAGTATCATGAAGTTTTCATCCCGAATCAATTCATTCAAATCGCGTCCGGACTTATACCAGGGTAAGGAAAAGCTTGATACCATCGATTTGATAAAAAGAATGGCGACCGTTAAAGGCTTAACGCATATTGAACTTAATTACCCTGAGCATTTTATTAATCAGGATGTTGAGGTAATCAAACAAACCATCGAATCACAGGGATTACAGGTTGGGGGCATCGCACTTCGTTATCAGAAAGATTTTAGCGAAGGCGAATTCAGTAATCCCGACGCGGCGATCAGGGAAAAAGCGGTGCAGATTACGCTTGAAGCGGTCAATGTTTGTAAAACATTAGGCGGTAATACTGTAACATTGTGGTTTGCTAATGATGGTTTCGACTATCCTTTCCAGCTGGATTACAACCGTGCTTATAACTACGTTGTGGAAGCATTGCAAAGAGTGACGTCTGAACATCCTGATATGATGTTCAGTTTTGAATATAAACCTTATGAGCCGCGTACCTATTCCCTTATCGGCGACGTTTCTTCAACATTAATGTTAATTGAAGATGTGGGTGCTGCTAATCTGGGGATAACGCTTGATTTTTGCCATATGATAATGAAAAAAGAGAATCCGGCATTTTCTCTTTTCCTCTCTGCGCGTCGAAACAGGCTGGTTGGTTTCCATTTAAACGACGGCTATGGTCATTTTGATGACGGGCTGATGTTAGGATCCGTTCACCTTCTGCAGACGCTTGAGTACATCTATTATGCTAAAAAAGTGAATTTTGATGGCCTGGTTTATTTCGATACTTTCCCAAGCCGGGAAGATCCTGTTGCCGAATGCGAACAGAATATCCGCATGTATCAACTGCTCGCAGGCTTTATTGATAAACTTTCGATCAATGAAATCGAAACGATTATTCAGTCGCAGGATGCTATAAAAGTACAAAAAATGCTGCTGTCACTGATTTCTGGCAATAACGAATAAACTGACCTGCCAGCCACTCTACAAAAACATCTTACCTTTCCAACATCTTTCCGCCGGCGTAACCCAGGGTTACGCGCGAGGAGGCGCAATGTTAGATAAAATTGGATTACCCGCTAATTTGATCTGGGGATATATAGGCCTGACGCTGTTTATGGTTGGGGACGGTGTCGAACAGGCATGGATCTCGATGTATCTGGTGAGTAAGGGAATGAGCGTCTCTTCAGCTTCATTTTTACTCACCTTTTATGGGGTGACGGTCACGCTTGCTGCCTGGTTCACCGGCGTGCTGGTGCAGACGCTGGGGCCAAGAAAAATCATGGCCTGGGGGCTGATAGCATTCTTTATCGGCAGTATTGGCTTTATTGGATATGGCCTGCCCGGGATGAACATAGCCATTATGTTACCTTTCTATGCTATCCGGGGAATTGGTTATCCTCTTTTTGCCTACTCGTTCCTTATCTGGATTAACTACAGCTCTCCCCTCGAAAAAAGAGCGACGGCAGTGGGCTGGTTTTGGTTCACTTTTTCGCTGGGATTAAGCGTTGTGGGTCCGTGGTTCTCCTCGGTAGCGCTGCCGGTAATGGGCGAAATGAAAGTGCTGTGGGCGGGCGTTGTTTTTGTAGTCGCAGGCTCGTTCCTGGCCATCCTGGTTAATCGCGACAGGATCCCGGCAGATGAGATCCATCCTTTCAATCTGCAGGAGCTGTTAAGCGGCATTACTATTCTTCAGCGCCCCCGTATCGCCATCGGGCTGGTGGTAAAATCGATCAATGGCATTGCGCAATATGGGTTAGCCGTCTTCCTGCCGCTCTACCTGATGGATTTTGGCTACAGTAAAACGGAATGGCTGCATATGTGGTCAGCGGTGTTTGTGGTCGCCATCTTTGCTAACCTGTTTTTCGGTTTCTTTGGCGACAAATTTGGCTGGCGCAACACCATTATGTGGGTAGGGGGCGTCTGCTATGCCATTGTGCTGATGCTGGTCTGGCTCGTTCCGCAACTGGCCGGCCATAATTTCTGGCTGATGACTTTTGTCCTCTGTTTGTGCGGCGTCACCATGGCGGGTTACGTCCCACTCTCTGCACTCTTTCCGCTGCTGGCACCCGATAATAAAGGCGCAGCAATGTCCGTGCTGAATCTGGGCGCGGGACTGGGCGCATTTCTGGCACCTGCTATAGCGGGAGGGTTTTATGGCGTGTGGGGAGCGGGGGGCGTGCTCGCTATTTATGCGGGCCTGTATATTCTTAGCGCCATACTCACGCCGTTCCTGAAAACTCCGGAAGAGTTGCAGGGGGAAATGGTACTTAAAAATAAAACTATCTGATCTTCACTGACTCAGAAAGGCCGCAGAGACGGCCTTTCTGTTTTTATTAGCCTTCAGCACCCTGCCAGGCTGGCGTCGTTACTGAAAGCGTGTCGCTTTATCGCGGGCAAGCCGTTCCAGAGAGAAGATTACCTGTTGCAGCGAGCGCTCCTCGCCTGCATTCAGTGAACTGAAGCGAAAGCTGAGGCGAGGCGTCACCACAGTTTCATTTTTATTGCCAACGACGCTGCGCTGGCCGACGTTAATCAACCAGGCGTCTACTTCAAAACGGCCATAGTCGCCAAGCTCCACGCGAAGTTTTTTGAACGCTTCTCCGCCCTGCAAAGAGTCAGGGATCGGCGAGTCACCAAGCACGGCAAAGCCGCCCAGCGAGAGGTCCTGCAGGCGCATCCGGCCTTCACCGCTGCCGTCCGGCCACTGCACATAGCAGTAAAAAATGGGGTCAAGCGGAGCAGAAACGCGGAAAAACTCGCGGCGCTGGATCATCCATAACAGATCGGGCAGAGCTGCGCTAAAAGCAGGCAACCCCTCAAACTTATCTTCCTGCAGGGCACCCAGTACAAATTCAACCTTTGCGCCATGCGTTTCGGCTGTGAAATGCAGCTCTTCTGCGGCAACAGCCCTCTGGTTTTCATAATCATTACTGCCAAGGTCGAGGATCATGCGATCCTGATCGGCATCAAGCAAGCGGGTAATAAACTGGCCGCGACCGTGCGAGACCAGGATAGGCGTCTGATTTTTTAACAGATTCTTAAGTACCCCAAGCACAGCCAGCGGGCCGCGTTTCAGATACTGTTCTTTATCTTCTTCTTTCACATCCCACTCCAGTTGAATGTAAGAAAACGCTCTTTCAGCGGTATACGTCGAATTATCGGCAGTAAAAGATGACGCTTTAGCCCGGTAAGAAAAAAAATTCTGAAAAACTTTAGATTTAAATCACAGAGTTAGAATCCTGTCCTATACTTATCCCGTCTAATCAGTAAGCCACAAGGAGCAGTAAATGGGTATTTTGTCATGGATCATTTTTGGATTGATCGCAGGGATTATCGCTAAATGGATTATGCCGGGTAAAGATGGCGGTGGAATTATCATCACCGTGATCCTCGGTGTTATTGGTGCTGTAGTTGGGGGCTGGATCAGCACCCTGTTTGGCTTCGGCAGAGTAGATGGTTTCAACTTCGGCAGCTTTGTCGTCGCGGTAATTGGTGCGATTGTCGTGCTGTGGATTTACCGCAAAGTGAGAAGCTGACGTACTGGCTGCAAAGAAAAGGGAGACGATTATCGTCTCCCTTTTTTTGTGCGCCCGATCCGGGCCTCAGCTTTATCCGGTGAAAAAAGCCGTGGGTCCCGGTTCAGTATGCACTGATAACCGATTAAAAATCATAGCCTACAGTAGCGACAACGGTACGCTCAGCGCCCCAGTAGCAGTAACCGGTGCCGTAACAGGCAGAAACGTAATCACGGTCGGTCACGTTATTGGCGTTCACCTGTACAAAGGCTCCTTTCAGGCTGCTGTTCCATGCGCCCAGATCGGCGCGTACTGAAGCGTCGAACAAGGTAGTGGAGGGCAGGCGAGTAGTGTTTTCATTGTCAGCCCACTGTTTGCCAATGTAGCGCACGCCAGCGCCCACGCTGATACCCCAGTCGAACTGATATTTCGCCCAGGCCGACGCCATGGAGTTTGGCGTTACGTAAGGCGTGTGCCCGTCGTTACCATCCACTGAGTCTTTGAAGCGAACATGGCTCAGGGTATAGTTAGCGATCGTGCTCAGGCGTGGCGTGATCTGGTTATGCGCTTCCAGCTCAATGCCCTGCGAATGCACTTTTCCTGCCGGTTCATAGTAAGAACCTACCACCACCCGGTTGCCCACATCTTTCTGCGTCAGGTCGTAGAGGGCAACGGAGTAGAGATCGGAAGTACCGTTCGGCTGATATTTTACCCCGGCCTCATACTGCTCTGATGTCGTGGGCTTGAGCAGATTACCATTGGCATCGGAGAGTGACTGCGGCGTAATGGCCTGGCTGTAGCTGGCGTAAGGTGAGATGCCATTATCAAAGGCATACAGCAGGGCGGCACGGCCACTGATGTGATCATCCTGACGACGATGTTTAGTGCTGGTGGAGTAAGTTTCGTTTTCCGACACGATGCGATCGTAGCGGCCAGAGAGATCCAGATGCCATTTCTGCCAGGTCATCTCGTCCTGCAGATAGACGCCGGTCTGGTAATAACGGCGCTGTGAATTAACAAAGTCGTAGTTCTGAAGGCTGCCCACAGCCTCGCCTGTTACCGCATTAAGCTGATTTGCCAGGCCGCTGGCATCGCTTAAATCATTTTTGTACTGATGGTATTCGCCACCCAGCACCACTTTATGTTCCACTTCGCCTGTGGCGAAATCTGCTTCCAGCTGGTTATCGATAGCAAAGGCATCAAGCGATGAACGAGAACCGGAATAGTAGCGGTTTAACAGATCCGGATTGGCGCTGTCCCAGCCAATTTGATAAACCTGATCCAAATCGACGTTAGAGTGGGAATAGCTGGCATTGGAACGGAACGCCCAGGTGTCATTGAAGCGATGCGAGAATTCGTAACTGTAAATCTGTTCATTACGCTTGAACTGATCCAGAGAGCTGTCGCCATCGTAAAAGCCATTACTGAGCTTACGACCATTATGTTCCGTGATGCTGCCGTCGCCCGGCACGGCACTGTGATAGCCGCCTGAGGGATCTTTTTGCAGATAAGCGCGCAACAGCAGCGAGGTATCTTCATCCGGCTGCCAAAGCAGAGAAGGAGAAATAGCATACTTCTCTTCGCGAGTGTGATCGTACTGCGTATCGCTGTTACGGGTGATGCCCGTCAGGCGAAACGCCCACTGATCGTTAATCGCATTGGTGTAATCAAAGGCGGCGCTGTTAGTGGCATTAGTGCCGGTCGAGGCGCGAAAATGGCCTTCCTGAGTAAACTGCGGTCGTTTAGAGGTTTCCATTACCAGGCCGCCGGGCACGGTCTGCCCATAAAGGGCAGAAGAGGGGCCTTTGATCACATCGATACGTTCCAGGAACCACGGGTCCACCTGCAAAACGTTATAGCTGCCCGGGTCGCTCATCAGCCTTAACCCGTCCAGGAAGACGTTATCAACATCGCCGCCGTGGAAGCCACGCAGGGAAACGGTGTCATAGCGAGTCGCGGCGCCCGCGAAGTTGGTAAATGCGCCAGCGGTATAGCTGAGCGCCTGGTTTACGTTCATCGCACCCTGATCTTCCATCTGCTGGCGGGTCACTACGGAAACAGACTGGGCCGTGGTGATCAGTGGACGATCCGTTTTTGTCGCGCCTGTAGAGGTTTTAGCCGTATAACCCTCTGTTGGCGTGGTTGCCGTTTCAGCAGGCTGGGCGGTGACCACCAGCGTTTCTGCAGCAAAGGTAAAAGCTGGTGCAGCCAGCGCGATCGAGCACAGCAGAGCAGAACGCTTTAAGCTAAAAGCCATTCTCATTGTCAATTCCCTTACAAAGTGCGGAATAAGAACCGTCGGCGCAACGCAGAGAGGTAAGGCGCACATAACGGTAATATAAAGATGTATGATAATCTCAATGAGAATTATTATCTTTCCGTTAAAGCGTTTCAAGCATTGATTTTGCTTATATTTTCCCATGCTAAAATCAGGGGAATAGACTTTATACGCAGAGTGGACCTGCCAGAGACTGAGAAATCTACAGGAGAGAAGGTAATCAGCGCTTGAGTATTACTGATGTTGAGCAACGGCCAGGTAAGGCAGCGTGGCGGCCCACGGGAAAATCAGGGCCGCCAGAAGAGAGATTATTGACCGGAAGTAATATCCCCTACGTTGTTACAGGTTTTGTTTTTCGGACAGTAGAGGTCCATCAGCTTGAGGGTAACGCCGTTAGTCCAGCCAAACCCATCCTGTAGCGGATATTCGCCGCCGCCGCCGCCGCCCAGGCCTTTGCCTTCCACGACATATTTCTCAACCAGCTTATGCTCCTTATCATAGGTGTTCTGAACATTTTTCAGGAAGCGCATGCCGATATCTTTTGCCAGCGTCTGCTTACCATAATTGTTCAGCCCCTGCACCGCAGCCCACTGCAGCGGAGCCCAGCCGTTTGGTGCATCCCACTGCTGGCCATTATTGACGTTAGTGGTAACCAGACCCCCTTCCTTAACAAGTTGCGCCTGCACCGCAGAGGCCGTACGGGTCGCTTTCTCTTCGGTAGCGGCCTGCAGGTAAAGAGGGAAGAGCGCAGCTGCCGTCAGCTGAGGGCGGACTGAGGCTTTTTTCCAGTCATAATCGGCATACCATCCCTGTTTATCATCCCAGAGATAACGGTTAATCGCCGCCTGGCGCGTTTCCGCCAGTTGACTGAAGTGTTCAGCCGCCTGGTCGTTTTTCGCTACCTTATTAGCCCTGGCCAGGGTTTTTTCCAGATGGAAAATCAGCGCATTCAGATCGACCGGAATAATACGGGTTGTGTGGATAGTTGACAGGTCATCCGCTTTATCAAACCAGCGAGAACTGAAGTCCCAGCCGGAGGCCGCACCAGAGCGTAAATCACGGTACAGCTCTGCTTTATTACGGTTATCGGCTTTCTCTGCGGTGGCGATATCATCCATATAGGATTCCGTTCTCGGAACGTCACGGGCATCCCAGTAACGGTTCAGCAATGTGCCATCTTTAAGCTTAACCACGCGTTTAGTGGCTTCTCCAGCTTTGACGCTGTCGGCATCGGCCATCCAGTAGTCGTACTCTTTTTGCAGCTGTGGCAGGTATTTACTGTATACGCTGTCGCCCTGATGCTGAGCCAGTAAATCGACCATCATGCTGAAGAAAGGAGGCTGAGAGCGGCTGAGATAATAGCTGCGGTTACCATTCGGGATATGACCGTAGGTATCCAGTTCGTGGGCAAAGTTGTCTGCCATATCCTGCACGCGATCCCAGTGCCCGCTTTCAGCCAGGCCGAGCATGGTGAAATAACTGTCCCAGTAATAGACCTCACGGAAGCGTCCGCCAGGTACAACATAAGGTTTTGGTAGCGGTAGCAATGAATCCCACTGGTTAGCCTGCTGGGCTGAACGGGTCAGCACCGGCCACAGGCCATCTATATGCTCGCGCAGGCTCTGCCCGGCGGGAGGCACATATTTCTCACCTTCAGCCGGAAGCGTGAAGTTGGCGTTCACGAAGCGCTTGAGATCAAAATTGCGCTGGGATTTCTGCATCTGCCAGTCGGCCAGAATCGAGGAGGGATTGCTTTTAGGCACCGCGTCAGCAAAGGTTTTTTGATCGGGGAAAAGTTTGGCCGCCTGGACAGCATGGAACAGCGGCCCCAGGCGGATATCTGGCGGCTGAGGAACCTGACTTAAAAGATGCTGTTCGCTGTCGCTTTGCGCCGCATAACCCGTTTGTGTCAGTGCGGCCACCATAAACGGCAGCACCAGCACCGCTTTCCATTGACGCTTCTCGACTCTTTGCATTGATAGTTCTCCATGTCCGGACGGTAAGTAGTTGAGCCTGAACCAAACTTTAGACGAAATTTTGGTTAACCACCTTGTTGCAACCGGGAAATGTGAACTGGTCTGGATTTTCAGTTAGCTGAAACCGGGAAATTAACGGACTTTACTGGCCCTGGAGACCTGCGGGAACGGCCCTGTACTCACCGAATCTCTGATAATCAGCTCAGAAACAAAGCCATTCTCTTTAACCAGCGTCCCGCCATCCAGCATCGAAATAATCTGGGCAATTACCTCATTCACCATTTCGCTAACCGGATCTTTTACGCTGGCAAGCGCAGGATTCAGCCAGGGAGCGGTGGGGATATTATCAAACCCGATCACCGAAACCTCTTCCGGCACCCGCAGAGCGGCCAGATTAAGGGCTTTTATCGCACCAATCGCCATCTCATCATTACTGGCTAACAGGGCGCTGAAAGAGATACCCGTCTGCAGTAAGGTTTCAACAGCCTGCGCGCCGCTGGCCGGAGACCATTTTCCCTGCACTATCAGCGCCTCCTCTACGGGCAACTTATAGGCTGTCAGCGCTGCTTTGTAGCCGGCAAGGCGTTCAGTGGCGGTTGGAGAATCAAGTGAACCGGTGATAAACGCGATCTGTTGATGGCCCTGATGAATCAGGTATTCCGTGGCGTGAAAACTGGAGCCTTTGTGGTCGCAGAAAATGCAGTGGCTCTGATGCTTGCGCAGTTTCCGGTTTACTACCATCACCGGCTTTTTATCACTGTCGATGATGTTGTCCAGCTCATCGCCTGATAAAAAACGAGGATAGATAATGATGCCATCGCAACGAAGATCCCGCAGAAATTCGATGGCGGCGCGCTCTTCATCAGCGCTGTTTTTGCCATCCACCAGCAACAGCTGGCGGCCACAGGCGTCGAGCTTTTTGGCGGCCTGAGAGATCAGTTCATTGAAATAGGGGCCGTTATAGAGGGTATTGGTGACCACCAGACCGATGCACATCGATTTACTGGTAGCCAGGTTTCTGGCCAGCAGGTTAGGCCGGTAACCCGCCTCTTCAATGGCTTTAAAAACCTGATCTTTAGTCTGCTGGCTGACGTAGCCTTTGCCCGAAAGCACGCGAGAAACCGTGGCTTTAGACACGCCCGCTTTAGTTGCCACTTCCTGCATTGTTGACACAGGCCCCTCCTGGAAGAGTAACGTTGATGCGCCATTCTACACATTCTGCCCGCAATGCGGCGAATTCCCCGTTAACCCGATCGCTATCACAAATTTCAAACGCCATTTTAAGTAACTGTTGAAGTCTGGCGAGGAAATGAACATTCTCGTGTGAAACCGGTTACCTATTGTTTCAGCCTGAACGCTCTTTTGCTCTGCTGGCATCACGAAACTTCACTGAAATTCGCTTAACCTTATGATTCTGGAGTAGTTTGATGGCAAAGAACTTTGCACAACTGGCGGAGTCAATCGTCGATGCGCTGGGCGGTGCTGATAATGTCGCGGCGGTGACACACTGCATGACGCGGCTGCGATTTGTGCTGCATGATGAGTCGATAGTGGATGCTGCGGTCCTGAAGTCACTATCAGGAGTGATGGGCGTGGTGCGCAGTGACACGCAGTGTCAGGTGATCATCGGCAACAATGTCTCCCAGGCCTATGCGGAAGTACAAAAGCTGCTGCCGGAAGGGGTGAGCGCTAAAGAGGCCGCGCCAGGCAAAAGCCGCCTCACGCTGCGGCGCATCGGCGCCGGTATTCTTGATGCGCTGATTGGCACGATGTCCCCGCTGATCCCCGCTATTATCGGCGGCTCGATGGTCAAACTGCTGGCGATGATCCTGGAGATGTCCGGCGTGTTCAGCAAAACCGATCCGACGCTGGTGATCCTCACCGTTATCGGCGATGGCGCCTTCTTCTTCCTGCCAGTGATGGTGGCGGCCTCGGCGGCGGTGAAGTTCAAAACCAATCTGTCGCTGGCCATCGCTATTGCTGGGGTGCTGGTGCATCCGGCGTTTATTGACCTGATGGCCAAAGCGGCGCAGGGGCAGAAAGTGGAGTTCGTGGGCCTTTCGGTCACGGCGGTAAAATATACCTATACGGTAATCCCCGCGCTCTGCATGACCTGGCTGCTCTCTTACATCGAAAAATGGGTAGACCGCATCACGCCTGTGGTTACCAAAAACTTCCTGAAACCGATGCTGATCATGCTGATTGCTGCGCCAATTGCTATCGTGCTGATCGGTCCTCTGGGGATCTGGATCGGCACCGGCATTTCTGCGGTGGTCTACACCGTGCACAGCTATCTTGGCTGGCTTTCGGTAGCGATGATGGGGGCGGCCTGGCCGCTGCTGGTGATGACCGGAATGCACCGCGTCTTCACCCCAACCATTATTCAGACCATCGCGGAAACCGGCAAGGAGGGCATGGTCATGCCGTCTGAAATCGGCGCTAATCTGTCGCTGGGCGGCTCCTCCCTGGCGGTGGCCTGGCGGACCAAAAACCCGGAACTGCGCCAGACCGCGCTGGCTGCGGCCGCTTCTGCCATCATTGCCGGCATATCAGAGCCTGCGTTGTATGGCGTGGCGCTGCGGTTAAAACGGCCATTAATCGCCTGCCTGATCAGCGGATTCATCTGTGGTGCCGTGGCGGGGATTGGCGGACTGGCCAGCCATTCGATGGCCTCACCCGGACTATTCACCAGCGTACAGTTTTTTGATCCTGCCAATCCGATGAGCATTGTCTGGGTGGCAGGGGTAATGCTCCTGGCGGTAGTGATCTCCTTTATCACCACCTTACTGCTCGGTTTTGAAGATATTCCGGTTGAAGCGCCACGCGCTGCCGCGCGCAAAAGCAGTGAGGCTGTACCTTCAGCCGCGCTTACTGCTTCATCCGCAGTAAAAACACATTGATAAAGAGGGCTGATATGCAAGCATCACCATTTCCTGAAGGCTTTTTATGGGGCGGCGCCTTAGCCGCCAACCAGGCTGAAGGGGCAAGTTTTACAGGGGGAAAGGGGCTGACCACGGTAGATGTCATTCCGCATGGCGCTCACCGGCTGGCGGTAAAGGTCGGGCTGGAAAAGCGCTTTACGCTACAGGAAGGGGAATTTTATCCCAGTCACCAGGCCATTGATTTCTATCACCGCTACAAAGAAGATATCGCTCTGATGGCAGAAATGGGCTTCACCGTGTTCAGAACCTCCATCGCCTGGAGCCGGATTTACCCCAATGGCGATGAGTTGGTGCCGAATGAGGCGGGGATCGCCTTTTACCGTGATCTCTTCAACGAGTGCAAAAAGTATAATATTGAGCCGCTGGTCACGCTGTGCCACTTTGACGTGCCGATGCACCTGGTGCGGGAGTATGGCTCCTGGCGCAGCCGGAAAATGGTGGAGTTCTTTACCCGCTATGCCCGCACCTGTTTTGAAGCTTTTGACGGGCTGGTGAAATACTGGCTCACCTTCAACGAGATCAATATCCTGCTGCACAGCCCTTTTTCCGGTGCCGGGCTGGTCTTTGAAAAGGGCGAGGATCAGGCGCAGGTGAAATATCAGGCGGCGCATCATGAGCTGGTGGCCAGCGCGCTGGCGACGAAAATAGCGCATGAAATCAATCCTGAAAATCAGGTCGGTTGTATGCTGGCAGGCGGTAATTTCTACCCAAGAACCTGCAAGCCTGAGGATGTCTGGGCCGCGCTGGAAAAAGACCGCGAAAACCTGTTCTTTATAGATGTTCAGGCGCGTGGCGCTTATCCCTCCTATACCCGCCGCCTGTTTGCAGAAAAGGGCATAACGGTAGAAATGGAGGCGGGCGACGCTGAAATCCTGAGAAATAGCGTCGATTTCGTCTCCTTCAGCTATTACGCTTCGCGCTGCGCCTCGGCAGAAATGAATGAGAGCAACAGCAGCGCCGCCAACGTCGTTAAATCCCTGAAAAACCCACATATCGAACTCAGCGAGTGGGGCTGGGGCATCGATCCGTTAGGGCTGCGGATCACCATGAACATGATGTACGACCGCTATCAGAAACCGCTGTTCCTGGTGGAAAATGGACTGGGTGCCAGGGATGAGATCGACGAGCGGGGGGAAATTGTAGACGATTACCGTATCAGCTATCTGCGTGAGCATATCAGGGCGATGGGCGAAGCGATTGCAGATGGCATTCCGGTGATCGGTTACACCTCCTGGGGCTGCATCGATTTGGTTTCGGCCTCCACCGGCGAAATGAGCAAGCGCTACGGCTTTGTCTATGTGGATCGTGATGACAGCGGGAAAGGGACGCTGGCGCGCAAACGAAAGAAATCCTTCTTCTGGTATCAAAAGGTGATAGCCAGCAACGGCGCAGACCTGAGTTAAAATCGGGGCTTGGCCCAAGTGGTGGCGAGCTGCCGTTTTAGCAGCAACAAAATCCCGGCCTCTGCCGGGATTTTTGCTGCTACTCAGAAGCCTGTCAGGCCATTACTTCACGCATTTAGCGCACTGCTCCTGACTGATTTTCTGGAAGAAATCGTTGCCTTTGTCATCCACCAGAATAAAGGCCGGGAAGTTTTCCACCTCAATTTTCCAGATAGCTTCCATTCCCAGTTCCGGGTACTCCACGCATTCCAGACTCTTGATGCTTTGCTGAGCGAGCACCGCTGCCGGGCCGCCGATGCTGCCAAGGTAGAAGCCACCATGCTTCTGACAGGCATCCGTCACCTGCTGGCTGCGGTTACCCTTCGCCAGCATAATCAGGCTGCCGCCCGCTTCCTGTAGCTGATCGACATAGGAATCCATGCGGCCTGCGGTGGTCGGGCCGAGAGAGCCGGAAGCGTAGCCTTCAGGCGTCTTGGCCGGTCCTGCGTAATAGATGGGGTGATCCTTCACGTACTGCGGCAGACCTTCACCCTTATCCAGGCGCTCTTTCAGCTTCGCATGGGCGATATCACGCGCCACGATGATAGTGCCGCTCAGAGAGAGACGAGTGGAAACCGGATGCTGAGAAAGCTGCTCCAGGATCTCCTTCATCGGGCGATTCAGGTCGATATGCAGCACTTCACCTTCACCCTGCTGGCGCAGCTCAGCCGGAATATAGCGGCCTGGGTTGTCTTCCAGCTTCTCAATCCAGATCCCTTCACGGTTAATCTTCGCCTTGATATTGCGGTCCGCAGAGCAGGAAACACCCATCCCGACCGGACAGGAGGCGCCGTGACGCGGCAGGCGGATTACGCGGATATCGTGCGCAAAGTATTTGCCGCCAAACTGTGCGCCCAGCCCCAACTGTTGTGCCGCCAGCAGCAGCTCCTCTTCCAGCTGCACGTCGCGGAATGCCTGACCATGTTCGTTGCCTTCGGTTGGCAGGCCGTCGTAATAGTGGGTTGATGCCAGCTTCACCGTCTTCAGCGTGCTTTCAGCGGAAGTCCCGCCAATCACAAAGGCGATATGGTAGGGCGGGCAGGCAGCAGTGCCAAGCGTCAGCATTTTGCCAATCAGGTAATCCTTCAGCTTAGCCGGGCTGAGCAGCGCCTTGGTTTCCTGATAAAGATAGGTTTTGTTGGCTGAGCCACCGCCTTTGGCGATGCAGAGGAATTTGTATTCCTCGCCATCCACGCTGTAAAGATCGATCTGTGCCGGCAGGTTGGTGCCGGTATTCACTTCTTTATACATATCCAGCGCAACGGTCTGCGAGTAGCGCAGGTTATCTTCGATATAGGTGTTATAAACGCCCTGTGACAAGGCTGCTTCATCGCCGCCGCCGGTCCAGACGCGCTGGCCTTTTTTACCACTGATAATTGCCGTGCCGGTATCCTGACAGGTCGGCAGCACGCCCCTGGCGGCAATTTCAGAATTCCTGAGGAACTGTAGCGCCACATAGCGATCGTTCTGGCTGGCTTCAGGATCTGCCAGAATTGCCGCAACCTGTTGCTGATGAGCGGGGCGGAGCATAAATGAGGCATCATGGAATGCCTGTTGCGCCAGCAGCGTCAGCGCCTGCGGCTCCACCTTCAGCACTTCCTGCCCGTCGAATTCTGCAACAGAAACATAATCGGAAGTCAGCAGATAATAGTCAGTATCGTCTGGGGCAAGAGGGAAGGGGTTCTGATAATAGAAAGGTTTATTCGACATTGTTTTCTCACTTCATGACGCCCTGAGCCGGAGCGATAGGCCCACGGGCGACTAAGAGTTATGATTTTAATCCGGCCGGCCAGCACCTCTGGCCGGGGGAAGATGATATAACAATATTTCAACATCTGCATGCTTCTGCAGCGGAGCCGGGGGCATCAGAACATCATTACCATCCACGGATAGGCAATCAGCATCATGCCGCCGAGGAAGATGGCTCCAAAGATGGTGCCAAGGCGCCAGTAATCTTTGGTTGGCAGATAACCGCTACCGTAATAGATGGGGCTTGGGCCGGTACCGTAAGGGGTAATGATCCCCATCACGCCCAGAGAGGTCACCATCATCAGGCAGTAGACCGGCATATTTATGCCCGGAATAGCGGCAGCGATGGTCAGCATGGCTGGCAGCAGGGCAGTGGTGTGCGCGGTGGTACTGGCAAACAGGTAGTGCAGCAGGAAGAAGGCGATCAGCAGCATCACTGCCGCAACCTGTGGGTCAAAGCCGTTTAGCAGCTGGCCTCCCTCTTTACCCAGCCAGGCGATAAAGCCGACGCGGGCCAGACCATCCGCCAGAGCAACCAGCGTGGCGAACCAGGCAAAGGTATTCCAGGCTGGCTTGTTGCTGGTGATATCATTCCAGCTTAATACGCCGGTCCACAGCATCAGTACCACCACCAGCAGCGCAGCCATCGCCGGTTCAATCCATGAGGTGGCGAAGATCCACATCAGCAGCGCGCTACAGACAAACACCAGCAGCAGGATTTCATTCCGGGTCAGCTTGCCGAGTTTTTCCAGCTCGCTTTTCGCCCAGCGCGGCACTTCATCATTAATTTTCACTTCCGGCGGGTAGAACCAGTAGGCCAGCAGCGGCATGGTCAGAATCAGCAGCACGCCCAGCGGCAGGAAGGCCAGGAACCAGGTTCCCCAGGAAATTTCAAAACCAACGATGCTTTTAACCAGCGCCAGTGCCAGCAGGTTTGGTGCCAGAGCCGACAGAAACATAGAGCTGGTGATACAAGCGGCGGTGATAGCCACCCACATCAGATAAGAGCCGATCTTACGGGCGCTGGGGTCGTTGGGTTTAGAGCCATATAAAGGAGGAAGGTTGGCGATAATCGGATAGATGGTGCCGCCGCTTCGCGCGGTATTCGAAGGCGTAAACGGTGCCAGCAGCAGATCCGCGAAGGTAATCGCATACCCCAGCGTCAGGCTGCGGCGGCCAAGATACTTCACCAGTATCAGCGCCAGACGACGGCCAAACTGCGTTTTATCGTAGCCAGCGGCAAACATAAAGGCACCGAAAATCAGCCAGACGGTAGAGTTGCCGAAGCCGCTCACCGCCCATTTGAACGATTCGCTGGCCATTTTAAATTTCGGGTTAGCCAGTTCTGCCGGACTGAACAGCAGCCACTGGCTGAACAGGGCTATCACCACCACCCCGGTCAGGCCAATCACCGCACCAGGCAGCGGTTCGAAGATCAACCCTACAATGACACCGACGAAGATGGCAAAGAAGTGCCAGGCATGCGGTTCCAGCCCTTCCGGCACCGGAACCAGCAGCAGGATCACCGCCACCAGTACCGGTAAGAACATCATGATCAGGCGTTTTTTGGTTCCCTGGGCAGCTGGTGCAGCTTTGGGAGGTTCACTGACTGTCGCAAGTGGTTTCATAGTTTTTGTCTGCAAGTTAAGGAGAATGCTTTATAGCGTTGCGGTTAATTGTAGATGTGAATGCTTTTTTTAGTTTAATAATGTTTTTTCATCGGTTAATCGCAACGACCGAAAATAGAATGCGCTGTTTATTACTCTGGTGACAAAGACTTTATTAAGGACTGTGAATATCATGCGATTTGCCTGAAATAAGAATATTGATCTGGATCAATAAATATTTCCGTCAGGTTTCTATTTTTAAAAAATCACAATAATTTCCTTTCCCTCTCTGACTGTTATCTGCAAAAAGTGCTTTCATCCCCTGGGGTTAATTTCCTGAAAACAGAGTTGTAATTTTTAACTCCTTGATTATTATGTGTATATTTTTGGTGTTAATCAGAAGTTGCTTTTTATCAACTATTGGTTAACAATTAAAGGTGGTTTTTATCTCTTTGCCGTTAATTATAAGCTCCATATTATTTAAAAGTTTAAAAACTAAATTTATCGATTATATAAGCAAAGAAACGGGTATATTAATCACATGACATCGGACCACTTAATTATAGGGAAATAATGCGTCCGCGAAAGATTTACAGACTTTTAAATTTTTGGAGTTGTTCATCATGCCAACACTCACCCCGATCCTGAATCCCCTCACATTACCTAACGGCGCAGTCCTGAAAAACCGTCTGCTGATGGCGCCGATGACCACCTGTACCGGTTATTATGATGGTACGGTGACCAGCGAACTGGTGGAGTACTACCGCGAACGTGCCGGCAGCATTGGCACGGTAATCGTCGAATGCTGCTTTATCGACCCAAAAGGGCCCGCTTTTCCCGGCGCTATAGCTATCGACAGCGATAACAAAATTTCCGGCCTGAGCAAAATTGCTGAGGCGATCAAATCTCAGGGCTCGAAAGCTATTCTGCAAATCTATCACGGTGGCAGAATGGTGGAACCAGAGCTGATTGGCGGCAGAACGCCGGTCGCGCCAAGCGCTATTGCCGCTCCGCGTGAAGGAGCCACCACGCCGCAGGCGCTGACGGCGGAGGAAGTGGAGGTGATGATCACCAAATTCGGTGATGCGGTAAACCGGGCCATCAAGGCGGGCTTTGATGGCGTCGAACTCCATGGCGCAAACACCTATCTTATCCAGCAGTTCTATTCGCCTAACTCCAACCAGCGCGACGACAAATGGGGCGGCAGCCGCGACAATCGCGCCCGTTTCCCGCTGGAAGTGCTGGAAATTACCCACAAAATGGTTGAACGTTTTGCCGACGCCTCTTTTATCATCGGCTACCGTTTCTCACCGGAAGAGCTTGAAGTCCCCGGCATCCGTTTTGACGACACAATGTACCTGTTGGAGAAACTCGCCGCGCGCGGGCTGGATTATGTGCATTTCTCCGTGGGTCAGCTGCTACGCCCTTCCATTGTAGACCGGGACGATCCAACCCCGCTGATCACTAAATTTATCGCTATGCGTTCTGAGACGCTGGCGAAGATCCCGGTGATTGGCGTGGGCGGGGTGGTGAACAAATCCGATGCTGAAAAAGCGCTGGAGTACGGTTTCGATCTGGTGGCGATAGGCAAGGCTTGCATCGCCTATCCGGACTGGGCTGATCGCATCATCAATGAAGATCATCTTGAGTTGTATATTGACAGCCAGCGCCGCGAAGAGCTGAAAATCCCGGAGCCGCTCTGGCGCTTCTCGCTGGTGGACGCGATGATCCGCGACACCAGTACCACCGGACGTAAATACAAAGCGGGGGTGTATCAGGAGAAAGTGGAAGCGGAAGCGCTGAAGCTGAAAATTGCCGTTACCCTCGATACTGACCGTATTACCGATATCTCGCTGGTGCCGGACGCCTCTCTGGATGTGGACTTTACCACCACTTTTGAAAGCCTCCGTACCCGTATTCTGGTGGCTAACAGCCCGCACGTAGATGCCATCACCGGCGCGACGACGCAGAGTGAAGCGCTGAAAAAAGCCGTGTCACGCGCGCTGGCGACCTCCAGTAAAGAGCATGTTATTGAAGAGGGCGGTAACCCGCAGGCGCCGCAAAATTATGATGTTGTGGTTGTGGGGAGCGGCGGTGCAGGTCTGGCCGCGGCGATCCAGGCTTGTGATGACGGCGCTCGCGTGGTGATCATTGAGAAGATGCCGACCATTGGCGGTAACACCATCAAAGCCTCTGTGGGCATGAACGCGGCCGAAACCCGCTTCCAGAAGCTGAAAGGTATTGTGGACAGCAAAGAGCTCTTCTATGAAGAGACGCTGAAGGGCGGTAAGTTCAAAAACAACCCGGTGCTGCTGCGTGAGTTCGTCGACCTGGCGCCGGAAGCCATTGAGTGGCTGGCCGCGAAAGAGATTGAGCTGAACGATATTACCATCACCGGCGGCATGAGCATCGACAGGACGCACCGTCCGGCTGACCGCTCAGCGGTAGGGGGGTTCCTGATCAGCGGGCTGGTTAAAAATATCAACAAACGCGATATTGAGGTGCTGCTGGAAACCTCCGTGGCGGAGATCCTGTTTGAAAACGGGGCCGTGGCGGGCGTGAAAGTGGTGGATGAGTATAACGACAGCCGTATTCTCTACGCCAAAAGCGTTATCGTCGCCACCGGCGGCTTCAGCGCCAACCGTGAGATGGTGGTGAAATATCGCCCGGAACTGGACGGCTTTGTGACGACCAACCACAAAGGCGCCACCGGTAGCGGTATCGCCATGTTGCAGAAAATTGGTGCTGATACCGTGGATATGGGTGAAATTCAGATCCACCCAACTGTAGAACAAACCACCTCGTATCTGATTTCTGAAGCGATTCGCGGCGGCGGTGCCATCCTGATCAGTCAGGCGGGTAAACGCTTCTTTAATGAGATGGAAACGCGTGACAAAGTGTCGGCGGAAATTATTGCGCTGCCGGAAAAAAGTGCCTGGGTGCTGTTTGACGAGCAGGTTCGTCTTAACAACAAAGCGGCGGATGAGTATATCGCTAAAGGATTTGTGATCAGTGCGCCATCTCCTCAGGAGCTGGCGGTGAAGCTGAATATGGATCTGCATGCGCTTCTGGCGACGTTAGAGCGCTACAATCTCTTTGTTGAGAAACAGCATGACGAAGATTTTGGCCGCAAAACCGCGCTGCGCCACCCACTGAAACAGGGGCCGTTCTATGCTATCCGTGTCGCGCCTGGCGTACACCACACCATGGGTGGCGTAACGATCAATACCGATACGGCGGTGCTGGATGCGCAGAAACAGGTGATTCAGGGAGCCTGGGCTGCCGGTGAGGTTGTCGGCGGTATCCACGGCGCTAACCGTATTGGCGGCAATGCCGTAGCAGATATCATCATCTTTGGTATTCTGGCCGGTAAAAACGCGGCAGCACTTGCCCGTCACCAGAGCTGAACAGGCGCCGGAGAGATCCGGCGTTTGCCAGTCAGGGAAGTCGCAACGATGCGACAGGAGAGAGAGTATGTCAGTTGAAGAACGGGTTTATGCTTACTCCGCCGTGTTAATGGGTTCCCCGATTCTGTTAAAGCTGTTTGAACATGATGAAGCGCTCGCCGCACGCGTTTTCCGCCTGATCAAACAGTATGAAATCCTGCTCACCGTCAATCGTCCGCAGTCAGAAGTGATGAGTATCAACCATGCGGCGGGGCTGCATCCGGTTAAGGTCAGCCAGCCGGTTTTCGATCTTATTGCCTGCGCTCATGCCGCCAGCCTTTTACCGGAGAGCCTGTTTAATTTCACTATTGGCCCGCTGGTTAAGCGCTGGAAAATCGGCTTCCGGGGCGACAGTATCCCGCCTGCGGAGGAGATCGAGGCGCTTCTTCCACTCATCAATCCCCGTCAGGTGTTGCTGGACAAAGTCGCCTGTACGGTATTTCTGCAGCAAAAGGGCATGGAGATCGACCTGGGCGCCATTGCTAAAGGCTATATTGCCGATCGGGTGCGGGATTATTTGCAGCGGGAAGGCGTTACGCATGCGCTGATCAATCTTGGGGGGAATATCCAGACCCTGAGCGGCTCGCCGGAAGAGGCGGGTTGGGGCATTGGCCTGAAAAAGCCGTTTGCCGCACCAGATGCCATGATTGGCGTGATCAACGTCCGGGGTAAATCAGTGGTGACCTCAGGCATTTATGAGCGCTATTTCGAACTCAACAGCCAGCGCTATCACCACATTCTTGATCCCCGCAGCGGCTATCCGCTGGATAACGAACTGCTCAGCGTCACCGTTATCTCAGAAGATTCCATTGACGGTGACATCGCTACCACCTTGCTGTACGGCATGGGGGTGGAAAAAGGCCTCGCTTATCTTGGTACCCGGCCAGAGCTGGAAGCCATTTTCGTCACCAAAGCAGGTGAGGTCATCTGTTCTTCACAGCGGCTCTCATCTTTCACTTTGCTGGATAGCGAATTTCAGCCTGTGATCCTTACTGACAAAACTGTTTAAGAAGCTGGGCGTGTTCAGCCTGTAAACGGTAACGATAAACCGGTCTTCCGGTCAGCCCATAGTGCAGGTTGGTCGAGAGGATTTTCCGCTGCGCCAGCCAGATCAGATATTTACGGCAGGAGACGCGCGAAATATTCACCGCAGCGGCGAGGTCGTCCGTAGAAAATTCCATATCGGGATGCGCATCAATCCACAGGCAAAGCGTGCGCAAGGTCTGGGGCGTTAAGCCTTTGGGCAGGCGGTGCGCATCAGCCATCTCCGGCAGGTTGCCATGCAGCAGCGCGTCCACATCCTCCTGCTTGTACCAGCTGTGCGTCTCTTTCAGCGTCTTTTTATGCTGCCAGCCGGTCAACGCCTCTTCAAAACGGGCAAACTGAAACGGCTTAATCAGGTAATCTACCACGCCATAGTGCAGAGATTGCTGAATGGTCTGCGCATCCGCCGCTGAAGAGATGACGATCACATCAATGCTGCGCTTCGCAGCGCGAACTTCCGGCAGCAAATCCAGTCCGTTCTCCTGCTGCATGTAGATATCCAGCAGGATCAGATCGATATGCAGATCGCTGTGCAGTACCATCTCTTTGGCCTGTTTCAGTGTGGAGGCCACGCCGCAACAGGAAAATCCCGGGATCTGCCCGATGTAACAGCGGTTGAGTTCGGCCACCATCGCATCATCATCGACCACTAAAACATTTAACATGCGTTCTCTTCTCCTCCATCCCAGGGAAGCTGGACTAAAAATTGGGTATAAACCCCAGGGTCGGACTCTACAATAATTTCGCCGCCAAGGCTCAGGGTTTGCTGCTTACAGAGGAATAAACCCACTCCGCGCTGCTCGCCTTTGGAGGAAAACCCTTTTTCAAAGATGGCGTCAAGCTGTTCGGGCGGAATTCCCGGCCCGTCATCGCTGACCTCACAGGTCAGCCAGCCCTGCTGATAATGCAGCAAAACGCTGACTTCACCCTCCGGCTGCTGGCTCAGGGCATCAAACGCATTCTCAATAAGATTCCCCAGGACGGTGATCAGGACCGAGACCTGCTGCTCGCTGCCTCTGTCCGGCAGGAAACTGTCTTCACTCAGTACCAGCCGCTGCCCCAGATCTGACGCCCTGTTAAGTTTACTTAATAAGAAACCAGCTATCACAGGCGACTTTATTTTTCGCAACAGCGATCCGATTTCAGTCTGATAGTTGTTGGCGGTTTTCAGAATATATGCTTCAAGCTGCCCGTAGCTTTTCATATGCAACAGACCCAGAATGACATGCAGTTTATTCATAAATTCATGGGAATGCTGACGCAGCGTATCGACATAGTTGACCATCCCGCTCAGGCGCTGGGTCAGCCGGGTCACCTCTGTTTTATCCCTGAAGGTACAAATCGCGCCGATGATTTTGTTTTTGCTGCTGACCGGCATGGTGTTGATCAACAGATCGCGTCCCCGGAAGTGGATCTCTTCATCACGCTGGGGCTTGCCACTGCTCAGCACGGCGCGCAGGTTAGCGATCAGCGGGCCGGAAGCTTCCAGGTTCCGGACGATCTCCTTTTCTGAAGCCTGCGGCATGCCGGTTTCACGAAACAGCTTGCGGGCGGCGTGATTAATCAACGTCACCTGCGCGTTGAGATCTACGGCGACTACCCCCTCTTTGATGGCGTACAGCATCGCCTGGCGCTGTTCAAACAGCGCCGAGATTTCATAAGGCTCCAGGCCGAATAAAATTCTGCGGGAAGCTCTGACCAGCCAGAAGGTGCCTGCCGCGCCCACCAGACTTCCGAACAGCGCCGTCCAGAGAATATTCCAGCGGCTCTGATTGATCTGCGCATTCACTTCACTCAGCGAGATACCAATCACCACCACGCCGATCTGGCGGCGTTGCGGGTCGTAAACCGGGGTGAAGACGCGTAGGGCTTTCGCCAGCTGGCCCTGGTTAACAGAGACGTTTTCTTTACCCAGCAGCGCAGGGCGCAGATCCGGGCCGATAAAATGCTGGTTAATGGCTTCCCTGACCGGATGGGAATAGCGAATGCCCGCCATATTGGTAACCACCACATAGAGCAGATCGTTGCTCTTCTGTACCTGAGAGGCGATTGGCTGGATTAGGTTAAGGTTCGCGGGTAAAAGCAGGGCGTGCTGGATATCCGGAGAGTTCGCCAGCGTGCGGGCCACCGCCAGCGCCTTATGCTCAACGCTCTGCCGCGTCACGCTGGAGATCTGCAAAAAATAGAAAAAATGGACCACCACCAGCACCGCCACGATCACTGTACTCACCATCAGGCTGACGGAAGTAGTGAGTTTCATCGGACGTTTCCGTACTGATTGCAGCGGCGTGGGGTTGCTCATGGCGGCTCCTTAACGATAAAAAGGAGTCCTGAATGCTGTTCCAGCCTGACTCCGTGGCGCTAATATAACGTGAAGCATCAGCTTTGGTGATGATTTTCCACCAATTCCTTTCTCTGCTGCGCAACCTTTTGCAGGTTACTGGCGTAGCCCTTCCGCCATCAGGCTGAAAGCCTCAATCGCTTTCGGTAATGTTGCCTGAGGATCTTCGCTGGCGGCCACCCACAGGGCGGCATTCAGCGCCGCGCCGTTAAGCAGGCGTGCAGCTGCCTCAATATCCACGGGTTTCAGAACCCGATCTTTAACCAACTCGCTTACCGCATTGCGTGTTGCATCAAGACAGGCGTTCTGGCTGGGCCAGTGCGAAGGGTCACCCAGAAAGGCGGGGCCATCCAGCAGCACAATGCGCTGAATTTCCGGGTCGAGCGCCATCTCTATATAGGCGCTGCCTTCCGCCAGCAACTGGTTCCAGCCATCCTCAGCCGCACCTGCAATCTCTTTCGCCCGCCGGGCCATTTCGCCATCCAGCTGCGCCACGACGGCTGCCAGCAAACCCCGCTTATCGCCAAAGTTATGATAAAGCGCACCCCGGGTCAGCCCAACCTGCGCAGTCAGTTCATCCATAGAGGCTGCGGCAAAGCCGTTTTCCGCGAAGGCCTTACGCGCAGCGGCAATCAATTTTTCGCGGTTCTGTTCCATTGTTTCTGCACGGCGTCTGGCTGCCATAGTTTCTCCTTTCGCATACGCTTCGTATATTAATTGACATACGAGGCGTATCTGTGTTTAATTTTATATACGCAGCGTATGTTAAAGCAAGCAGGCGCTTTATGCACTTCGTACCCACTATAAATATGAGAGGTTACCATGATCGCACGTGAACCCATTTTCCCCGCTAAACGTCAGCATTTGTACCAGAAATTCGGTTACTCTGCGGCGATTCGCTCCGGCGATCTGCTGTTTGTCTCCGGGCAGGTTGGCAGCCTTGAAGAGGGTACCCCGGAACCTGAATTTGAGGCCCAGGTAAGATTGGCTTTTGATAACCTGAAAGCCACGCTGATTGCCGCTGGCTGCACCCTTGATGATTTAATCGATGTCACAACCTTTCATACCGATCCCGAAAACCAGTTTCCCACTATCATGGCCGTCAAGCAGGAGATGTTTCCTCAGGCTCCCTATCCAAGCTGGACCGCTGTAGGCGTGAACTGGCTGGCCGGTTTTGATTTTGAAATTAAGGTGATTGCGCGTATTCCTGAGAAAGCGCAGTAAAACCTTAAAGGCTACCTGCCTGTAATCTTTCCCCGTGCTGACAAGACCAGACGGGGCAAGTTCTTCTCTGTTATACCTTTACATGCCGCAGGGGAGTGACTAAATTACCGCAAACTGGCTTAAGGTAACCGCAACATGGCAGAAAAAAACGCGCGAGGCAGGCCCGCTGCTGCTGAGGAAGAGGTCCGCGAAAAAGTGCTTAACGCCGCTTTCCTCATCATCGTTGAGCAGGATATCTCCTTTCTGACCATTGATGAGGTTGCCCGACGAGCGGCGCTGGCAAAAAAAACCATTTACCGGTTTTTCAGCAATAAAGAAGCGATTATTGAAAGCATGATTGCCAGATGGACCTCCACCACGGAGGTCCCTCAGCCTCCCGCACCGACCTCCTCTCAGCAGGTATTAGCCTCCCTGAATACGTTTTTCACCACGCTGGCGGCTCGCGTACTGTCGCTGGAATCCGTGGTGATCTACCAGTTTCTGCAGAGCGATCTCAGCAAAAAGTCGGAGTATCTGAAGCTTTATCGCGAAAATGGTTTCGATAACGCTGCCCGCTTGCTGGATAAGTGGCTGAATCAGGTAAAAGCGTCTGGCCTGATGCACCCTCTCTGGCCCGCCGATTCTGCCCACTATCTTCAGGCTTTGATCATTACCCCCTTGCTGCGCGATATTTCACTTGGGCTAATTCCGCCCGTACCTGCTTTTGACCCTCAGCCCACCATTAGCCGCGTCCTGAATGATTTCAGCCCGTTGATGCTGGCAAAGCCGCATTAAAAACACATCTCCTTTCCGCCAATTACAATTTAAAACAGTAAGGCCAGCGCTTTTATTGCATACGGAAGATATGCTGTTTTGGAAACGATATTCGTTTCCTTAATATTTCCCGGAGAGTGATATGGCCAACCGTCGTGAATTTTTAAAGAATGCCACCGCCGTGGTCGCAGGCAGCGGTTTACTTGCCGGCACCAGCAGCTTCGCTTCTGCGGCTGAAGCCTTAAGTCCCGTCTCAACCGGCAAAGCGCCAGCGCGGATCGTCGCTCTGGAAGAGCATTTTATGCTGCCGGAATTTGTTGGTTACCTGCATGAAACGCAGCAGAACCTCAGAAATGGGCTGGTGGATAAAGTGGTGACGCCACTGTCAGATTTCGGTCGCGGCAGACTGGAGATCATGGATAAAAACGGCGTGGACTTTGCTGTGCTCTCCTTATCAGGGCCTGGGGTGCAAATCGAACCCGATCGGCAAAAGGCGGTACGCCTGGCCCGCTACGCGAATGACAGGTTAGCCACGGAAATGCAGAAGAATCCAACCCGCTACGGTGGGTTTGCGCATCTTGCCATGCAGGACCCTCAGGCTGCTGCCGCCGAGCTGGAGCGCTGCATCAGGGATCTGAAAATGCAGGGCGGCATGATCAACGGCGAAACGGATGGCCTCTATCTGGACGACCGTCGCTATGACATCTTCTGGGAACGCGTAGAAGCTTTAGGCGTGCCCATTTATATCCATCCCGGCAACCCTGCAGATCAGCCTCATATGTATGCCGGGCATCCTGAAATGTGGGGACCAGTATGGAGCTGGGCGGTGGAAACCTGTTCGCACGCATTAAGACTGATTTTCAGCGGCACCTTCGATCGTTATCCCGGCGCGCGGGTAATACTGGGACATATGGGGGAAACTTTACCGATCCAGCTCTGGCGTCTGGACAGCCGTTACCAGATCGCTAATCAAAAGTTTGAGATCCAACATCCGCCCTCATGGTATGCCAAAAAGAATATCACTATTACCACCTCAGGCGTCTGTAACGATGCCGCCTTACGTTGCGCACTGGATTCAATGGGCAGTGAAAACGTCATGTTCTCTGTCGACTATCCGTTTGAGAGCACGGCAATTGCGGTGAAGTGGCTGCATAAAGCGCAGATCTCAGATCGGGAAAGGGAAGCGGTAGCCTGGGAAAATGCGAAGCGTATTCTTAAGCTTTAAACAGTCTCCTCCGCTTCAAAAAAGAAGCGGAGGAGCAGCGGTTAACCTCTGCGACGCCATCCCCAGTAAATCAGAGCGAGGATCGCCAGAATAACGCCGCCTGCCATGCCAACGCGGGCGAGCATTAATAACGGCGAGGGTTCGCCCCCCTGGCGTAGCGCTTTCACCCGTTCAGCGGTGATGCTGACGTTGCTGTTACCGATATCCTTCATCACGTAGCGGGTGACGCTGGCGATCTGCTCGTCGTTAAGCTCAGCGGCAAAGCCCGGCATCGACTGCGCTTTCTCCGGCCATACCCCCTGCAAAACAGCCATAGCCACATTATCCGCCGTGGGTTTTTTCAGTACCGGATGGTTTTTCAGCGCCGGTAGACCCCGTAAACCTTCTCCCTGCAGATTGTGGCAAGCCGCGCAGTTATTGCGGTAAATGCGCTCACCTTCCGGCTGTGTTGATAACGTTTCGGGCAAATCGTCGCCAGTGACCGGGGTTAGATCTGCGCTGGCAGCCGGGACATTATCCTTTCCCTCTTCTGGCAGAAGATAGGTAGCCATGGCCAGACGATCTGCCGGTGACAGGCGAGAGAAGCTTTTATCAATGGCTTCCAGCATCGGGCCGCCTGCCGTCGCGCCCGTTGCGCTATGGCCTGTGGCAAGGTAGTCCGCCAGCATCTGGCGCGTCCAGTGCTGATCCTTAAGCGTTGAGGCAGTAATGTCTGGCGCAAACCAGGTACCCAGTGAAGCGCCCTGAAGATTTTTTTGCTGCTGCTCGGCCATCAGGAAGCTGCGTGGCGTATGGCAGGTGCTGCAGTGCGTCAGCCCCTCCACCAGATAGGCACCGCGATTCCACTGTGCCGTTTTAGCGGAGTCCGGCGTAAACGGCTTGTTATCGAGATACAGCCAGTTCCACGCCATCATGCTAAAGCGAAGGTTAAAGGGGAAGGGCAGCGCCGTTTTTTCCGGCTGTGTATCAACCGGCTTAACACCATGCATAAAGTAAGCGTACAGCGCCGCCATATCCTCGTCGTTGATTTTGCCGTAAGCGGTATAAGGCATGGCAGGATAGAGCTGGCTGCCGTCCGCACGTTTACCCTTTCTCAACGCCTCAGCAAACTGCGCTTCGCTGTAATGACCAATTCCGGCAACGTCCGACGGCGTGATATTGGTGCTGAAAATCGTGCCTATCGGGCTGGAAATGGCATGCCCGCCGCTGAAGGGCGCTTTGCCTTCTTCGGTATGACAGGCGCCACAGTCCCCGGCAATCGCCAGATATTCGCCACGTTTGATCAGATCAGATTGTTCTGCCGCCTGCGGCTGGCCCAGCGTCAGCAGCAGAATACTGGCTGGCAGCAGTGTCTTCAGAAGATTAGCCACGTTGCGTCTCCTGCAAAATTCGGTCTGCAGTACGCAGCGCAAGCGCCATAGCTGTCAGCGTGACGTTACAGGTGCCCACAGTGGGCATTACGCCGGTGCCGACCATAAACAGATTTTCATGGTCGTGCGCGCGGCCCCAGACGTCGGTCACCGAGGTGGCCGGGTCAAGCCCCATCGAGAGCGTTCCGGTAATATGCTGACGGTTGGAGAACTTGCCGCTTTTACTGTGTTTAATATTGGTCGCCCCCAGTTTTGCGGCAATGGCGTCATAGCATTCGCGGGTTTTCATCGTGCCTTTCTTCACATAGTCATCCACGTCCCAGAACAGGGCGGGCGTGGGCAGACCCAGCGGGTCCTTGTTAGTGCTGAGCGTGACGCGGTTGTTGGGATCGGGTAACTGCTCCAGCGCGTTTTTGATACTCAGGCGGCGCGAGGCACGGAAGCGGATCTGCTCCTGTAATTTTTTACCAAACCAGCCTTCAGCCAGCAGCTCTTTGGTCACAGAGGCGACCTGCGAAGCGTTGGAGATATCGATACGGAACGGAGCGTGTTCACGGCGGAACTCGCCGTCGCGGAACTGTCCGACAGAACAGGGGCTGACCGGGCCGCGCCCTGGCCAGATCTCTTCATCCACGTCGAACGTCACGCCTGTTGCCGGGTGATCGCAAAGATTACGGCCAACGTTGTCACGCGCATTGGCCAGGCCCTGCGGGAATTTATCGCTGGTGGACATCAACAACAGTTTGGGCGTTTCTATCGCATTGGCTGCCAGCACAAAAGTTTCTGCGGTGACGCGGTGCGCGATCTTGTTCCAGTCATAATAACTGGCCGCTACAATCTTGCCCTGCTCGTTATGCTCAAGCTGATAAACCACCGCCTCCGTGATGATTTTCACGCCGCTCATTTCTGCCTGCTGCGCCGCTATTCCACCGTGATATTGCGCATCAATGGGGCAAACCGGCATGCAGTTGTTGTTGCCGCAGCAGGCAGGACGTCCATCGTAACTGCGGCTGTTGCGGCCCGTGCTGTCATCCAGCACGGTAAACTCCGGCTGAAGACGGGCGGTTACGCGCTGCTGCAACCAGGAAGCAGGCACGCGCTCCATCGGGTAAGGTTTACTGCGCGGAGAACCGCTATCGGGCGACCCGCCTACGCCAGCTATCACCTCGGCCTGGTAGTAAAACTCTTCCAGATCTTCATAACCTATCGGCCAGTCTTTACCCACGCCATACTGCGTCTGCTGCCGAAAATCATTGGGTACAAAGCGCCACAGCTGTGCCGCCCAGTGCCAACTGGTGCCGCCAAACATGCGAATATATTGTGCATTGAAGGGGTGCGGGCCTTTCTGCTGCAGATAGTCGTTTGGCTCCGGCGTGTAGCGCGGGTGGGGCGCCAGCGGGGAAAATGGGTAGGGTGACATAAAGTCAGATTTGAAGGCGGAATTTCTGTAACGCTCTACCAGCTCGTCGCGACCCATTTTAGGCCCCGATTCCAGTAATAATACGGATTTACCCGCCTTTGCCAGACGTGTTGCCAGCAGCGAGCCGTTAACGCCCGCGCCAATTACCACCACATCGGCGGAATTCTTGTTATTCATTTCAACATTACTCTTTAATCAATCAGGGCTGCTGCGCCCAGCTGCCGCATTTACCGTATGAGAAACTTTGTGGAACCAGTTTGTCTTTCACCAGCTGGCTGGCCAGCGTATTGACATAGGTGACATAAAGCGCAGCGTTACCCTTACCCACAACACCGTTGTACCAGCCGCCCAGGATGATTTTCGCCAGCTTCTCCTCAGCCGCCTGACTTTCAGCAAAAGCCAGGCGCTCCTGCTGTAAAAGAGCAGGCTGGCTGGTTAACAGGGCGCTTAACTGAGTCAGTGCCATGGTGAAGTTTTTCTGCGTGAGGGTCAGGGCATGAAACAGTGCCGTACCGACCGCGCTGTTCAAATCATCCTGCTGCGTCAGTTTTTGTGAAACCTGAATAAATTCAGCCAGTGCAGGTGCAGGTGCCGCAGCCTGTGCAGCCTTCAGCGCTGGCAGCGGCAGAAGCGTGCCGGCAGCGCTGGTGAGTGCCGCCAGTCCTGCCATCTTCAACACTCGGCGTCTTGTAAAATGCTTCATTGCTATTTCCAGTAAAAAACGCCGCCGCTGGCTGGAGCCAGGGCGACAGGGTCAAAGAGTATTTAAGTTTTTCCTGCGTTTGCGGCGGTAGAGGAATAAGACGATCAGCGCAATAATCACTACGCCTCCCGCCGCAACCCCAGCCTGGGCCATCATCACCAGCGGTGAAGCGGGACCGCCGCGACGGATTTCTGCGACCTGGCTGGCGCTGACCGTGACCTCCGCATTGCCATAGTGGTGCAGGATCCAGTTTGATAACGTTGCTACCTGATCGTCGTTCAGATGATTGAGTGCGTTGGGCTGTTCGCCAAACGGCGGCATAAAGACGTTGCCCTGGGCCGTATCGCGCTCAACGCCATACAGGATGGTGGCCACCAGGTTTGCAGGATTGCGTCCAGCCGTTGCGCTGTTGTTAAACAGGCTGGGATAGAAACCATCCTCCGTACCCTGACCGCTGCTGCCGTGGCAGGAAGCGCAGTTGCCGGAAAACAGCCTTGCTCCCTCATCTTTAACCGGCGCACTAAAGGCATCACCCCGGAACGCCACCAGATTGTTAGCTGCCGTGCCCTGCTGGAAGCGTGATTTACCCGCTGCCGGAGCCTGAGCGTCGGGTACGGTAGCCAGATACTCAGCAATGGCGGTTAAATCCGTCGGGAAGAGATACTGGAAGCTGTGGGTAATCGCTTCTGCCATGCTCCCCGCTGCCTGCGCTTTGCCTGCCAGACGTCCCGTTTGCAGATAGGTCACCAGATCCTGCTGTGACCAACTGCCGATACCGCTTACTTTATTATGGGTGATGTTCGGTGCAAACCAGGGGCCGACCTGGGCGCCGGTAAAGGCTTCCTCCTCTTTCTCCTGCATCAGAAAACCGCGCGGCGTATGGCAGGTGCTGCAATGAGTCGCGCCTTCTACCAGGTATCGTCCCCGGTTCCAGCTCTCACTCTGCGAGCTGTCCGGCGTATATCCTGGTGATTTCAGGAACAGGGCGTTCCAGAACAGCATTGAGAACCGCAGGTTAAGCGGGAAGGGCAGATGCGTTTGCCGGGTTGGCTCATCCACCGGCGGGACACCCGACATAAAATAGCTGTAGAGAGCGTGGATATCTTCATCGGTCAGCGTGGCGTAAGCGGTGTAAGGCATGGCCGGATAGAGATGCGCGCCATCCCCCCGTATGCCTTTACGCACCGCATCAGCAAATTGCTGCTCGGTGTAATTGCCAATACCAGCGGTTTTTGACGGCGTGATATTGGTGGCGACGATCTCGCCCACGGGTGATTCAATCGCTTTGCCACCAGCAAAAGGTTTTGTGCCGGTATGACAGGCGGTACAGTCTGAAGCGACAGCCAGATATTCTCCTTTCTTAAGCAGGCGTGCACCACTCTCTGCCAGCTCTTGATTATCAGACGATCCACTGTTTGTCTGATCCGCACTGCTCTTAAGTACGTATGCGCTATTTTCCGCCCAGGCTGCGCCAGTGGTTAAAGAGAGAATTGCCGCCAGCGCGGTGAGTTTCAACCTCCTCATATTCAAACCTCCCTGGCCTGTTTCACAATCGCTTCCGCAGCTTTAAACGCCAGCGCCACCATGGTCAGCGTGCTGTTGCCGCAGGCGGTGCTTACCATCGCCCCTCCACCCGGTAAAAACAGGTTAGGGTGATCGTGCGCGCGACAGACATCATCCACCACTGAGGTCGCTGCGTCATTGCCCATCCGGGTACCGCCCATGATGTGTTTGCTCTGGTTAAACTGTTTAGAGAACTTCTTCTCAGTCGCCCCCATGGCGTCGGCAATCTGATGGGCAATCGGCAGGGAGTAGACGCTGAGCGAGCGGCGTACATAGTTGCCGACGTCGTAGTGAATGGCGGGTTTGGGCAGGCCCAGCCAGTCTTTTTTATCTGAAAGCGTCAGGCGGTTATTCTCATCCGGCAGAATTTCATGCGCCAGCACGATATCGGCAGTGCAGGCGGTTTTGCGACGGATCTCTTCATCCAGCGCCTTGCCGACCAGGCCACTCTTCAGCGCGTCAAAGGTGACGAAACGGTTGCGGGCAAAGTTATTGAAGCGGAAATAGGCACCTGCATGCTCAGAGCGGAAATCGCCCTGCGAGGTCTCCATAATACCGCTGTTCACTACCGGGCCTACGCCAGCCCAGTAAGGCTCTTCCAGCGTGACGGTCATGGTGATTTGCGGATGATCCATCATATTGCGACCCACCTGATCTGAACTGTTGGCAATGCCCTGTGGATTACGCGAGTCTGCGGACATCAGCAGCAGTTTGGGGGTTTCCAGACCGTTGCAGGCGATGATAAACAGCTTGCCGTTCACCCGCGTGCTTTGCCTGTGCTGGTCGTAGTAGTGCACCGCTTCGATATGGTTGCTGGCATTGGTTTCAATTTTCCAGACCACCGCATTATCAATAATTCTGGCGCCTTTAGCTTCCAGACGGGCCAGCGCCGTGGAGGCATCATATTTCGCCCCGACCGGGCAAACCGGCACGCAGTTGTTATTCGCGCAGCAGGCAGGGCGATCGTCATACGCCATGCCGCTGTTACGCGCCTGCGCGGTTGGGATGTTATTCAGCCCCAGCTTCTCTTTCACCACCTGCGTAAAGCGGGCTTCTCCAGGCCCGAAAGGCAGGGCAGGCATGGGATAGGGTTTAGAGCGCAGCGGAGGCCACTGCAGGGCCGGATCGTCTGGGCCACAGATGCCGAGTTTGTATTCGGCCATCGCGTAATAAGGTTCCAGCGTGGCGTAATCAAATGCCCAGTCCCGCCCGACGCCGTATCGCGTGTGCAGCTGCATATCAGCAGGCGTGAGGCGCCAGCAGGTTCCCGCCCAGTGCCAGGTCGAACCGCCTGCATAGCGCACATAACTCTGTGCGTAAGAATCCGCTCCGCTGAGCTGCAGATAGCCTTTGCCCGGCCCCGCTGGTTCCGGGTGGGGCGCCCATTCGCGCGACGGATAGCACTCAATCGGATTGCCTTTGGCGGCCAGCGGCAGGTTTCTGTAATTTTCAACGATTTCAGCACGTGAAACGCGGGGGCCTGCTTCCAGCATCAGTACCGGGATACCTGCATCAAGCAGTTGCTCAGCGATCACCACGCCGACCACGCCAGTACCAACAATCACTACGGGAGAAGGAGTTGTCTTCATTTTATGTTGTTATCATCTTCAGAATTGGGGCAGGGGAAGAACCGGTTTATTGCTGCGCTGCCAGTTATTCGGCCCGCTAAAACCATAGGAAGGGATGGCAATGGCATCCTGCGTGGTGTGCCAGGTTAACGCCTGCTCGAAGGCGAAAGTTTTCGCTGAGCGTGTGGGTTCCAGGCTTCCTGTGTACCAGCCGAAGATGATTTTGTGGGCGAGATCCTGCAACTTGCCTGCCGGGATTGCCGGGAAAAACTCCTCAACAATAGTGGCGTCAGCCGTGCGGGCAATAGCCAGCAGCTGATTGATTTTCTCCAGCAGATCGGCTTCCTCAGATGCCAGCAGCGCCAACATACGCTGGCCGACGGCTTCATCCAGCTGGTGATTGACCAGCAAACGGGAGATCTGCATGAATGGCGTGAAACTGTTGGTCGTACCAGCCAATGCGAAAGGCGGGAGTGCGGAGGTCATCAATCCTCCAGCCACGATAATCGCGCCAGCAACTAAAACCTGCCGACGTGAAAACCGGGCCTTTCCTGCGGACAGGTCATCTGAGTGATGCATGGTATGCCCCTGAATGCTTATACTGTAAAACCCTTACCTGTGGCGAGGGTGAATGCGCTTGAATTGTTTCGAATTTATTTTAGCTTCACGGCTAATTAACAGTAAGCTAACATAAAATTGATGACGACGCTTATAGTTTAATAGGTTACTAATATATTAAATGCACTCTAAACAAAGTTGATACGAGTGGCAGGTTTTGCGATGACGGGGTAGAAGCGGGCGGGCAGAAAAAATCCACGCGAACGTGGATTTCAGGGCCGATTATGGCTTTATCCATGCCGCAATACACTCCTTCATCACACGGAGACGCTCTTCAAGCGCCGCTTTCTCGCTGAGGTCTTTCTGATACAGAATCGACAGGGTTGCCTGGTTGATCAGGTAAAAGAAACCGAGTGCAGAGATATTGATATTTAGCTGCATCACATCAATGCCAGGCCTGATATTGCCTTCAGCGACACCACGTTCCAGCAGGCTTTTGGTGATGCCTATCCAGCTTTGATTGATAGTGACGGTGATGGGGGAATCTTTCAGATGCCTTGCCTTGAGCTGATTTTCGCTGTTTAACAGACGAATGAACTCCGGATTTTTCAGATAGTAGTTCCAGGTGAACTCCACCAGCTTAAGGATCCCCTGATTAGCAGGGAACTCGTCAAGCGACAGCGCCGCTTCCTGCTCACGAATGTGCCGGTAAGCATCTTCCAGCACCCTGGTAAAGAGCACATCTTTATTAGTGAAGTAGTAATAAATGAGCTGTTTATTCGCCTGGGCACGCCTGGCGATGCTGTCTACACGAGCACCATCAAAACCCTTCTCTGCAAACTCCGCCCGGGCAGCCTCAAGAATTCGCTGCTGTTTATCAGCGGAATCATTTTTATCTTTAATACTCCTGTTAGCCAAACGTCTCTCCCGGTTTTTCGCTGCGCTTGTCAGCATTATAACGCCTTAATTCATTCGAAAAACAGGCAAAGAGATTTTTTCAACCAACTAGTTGGTTATGTGAAATTGATCACCATCACCAGGCTTTCTTGCTCCTATAGTGAAACTCTCAACCGGTTAGTTGAAACACTATTAACCTGGTTGCCTGATGATTGCCACTGCTTCGGGGCGTTATATCGTGCCGATCGCAAAGTGGCTGACAACGATATTCAACATTGAGGTGAATGAATGGCTCAGATTCCAGTTGGCATCATCATGCATGGCGTAACCGGGCGCATGGGGAAAAATCAGCACCTGATTCGGTCAATAGTGCAAATCCGCGAACAGGGTGGGGTGCTGCTGGCTAACGGCGATCGTTTAATGCCTGACCCGATTTTAATTGGCCGGAGCGCTGAAAAGATAGCTGCTCTGGCGCGGGAGTATGGCATCACGCGCTGGGGTACCGATCTTGAGGAGGCGCTGAACAATGTTGACGACATCATTTTCTTTGATGCGGCGACCACTCAGGCACGCCCGGCGCTGCTGAAAAAAGCCATCAGCAAAGGTAAACACGTTTACAGCGAAAAACCGGTAGCCATGGGCCTGGATGATGCGCTGGATCTTTACCACTTCGCCCGGGAAAAAGGCGTTTGCCATGGTGTGGTACAGGACAAACTCTGGTTACCCGGTTTGCAAAAACTCAAGCTGCTGAACGATTCAGGCTTTTTTGGCAGGGTGTTATCCGTACGCGGCGAATTTGGTTACTGGGTATTTGAGGGCAACCTGCAACCCACGCAGCGCCCTTCCTGGAATTACCGCAGCGAAGATGGCGGCGGCATTATCCTGGATATGATTTGCCACTGGCGCTATGTGATCGACAACCTCTTTGGCGAGATTAAAAGTCTCAGCTGTCTGGGCGCTACGCATATCCCCGAGCGCTGGGATGAGCAACATCAACCTTATCAGGCGACCGCAGACGATGCCGTTTACGCCACTTTTGAACTGCACAATGGAGCCATTGTGCAAATCAACAGCTCCTGGTGCGTTCGCGTTCGCCGCGATGATTTGGTGACGTTTCAGGTTGATGGTGTAAACGGCTCGGCGGTGGCCGGGCTGACCGACTGTTTCACTCAGGCCAGCGTTAATACGCCGAAGCCGGTGTGGAATCCTGATGTACGGCAGACGCACGATTTTTTTAACGACTGGGCTGAAGTGCCGGATACCCAGACTTATGACAACGCCTTCAAAGTTCAGTGGGAACTGTTTCTGCGCCACGTCTGGGGCGAAGGCGATTATCGCTGGGGCCTGCTGGAAGGGGCGAAAGGCTTGCAACTGGTTGATCTGGCGCTTAAAAGCTGGAAAGAGCGCCGCTGGGTCGATGTGCCTTCATTAGAGCGTTGAGGATAAAGTCATGCAGATACCTGACCCACATAAACTTTCTCTCAATACGGCAACGGTTCGCCAGCAGTGGGATCTCCGACAGATTATTGAAGGCTGTGCCCGTCACGACATTCGCGGCATTTCTCCCTGGCGCGATCAGGTCGCCGCACTGGGGCTGAAAGAAACGGCACGGTTGTTAAAACTTCACCAGCTCAGCGTCAGCGGATATTGCCGGGGCGGTATGTTTCCGGCTGCTACTGCCGCGCAACGTCACGCCAGTCTCACCGACAATTATCGTGCCGTAGATGAAGCCCTGGCGTTAAACGCTGCCTGTCTGGTGCTGGTGGTAGGGGGATTACCTGCTGGTTCCAGAGATTTAGCCGGGGCGCGCCAGCAGGTTCATGACGGGCTGAACGCTCTGCTGGAATATGCCAGACCACAAGGAATGCCGCTGGCGATTGAACCGCTGCATCCGATGTATGCCGCCGATCGGGCCTGCATCAACAGCTTAAAACAGGCTAACGACCTGATAGATGTGCTGGGAGAAGAGGGGTTGGGGCTCGCCGTCGACCTCTATCACACCTGGTGGGATGCTGACTTTCATCATGAAATCAGGCGCGCGGGGCAGAAACGTCTGCTGGCTTTTCATATTTGCGACTGGCTTAACCCGACGCAGGATCTGCTGGAGGATCGCGGCATGATGGGCGATGGCGTCATCGATATTCGCGGCTTCCGCATGGCGGTTGAAGCGCTGGGATATCAGGGCTTTCATGAAGTCGAAATTTTTTCCCGTCTTAACTGGTGGACTAAAGATCCTGACGAAGTGCTGAGGACCTGCAAATTACGCCATCAGGAACAGGGTTAACCTTCATTTGTATCTGACAGAGCTTACAAGCTGTTTTCGTCGGTCAACAGAGATGTCGAGGAAAATATGAATACAGATACCCGAAAAATGATTCTGGTTACCGTCCTGTGCGGGCTGGGATACATGATGTACTCGGTTGATCGCATGACGGTGTCGTCGGCGATTGGCCTTATTGCCTCCGAGTTTGGTCTGGGTAAAGGCGAAAGCGGCATCCTGCTCTCCTTCTTCTTTTTTGGCTTTATTCTTTTCCTGTTCATTGCTGGCATCATCGCCGACAAGCTCAGCGGTAAGCCGGTGTTAATTCTGGGGCTAATGATGTTTTCGCTCGCCACGCTGATGACTGGCGTGGCAGGCAGCTTATCGAGCCTGATTTTTTATCGGGTGATGACCGGGATCGGCGAAGGCATCTTCTGGCCTGCTGCCTCGCTGGAAGTGGCGAACGTCACCAGTGAAAAGCAGCGCACCACGGTGATGTCTCTCTACTGGATGGGCTATCCGATAGGCGGCTTTCTTGGCACCTGGATGGGGGCAGTATTAGGCCCTGTGCTTGGCTGGCGCGTGGTGTTTTATGTCGCCGGGGCGATGGGCATTCTGGTCTCGATACTCTACGCTACGCTGGTCAAAAACGATCGCAAGCCTGCCGATCTCATCGCCCGTCAGGCCGCGGAGAAAGTGCCGCTGCGTACGTTGTTCCGGCATGCGCCGGTGATGATGATGGCCGCCTATTACTTTGTCTTGCTGGCGGGCTGGTGGATTGTGCTGCTGTGGGCGCCGAGTTACCTGATGCAGGATAAAAACCTGACCATCGGCACTGCCGGAACCATAGCGAGCCTGCTGGGGCTGACCGGCGCGCTGGGCGGATTTCTGCTTGGCCGTTACTGCGATAAAGGTGACTTCATCCGCCGTCGCAACATCCTGATGGCTGTGACGATTGCCAGCGGATTTTTGATGGCAGCGATGGTTATCACCTCCTCCGTGACGCTGGTGATTTTGCTGGTGCTGCTGCTCGGCTTTTTAGGCTACCCCATTACGCCCATTGTGTTGTCTGTTACCGCCGAACTGGTTCCCGCCTCTCTGCGTGGCTCCGCCATTGGATTTGTTATGAATACGGGGATGGCTGCAGGCGGTATCTCCCCCATTGTTGCAGGCTACTTTGCGCAAACCTACACGCTTCAGCCTGTCTGGCTGGTAGCCGCCGCCGTGATCCTGTGCAGCAGCTTTGTATTACTGGGCGTACGCAAACAACCGCTGATCTCAGGTAGCGCAGCAGAAGCGCTGCCGCCTGGGCAGTTGCTAAAGCCTTAAACATGAGGAATGAAAAATGACGATCAACAATAAGGTACGTTTACTGGACAGCAAAGGTCAGCCCTACAGTTATATTCTGCAAGGGCAGCGAAACTGGAGCGTACCCCAGAAGCCGCTATTCAACCGACAGGTCTATGCGGCGGCACACGTGGTTGCGGATCCTGTCGCTATGCAAAATCCCACGCGTGACAGGGCAATCGACTGGGATGCGACGCTCGAGTACAGACGTCACCTGATGTCACTGGGTTTTGGCGTGGCGGAAGCGATGGATACCGCACAGCGCGGCATGGGGCTGGACTGGCCAACCAGCCTGGAACTGATCCAGAGAAGTGTGGCGCAGGCGAAAGATTTTCCCCAGGTAATGATTGCCAGCGGCGCAGGTACCGATCATCTGAGCGACTTCACAGGCTTGACGTTGCAGGATGTCATTAACGCTTATGAACAGCAGATTGCCGATATCGAAGCCTGCGGAGGTCGTATCATCCTGATGGCCAGCCGGGCGCTGGCTGCTATTGCTAAAGGCCCGGAAGATTATATTCAGGTTTATGACGCAGTGCTGAAGCAGGTCCGTGAACCGGTGATCCTGCACTGGCTTGGCGACATGTTTGATCCGGCGCTGCGGGGTTATTGGGGGAGAGAACAGGTTCACGACGCAATGGAAATTTGTCTGTCAGTGATACGCAACAACACGGCTAAAGTCGACGGTATCAAGATTTCTTTGCTGGATAAAGATCGTGAAATCGGGATGCGCCGCCAGCTTCCCGCCTCCGTTAAAATGTATACGGGGGATGACTTCAATTACCCCGAACTGATTGCCGGTGACAGTCAGGGCTATTCGCATGCCCTGTTGGGGATTCTTGATGCGATTGCCCCGGCGGCTTCTGGCGCGCTGCATGCGCTGGCACAGGGCGATCGGCAGACATATGAGCAGATCCTTACTCCAACCCTGCCGCTGGCGCGGCATATTTTCTCTGCGCCAACGCAGTACTACAAAGCGGGCATTGTGTTTCTCGCCTGGCTTAATGGTCATCAGCGCCATTTTACCCTGCTGGCGGGAATGCAGAGCGCGCGCAGCCTGACGCATTACTGTGAACTGTTCCGTCTTGCTGACCAGGCGGGATTGCTTGATAACCCCGATATCGCTTCGGAAAGGATGTGGCTACTGGCTAAGCTGCATGGGATTTGATTGGGTCACTCCGCTATCCCTGATATCGATGAGATGCAGGAACTTGTTCATATCATTGCACGATATTACTCCGCGGCGCTCAGGCAGGATAATAGTGATGAATCAGGATCACTCTCTGCTTGATGAAATGGCAGAATAATTTTTGCTAATATGACTAGCACGCTTATACTTTCACATCACCCGTTCAGATCAATGAATTGCATAAAGCAAAGTAAAGAGCGTAAAGAATACAAAATTTGTTATGCAAGCATTGCTATTATCTGAACGCACGCTAGGATTAATCTTAACATTAATTAGCAAATGAGAATATTCTTTCATATTCTTACTTAATAGCGAGGAGATTTAATGTCTACCATCAATACTTTCTGCTCACAAAATTCTATTACAAGGAAATAGTAATAATTGGAAATTATGCTTCAGCTTATTATTAAACATTTTGATTCCAGAAAAGAGTAATAGAAGGTTTTTTCAGGCACTGTTTATCCTTTTACAAAGGATTGTATTCCTGAACTGTGGGCTAAGGTAAAAGTGAATTTGAAAATGCCTGGCATAATATAAGGACTTATGTGGTTGATAAAAAGAACATAAGGAGACTGAAATGAAGTGGGTGATTGAAAAAAATTTAGTCTGTCCTTCAACAGGTGTCTGCTTTGCCCTGCTGTCGGGTTTAAAAAATCTGCGTTTAGTTTTATTTTATCAGGGAGAGTATTTCCTCAGGGCAGGAAGTACGCTTAAAACGAGTGAGTTCGGCTACGTGGTAAATGGTATGTTACGCAATATCAAAGTGATTCATTTCCTCCCATTTAACCAGTCGCTTTGGCAGACGCTGGAAGAAAAGTTGGACTGCCCCGGCAACAAAGTGGCTCTACTGAATGAATGTGATAAAAAAAGAAAGTGCGTTTTAAAATTGTGTCCTTATGGCGCCATTTAGAGGCTATGTTTTACAAAACATAGGGTTAAAATCTCGCGCTGTTTTTATCCGTTTCTGTTTAATGAGCATCCGAAATCCCTGTTGCCAGTTTGCAGGCAGAATTTTGCTCTGGCTCAGGGTTCATTTGAGATGATTTCAATACGTAAGATTTTTATTTGCTGTATCAGGCCCGGAAAGTGAAAACTGCTCCATGGGCAGATGCTTTCATTACTCTCTGAAATGGTAGTCTTCACAGAAATAAATATGCCCGGAAAATCCGGTCTGTTATCCCAGTTTTTTTCTGCGCTTCTCAGAATACATTACAGCATCGCTCTCTTTGACCATATCGAGTAACGAACTATATTGACCTGAATGGCTGTTAAGTATCCCGTAGGAATAGTTGATGCTGTAAGGTTTTTCACCGTGCTGATTATACGCATCCAGACCTTCACGAAGCTTATTCAAAAAAGGCTGGGGATCGTTTTCGGTTGTCAGTAACACTGCGAACTCGTCACCACCCAGCCGACCAACGATCTCTTTGGTACTCAAATGTTTTTTCAGCTGCGCCGAGAATATTTTCAACAGCTCATCGCCTTCACCATGACCCCAGAGGTCATTCACAGATTTGAATTTATCAAGGTCAAAATAGATGATATTGAACGGCTCTGCATTACGGTTCAGTTCCTTAAAAAGCTTTTCCCCGCTACGGTAAAAACCGCGTCGATTAAGAATTCCTGTCAGGCTATCGGTCATAGCCATGTTTATCACCTGAAATTCATCTTCCACGATAAATGCCAAGTCCTTTAGCGAGGCGACATCATCCTCACTAAAATCGCGCGGTGTGGAGTTAATCAGACACAGGGTTCCAGCCACCGTACCATCCGGCAGATGCACTGGATAACCAGCATAGAAACGGATAAAGGGTTCACCAGTCACCAGTGGGTTATCATGAAAACGTTCATCAAGACGGGCATCGTTTACGATAAACGGCCCTTCCTGCATAATAGTGTGTCCGCAGAACGAGACATCACGCGTGGTTTCACGCGTATTAAGTCCCTGGCAGGCCAGAAGCCACTGGCGGTCACGATCGAGCAGGCTAATCAGCGCTATCGATACATTGAACAGCTTCTTCCCAATCCTGGTTAAACGTTCGAAGCGCTCATCATCTACGGTATCAAGTAGATCAATCATATAAAGCGACTTCAGCCGCTCTTCTTCATTTTCCGGAGTCCCAGGAAATTTCATTTTCTTTCTCCATGTTAATCACGGGAAATCCGTCAGCTATTCAGAAAAGTCATTCCAGCAAAAGGCGTATCCCTTACAGCGAGGGAGGGTAATAACGCTGTCTGGCATCAATTTTTACCAGCTAACTACAAAGTTCGGACTGTGATTAATTATAACATGCCAGACTTCACTCTGACCCGCAGAGTCCGTTTTATGCTCATAGCCGATCTCAGCCCGTTGCTGTTAGCGGCTCGGTGGTAAAAGGAGAGGCTGAGAGGCAGAAGCATCACTCCCTGTTCCTTCCCCTGTAGCGGTTTGAATTCTTATGGCGCGGATAATCACATGGCGCAAACATGCCGGATCTGTGGTTGAGTTTACAGCGACAGCGCCATGATCTTTTATCGCTGGGTTTTACCCGAGGGAAGAGTCTGTTGAAGTCAGTGAGAGGGAAAGCTTTGCTTCGGGTTTTGCGGAAGGGCGCTGAGCCTCAGGCTCAGCGCTATCTCAGAAGCGATTCGATAATCGCACTGAAAGTAATGTCGCCAGTGAAATTTTTAAGGGATTTATTATTTTTTTCAAGATGCGTTTTAAGCTTCAGCTGTGCTTCCTGCTTGTCACTGGCTTCTGTTTCAAAATCAATTTTTTCAGTTCCCGGAGACGCTAACAGCTGAGCAGCATACGCTGAGCCGCTGACAACCGTTTTGATATCTGCGCCACAGATAAAAAACATATAACCTGGCATAGATTTTCCTTAAACCTGCAACTGCAGGCGAGTAGCTTTGATTTTGCGTATGGCTTTTGGTATCTGTCCAGCAGTGTTCCCCGGACATGTGAGAGCAATACGTGATGAAGCCAAAAAACTGGCTGAGGGTAAGGACACCTGCCGGAGAGGCTTATTATACGAAATTTACTTTTGATTACACCCGGTGGGTGCCTTGCCTGAATAAAAACGGCCTTAATTACAAAAGCCGTTATTCCTGATCGGTTAAACCCGTTGCTGCTTAGAAGTCATATTCTAACGCCAGACGATTCTGCCAGAAGTTCTTGTCTGACGTGGAGTTGGTCTGCACGCCGACAAAGTCAGTCAGGCTCAGCCCTTTCAGCACGCCATCGAAGCTGTAGGTGCCGTAAATCAGGTATTCAGATTGATTACTGCTGGAGGCGCCCGCGCTGGCGGTCAAATCCATAAAGGAGTAACGGCTGCCAAGGGAAATATTGTCGTTAGCGGTCCAGTTCAGGTCGGTAGACCAGGCGTTGCCGCTTCCCAGATCCTGAGTACTGGTGAAGAAAGGTTGCGCAAAGTACGCACCTGAAGAGGTGTTATGCGCATAAGGCGTGACCAGCGCGCCATTGCCATAAGCATTCTCACTGGCGGCGATGCGATCGTAGTTAAGCGACCATCGCAGCGAAGGAATGAAGTTCATCGCGTATTGCGCGCCGTAACTGGTGCTGTTCACTTCGCCTGCCAGCGCATCGCCCTGACTCAAGCCGCGAATAAACTGCACACCGATTTTTGGCTGCATCGGATTTTCTGACCACGACAGGAAGCTGTCGCCGTACACCATCCTGGTGTAGTTGTTATATTCCTCGTACCACAGCTGACCGGTCAGCTTTTTATCATTAAGCTTTATGGCTCGTCCTCCGCCAATACCCCACATGCCGTTAGTGTGACCATCTGCATCGGTGTAGGCGGTGGTGTCCAGAAACTGGTCGTCGCCCCAGGGTTTATAGCGGGTGATTTTGGTGGCATGCAGGAAGTTCTCGCTGTCGCCGTAGTTAGCATCAACCCCGCGGAAAAGAATCGGCGTGATGCGCCAGTCGTAATCGCCAACGAACGGGATAGCGATCTTTTGGTCACCAGCGGTGATACGGAAGTCCTGATAGTGCCAGCTCAGATAGGCTTCACCCACGCCGGTCTCATTTGGACCCAGTTCACCGATCAGATGGTCATCGTTATGCGAAATACCACGTTGCAAAATACCACTGACACCCAGGCTCAGGCCGTAATATTCTGCTGTGGCATATTTAACGCTGCCACCGTAGCTGACGGTATCCTGAGAATAACCCGGCGAGAAATACGCATTGTGGGTAGAATAGTAAAGGCTACGCAGGCTGCCATGGACTGAGCCGCAGGTAAACATTTCGGTCAGTGAATCCGCTACATGAGCATCACAATCCGTAACGGCTGGCGTAGCTGCAAAAACGTTACCCATTAATAAAGCCTGAAAGACGACGAGTGCGCTCAACTTTAAGGCGAAGTTGACCTTTTTTGTTTTCATTAATAGCTTCCTGTCAAAAAATAAATGTGATCTGCCGGCAGCAAAGTTGCCGATAATTTTATATTTCTGGGTATCCCGTCATACTTCCGGCGGCAAGGGCGTTGATTTTAGCAACGCACCTTACAGGTTTACTTCAGTAAAATCATTTGGCTACAGTTACTTTTTCAGTAAAAGCGGGTCGCTCTGTAATGCCAGTGTGTCGCGAACTTCCCAGCCCTGCAGCTTGCCAGGGTTAAGTAATCCAGCAGGATCCAGCGAATTTTTAACAGAAACTACCTCGGCTTTAATCTCCCCTTGTTTACCTTCTTCAATTGTGAACACGTGCGGGTTGTTTATTTTTACGTCATGGTCACGGAATATCTGCATTATTTCGTTCAATCTTTCTTCAGTGGAATAACGAATTAATTGCAATCCGCTGGCGGTAACGTTGCCATCGTTGTCACGCAGGAATTCGATATGTGAAATAACCTCATCGCCGAACAGGTCAGCCATTTCGATAATTTGCTGGTGGTAAGTTGAATAATTAAACGCCGTCTGTAAATAGGTGAGGGTATTGTCCACTTTCAACGCGTGCAGCGTAGTGTGGTTCCAGCAGTATTCCATCAGCGAAGAATGGGTTTCACGCGCTTCATCGGCAGTCTGGCGTACGGCACCTTGACCATAATGTTTCGCTAACAGACCGGCACACAAACCTTCGCTTTGCCCGGCGATCACGCTGATAACGGCATGTTGAGTGGCCTGGTAATTGCCGTTCAAATGGCTGAAGTAACTCGGGATCGGCGCAGCGAACAGCGCAAGCTGGCGTTTCACCAGCCCCGGCGAACGCGCGAAGGCATTGACATAGTCGAGTGCATCGGTGAAGTCATCAAACACATCCAGACGTTCAATCCACTGATGCACCGGAGCCAGCGCCAACTCAACTTCCAGCACGATGCCGTTGCTGCCGTAGGCATGATGCAACAGCAGTGCCTGTGGAGCAGGAACGGTCAGAATGCGTGGCTCCGCTTCCATGGTCATCACTTTAACGCTCAGCACGTTGCCTGGTGCACCAAGGGGACCATAGTTGATCGAGCCAATGCCGCCAAATCCACCGCCATACAGCCCGCCAAGCGTAGCCAGACGATAGGTTGACGGCATACAGCGCAGTTCCCAACCCGCTGGACGAGTTACGGTCTCAATCTCTGCCAGACGGATCCCTGCCTGGGCACGCACGGTGCCTTCGCCGAGTTCAACAACCTGATTGAACGCCGTCATATCGACCAGAATGCCACCCTGAAGCGGTACCAGTTGCCCGTAGTTGCCCGTGGCACCGCCACGTAAAATCAGCGGCAGGTTGTGCTGCACGCAGGCTTTAACCAGCAAACACAGCTCTTCTTCATTACGCGGGCGTACTACCGCATCAGCCTGCTTGTTTTCCAGTTGCTGCTTCAGCACCGGGCTGAACCAGTGAAAATCGCGCGAAAGACGTTTGACCCTGGCTGCCTGAAGCGTCCACTCCAGGTCGGGAAGCGCCAGCAGGATCTGCTCTACTTCACTCTTACGTTGTTCACTGTCCATACTCTTCCTGTCGGCAAATTGAGGATCAAATTAGTGGGACTGCACGGCTTCGCTTTCATGCCAGGCACTCAGTGCGCGGCGGGAAATCCACGACATCACGCCAAACAGGACGATCCCGGCCAGCGAAATCAACAGCAAGGCAGCAAACATCAGCGGAATATCGAGCTGATAACCTGCCTGTAATATCTGGTAAGCCAGCCCGGTGTTGTTACCGCCAGCGCCCGCTACGAACTCGGCTACCACCGCCCCAATCAGTGACAGCCCACTGGAAATGCGCAGCGCGCCAAAGAAGTAAGGCAGGGCAGAAGGAATACGCAGGCGGATTAGAATTTGCAGACGACTGGCGTGGCTCAGCTGGAAGTAGCTCAGCAGGCCCGGAGAGACGCTGCGTAGTCCCTGCGTGGTGTTGGAGATAATCGGAAACACCGCCATCAGCGTAGAGCAGACCACCAAAGAGAGCGTGGTGTCTTTCACCCAGATGATAATCAGCGGGGCGATCGCCACAATCGGCGTCACCTGCAAGAACACGATGTAAGGGAACAGCGCCGTTTCAACAAAGCGGTTCTGTACCAGCACAAACGCCACCGCTGAGCCGATAATGATCGACAGCACAAACGAGATAAGGGTGATTTTCAGCGTGAACAGCAGCGCCATCATCAGCGAGCCGAAATTGGTCCACAGGCTTTGCAACATTACAACCGGCGAAGGCACCAGGAACTGAGGGATTTTGAAATAGCTGACCCAGCCCTGCCACAGCAAAATCACCCCTACGGCCACCAACGCCGGGTAAAGGATCTTGCGGAAAGTCGGGTTGCTGGCCCAGGGAGTCGATTTTTGAGTCTGCATGGTGTTATTCCTTTCCTGACTGGCTGGCTTGCAGGAGGCTGTCCTGTAAGCGCTTCGCATAAACAGAAAATGCCGGGCTGACGCGGAACTCTTCATGGCGGGGGAAAGGTTCGGCGATGGCGATATCTTCCACCACTCGTCCTGGCCTGGCCGCCATCATGATTACCCGCTGCGAGAGAAAGACGGCTTCGTGAATTGAGTGGGTGACGAACACTACCGTTAACCCTTGTTCACGCCACAGACGCAGCAGATCGCTGTCCAGCTTGTTGCGCGTGATCTCGTCGAGGGCACCAAAAGGTTCATCCATCAGCAGCAGTTTTGGTCGTGTTACCAGCCCGCGAGCGATGGAAACACGCATTTGCATCCCGCCTGACAGCTCACGCGGCAGGACTTTGGCAAACTTGCCCAGACCAACCAGTTCCAGTGCTTCGCTTACTCGCGTATTGGCTTCTGCTCGCGGAACACCCCCCAGATCCAGCGGCAGGCGAACGTTGTTGTGCACATTGCACCATGGCATCAGCGTGGCTTCCTGGAATACAAAGGAAAGCGGTTCCTGCGCCTTTTCACGGCTGTCACGACGCCACAACATCAGCTTGCCGTCGGTAGGTTCGATCAGACCTGCCACCATCTTCAACAGCGTACTTTTACCGCAGCCTGAGGGGCCAAGCAGGGTGATAAATTCACCCTGATTGATGGTCAGATTAACCGGTAACAACGCACGTGTGCCGTTGCTGTAAATCTTCTCCGCAGACAGCACCTCAATGGCTGACTGTGGAGGAGCGCTGGTGGATCGCACCTCGCTCATAACCGTCAGTTTAGGGGCGGAATTCATGGCATAACCCTTGCGTCTTTGATCATGTCGAGGGTATAAGTCTGCTCAAACGGCACTTTTTCGGCAGCGATCAGTTTGTTTTTCACCAACATATCCCAGGTCTCTTTCAGACGAGGCTCGGTGATTATGCCAATGCCGCCGGTTTGCGCGTCGCCGCCGGTGACCAACTGGTATTTTTTCATCTGGGCAATGCCGAAGGCGATCTGGTCAGCGCCCATGCGCGGATTAGCTTTATTGATCAGCACGTTGCCAGCGGTGGGATCCTGCAGATACTGTTTCCAGCCTTCCATCGAGGCTTTGACAAAAGCAGCTACCGCTGTTGGATGGTTTTTAACTGTGTCGGCCATACAGATGATTGAGTTGCCGTACGGAGGGTAACCCCAGTCGCTGAGCGGATAGACGTAGAACGGCTTGCCACCTTTTTGTACCGAGAAAGGCTCGGAGGTGACATAGCCCTGCTGCACCAGATTATTGTCCGCAAGGAAAGGCTGCACGCTGAAGGTGTAAGGGCGGATTTTGGCATTAGCCAGGCCCAGTTCGCTTTTGGCCCATGGCCAGAACGAGGTATAGGCTTCTGTGGCAAGAAGGAAAGTTTTGTCTTTTAGTTCCTCACCCTCAGTGACCTTGTAATGGCTGATAAACACGGTTGGCGAATGCTGGAACACCGTGGCTACCGTCATCGCGTGGACGCCAGCCTGCCAGGTTTCCAGCGCCTGACCATTATCACCCAACGTACAGTCAGCCTGGCCTGCGGCCATCAACTGCATCACGTTAACCTGTGGGCCGCCCATCTTGATGCTGACGTCCAGTCCGGCATTTTTATACAGTCCTTTGGCCTGCGCTTCATAAAAGCCGCCGTGTTCCGCCTGAGCGTACCAGTTGGTCAGGAAGGTGAATTTTTCTTCTGCCAGAGTGGAGAAAGAGGTTCCGGCCAGCATCAGGGCGGTCAGGGTATAGCCTGGTGCGCGCATGGTATTCATCAGAGTTATTCCTTTATTCAGAGACAAAAGAAGATGAAGGAGGAGTAAAAGATGTCTGCACAAAGCCGTTCCAGTGGTGTTTGCCCCAGGTGGGTTCGCTGCGTACCTTCCATTTCATTTGGTGGATCTCGGTAATAGCTTGTGCCCAACTGGCAGCCAGCGAGTCGAGGATCGCGTGGCCTTGTTCAACGGTGGCCTGAGTAGGGTCGCCAATCACGCCGCTTGGGCCGAAATCGTAAGAAGCCCAGGCTGCGGCCGGACGGCTGCTGGAGAGCGTCGGGCAAGGGAATTCTGGTGGATAGTTGGCTACCGCATGCTCCATATGCACGCACTCAGGAGCCAGCGCCAGCATCACGGCGGTTTCACTATGACCGGCGTGCATCGCCATTTTTTGTTCTTGCGCGCTCAGATACTGGTTTTCAACGTTTGGTACACGGAACACGTCATGAGGGATCATGATCATATCGCCGTGGCGCAGACGCATCTCGCGTGAGGCCATCTGTAATACCTGCGGCTGACCGCCGTGACCGTTAATCAGCAGCAGTTTGCGGAATCCGGCGCGATATACCGATTCGGCAATCTCCAGGAGGGTCTGCAACAGCGTGTCGCCGGTTAAGGTCAACGTGCCGGGAAAATTCAGATGCTCGTCAGACTTGCCATAAGTCACCGGAGGAATGGCATAGGCTGGGATCTCTTTTGGCAAACGCGCCAGCGCGTGGCCAGCCACGCCAGAAGAGATCACGCTGTCCACTGAACAAGGCAGATGCGGGCCGTGCTGTTCGATGGCGCCAGTCGGCAATACGATAACGGTATTGGCTTTGTCTGGCAGGGCAGCAATCGCCGTCCAACTCAGGAAGGGGAGGAAACGAGCTGCGGGAATATAACCGTTAATCATACTGGCCTCGTTGTCAGACATTATTTTGTTAAGCGGGATGGCGGGAGCCAGGCCGTGGCTTCAACTTCAATCAATACCTCAGCAGCTGGCAGCATTTCACTGACCTGCACCACCGTAGAAACTGGCGGCTGCCCGGGATAAAACAGTTTTCTCACCCGGCTGTAATACGGGAAGTGATCGAGGTTGCGGAAGTACTGCACCAGTTTGATCACGTCGCTCATCTCGCCACCCGCTTCTTCAATGGTGCGGCGGATGCTTTCCAGCACATACCAACTCTGTGCAAGAATGGGGCCTTGTTTGGCATCGGTAGAGAATTCCCCGGTTTCACCCAGCAGCACACGAGCTTCGACAGGAATATCCTGAAAACCCCGCACGATAGTCGCGCTCTGAGGATTGACGGGGATAATGCCGGAGAGAAAGATGAAATCCCCGGCGCGGCGCCAGGCGGCATATTTAGCGAGCGGTTTGCCCGCTCCGGCTTCAAGACTCATATCAAAACTCCGCTTGCCATAGACGTTGATAACTCAGCTTGCCGTGGTGGATAACCACACGAGCTGCGCTGTTTAAAGGCCAGGTAACGCTGTCGCTTCCAGGGAAAATAACCAGGCTGGCGGCGGTGCCCACTGCCAGCGGCAACTCCGGCTGCGCTGTGTTTGTCAGCGGAGCGGGATTGCAAATGAGGTGTGAGTGCTGGTCAAACACGGTGTCCAGCTGAAGAGCAAATAGTCCGCAGCTCAGCGTATCCAGCGGGTCATAGCTGCCTGCCGGGCAGAAAGCATCCTGCACGTTGTCGCAACCCAACAGCACAGGAACGCCTGCCGCTTGAGCTTCTTTCAACAAGGTGATCCCTCGCTGGCGCGGCGTTTGCCCCATAACAGCGTCCTGCAACAGCAAATTGGTCATCGGCAGGGCGATCAGCGTGACGCGATGCTGAGCCAACACACTCAGCACTTCCCGTTGCTGTTGTTCAGTGCCGGAAGCCAGCGCGCAGCCGTGGCTGCAACAGATGTGGCCGCTGAACTCATTTTCACTGAGGTAATTGGCAAGCCAGACCAGGCCGTTAGCCTTATCGCTAAGCTCTTCGTCGATATGTAAATCCAGATCAAGATCCCAACGTGTGGCGCTGTGCATCAGGTTAGCCATCGCGGCTGGATCCCAGTTGGAGGAGTGGATAAACCCGCCTAACAGGCAGTGTTCACCGCTTTGCGCCACCGCACGGGCGATGCTGTTTGCTGCTTCCGCATCAGCAAAAAAGCCAAGCGGGGCCAGAGCCACTTGCTGCAGAGTGACGCCTGGTTGTTGAAGGTTGGCCATTTCATACCAGGCTACCGGCGGAGTAAGTTCGAACCAGTCGATATGCGTCCGTAAATGGGTTACGCCGTTAGCCGCAGCCCATGCCAGTGCTTGTGCCGCACGCTGGTGGATATCCTCAGCGCTCCAGTGCTGACGATCCTTGTGCAGGGTTTCAATTGCAGCTAATAAACCAGGCCTTGAAGGACGGCTGCGGCGAATCGTGAAGGTTTTATCCAGATGCGTATGCGGCTCAACCAGGCCTGGCAAAGCTAAAGCGCCCTGAACATCCCACAACTCATCCTGTTCAAGCTGAGAAGGCACCAGCGATGAAATCTTACCCTCTGCAAAGCGGATATCTGCTGCGACGGGTTCTCCGTGCTGCTGCGGCCATTCAGCCGGAAGCAGCCACGCCGGAAGACGGACGTTGGCAAGACCTGTTAATGGCGAAGTTGGTTTGGTCAGGCTCATCCCGGGAGTAGGCGTCATCATCACAGGTCAAGGACCAGAAGAGAGGATTTAGCGCGTGAACAGCACACCGTTATTTGCGTGTTCCCGGCTTTTTCTTCGTCAGTCAGCACACAATCCCTGTGATCGGGAATACCGCTGACGATATCAGTAATACAGGAGCCACAAATACCTTGTTCACAGGAGAGCATAATATCGACTTTGGCGCTCAGTAAGACTTCAGCAATCGTCTGATCCGGACTCACCAGAAAACGCTGTCCGGTTGAACTCAGCTCAATATGAAATTCGCTATTGCCGGTTTGGTTGGTTAATTCAGGGTTGCTGAAACGCTCAAAATGTAATTGATCGGGCTGCCAGTTATGCTGATGCATAATGTCCTGTAGTCGCTGAATAAAACCGTCTGGCCCGCAGGCAATTACCTTGGTTTGTGGGTCTGCCTGAGTCAGGCTGTGCGGCGTTTTCTTGCGCAGGGAATCGTTTGCTTCGCTGTAATGAAGAAACACTCGATTAGCCAGTGCCGCTGCGCGCAAACGTGGCAGGAAAGCGGCCTGCAAAGCATTTGAGACGTAGTAGTGCAGTTCAAACTCACCGCCAACAGTGGCGATTTCTTCAGCCATTGCCAGTAAAGGCGTAATACCGATCCCGCCGGCCAGCAGCAGATAACGCTTAGCACCAGGTAACGGAAAATGATTGCGGGGAGCCGAGATAGTCAGGCTGTCGCCAGGTTTAAAATGGTGGTGAATATGATGCGAGCCGCCGGAAGACTTTTCAGCGAGTTTTACGCAGACTTCGTAGTAATCCCCGTGACTTTCTTTGCTACAGAGAGAATATTGGCGGGGGCCAATCTCAGGAATATAAACGTCAATGTGCGCGCCAGCTAAATATTTCGGCAAGGAATAATTCTGCTGTGCAATTAACTGCAATAACAGGTTTCCGCAACCATTTTCAGTCATCGATTTAATCGTGACAGGAATTATTTCGGCGTCTTTCATTATGTTTTACCGTAGCGAGGTTAGACTCTTTTTTGAGTGATGAAACGATTGTTCCCGTTGCAATGAAAGCTACGTTATTGCTATAAAAGTGTTGCGTCCAGAGCTTTGATTCGCACATCCCATTGCATAAAAGAGAGCACCTACCCCATGTTTGCCTTCTCAAAGTTTCTGTTCTATTTCACTGAAGTTGCCCGTCAGGGGTCGTTCCGCAAGGCTTCTGATATCCTGCATGTGGCCGCTTCCTCCATTGACCGGCAGATCCTGAGGGTGGAAAAAGAGCTGGCGATGCCGCTGTTTGAACGGCATCCAACCGGGCTGCGGCTGACGGCGGCGGGTGAGTTATTGCTGCATGCCGCCAATAACTGGAAGAAGGATTTTTCTCGGGTGCGTGAACAGCTTGATGACCTGCGTGGGCTGCGGCGAGGCCACGTGCGCATCGCAACTATTGATGCCATCAACCGGCACTTCTTCTCGTCGATGCTCAAGAAAGTGCATCAGGACTATCCGAACATCTCGTTCACGCTGACCACCATGAATAACATCGATATCCAGCAGGCGTTGATCTCCGGCGATGCGGACTTTGGCATTATGCTTAACCCACAAAGTTCGAAAGAATTGCAGGTGCAGGCTTTCGCTGAAATCAATCTGGGGATTGTCGTGCCGAAAGGGCATCCGCTGGAGAGAAGTAACGGCGTGCGCTTTAACCAATGCCTTGAATATCCTTTTATTATCCCCTCGGCACCGCTGATGCTTTCCGGGCCAGTTGAGGCGCTGCTGAACATTAACGGCGGCATGGTCAATGAAGTGGCGGTCTCCAATAACATCCATATGATCCGCTCGCTGATCAAAGAGAAAATCGGCATTGGTATTCTGTGCTGGCTGGACATCATGGATGAAGTTTACGACGAGGAACTGGTGTTTATCCCGCTTACTGACCCGCAGCTGAAATCCTTCACGCTGTCACTTTGCGTTGCGCCTTCCAGGCAGCTGTCGCTTGCGGCTTCAATGATGCTGAAACAGCTGGAAGTGCTGTTCAGTCAGATTGACGCACCGGGCCTTTAACGACTCCTTCTGCACTAAATTGGTGCGGTTGCTCTCCTTTGAATCAAATGTTGCAGACCGCTGGCTGACGAATTCAGCGACAAACCCTGTTGAATGGCGATGGGTGAAGTTGGCATGGTTTTTGTACTACTGTAAGTGAGTAGAAGCGGTCAGTGCAGCAGAGTGCGCGGGACATTGCTCAGCAACCATTTTGCGGTTCATTTTGCGCCGGATTGGGAGGCTGAGCTGCATCTGCTTGTCCTCTCTCCGGCAACGATAAGGAGAGAAGCAATGAAATTACCATCCCGCATTTGCCTGTCTTACTGCGTGCTGAGCACGATGATGTTGGGGGCTGTTTCCTCGTCTGCCAGCGCTGAAGAGAAAATCGCTTTGTTGACTTCCTGGTACGCGCAGGCGGAGCAGGGCGGCTATTACCAGGCGCTGGCAACCGGCCTCTATAAACGTTACGGCCTGGATGTCAGCATTCAGTCTGGCGGTCCGCAGGTTAACGGTATGCAGTTACTATTAGCGAAGCGCGCAGACGTCATCATCGGCTATGATCTTCAGCTGCTTGAGGCGGTCCAGCGCGGTTTTCAGGCTAAAGCCATCGCCGCACCTTTCCAGTTTGATCCTCAGGGCTTGCTGACTCACGCTTCGGTGACTTCACTTGAAGGCCTGCAGGATAAAACCATTCTGGTGTCCAGTTCTGGTCAGGCAACCTGGTGGCCATGGCTGAAAGAACGTTACCACCTGAAAGATTCTCAGGTGCGTCCTTATACCTTCAACATCCAACCTTTTGTTGCCGACGGCAATGTTGCGCAGCAGGCTTATGTCAGCTCTGAAGTTTTTCAGGCGCAACAAGCCGGGGTGAAATCTAATTTCTTCCTGTTCTCCGAACACGGTTACCCACCTTATGGCGGCATCTTAATCACCCGTCCTGATCAGATCAGTGCCCGTAAAGAGGCGATGGCTAAGTTCGTGCAGGCCTCCATGGAAGGCTGGGTGAGCTACCTGAAAAACCCGGCCCCGGGCAATGCGCTGATCAAAAAAGAGAACCCCAAAATGACTGACGACCTGTTGGCGTGGGCGGTTCAGCAAATCAGCCAGCATCATCTGATTGATGGCGGTGATGCTGCGACCAAAGGCTGGGGCACAATGACCGAAGCCCGCTGGCAGAAAACCCGTGATTTTATGGTTAACGCTAAATTGCTGAAAGCCGACACCGACTGGAAGCAGGCCTGGACCACCGAGTTTGTCGAACATATGCAGGTCAAACCCTGAGGAGCGTTGCGATGGTTTCTGACTCATTACTGATTAAAAACGCGCACGCGATTCTGACTGGCTTACCTGGTGAAGCAGCCCGACACAGCGGGCCGGATATTCGGGTTCGCAACGGGGTTATCGAGGCGATGGGCGCGTTAACGGCTGAAGCTGAAGAGCGGCAGATCGATGCCCGAGACTGCGTGGTGTATCCGGCGTGGGTAAATACCCATCATCATCTGTTCCAGTCCTTGCTGAAAGGTGAGCCTCAAGGGCTGAACAAAAGCCTGACTGGCTGGTTAAGCGCCACGCCTTACCGTTTTCGCTCAACGTTTGATGAGCAGACTTTTCGTCTGGCGGTGCGCATCGGCCTGATCGAACTTCTGCGTTCCGGCTGCGCGACCGTTGCCGACCACAACTATCTCTACTGGCCGGACATGCCGTTCGATACCTCGGAAATTATCTTCAGAGAGGGCAAAGCGCTGGGGATGCGTATTGTGTTGTGTCGTGGCGGAGCAACGCAGGGAAGGTCGATTGAGAAAGAGTTACCCAAAGCGCTCCGCCCGGAAAACTATGACGCTTATATGGCAGACATGGAACGACTGGTTGGCCGTTATCACGACCCAAGGCCGGAATCTTTGCGCCGGGTGGTGATGGCACCGACGACGCTGTTGCATTCGGCACCGGGTTCTCAGTTGCGTGAAATGGCTAAACTGGCTCGTCGTCTGGGCATCCGTTTGCACAGCCATCTTTCAGAGACGGTAGATTATCTGGATGTGGCACGCGACAAGTTTGCGATGACGCCGGTGCAGTTCTGCGCCGCGCATGACTGGCTGGGTGACGATGTATGGTTTGCGCATCTGGTGAAGTTGCTGCCGGAAGAGATCGCCATGCTGGGGAATACCCGCACCGGGATTGCGCATTGTCCGCAAAGTAACGGGCGGTTGGGCAGCGGCATTGCCGATCTGTTGGCGCTGGAAAAAGCGGGCGTGCCCATCTCGCTGGGTGTTGACGGCGCCGCCTCGAATGAAGCGGCTGATATGCAGAGCGAAACCCACGCCGCCTGGTTGTTACAGCGTGCCCGTAAAGGGATGGAAGCCAGGCCACGTTATGACGGCGGCACTTTTGAAGGCGGCGGCGACGCGGCGACCATCGAAGATGTGGTGCGTTGGGGAACGGCTGGCGGGGCTCAGATCCTGGGTCTGCAAAAAAGTGGTTCATTGCAGCCAGGCATGCTGGCTGACATTGCCATTTACCGGCTCGACGACCCGCGCTACTTCGGACTGCATGATATGGCGATTGGTCCTGTTGCCTGCGGCGGCCGCGCCTCACTCAAAGCCTTAATGATTAACGGTAAGGTGATCGTTGAAGACGATGTGGTGCCCGGTCTCGACCTTGAAGAGATGCGCCATCAGGCGATGTCTGCGGTTCGTACCCTACAACAGCGTGCAGCTGGTTAACCCTATCCAATAAAGAGGAAAATGAACATGTCACAGTCAAACCACTCTCAAAGCTACGGGCTGCAGGAACTGGAAAAAGAGGCGCTGATGGGCGCTATGGGTGAAGAGACTTTTGCCCGCGAAGTTCGCTGTATTGACCTCTCTGACTTCGATCAACGCAAAAGCGAGATCGCCGACCAGCTCTGGCAGGCCGCTGTTGAAATTGGCTTCTTCCAGGTGAGCAACCACGGCATTGAGCTGAACGATATTCGTCACGCCTTCAGCATCACAGAATCATTCTTCTCTCTGCCGGATGAAGTAAAAGCGCAGTATCCGCTGGCGAGAAACGCCGGGTGGGAAAATAAGTCTCAGGTGCGTCCTTCAACCAAAACCCCTGATCAGAAAGAGTCTTATCAGATAACCCGTCCGTTGATGGAAGGCTTATGGCCGAGCGATCAAGAGTTGCCTGCATTCAAAGAGACGATGCTGGCCTTTGAGTCGCAGTGTTGGGCGCTGGGGATGAAGTTATTGTCCTGCTTCGCTCTGAAGCTCGGTTTCCCTGAGCACTTTTTCGAGCAGGCACACAATCCTGATGAGCAAACCTATCAGAGCACACTGCGCATGCTGCATTACTATGCGACAGAGCAGTCTGAACAAGGGATGTGGCGTGCCGGAGCGCATACCGACTTCGATTGTCTGACGCTGTTGTTCCAGCGTCCTGGTCAGGGCGGATTGCAAGTGTGCCCGGGCAAAGATCACGAAAGCCAGCAGTGGACCAGCATCGAACCAAAAGAAGAGGTGATCACCTGTAATATCGGCGACATGCTGATGCGCTGGAGCGACGACCAACTGCCTTCGAATTTCCATCGGGTAAGAAGTCCGCTGCCGGGTGAGTATCAGGGCCCGCGCTACAGTCTGGCATTTTTCTGCCAGGCCAATAAAGAAGTCGAGATCCTGGGGCCGCAAAAAAAATATCCGGCGATTGCTGCCGCAGACTATCTGCAACAGCGTATTCAGGCGAACTTCGCTAAAGGCCAGGAAAGCGGAAGGAGTTAAGGCAAGCTCAGCCGCCAGCATATTTCCTCATTACTGAGGAAGACGTGTGCGCCAACTTACCCTTACTTACCCTAAACATATCCTCTCCACAGACCACTACAGGCTGAGCAGAGCAAAAAAAACCCACGCAATTGCGTGGATTTTATGTTTTTTGTGGCTTTCATGAGATTCAATGAAACCTCATGAGACAACAGAAGCGACTTAGACGTTAAACAGGAAGTTCATCACATCGCCATCTTTAACTACATACTCTTTACCTTCAGAGCGCATTTTGCCGGCTTCTTTCGCGCCTTGCTCGCCCTTGTAGGTGATGAAGTCTTCATAGCTGATGGTCTGGGCGCGGATAAAGCCTTTCTCGAAGTCAGTATGGATTTTACCGGCTGCCTGCGGGGCAGTGGCGCCAACCGGAATGGTCCAGGCACGCACTTCTTTCACGCCAGCGGTGAAGTAAGTCTGCAGGTTCAGCAGCGAGTAACCCGCGCGGATAACGCGGTTCAGGCCAGGCTCTTCAATACCCAGCTCAGCCATAAACTCTTCGCGATCGGCATCTTCCAGCTCGGCAATATCAGATTCAACCGCAGCGCAGACGGGTACCACGACGGAACCCTCTTTGGCAGCGATCTCACGGACTTTGTCCAGATAGGGATTGTTCTCGAAGCCATCTTCATTAACGTTGGCGATATACATGGTTGGCTTAAGGGTCAGGAAGCTCAGGTAACGAATAGCCGCTTTCTCATCGTCACTCAGATCCAGCGAACGCAGCATTCCGGCCTCGGAGAGGTGCGGCAGGCACTTCTCCAGCGCAGCCTGTTCAGCTTTAGCATCTTTGTCGCCGCCTTTGGCACGCTTCTGCACGCGCTGCAATGCACGTTCACAGGTATCCAGATCGGAGAGCGCCAGCTCGGTGTTGATGACCTCAATATCATCAGCCGGATCCACTTTATTATTCACGTGGATGATGTTGTCGTTTTCAAAGCAGCGGACCACGTGACCAATAGCTTCGGTTTCACGGATGTTGGTCAGGAACTGATTACCCAGGCCTTCGCCTTTGGATGCCCCTTTAACCAGGCCCGCGATATCCACGAACTCCATAGTGGTTGGCAGGATGCGCTGTGGTTTCACGATTTCCGCCAGCTTGTCCAGACGGGAATCAGGCATTGGCACCACGCCGGTATTAGGCTCAATGGTACAGAACGGGAAGTTAGCTGCTTCGATGCCCGCTTTGGTTAACGCATTGAACAGAGTCGATTTCCCGACGTTTGGCAGGCCCACAATACCGCATTTGAATCCCATGTTTGAATCACCTTAATTGCTTGATAATCAGGAAGAAGAGTCACTTCCCAACCGGTCTGAGTTGGTTGTTACTGACAGTTACCGCGCATTATACACGGAATTATGCTGCGATTGGCGCTGATTTCTGTGAGAGAAGGCAGGATTAAGGTTGAGATCTGCCTCACAATTCCCGATACTGACTTAACTTTACAGCTGACGGAGACCGCCGCAGATGCATCGCTTCCTGCTTACGCCACCTTAAGACTCCTGCCAGCAACCTCTGTTGCGCCCCTCGTCTTTCTGACGAGTCTCTTTGCGCCCTTTTTTTAGCGGTGCAGGATTTCACCTGTATAACAATAACTGGAAATATCTATGTTTAATCTGCGCAACCTCAGGGCTGCCGACGTCAAAAACGACGTGCTGGCTGGCGCTGTTGTTTCTGTGGCCCTGATCCCGGAAGCCACTGCCTTCTCTCTGCTGGCGGGACTCTCGCCCACTATTGGGCTGCACACGGCGTTTATGCTGGGTCTGGTCACAGCACTGTTTGGCGGTAAGCCAGGCATGATCTCCGGCGCGGCCGGTTCTATCGTAGTGGTGCTGGTCAGCTTAATTCAGACGCACGGCTATGAATACGTTCTGCTGGCAACCATTTTTGCCGGGCTGATCCAACTGGCGATTGGCGTGTTCCGACTGGGTAAATTTATCCGTCTGGTGCCGCAACCGGCCATTTATGGCTTTGTTAACGGCCTGGCTATTGTTATTGCGCTGGCACAAATTCCGATGATTAAAAACCAGGGGCCGGTGATGTATGGGCTGGTAGCTCTGGCGATGCTGATTGTCTGGCTGTTCCCTAAATTGACCAAAGCGATCCCCGGCTCGCTGGCAGCGTTAATTGCTATCAGCGCCATCGCTATCGGTTTTGGGCTGGATACCAAACGCGTGGGCGACCTGGCGGATATCTCCGGTACGCTGCCGATGTTCCACCTTCCCGCCGCGCCGTTAAGCTGGGAAACGCTGAAAGTCGTGCTGCCTTACTCGGTGATTATCGCGCTGGTGGGTTTGATAGAATCCCTGCTAACGCTGGCCGTGCTTGATGAGATGGGCAGCAAGAAGGGCGATGGCAATAAAGAGTGTGTGGCGCAGGGGATTGGTAACACCATCTGCGGTTTCTTTGGCAGCTTTGCGGGCTGTGCGATGATTGGTCAGTCGATCATCAACTTCACCTCTGGCGGCAGAGGACGCATCTCGAATCTGGTCGGTGCCGTGCTGCTGATCCTGTTTGTGGTCAGCCTTTCCAAATATATCGCTCTGCTGCCGGTCGCAGCGCTGGCGGGTATTATGTTTGTGGTCTGCATTAACACCTTTGAATGGAGCTCCATCAGGCGGTTGAAGCGGATGCCGAAACCGGATGCAGTCATCATGGTGGCCGTCACCATCGTCACTATCTATACCGATCTGGCGATGGCGGTGATTTTCGGGGTGATCATTTCGGCGCTGGTCTTTGCCTGGCAGCACGCACGTATCAGTATCCTTTCCCAGCAGGAAGAGGAGGGGGAGAAAACGATCCGTCTGGAAGGGCCGTTGTTCTTCGGCTCAGCGGCCAGTTTCCAGGAGCTGTTTCACCCGGAGAATGACCCGCAAAATGTGGTGATCGACTTTGCCCGGACGCGAGTGATGGACTCCAGCGGCGTCGAGGCCATTGATAAGCTCACTGCCCGTTACCTGGCGGCTGAAAAAAGCGTGCGGTTACGCCACCTCAGCGAAGATTGCATCAGCCTGTTAAAGCAGGCCGGTCCGTTCTGTAGCCATGAGCTGGATGACCCGGATTATAAAGTTGCTGCCGACAAGGGTTGATGCATAAAGCTGCCGTCAGATTGGCCGATAGATATAAAAATCGTCGTATTGATTCGCATTTTTACAGAATGAACGGCTAAAGTTTATCTGTACGACGATTTTTACCACTGGCAGGACGCCCGCACCTTGGCAAGATGGCATGATACATAATTATAATTGCGTTCCTATTCATACAATTAACGGCGAGCTTATTGCGCTGGATCTCAAGCCGGGTGAACCAGATCGCGCCCGCGAAACATTACAGTCAATAAAACAGGACCCGGAAGCGCATCTGCTCAATCAGCTTTTGACGATTGAGCATTACGCGGACTATTTTCAGCAGCATGGCCTGTTGTGCTGCCTGACGATCAATTTTCAGCTGGCGAAAGTGGTTACACAGTCCACTTTTATTCAGCAAATTCTCAGCCATTTGCCCTTTGTTCGTCTGAAACTCTCCGAGGATTTCCCTAACCTTCACGACGGCCTTAATAATCCGCTGTTGCGCACGCTGATTGAACAGCTGAACATTCTGTGGCTGGATGATCTTGGGGCTGGCGACGCCAACCTCAACGCACTGCAATCAAAGATGTTTGAAGCGGTGAAGCTGGACCGCCAGTTTTTCCTGGATAACGTCGCCAAACCCTGGTTCAGCATTTTGATCGCCAATATCCGGCAGTACACCAACCGGGTCATTGTCGAAGGGGTGGAGAGTGAAATGCAGCTGAAAAAACTGGCCGACAGCAAAATCTGGGGCGTGCAGGGCTACTTCCTGCCGGTGCTGACGCTGAAAGAGCTGGAAGATCCCGACCGATAACCGAAGCTGTTTTAGCTGGCAGGGCGGGGCTAGACCACCTTAACCTGGTTGCTAATATAAGAATTAAAAGCGCCTGTCATCACTTTATAGATGCAGGCGCCTGTTAGCCTGGCCTTAATTAATTATTCTATTCCGTATTTCTTTTGTGCTAGAATTGAGGTTTCTGCCAGTTATATCTTCTGATTATGTGGCCTTTTTCATTTTTTTTTGCGAGCTTACATTCTTTTAAAAGTTTTTCAGTCGTTCGCAACAGTAAACCATTAGCGATAACCTCAAATTTATAGCGTACAAACCAGCGGTCAACATGTTGGTAAGAAAACGCTGGCATCAGATAAACGACAATATCTTGCACACTTTCATTTTCAAATATTTTTTGTATTCAATCATTTATTATTCCTCCCGGCCCGGACGTCGTCCGCAACTTCAGCCTCTGGTGTATATAAAGGTTGGGTTTTATTTTTATTCAAGGAGGTTTTTACTTATATTTTTATTCGACTTAAACGCGTTGTTTTGGATGGAAGGCTCTCATTTTTTTCTTAGTAATGCCCGTAGATCGTAAGCATACGGGCACGTTCTTTAATTAAATTTATCGTTATTTAATACCGTATTTTTTATCCTTAACGAACTGAGGTGGTTGCCAGTTGGGACCCTGGAAAACCTCGCCTTTCTCATCTTTATAAAGTTTGCCTTCATTTAATAATTTTTCAAAAGTACGTATAAGCAAGCCATTTTGAATGACCTCGAATCGGTTTTGCACATACCAGCTATCAATACGTGAATAGTCCAGCTTGGGAGCAAGAACCATAATAACATCTTCTACACTTTCGTTTTCAACCATGCTCTTTATATCAATCATTGAAGCTCCCTCATATCCTGTTCGTCTTGTGCAGTCTTAGCTTCTGGTGTGTATAAAGGCTGCGTTTTTTCATTTAACTTATAGTCTTCCAGCGTGGCTGAATGAGCGTTGTTCCAAATTTTCTCATCTTTGACACCATCCGGCACTTTCAGAGCTCGATACCTTTCAAGTTCCCGAATTTCATGTGTATAGAATCGTTTGTCGATATCCGTGGCCTCAAGCTCACCATTAAGGATCTTCTCCAATCGGTCAATCATCACTTTATTGCCATCAGAGGGAGGGAATCTTCCTGTATGTAATTTAACTTTGTTTACACCTTCCAGCTCAATTTCAGCATCTTTCCAGTTAAGATCCTGAATGGGTCCGCCTGCCTTATCAGAATCATATGCACGACCACTATACTTGCCTTTTGCATTGGTTTTTCCATAAGGTTCACTTAGCATAACATATACAGGTTCCACAGCCGTGGCGCTGGCATCCAGTTGCCAGTATATAAAGTCTCTTACTTCCTCTTCGGCCACAGGAGTTATGGTTATCTGTATATTATCGACTGCTTTAATTTCAGTGCCGGTATGAGTCGGCGTCGCAGGTACTGGTTGCGAAAGGGGAGGCACAGCATAATCAGCAGGATTGACAGGGTCGCCCCCAGGGAGGAAATGTGGAATTTCCATTACATCTGCTGCTTTTATTGTGTCCTCCAAATAGGGATTAACAATTATTGTTCTGGAGGGATAATATTTGGTCGGCGGAAGTGTAATAATATCTAAACCAGTTTGTCTGTCACGCTCCGCCTTCACTATGTGTACATTTCTAGAAATGCCATTTTCACCTGTTTTTAATAGTTTTAATGCCAGATGACCATTCTCTTCGACCAGTGCACCACGCACCGGCATTTCTACCGTGTTCATTTCAGGCTGGATAGCGCCTTGCCCTGCCAACATCTCAGCTTGTACCGTGAAGAGAGCAGCAGCATCAAGACCTACCTTATCGCTATCCTTTCCGGCTTCCGCAGGCCAGAAACCCGCTACAATAACGCCCGCGATACTGCTTTTTGCCAGCAAACTTACGCCAGACTCTATAGCTTTTTTTAAAGCAGCGGTGGCGGCAGTATCGGTTATGAGCGTACCTGCTCCTTCGGCAGCCAGTTGCATTCCGCCACAGGCGGCACGATTGAATGCCAGCGTAGTTGCTGCGCTCATTACTTTGGCAATATTTGTTAAATAAGGAGACGACTCAGAATATGATGGTTCCAGCCCTACGGCCGCTAAGGCGTTGGTGCGGGTGTGCTCCTCAGCTTTAAGCCGTTCTGTCTCAACTAAACTGGCGCCGGTAGCGGCTTGAACGGATTTCAGGAACCGATCTCTTTCCTCTGTTCTGGCTTTGGCCGCGGCTTCCGCTTTAGCTTTTTCTTCTGCCCTGGCTCGCGCCTCAGCTTCTGCTCTGGCTCGCGCCTCAGCTTCCGCTCTGGCTCGCGCCTCAGCTTCTGCTCTGGCTCGCGCCTCAGCTTCCGCTCTGGCTCGCGCCTCAGCTTCTGCTCTGGCTCGCGCCTCAGCTTCTGCTCTGGCTCGCGCCTCAGCTTCTGCTCTGGCTCGCGCTTCAGCTTCTGCTCTGGCTTGAGCCCTGGCGGTTGCTTCTGCATGGGCTATAACGGCATCAAGCTGGGCTTTCTCCTGGCGAACCAGGTTTATCATTGCAATTTCTCTTTCTGCCAGTTGAGTCTGCTGCCGCGCCTTAGTGATCCTGCGGCCAGATTGCGTGCTGCTCGCCCATTTTGCATTGTCAGCAATGATTTTTTTTAGCTCAGTGATTCGGGCGTCAGAGAGGTCACCTTTATATTGTGCACCGAGGCTATATTCTCCGTTGTAGATACTATTGACCCTGTTTTCACCGCTGTTGCCAAAATCATGGAGCAGATGGGCGGGAGCAGGGCCAAAATTAGAGCGGGCCGGATAATAACTCGTATATTTATCGCCAAGCGCTGTTATCGATAACGATATAAAAGAAGTATTCGATACACCGATAATCTCGCCATCTTCATTAATGTAATAGTAACCAAATTCAGTAGGTACTTTACCTTTTGCTCGGGCAAGGGCATCGCCAGCCGCACGGAGTTCATCTGTCGCTTGAGATTTTCCGCTATTTGAAGATCCCCCATTGTCTCGATCGCCGCCATGTCCCTGGCTGCCGCCGCCCGGGCTGGGTTCACTTCCTCTTTCTGAACTCCAGTTGGTGCCATCGCCCGGGCCACCGCCATAATTGAATCCCGCCATAAAATTCTCCTTTTTATATAAATAGTCCTTTAAAATGATTAACGAATTTATAGTGCTTTCGCGCGTGGAAGGAGAATATATATATTCATCGTGGGATAATGTGATCTGGATAATATTTTTCATAAACAAGGCTATGAACAAAGCAGCGGAGCGTGGAGCTTAGGGGGTTGATAATTTTACGATACGCCTGTTTTTCTGATATATTGTAAATGTGATGAACTTGTTACTTAAATCAATTAAGGTGATTTTTTAATAAACATCTGGAAAGAAAAGGAAGTCTTTATTTAAAGGAGGAGGGGGGGGGATTTATACAGGTTAAGCGGGAGTAGGGATTTCTCTTTCTGGAAAGATTATCATACAACAGACAAATTTATTCAGAAGACCCGTTAAATTTATAAATTATGCACGATATTTTTTCGTCAATTATTTAACTTTCATGAGCAATCTGCCAAGCCTTGTTGCAGCCTTTATAAAAAATCTGTGAAATTGCAATCGTATCAATTCTACGTGCAGGCTGGCTGAAGAATACTCTTCAGCCGCTCTTAAATAACCCTAACCAGTTGCTCTTAATAACCCTAACCTTTAAAGCTGTGCAGCCGGTTCATCGCTTTTAAACGGTCTTCTTTCAGCCATACTTCCGTGCAGCGTGCAGCTTCGTCAATGGCGCTGTCAATCAGCGTTTGTTCCGCCGCCTGAGGTTTACCCAGCACAAAGCCTACCACTTTATTGCGATCGCCAGGATGACCAATGCCGATACGCAACCGATGGAAGTTAAGATTGTTACCCAACTTACTGATGATATCTTTCAGGCCGTTATGGCCGCCATGTCCGCCGCCCTGCTTAAATTTCGCCACGCCCGGCGGCAGATCCAGCTCATCGTGCGCCACAAGGATCTCCTCCGGTGCAATGCGATAAAATGTCGCCATCGCGCCTACTGCTTTCCCGCTCAGATTCATAAACGTGGTCGGCACCAGTACCCTGACATCTTCGCCAGCAATATTCAGCCGCGCGGTATAGCCATAAAATTTACTCTCTTCCTTTAACGCCTGATTGTAGCGCTGTGCCAGTAAATCAACGTACCAGGCGCCTGCATTATGGCGGGTGGCGGCGTATTCAGCGCCGGGATTGGCAAGGCCTACAATCAGTTTAATGCTGCTCACTTGTCTGTTTTCCTGAGGAGTGCGAGGGATCAGGCGCTAGTGTACTTTGCTGCGCCGGAGAACTCAAAATTGTGGATGATAATCTCTCTGGAAAACAATAGTTGAGGACAGTGATAATATGAATTCTATTAAAAAGCAGGCGCTTACGCGTAAAGTTTTGTCAAACTTTGTGCAGCAAATGTGATCTGACCCGCACCGTACTGCTCAGCTATTGCATAAACTTATGACATCTGAACAAGGCTGGTAACGGGAGGGAAACAATGAAACGTAAACATGCCAATCTGACCGGAAACGCACTGATGGTGCTGGGGCTAGTGGTAATGGTAGCGGGAGTAGGTTATTCCGTACTGAATCAGCTTCCTCAATTGCAGTTACCGCAGTTTATGGTACACGGTGCTATTTTCAGCATCTTTATTGGCGCACTGTTATGGCTGGTGGGCGCGCGCGTAAGCGGACGTGAAAAAGTGTGTGACCGTTACTACTGGGTTCGTCATTATGGTGATGAGCGCTGCAGAAAATCGAACGGACACAGCCACCACTAACCTTAATGTCACTGACCAACGCCTCTTTAATAAGAGGCGTTTTGCTTTTGAACGACAGTAACTTCTTTACAGGTAAATTTCAGCTCAGGCGCCCGTTGCGTTCAGTGCTTTATCCCTCTCCGGCTCGCCAGCTTCGTCCGGCTGAAAGCGTATCACCCGGTTCCGCCCCAGCGCTTTTGCCTGATACAGCGCTTCATCCGCAGCCACCATCAGCGGCGCAACAGAATGATAACTCTCGTTACAGCTCGCTACGCCAATGCTTACGGTATAATGCACCCCTTCCGGCTGGGAGCGTTCAACGGCATAGCGAATTTTCTCTGCGCAAAGCACGCCTTCTTCTTCGCTGAGCATGACAATGGCGGCAAATTCTTCCCCGCCCAGTCGGGCAAAGATGCCTCTGACGGGTATCAGTTGCTTTACCCGTTCACAAAAATCAATTAATACCCGGTCGCCCTGATTATGGCCAAACCGGTCATTGATGCTTTTGAAATAGTCGAGGTCGAACAGCATGATGGTCAGCGGCTGCAATGTTTTGTCGCACTGACGACCCATCGCTTCGCCCTGTTCAAACAGCGCTCTGCGGTTCCAGATGCCGGTGAGAGGATCGAGCAGGGAAGCATTTTTATACTGGATCTGCGTTCGCTCGTTCACCATCGCCAGCATGGCGAAGGTCAGCCCAATCACCATCAGGATGGACTCCATAATCACGTAAACCGAGAAGGTGGAGCCGCCAATCGCACCATGCAGCGGGCTGATAATACCGGCGTCCATCACGCCTCTGACAACATGAAACAGCAGATGGATCCAGAGCAGTAATTGCGCAGGCCAGTAGGTGACGGGCAGGGCGGCTCGTGAACGGTGCAGCTCCACTATCATCCAGCCGGTATAAATCACGCAGAACACGCAAACGGCCAGGATACGATACCGCATGGAGTGATAAAACGCCGGAGAGAGGCAAAGCAGAACCCAGACCAATGGGCCCAGCGTCCAGAGCCATCCACAGGAGGCGCCCCGAAAAGAGCGGAAGGCCATGACCAGCAGGCTGTAAGCCAGCATCACCAGCAGATTCCCTACGGCAACGGGCAGGAATAATTGCCCTTCGCTGCGCAGGCTGCTTAAAAATACTGCGACGATAGTGACGCTTAGCGACAGGCACTGAAAGCCTAATACGCGGCTGTACTGCGACCCTTTCCAGGCGAATACCATAATGATGCAGAGGAAGAATAATACATAGAGCTCGCAAACGAAGAGAGTATAGACGTCAAGCGTCATGGTAAAAATATTCCTGGCGGGTCGGTTCAGGCAAAATATCACTAATGATTACAAGCAAAAAGGGCTGGCAGGGTGCTTTGTGAAAATAAAAAGGGCTGGTGATAATTAAGTCAAATGGTGCAATAGCAAAGGGGGAAAGTAAACGGCGTGGGTTTTAAAGAAGGTTATCGACAGGCGATGGTGACAGAGTGGATAGCCGTAAAACTAAAAGCGGGACGGGCGAACCCGTCCCCCCTGGCTATCAATGCTCGAACATTGCAGAGATAGACTCTTCATTGCTGATGCGACGAATCGCTTCAGCCAGCATGCCTGACAGCGTCAACGTACGGACGTTTGGCAGGGCTTTGATCTCTTCCGGCAGCGGAATGGTGTCGCAAACCACCACTTCGTCGATCACGGAATGACGCAGGTTCTCTACGGCATTGCCAGAGAAAATCGGGTGAGTAGCGTAAGCGAATACACGCTTAGCGCCACGCTCCTTCAGCGCCTCAGCGGCTTTGCACAGGGTACCACCGGTGTCGATCATATCATCAACCAGCACACAGTCACGGCCAGCGACGTCACCAATGATATGCATCACCTGAGAGACGTTAGCACGTGGGCGGCGTTTATCGATGATCGCCATATCGGTGTCGTTCAACAGCTTGGCGATAGCGCGGGCGCGCACCACGCCGCCGATGTCCGGAGAGACCACAATCGGGTTCTCTAAACCAATCTGCAGCATATCTTCCAGCAGGATCGGGCTACCAAATACGTTATCAACCGGGACGTCAAAGAAGCCCTGAATCTGTTCAGCATGCAGATCCACAGTCAGTACGCGATCGACACCTACGCTGGAAAGGAAGTCAGCAACTACTTTGGCCGTAATAGGTACACGAGCGGAACGTACGCGACGATCCTGACGGGCATAGCCAAAATAGGGGATGACGGCAGTAATACGGCCAGCGGATGCACGGCGCAGGGCATCTACCATCACAACCAGTTCCATCAGGTTGTCATTGGTAGGGGCACAGGTGGACTGGATGATGAAAATATCACCACCGCGTACATTTTCATTAATTTGTACGCTTACTTCGCCATCACTAAAACGGCCGACGGCGGCATCGCCCAGGCTGGTGTAAAGGCGGTTGGCAATACGTTGTGCTAGTTCGGGTGTGGCGTTACCAGCAAAAAGCTTCATATCAGGCACGAGAAGAACCTCAGGCTTTGCGTCCAGAGAATGAACATCATCGTTAGCGGCACTGGGCGGAATACCGTAACGACTGTTTCATACGGGTATAGTCATCTACGTGCAACATCAGGAACGGGGCGATGCTGTCACGGTCACTCTAATAGCTCTGCAAGGCGGCGGTGCAGCGGCGAAACGTTAACGCCTCGCGCAACAAAGCTCTGCCACTCTTTTGGAGCCAGCTCAAACACCTTACGGGCAGCAGACTCAGTGTCGAATTCAGCAAACACACAAGCGCCGGTCCCGGTCAGGCGCGACGGCGCGTATTCTAGCAGCCAGGAAACAAGCTGTTCAACCTCGCGAAAACGTTTTCTTACTACTGGCTCACAATCATTGCGGAATTCAGTGCTTAATAACTCACTGATTTCACGAGCTGGTGTGTGCCGAATCAGCTCAGGATCGTTAAATACAGCCGGCGTGGAAATGTTAACGCCGGGGTGGACAACAAGATACCATTTTTCTTCCGGCGACACCGGAGTCAATTTTTCACCCACCCCCTGCGCGAAGGCGGCGAAGCCCTCGACGAATACAGGCACATCCGCACCCAACGCCAGCCCCCATGCGGCCAGCTCGCGCAGCGAGAAGCCCGTTTGCCACTGGTGATTAAGCGCAACCAGCACGGTGGCAGCGTCTGACGAGCCGCCGCCCAGGCCGCCGCCCATGGGTAAACGCTTCTCAATAGCCAGGGCTGCACCAGCATTGCAAGGCAGCGTGCCGCGAGCCTGGGCATGCTGATGCAGGAGTTTTGCCGCGCGGACAATTAAATTTTCTTCTTCAGGCACACCCTCAACCGGCGTCAGCAGGCTGATTTTACCGCTGGCGTTGGTTTCAATATTCAGCGTGTCGCCATAATCAACAAACTGAAACAGCGTCTGCAAATTGTGGTAGCCGTCAGAACGACGGCCGGTGATGTAGAGAAATAAATTGAGTTTTGCTGGCGCAGGCCAGGCCAGTCGGCTGCTTACAGCGGTCAGGGTCTTACCTTCACTCATTTAACGATCCAGCTATCCATTTTCAGTTTGATGCGCTGGTTGCCCTGTTTCAGTTCCAGATTTGAAGGCAGCGTGGGGGTCTGTTTACTGTCGTAACCCTGGTAAGTAACCTGCCACTGCTGTCCGTCACGGCTGTAGTTGACGGAACGCAGGCGGTACTGGTCATCCAGCGCGTAATCGGTGGAGTCGCCCGGCAGGCCAACCATCCACTGGCGCAGGCTGTTAAGCGGGATATCCATACCGGTGAGCTGCGAAATCATCTTCTCGGCATCGTTGCTGGTATAGCGCTTACCTTTATTGTCCACTAACTGTACAACGCTGCCCTGCGCGTCCAGCTGCAGTTCGGTGCTGCCCAGCGGATTAGTCAGGATCAACCGATAGCGATCCGGCGCGGTCTGCTGCCAGTTAAAACGCGCATAGACTTTCTGGCTATCAGAAAGATAGGCAAAAGCGCCGCGAGTTTGATACTGCGTGATTTTTTCAACAGCCTGCTGGTGTTGTTGCCATTGTGGGGAGGTCAGGCTCTGCCCTGGGCCCTGGGGTTTATTGAGGGTACAGGCGGTCAGCAGCAGGCCAGCAAGCGGGAGAAGCCGCATCAGGCGGCGATTCTGCATAAACATTAGGGGTCAACTCCTCAGACTCCGAAAGGGCTTTCATGCCCAAAGTAACCGTTCAAGCTAACCAGCCACAACGGCGGCGTCAATGCTCAATTTGTCTTATTTGATGCATAATAGCTATATCTTGTTACAGCGAACGGTGAACGATGGCTTTTCTTGATCTCGCGCATCTTGTAGAATGCGCCTCACAAAACCCTATCAACAGTGGGATAACCCCGACCTAATCACCATGACCCTGCTTGCACTCGGAATTAATCATAAAACAGCACCAGTGGCACTGCGTGAACGCGTGACGTTCTCACCAGACACGCTGGATCAGGCCCTGAACAGCCTGCTGGCTCAGCCCCTGGTCCAGGGCGGCGTCGTGTTGTCTACGTGTAACCGAACCGAGCTTTATCTCAGCGTCGAGCAGCAGGAGAACCTGCAGGAAGAGCTGGTGAGGTGGTTGTGTGATTACCATCATCTCAGTGCTGATGAGGTGCGTAAAAGCCTCTACTGGCACCACGATAATGAAGCGGTAAGCCACCTGATGCGCGTGGCAAGCGGGCTGGACTCACTGGTGTTAGGGGAACCGCAGATTCTGGGACAGGTCAAGAAAGCCTTTGCGGATTCACATCGTGGGCAGCCCATCGCCAGCGAACTGGAGCGGATGTTCCAGAAATCCTTCTCTGTTGCCAAGCGCGTACGCACGGAAACCGAGATCGGCGCCAGCGCCGTCTCCGTGGCCTTCGCGGCCTGTACGCTGGCACGGCAAATCTTTGAATCTCTGGCAGATGTCACCGTACTGCTGGTCGGCGCCGGGGAAACTATCGAGCTGGCTGCGCGTCACCTGCGCGAGCACAGCGTCAAAAAATTGATTATCGCTAACCGTACCCGTGAACGTGCCCAGACGCTGGCCGATGAAGTGGGTGCGGAAGTGATTAGCCTGGCGGATATCGACGCCCGCCTGGCTGAAGCCGACATTATTATCAGCTCCACCGCCAGCCCGCTGCCGATTATCGGCAAGGGGATGATGGAACGCGCGCTGAAAAAGCGCCGTAACCAGCCGATGCTGCTGGTGGATATCGCCGTTCCCCGTGACGTAGAGCCGGAAGTAGGCAAGCTCGCCAACGCCTATCTCTATAGCGTGGACGACCTGCAGGCCATTATCGAAAGCAACATGGCGCAGCGTAAAGCCGCCGCCGTTCAGGCTGAAACCATTGTCCTGCAGGAAAGCAGCGAATTTATGTCCTGGCTCCGTGCGCAAAGCGCGGTCGAGACCATTCGCGATTACCGCTCCCAGGCGGAGCAGGTTCGTGCGGAACTGGAAGCGCGTGCCGCTCTGGCTTTGCAGCAGGGTGCCGATCCGCTGGAAGTGATGCGCGATCTCGCCCATAAACTGACCAACAGGTTGATCCACGCTCCAACCAAATCTCTTCAGCAGGCTGCCCGTGACGGGGATGATGAACGCCTGCAGATTTTACGCGACAGCCTTGGGCTGGATTAGCGTTTCGCCAAATGATTACAAGGTAAAACAAAACCAATGAAGCCTTCTATTGTCGCCAAACTGGAAGCCTTGCAGGAACGCCATGAAGAAGTTGAGGCGATGCTGGGTGATGCTGGCGTCATTGCCGATCAGGATCGTTTCCGTGCGCTCTCCCGTGAATATGCTCAGCTGACCGATGTCAGCCAGTGCTTTGGTAAATGGCAGCAGACTCAGGAAGATATCGCCGCTGCAGAAGAGATGCTGGACGATCCGGAAATGCGCGACATGGCGCAGGAAGAGTTGAAAGAGGCTCGTGCCGCCAGTGAAGCTCTGGAGCAGGAGCTGCAGGTTCTGCTGCTGCCGAAAGATCCGGATGATGAACGTAACTGTTACCTGGAAGTGCGTGCCGGAACCGGCGGGGATGAAGCGGCAATTTTTGCGGGTGACCTGTTCCGCATGTACAGCCGTTACGCAGAAATGCGCCGCTGGAAAGTGGAGATCATGAGCGCTAACGAAGGCGAACATGGCGGCTATAAAGAAGTGATTGCCAAAGTGATCGGTGAGGGCGCCTATGGTCGCCTGAAGTTTGAGTCGGGCGGCCATCGCGTGCAGCGCGTGCCGGAAACGGAATCTCAGGGCCGGATTCACACTTCCGCCTGTACCGTCGCCGTGATGCCGGAGCTGCCTGAAGCAGAGATGCCGGAAATTAACGCAGGCGATCTGAAAATTGATACCTTCCGCTCATCGGGAGCGGGCGGTCAGCACGTCAACACCACCGACTCGGCAATCCGTATTACCCACTTGCCAACCGGAATTGTGGTGGAGTGCCAGGACGAGCGCTCACAACATAAAAACAAAGCGAAGGCGTTAGCCGTGCTTGGGGCGCGTATCCGTGCTGCAGAAACGGCCAGGCAGCATCAGGAAGAGGCTTCCACAAGGCGTAACCTGCTGGGAACGGGCGACCGGTCTGACCGCAACCGCACCTACAACTACCCGCAGGGCCGTATTACCGATCACCGCATTAACCTGACGCTTTACCGGCTGGACGAAGCGATGCAGGGCAAGCTGGATATGCTGATTGAGCCAATTGTGCAGGAATATCAGGCGGATCAGCTGGCCGCGCTCTCTGGTCAGGAATAATGATTGTCCGCCAGTGGCTGCGGGCGGCCATTGCCCAACTGCCCGAAAGCGAAAGCCCGAAACGGGATGCCGAAATCCTGCTGAGCTATGTCACGGGCCGCTCCCGCAGCTGGATCATCGCCTTTGATGACAGCGAGCTTGAGTCTGAGCAGCTTAGCCGCCTGGCTGCGCTGCTGGCTCGCCGGGCCGAGGGCGAGCCGATAGCTTATCTGACCGGTGAACGAGAGTTCTGGTCATTATCCCTCAGCGTTTCGCCTGATACGCTGATCCCCCGTCCCGATACCGAACTGCTGGTTGAGCAGGCGCTGGCCCATCTTCCGCAGCACGCCGTAGAGATCCTCGATCTGGGCACCGGCACCGGAGCCATTGCGTTAGCGCTCGCCAGCGAGCGGCCAGAGTGCCGGGTGACGGGTGTGGACCGGATTGCCGCAGCGATAACGCTGGCAGAAAGCAACGCGCGGCGGCTGGCGATCAACAATGTGCAGTTTCGCCTCAGTAACTGGTTCAGCGCCCTGTCAGGCGCACAATTCTCGCTGATAGCCAGTAATCCACCCTATATCGACCACGCCGATGAGCATCTCCGGCAGGGCGATGTACGGTTTGAACCAGAGAGTGCGCTGGTGGCGAGCGATTGCGGCCTGGCGGATATTAAATGGATTGCGGAAAATGCCGGAGCACATCTGCTTCCCGGCGGCTGGCTGCTGTTTGAACATGGCTGGCAACAGGCGGAACAGGTGCGGACTATCCTGCGCGAAAACAAGTTTACCGCGATTGAAACCTGTCAGGATTATGGCGGCAACGATCGCGTGACGCTGGCGCAGAAACCGTAAACAAGGAAAAAAAGCATGGCTGAGTGGTACAGTTCCATTAAAACCCTTCATCTCATCACTATTGCAGTCACGGCGGTGCTGTTCCTGACCCGATTTTACTGGCTACAGACCGGGTCATTGATGCTGCAACAGCGGTGGGTGCGAATTTTGCCGCATCTCAATGACACACTGCTGCTGGTTTCCGGTATCCTGCTGGTTACGATAACCCACTTTTATCCTTTCAGCCCGCAAGGTGCCTGGCTGACTGAGAAGCTTTTTGGCGTTATTATCTATATCGTGCTCGGGGCGATTGCGCTCGGGCGCAGGCCACGCGCACAAAAAGTGCGCTGGATAGCATTTATCGTGGCGGTGGTCGCCCTGGTGCTTATCTGTCAACTGGCCACATCGAAAATGCCATTGTTGGGGAGTTTATGACGTCGATAGCAAATGTTGATCTCACAGCGTTACCGCTGTGCGAGGCAGTGATAGCCGCTACCCAGGCTATCCGCCCCGATTTTCCTGCTGAAGACGTGAAAAAGCAGTTAGCGGTGCTGGTAGAAGAGGCCCGCTCAGTTATTCCACAGCAGTTGCAGCAGGAAACGCAGCTTGAAAAGTTGATCGAGCTGTTCTGGAAAAAGTGGGGCTTTGGCGGCGCAAGCGGCGTTTATCGCCTTTCAGACACGCTGTGGCTGGATAACGTGCTCAGAACCCGTCAGGGCACGGCTGTTTCGCTGGGCATCCTGTTCCTGCATATTGCCGAACAACTTTCTCTTCCGCTGATGCCCGTTATCTTTCCTACACAGCTGATCCTGCGCGCTGACTGGATTGACGAAGAGATGTGGCTAATCAATCCGTTCAATGGCGACACGCTTGATGAACACACGCTGGAAGTGTGGCTGAAGGGCAACATCGGGCCGGTAGCGGAGCTGTATGATGACGATCTGCAGGAAGCGGAACCTCAGCTGGTGCTGAACAAAATGCTGGATACGCTGAAATCAGCGCTGATGGAAGAGAAGCAGATGGAGCTGGCGCTTCAGGTCAGCCAGGTGCTGGTGCAGATGGACCCGGAAGATCCCTATGAGATCCGCGATCGGGGGCTGATTTTCGCCCAGCTGGATTGTGAACATGTGGCGCTTAGCGATCTGACCTATTTCGTCGAACAGTGCCCGGAAGATCCGGTCAGCGAGATGATTAAATTGCAGATCCATTCCATTGAGCAAAAACAGTTCACGCTGCATTAATTTATACGCTGTAGCATCCGGCAGGGCAGGCGAAAGGCCCCCTGCGGAAAGAGACTGCTCTCTAAATCCCCTTAATGAATAAGGCGAAGACATGAAACAAAAAGTGGTTAGCATTGGCGATATCAACGTCGCAAACGATCTGCCTTTCGTGCTGTTTGGCGGCATGAATGTGCTGGAATCACGCGACCTGGCTATGCGCATCTGTGAGCATTACGTTACCGTTACGCAGAAGCTGGGTATCCCTTACGTGTTTAAAGCCTCTTTTGATAAAGCCAACCGTTCCTCTATTCACTCTTACCGTGGTCCTGGCCTGGAAGAGGGAATGCGTATGTTCCAGGACATTAAAGCGGCGTTCGGCGTGAAAATTATCACAGATGTGCACGAAGCCAGCCAGGCGCAGACCGTGGCCGACGTGGTTGATGTGATCCAGCTTCCGGCATTTCTTGCCCGTCAGACTGACCTGGTGGAAGCGATGGCGAAAACCGGTGCGGTGATCAACGTCAAGAAGCCACAGTTCGTCAGCCCTGGCCAGATGGGCAACATCGTTGAGAAGTTTGCCGAAGGCGGTAACGAAAAAGTGATCCTGTGCGATCGTGGCGCAAACTTCGGTTACGACAACCTTGTAGTCGATATGCTGGGCTTTAACGTAATGAAGCAGGTTTCCAACGGCAGCCCGGTTATTTTCGACGTGACCCATGCGCTTCAGTGCCGTGACCCGTTCGGCTCCGCTTCCAGCGGACGTCGTGGCCAGGTGACCGAACTGGCTCGCGCCGGTATGGCTGTGGGTCTGGCGGGGCTGTTTATCGAAGCGCATCCGGACCCGGCAAATGCAAAATGCGACGGCCCATCCGCGCTGCCGCTGGATAAGCTTGAGCCGTTCCTGGCACAGATCAAAGCAATTGACGATCTGGTGAAGAACTTCCCGGAACTCGATACCAGCAACTGATATCCTTACCGGGAATTTTTGCGACATGGAGTGGATGATGAAAAACAGGTCCCTGATTCTGATAGGCGCGATGCTGTTGGCAGGCTGTACTACTGCTTCTCAGCCAAATGAAAAGGAGCTTGCTCGCAGCTTCCAGCTCAGTTCTGTAGATGGCCAGGCCATCACGGCACCGCAGGGCATGAAGCCCGGCATCAATTTTAGCCGGGAAATGCACGTCACTGGCGTGATGTGCAACCGTTTCTTTGGCCAGGGGACGCTGGAAAAAGGCGTGCTCAGCGTGCCACAGATGGCTTCCACGCGTATGATGTGCAGCGATCAAAAGCTGAATCAGTGGGAAATGACCCTGAACAAGATGCTGACAACGGGTGCGAAGCTGAAGCTGGAACAGAATACCCTGACGCTTGAAGGGGCGGGCCACACGCTGGTTTACGTGGCTCAGTAACTTTTCTCCATTTCTCTGTGAAAACGGGGCGAACACTGTTCGCCCCGTTTTTTTATGCCTTAGCTTCAGCGGCCTGCTGGCCGGGAGAAGTTACAGCATAATGGTCATCAGATAGCCCACAAACAGCGCCAGATGCGCCGCCCCGTTCAGTACGTTGGTTCTGCCGGTGGAGAAGGAGATCTGACAAAGCAGCAGCGCAGCAATCATCATTACCATCTGCGGCGGCTCCAGGCCAAATATCAGCTGCTGACCGGTCAGGGTTGCAATAATGGTCACCGCCGGGACGGTGAGCGAGATGGTCGCCAGCACGGAACCAAAGAAGAGATTCATGGCACGCTGCACCTGATTCGCCAGCACCGCTTTAATTGCGCCCAGTCCTTCAGGTGAAAGGATCAGCAGCGCCACCAGGAAGCCGGTGAACTGCTCCGGCGCGTTAAGCTCTGTCAGCAGCGACTCCAGCGGCGTGGCGTTCATTTTGGTAACCGCAATCACCGCAATAAGATGAACAATCAGCCAGAGGGAGTGCCAGACGTTGGAATGGGCAGAGGGCTTGCCGTGATGCGGATCGTCATCATCACCCTCATCTTCATGCTCATACACAAACAGGCTCTGGTGCGTTTTGGTCTGGATCAGCAGGAAAACGCCATACATAGCGGCTGAAATAGCGGAGATCAGCAGAGCCTGACCTACGGAGAAGTTGCCGCCGGGCAGGGCGTTGGGGAACACCAACACCAGGATCCCAAGCGGAAAAATAGCTATCAGATACTGCTTAACGCCCGCCAGATTGACATACTGGGTGGCAAATTTGCGTCCCCCCAGCAGCAGCGCAGCGCCAACCAGCCCACAGGTGACAATCATAATGATCGAATAGAGCGTATCGCGCATCAGCGCTGGGGCCGCGTCACCCGTTGCCATTAATGCCGAGATCAGGCTGACTTCCAGGATAACCACCGACAGGCTGAGGATCAGCGAGCCATAGGGTTCACCCAGACGGTGAGCGAGCACATCCGCATGGCGCACCACGCTGAATGCGCTGCTGAGTATGGCAATCAGTGCCAGCAGGTTGATAGTGATAACAACAGAAATTGTGGCTGAGGCGCCCCAGAACCATAAAATAACCAGCGCGGCGAGAGGGAGGAGAAGAGAGGTTTCTTTGTGGCGTGTCTTCACGCCTTCATGTGCACTCATAGGCCGAATTTCCTTTTTATCTGTCGTCTGCCCGAAATCAGATGATGCCTGCAGGCATAAAGAGTAGCAGTGAACCTAAGTGGTTATATTACAAACAGTGAAGAGTGTAACGGCATAGTCTCTTTATGCCTGTAATATTTACGATAATTTACAGCTTTGACGGGATAATCATTTAAGATTGCCATAAGTGACTATTATTGATTTTATCATTATGTTTTATAAGTAAATTAATTGAAATTAATTCAAGGTAAATTATGATTTATACCGCTTAATTCTGGCACTATCGCAGGGAAAAAATAATTAATAACCTCTTTGTTATGAAGGGCCCCTGAACGGCGAGTTGGAAAAATTTGCTGTTCCAGGCCAGACTGAAAGGGTGTCTTCATAAAGGAGAAAGCAGATGCCTTATCAATCCCGTACTGCGCTGCCGGACAGCGTAAAAAACGTGCTGCCAGCCCATGCGCAGGATATCTATAAAGAGGCGTTTAACCACGCCTGGGATGAGTATAAAGAGAAGAAAGATCGTCAGGGTGACGAATCCCGTGAAGAAGTAGCCCATAAAGTAGCCTGGTCTGCGGTGAAGCATAGCTACGAAAAAGGCGATGATGACAAATGGCATAAAAAGCATTAAGCCAACAGGGCGGCTGCGGTCGCCCGTTAACTGAGGTTCCCGCTCCGCTCTTCCTTTTCCCAGGCATTGAATTCCCCCTCCTTGCACTCTCGCTATAAAGCACTCAGCCTGACCCGTCAGCCACTCAGGCCTTTACCTGGCACCCAGCGCAAGCTATCCCCGGAAAGTGGATGGTTTTTATTCGCTAATCCTGGCTTTACCGCCTGAAGTTTTCCCCTAAAATGCCGATGATGAATTAAGTGAAATTTTTTCTTTTGTGACGCGCTTCAAACTTGATTGCGCGGGACGAATGACATAGGGTCATTGTTAGCGTTGAAACGATGAGTTTTTTAATTATTCAATTTCAGGGATGAAAATAAGTGTGGGCAGGGAGTAAGCAGTGGCAGGAGGAGGGTCTGTGTTAACAAGAGAATTCTTATTAAAAGCGGATTGCAAGACGGCTTTTGGTGCTATTGAGGACTCGTTGTTATGGACCTGTGAGCAACGGGCCGCTTCCCTGGCGGCGACGCTGGCCTGTCGGCCCGATCACAGTCCGGTGTGGATTTTTGGCTACGGATCGCTGATGTGGAACCCAATCTTCGAATCTGACGAAGTGGCCGAAGGCACGCTGTCAGGCTGGCATCGCGCCTTTTGCCTGCGGCTGACTGCCGGACGGGGCACAGCGAATCAGCCAGGACGTATGCTGGCCCTGAAAGAGGGCGGGGAGACCACCGGGCTGGCCTTTCGCCTGCCGGAAGAGAAACTGCACGAGGAGCTGGAGCTGCTGTGGAAGCGGGAGATGGTGACTGGCTGCTACCTGCCCACCTGGTGCGAGCTGAAGCTTGCCGATGGTCGCAGAGTCACGGCGATGGCGTTTGTTATGGACCCCCGTCATCCCCTGTATGAATCTGACTCCTGTCCAAAAACGATTGCGCCTTTAATAGCCCAGGCGAGTGGACCGCTGGGCACCAACGCACAGTATCTTTTCTCGCTTGAACAGGAGCTGAAGACGCGGGGATTATACGATGATTGTCTAACCGACCTGGTGCAGCGCGTTCGCGATCTTCAGCAGTGTCATAATCATCTGGTGGGGTAACCCACCGCTATAAGCCGGGATTGATAAGCCAGGTGCCTCCCTTGTTGATCTCCAGTTGCTGAGTGCGTATGGCTGTTCCTGACTGTACTTCAATTTTATAACTTCCTGCCGCCAGGTTCAGTGAGGCGTAACCGCTGTTGTTCGGTTTTACTACTATCGGCGTACCGTTCAGCAATACGGTTTCGCCAGCGGTGAGCTTGAGGTAAACCGTGGCCATCATCGGTGCGTTGGCAGGCGGCGTGGCAGGCGCTTCGCTGGCGACAGGTGCCGCTGATTCTCCGCCCCCGGCTCCGGCAGGCTGTTCAACCTCATTCTTACCGCTGCGGTTAAGCTCTATAACCAGTGCCACTACCGCTATCACGGCCAGAGCACTGAGCAACATCAGCGGTTTTGACAGCTTGCGTGCCACCTGCGGGCTGACCATTTCCGCCGCACCCGCTGCGGGATTCACTGCCACCACCACCTGCTGCTCCTGCGGCGCTTCTGCTTCCGCCACCGGCTCGGGTGAAGGTTCAGATATACGGGTCACCGTAGTCACCAGCTCTTCTACCGTACTCACCGGTAACTCAATCAAGGCAGCCAGTTCGTCAATGGACTGAGGGCGATCTTGGGGCTTCATCGCCAGCGAACGGTCAATGGCATTCAGCAGCGGCAGTGAAAAGCCTTCCGGTCGTAGCTGAGTAAGAGGCTGATAACGATCCTCAATGCAACGCACCACGCTGACCGGCGGAGGATTGCCGGTGACCAGCGTATGCAGTACGGCACCCAGCGCATAGATATCGGTCCAGGGGCCCTGTTCGTTATCGCTCTGCTCGCTGTACTGCTCAATAGGGGCGTAACCGGGCTTCAGCATGATCTCAGTTTCATCGGAGAGGTTGCCAATCTCTTTCCGCGCTGAGCCAAAGTCGAGCAGAACAGGGAGCTGGCTCTCCTGAATCTGAATATTATCGAGCGAGATATCGCGGTGCAGGTAACCCCCGCGATGGATGGTATCTATTGCGCCAAACAGCGGCGGCAGCAGTTGACGTATCCACTCATCGGTGATGCTCTCCGGGCTGCCCTGTTGCCACTCTTTCAGCGTCATGCCGCTGTAGTAAAGCGTCCCCATATAGGCGGTGCCGTTCTCTTCCCAGAAGCGTAATACGTGCAGCAAGCCGGGATGATTGAAGCGGGCCAGCAGGCGGGCTTCCTGGATAAAGCTGTTCAGGCCGGCGTTAAACAGCTTCTGATAGCGTTCCCCACGCAGCACGATGGTGAGATCATCCTCGCGGGAAGCCAGAGAGATGGGCAGATATTCTTTGATCGCAATAGTACGCTCAAGCAGATGATCCCAGGCCCGGTAAACGATACCGAAGCCGCCGCCGCCAATCACTTCCTTGATCTCAAACTCATTGAAACGGTGTCCAGCCGGAAGGGCATTGGGCACATTTTTCGTATTATCGCTTGCCGACATAGTATCCATCCGCAGTTAGTTAACGGTGCGCCAGGCGCCAATAGCCGGATCGGCCAGATCGGCATGCAGGTCATCCACCAGCAGCACGGTAATTTTTGTTTGCGGATTGACTACCGCAGCCCAGGATTTGCGCAAGGCGTCTACCCGGGTTTTCAGGGCTTCCGGGTCGGCAGCCTGCGCTTTATCCATTTTCACCAGCAGCACGCCGTCAAATGACCAGACATGCAGGGTTGAATTAAAGGGCAGCAGCAGCCAGCTGTCAGGCGCATCTTCTTTTGCCGCTACCAGCCGCTGGTTATTGGCGGCAACGATATCGAGCACGCCCGCCGCAGGATGAACATTTTTCAGCGGATAGCCTTCATAGAACTGCACCGGCACCGGTACTGTTTTGCCGTTGCTGGAGAGCGTCAGTTCACTGCTGCCCTCCAGCCAGCCTTCTGTTGAGCAGCGCAGCGTTTTCCCATCGGGAATAAACAGCGACTGACCCTTTTCATCCCACCAGGTGCGGAAATGACAGCCCGCAGGCAGGTCAAAATGCTGCAGCGGCGCGCTGTTAGCCGGCTGGGAAAGATCCAGCGGAGCCGCGTTACTGGCGGTGGCGGCGGCTGTTGCATCAGCAATCACAATGGGTCGCCAGCTTTGCTCTTTCGCTGCGGTGCCGGTAGCCAGCACCGAGCCGCTGTCGTTGGTCATCTGCCAGGGCAGCTCCACCAGCTTGCCGCACTGGTTCTGCAACAGGTTGCCGACGCGGGGCAGGAAGGTGGTCAGAATGCTGGACTCTTTGGTTTTGCCGGAGACGATACGTAAATGAATATTTTCCTGGCACCAGGCCTGTGGAGCATTGCTCTCAACGTTATCAATAAACACCTCCAGCGCCAGGCTGGGGGAGTAAACGACACGGTAATCTTCAGCCTGTACGGCAGTTGCTATCAACAGAGTGGCAGTCACTGGCAACCAGTATTTCATAGCGTTCCTTGGTGTTAATCGCGCGGCGGTAAAAAACGAGCGGAATCCGCCATAGATTGTAAAAGGGTGGTTTCCTGTGGCGATCCTACCCAAACGGCCACAGCACTCAGATTGTCTTTTTTCTCACTGCGATTAATCGCTTTTTGCATCAGCGCCAACCACTCTTCCGGGGAGTTGACCATGCGCAAAGCCTGCTCCATCTCCTGCGGCGTCAGGCTGCACCAGAAGCCATCCGTGCAGACCAGGAAAGCATCGCCATCTTCCAGCGGCAGCACCTCACTGTAGCTGACCGGCAGCGCGCCATCCGCGCCGAGCGCATTATAGAGTAAATTACTGTTAATACCGGAATTATCAACACCCGCTTCCTTCATCTGCTGGGCGAGACTGTGGTCCCGGGTTACCGCATGAATGAACCCTCTGCGGAAGTGATAAACGCGGCTGTCGCCAGCGTGGGCCCACCATGAGCGTTGCTCTACGCGGTCAATAAACAGCGCCGCCAGCGTGGTGCTCATCTGCTGAAAATTCAGATTATTCCTCTGCGCCTGGCGGATCACCTGGTCTGCATTCATCACCCACTCTTTGGTTTCTGCAGGATTAATGGTGCGATCTTCCTGCAGTTCAGCCAGCAACGTATCTCGGGCAAGCTTTGCCGCCGTTTCGCCGCCGGGCGTTCCGGCAACCCCATCACAGACCAAAAAGCAGGCGGAGTGTTGGCCAGCCAGCGCACCTGTTTCGTCCTGATTGCTCTCTCTTGCGCCAATTTCTGACGTTGAAGCGAAGTTAATATTCATTCATCGTCCGGTCGGTTTTGTGAATCTTTATACTGGTTTACTTCCATGTCGTAAGCCTGCAGGAAGGCATCGCCAAACAGGGTATGGAAATCATCTTCTATTTCGCCCGAGGTATTCTGATAATGACGCAAAAAAGCGTCCCACATCGCCGCTTTTTTGCTGCCGGGCAGGCCGAATTTGGGCACCACGCCATCGCGTCGGGCATTATCTTCCAGACGTTGAGGATTAAACGACTGCAGCATGGCGGCGATAATCGCCCGGATGCCGGCAATCATCCCCAGCTGATGCGCCTGCAGATCGACCAGCGCGTCACGCACGGCCTGCTCTGGCGGCATAAAACCGGGCATCTGGCTCTGATAGATTTGCATCAGTACCGTTTTGCCCGAGGGCAGGATCTTGAACGGGTTGTTAGCTTCGTTCAGGATCATCGTCATCTCTGCTTTAACGCCTCGCTTCAGAATAGAGCGGGAGGAGAGCAGCGCAACGGTTCCCTGGGAAAAGAGGCTGAGCATTCTGCCGGTGACCCGTAACTGATCTTCCGTTAACGGAGGTTTGCCTGGCCCCTGCTCAAGCCCCATGCCTTCCATCAGTGCCGCCAGTAAACGGTCTGAATGTCCCTCTTTGTCTGCTCTTTCCGGATAGGGCGTATCGTGACTCAACGGCTCAATTCCCAGACGGGCATCGTTCTGGCGAGCCGTGCGGGCCGCTAACTGCTCAGGGGTTTGTATTTCTGTTGCCGGGTGAAAATGAAGAGCAGCGCTTTCATGCTGCATTCCCAGCGGATCGGCAGAGAGCGAGGCATCCTCACTGAACAGGGCGAGCGGATCGACATCGCTGAACAACGTGTCGTTTACGCGGGTGGGATCGCTGACCTGAATTTTGTAGTCGCCAATACCAATCAGATCGCCATGCTGCAGTACGATCTGGCTGCCACGCGGTAACGGCGTCTGGTTATGCACTACCGCAATCACGCTACCGTGACTGGTGAGCCGACACTCTCCTCCGCTGGCCACATGAACCACTGCCTGTAACCGGGAAATAGCCCGCTCTTCATCAGGCAGGATCAGATCGTTATCCACGCTGCGGCCAATGGTGCCGCCTGGCGCCACAAAGTCACAGGCGGTGACGGGCGCCTCAGTTCTGCTCTCAACAATGGTAAATCGCATGCGCTTTTCCTGAAGCCAGGGCCAGAGGCCAAATAACTCTATTCAAACATGGGTGGATAGAGTCCATGTCGACCCGGTTGCGCAACGGCGGCCGGATCGAATAATTGTGAAAATAGCTGAGCGGTGAGGTTACCGCTGTGTTTGTGACTGGCCAGAGGGTAGCCATCACTCTGATTTGTCCACCAGTAGCTGGTGTACTGGCTGGGATTGAACCGGGTCGCCACTTCATGCCAGGCAAGCGTGCAGGGCAGATCCTGATAACCGATAACGTCCATGATATCTGACCGGCCCGTATCCGGGACAGAGAGCGGCGGTAACGCCAGCAGCGAAGCGGCAAGCTGTTCCGGGGTAAAGATGTTACTGACAGCCTGATGAAGCGTCTTACCTAATTGCTGAAACCACTCTCCGGAGACCGCCAGCTGCGCCGGATGCCAGTGGCTGACGGCAACGCTATGCAGCGCCATCAGTGGCCAGGCGCGTCCCACTCTGTCCCTGGAGGGAAGCAGGCAGCCAATCTGCACCCGTTGAACGCCCAGCGTTGCGGGCAGAACAAAATTCCAGACGGGCGCCCGGCTGAACAGCGCGCCGTCTCGGTGATGATGCCAGTGGGTCAGCCCCAGTTGAAACCAGTTTGACCAGCTGGTCACAATATTTTCCGGCAGGCGGCGCTGAAGAAAATCGCCGGTACCGGGCAGCTTTCCATACCATCCGAGCACTGTTTTTTCTGGCATTGTCATGACCTTTTGCTCAGTGAACGTTTGATGCAAACCGCACCGGCGCAGCAATAATTGCCGGGGTGTTATCAGGCTGCCGGCCAGAATTTTCCAGATTAACCGCTAATTTCCTCATCATCAGCACATTGTCCCGTACAAAGGGTGAGCTTTGAATTTGTCGGTCCAGCAACTGGCTCAGATGCCAGTCCAACTGCTGAAGCTGCCGGGTAGTGACATTTGCCGGCAGGGTGCGCTGCAGATTTTGCATTACCCAGCCGCGCAAAAATTCACCGTCATAGCTGCGTGGCTGATAGAGCATCTGATAAGCGCGTAACGCATTGCGGCTGAACTCGCTGTCTTCCCCTTTATCATTTCTCAGGGTCAGCGTGATATTTTGCGCCACGCGCGGCAACAACAGTGATTTCAGCGCGTTTTGGTAGAATCCCCAGGCTGCATCGCTTACCTGATCGCCGCGGTAAAGTCCGCCCCGCATACTCAGCGGCGGTGCTTCCAGCGAGAACTGGCTGCTCTGCGGCAGCGCCACCAGGCTGTTTAAGAAGGGTAGCAGATCCAGGATATCCCCGGTGTTATTGTCCGTCAGTACTCTGGCCTGCTGGTGAACGGCGTCTACCCGGCTCTCTACCTGATGCAGATACTGCTTGTTTTTATAATAGCTGGTGGACCAGAGCAGGGTGGCAATCAGCAGGGCGATCCCCAGTGAGGCGTAGCCCGCCCAGTGAAGCAGCCGGTTACGGTGCTCCCATGAGCGGTCACTCCCGGCAAGGCCGCTTTCCGCAAATATCATTTCGCTCATCAACGAGCGGATAAAATAGCTCTGTCCCTTGTTAGCCGGTATCGGCGCGTGGCGATTGACCGAGTCCCAACTGGCAATAGAGTGGCCTGAAGCCAGCGGCAGCTGAAGTTTGCGCGTCAGCTCACCCATGATGCGGTCAAACGGCAAACCTTCCTGCGTGCCGCTGGTGAAGAACACGCCGCGTACCGTCCAGGGCATCTCGCCCCCTTCAGGCGTAAAGACAATATCCAGATATTCCGCCAGCAAAGGACGCAGAGAGGCAAACTCCTGCGGAAAGAGGAAACAGTCGGCCCGTAGCGTTAAATCACTCTCTTTCGCCATATTGCTGGCCAGGTCTTGCTGCAACCTGAGCGTCAGCTCGCGAAACTGGCTGTCAAACAGCGCGTTAATGACAGATTCGCTCTGCCGGTTATTTTCCCAGGGGAAGCTGAATCCCCAGATGCGATCGCGCTGCGCTTTATCCAGCGAACCGAAGTAACTCATAAAGCCCTTGAGTAAGTCGGTTTTAGTTACCATGACATAGACCGGGAAATGGATCCCGGTTTGCTGGTGCAGCTCAGACATGCGCTGGCGCAAAGAGGTGGCCTGATTAAAGCGGGCTTCAGCAGAATCGCTCAGCAGATCGGCCACGCTGACCGTCATAATAACGCCATTGACCGGCTGACGGGTGCGGTAACGTTTGAGCAGGGTGATAAAGGTTTGCCACTCGCTGGCATCGCGCGCGCGCTGGCTTTCCTGCAATGTGTAACGACCCGCCGTATCCAGCAGCACCGCTTCATCGGTAAACCACCAGTCACAATGCCGGGTGCCGCCCACGCCACGCAGGGCCGTTTTGCCATGCGTGTCGCTAAGAGGGAATTCAAGTCCTGAATTCACCAGTGCCGTGGTCTTACCCGCGCCCGGTGCGCCCACAATCATGTACCACGGCAGCTGGTAGAGATACTGGGCGTTGAAGCGCTGGAACCACCCCTGTTTTTGACTTTTTTGCTGAGAACGTTTGGTAAACTGCGTCTTCTTCAGCATCATTGCCGCCTCGCTGAAACGCGTGTTCAGCAGCTCTTCCGTCATCGCCTGGTCGGCAGCGTCGATATTGGCGGTTTGCAGATTAGTCAGCAGTTTATTATTGAACCAGGCGCGATAAAGCTGCGGGATCAACTGGAAAATGATCCACAGGAAAAAACAGAGGCCGATGGCGACCTGCCGATTAAGGGCGGGTTCAAGCCAGTGAGTGCCCTTCAGGGCCAGCTGTGGCCCCAGGACCCAAATCAGCGCGGAAAGCGCGGTAATACCCAAAAAGCCCCACAACAGGCGGCTGGAAAAGAGGGAGAACAGGCGAGATGGCATCAGGGAGTCCCCGCTGGAGGTGTGCTGCTGGCCTGAGTGGCAGGCGAAGGGAAAAGCAGGATCTCTACCCGGCGATTCTGCGCCCGGTTTTCCTGGCTGTCGTTTGGCAGCAGCGCATTGCTGTCGCCACGGCCTTCACCGCGGATCGTATGTCCTGGCTGGATCATTAACTGCTGCAGGATCTTCATCAGCGTGTGCGCCTGCGCCTGCGAATATTCATAATTAGAGGAGAAACGGCCAGATTGCACCGGCTGGTTATCGGTATAGGCGCTGACCTGAATGGTGCCTTTGATGGTATCCATGGCGGCGGCAACCCGCGTCATGATCGCCCGACCGGCGGGCGAGAGATCGGTTCCGGCAGTGTTGAAGAGCTTGTCGGAGGCAATAATAATCTTGCTGCCGTTGGTGCCGTCTGCCACATCAAGCGTTCTGGCCGCAATCAAATCGTCCAGACGTTGATGCAAATCGAGCATCGCCTGCGTGGTAGCGCTGCGCCTGACGGGTTCAGTTTTGGGTAGCGGCATTTGCCAGATTGCCCGCAGTACCGGCTCAGCCGCGTTGCCTAACCGCCAGTTGAGGCCGGACCAGATCAGGGAAGCAATAAAGGCGGTAAGGGTGATGCAGACCCAGAGCGGAACCGGTGGGCGCCAGAAAGTATTCTGGCTGGCGGGGATGACTGGCGCAGGTTCAGGCCTGGCCGGCTGCTGTCCACGGGTATCCTGGATCAGCTGGGCCAGACGGCTGCGCAGGGCATCACGTTGGATCCGGCCCTGCTCAATGCCACGATAGCGGCCTTCATAGCCCAGCAGCAGGCAATAATGAATCACCTCAAGCAGCGGCAGGTGCTGAACGGGGTTTTGCGACACGCGTGAAAGCAGCTGGAACACTTTTTCGCCGCCCCAGCTTTCATTATGAAACGTGACCAGCAGACCGTTGCCCGACCAGACGCCCCGGGTTCCCCACGGCGTTTGGGCGGCAGCCTCGTCCAGCACGCTGCACAGACAGTAACGGGTACCGATAATCATATCGAACGGTAAACCCGCCTGCTTACAGCGCGTCTCAAATAGGCGGATCTCGTCGACCAACTGCTGCCGCAATCCGGCCGGATCGTCATGCGTTGCTGCCAGACGGATCTGCACAATGGCGTTCAGCAAAGGCGCCGCTGCGGCCAGTAACGGGTTTTCCTGGCTGACGGGATAAGAAGCGTCAGCAGCACTGTCCGGGGTCATCAGGCTTACTCTAAAATCCAGGTAGCCGTATCGTTGTTGCGACAGGCTTTGCTCTTGCCTCCAACGTCAACGCACACCTTTTTTGCATTTTTACGCGGGCGGGGACGATCGCTCTTAAGCGTGGCATCATAAAGATCGGCTTTCACCCCAGCTTTGAAGGGTACATAACCTATTAATTGCTCCTGATCCGGGTCAGCTATCGCCAGCCAGTGATTTTCCACTTCACCCAGTACGGTGAACGGCTTGCCGTTTTCGAGGTAGCGAACAACTTTGCCGCTAAAGTCGGGGCTGGTCATTACCGAGGCGTTATAGAGCGCACGGTAGGTTTCGTTGACCGGAGTAAAGGATTGAGGAGCCTGGACCGCATGGCGATGGGTGAATTTGACACCATCTACTTCACTGGTTACCAGCGTGTCGTCCGTCATCGGCGGAGGAGGAGCTTTGCATCCGGACAGAGAGAGCACTGCCAACAGGGTAAACGCGATGCTTATTTTCACATTGTTCCTCATGAATTTCATCAGTGTGACTTAACGTCCACAGGCAAAACCCCAACATTTTTTGTGCGCTTTCTGCGCTGTTTCGCCGCAGAGAGCATTAAAAATTATTCAGGTTTACAGAAAGATATCTACGGCAACAGTTTACATTAGGCTTTTGAGAATGGGAACCATTGCAGAGCGCCTCTTTACATGTTATCTGGCCGGAGATAGGTGACAATCTTTGCCTGAAAGGTGACAACAAGTCAATTTGATTAGTAGGAATAATCTGTATTCATGCCGCCTGCAGCAGGGTTTTGCGCAGGGCCAGAGTTTAATTTTTCTGGCAACAATAGAAATATCAGATTTACTTAACCATTTTTCCTTCTGTTTCGTTGAACGCTGCGCGCCTTTTTCAGCGAAAAGCCAGAGCGAAACGCTTAAGGCACAGAAATTGCTTCTTCCTGAAAAGCCCAAATATTATGGAGATGCAAAATGAGTGGAACCCTTTCTGCGGCTCACTCCTGGCTGCTCGCTTCGCAACAGTGTGAACGGGCCGGACTGCAAAATTTGCTGCAGACTGGTCGTCTGACCGACGTAATAAGCCAGCTTATCCATGAGCTGCAGCGTGAACGTGGGGCCAGTAACATCTGGCTATGTTCTCAGGGGCAGCTGTTTGGGGAAGAGTTGCCGCTCAGAGCGCAGCAGGTAAGCCAGGCAATAAACAGCCTGATGCGCCATCTGCCGCCGCTGCCTTCTGCGGAGCACGCGTGGCCGGGTAATCGCCGTTTGTTCTGCAGAATAGCCACTGCGCTGCATGCCATCAGCGAGCTGGCAGCGCTGCGGGAAGGCGTCAGGCTTTTCCGGTTCACTCATTCCGGTGCGATGGATCGGTTCAGCTACATCATTCGTCAACTGCTTAACCTGGTTTTTGAAACGATCGACACAGCCACCGATCGCGATGTTTCCAGAGCGCAAATCGCCATGTTCACTTTTATGCAGGGGAAGGAGCTGGCGGGTCAGGAGAGGGCGATCGGTTCGGCAGGCTTTGCCGCAGGCCTCTTCAGCCCAGAGCAGAGTGAGAAAATAGTCAGCCTGATAGCGTCTCAGGAGCGCTGCTTTGCCAGCTTTGTCCAGTTTGCTGATGCCCAAAGCCTGCAAAAATGGCGGCAGGTCAGCAGCGATGAAAATGATGTGGAGCGGTTAAGGCGCATCGCCTGCACCCGCAGCCAGCCAGAGGCAGAGGGGAATGAGATGGCACTGCGCTGGTTTCAGTTAATGTCCCGACGTATCGACGGACTGAAGAGCATTGAAGATGGCCTGGCTCAGCAGCTGTTGCTGCGCTGCCGCGACAGTCTGCGGGGGACTGCAGACGCCAGCAGTGGCGAAGCCGCTTTACAGCAGAAGGTGGATCAGCTGAAAAATGAACCCGCTTATACGGTCTTTGTCGCCAGTAATGAGGGAATGGCCAGTGGCGGACCGCTGGAAACGGACGGGCTGATGCCTGAACTCGGGCGCTCCGTGCTTGGGCTGGTTCAGGAGCAGTCGCAGCGATTGCAGGCGCAGGATGATGAGCTGGCCGCAATGCGGACAACTCTTAACGAGCGCAAGGTAATCGATCGCGCTAAGGCAATGCTGATGCAGCACCACGCCTACAGCGAAGAGCAGGCCTGGCAGATCCTGAGAAAAATGGCGATGGATCAGAACCGTCGCATGGTGGATATCGCCAGCGCGCTGCTCTCGGTTGCCGCTGTTTTCCCCACTACCTCCAAATGAGTAGTTGCACAAAGGGTGTGCGAATTCTGCCTCATGCTGGGGCATATCTGGCGTCGCGGTCAGCGACGTTGAGAGCTTCCATCCCCGTAGCGCAAGGATTCAGGCACCCTACAACGCCTGAAGAGAATCTGGCACAGCCTTTGCAATAACTTTTATCACAATGATGCATTTGTTTCGCCAATGGCGGTGGAGCGAGTGCTTTGGATAAAGGCGTCCTGCCGCATGCTTTCAGCATGCTGGTCGGACGCCTTTTTTTATGCATTTTTTTCAGGAAGCCCAAGATGAGTAAACCGAGATTTCCGCTCTCCAGACGACGATTTCTTGCCGGAAGCGCCCTGCTTGGCGGCGGTTACCTGATCCCCGGCCTGATGAACAGCGTCTGGGCTGCCGGCTCCGATGCGCCGGAGAAAACCACCGTCAGAGTGGGCTTTATTCCCCTGACAGACTGTGCGCCGGTAGTGATGGCTTCTCTTAAGGGCTTCGATAAAAAATATGGTATCACGCTGCAACCCAGTAAAGAGGCGAGCTGGGCGGCGGTGCGTGACAAGCTCACTTCCGGGGAGCTTGATGCGGCACATGTTCTCTACGGCATGATTTATGGCCTGCAACTGGGCGTAGCCGGACCGCAGCATGAGATGGCGAACCTGATGACCCTGAATCAGAATGGCCAGGCCATCTCTTTGTCGAATCAGCTGAAAGAGGCCGGAGTCACGGAGGTAACCGGCTTGCAGAAAGCAATAAAAGGGCAACCTGCTGGCACCTATACCTTTGCACACACCTTTCCAACCAGCACCCATGCGATGTGGCTTTACTACTGGCTGGCCAATGGCGGTATCGATCCCTTCCGGGACGTGAGAACCGTGATCGTCCCGCCGCCGCAAATGGTGATGAACATGAAAATTGGCAACCTGAGCGGTTTCTGCGTGGGCGAACCCTGGAACGAGCGCGCCATCAGCGACAACATCGGTTTTACCGCCGCAACCTCCCAAAATATCTGGCCGGATCATCCTGAAAAGATCCTGGGTACCCGCGCGCAGTGGGTAAAAGAGAATCCTCATACCGCCCGGGCATTGACCGCCGCCGTGCTGGAAGCTGCACGCTGGATTGATGCTTCCGACGCAAACCGCAAAGAGACCGCGCTGGCGATTGCCGGACGGGCTTACATCAATACCAAACCGGAAACGATCGAGGGCCGGATGCTGGGGCAATACAGAAACGGGCTGGGGAAAAGCTGGCAGGACGCCCATGCTATGCGCTTTTTCAACGACGGTGCGGTCAGCTTTCCCTGGCTCTCTGACGGCATGTGGTTCCTGACCCAGCAGAAGCGTTGGGGGCTGCTTAAGCAGCATCCCGACTATCTGGCGGTGGCTAAACAGATCAACCAAATCGATATCTACAAGCAGGCAGCCAGCGCGGTGGGCAATATTTCCCTTCCTGCCAGCGCGATGCGCAGCAGCACGCTGGCAGACGGCAAGGTTTGGGATGGCAGCCAGCCCGCTGAGTATGCCGACAGCTTTGCAATTCACTCTGGAGGTCAGAAATGAAAAATCAGGCTCGCGTAGTGCCGTTAATCGTAAACACCCCAACGGCAGAAGCCAGTGTTATCCCGTTAAAAACCCGTGCTGAGCAGCCAGAGCCGGTCAGACGGCAGTGGTTACGTCCGGCTATCCAGCGTCTTCTTCCCGGTTTTTGTGGCATGGGTTTGCTGCTGGCGGTATGGCAACTGGCCGCCCTCTACAGCAGGGGGTTTCCTGACCCGGCATCGACCTGGCAGGCTGCGGTTACGCTGTTTGCCGATCCTTTCTATAACGCAGGGCCGAATGATCAGGGGATTGGCTGGAACGTCCTGGCCTCGCTGGAGCGTGTGGCGACAGGCTTCGGCCTGGCGGCGCTGGTGGGCATTCCCGGAGGATTTTTACTGGGCCGCTTTACTTTTCTCGGGCGGATGTTCAGTCCGGTAGTGGCCCTGCTGCGCCCGGTCAGCCCGCTCGCCTGGTTACCGATAGGGCTGCTGCTGTTCCAGCGTGCGGAGCCAGCTTCCAGCTGGACCATCTTTATCTGCTCTATCTGGCCGATGATTATCAACACCGCCGAAGGGGTAAAGCGTATCCCCGAGGACTATCTCAACGTGGCCCGCGTGTTGCAGCTCACGGAGTTAACCATCCTGCGTAAAATTCTTTTTCCCGCCGTATTGCCGTCGGTACTGACCGGCGTGCGTCTCTCCATCGGCATTGCCTGGCTGGTGATTGTGGCAGCCGAAATGCTGACGGGCGGGCTGGGGATCGGCTTCTGGATCTGGAATGAGTGGAACAACCTGAACGTGCAAAACATTCTGGTGGCAATCGGCATTATCGGGGTGGTGGGGCTGCTGTTAGAGCAGGGACTGATGCTGCTGGCGCGCCGTTTCTCATGGCAGGAAGGAGGCAAATGATGCAACCCATTATTCAGGTACAACAGGTCACCCAGCGTTTTAACACCGCCAGAGGAGAATTCCTGGCGCTGGATAACGTCAGCTTCGATATTCACCAAGGCGAAACCCTGAGCCTTATCGGCCACTCAGGCTGCGGTAAATCAACGTTACTGAATCTTATTGCCGGTCTGACTCAACCAGGTGAAGGCGTGTTGTTGTGTGATAACCGTGAAATTGCCGGTCCCGGTCCGGAGCGCGCGGTGGTGTTTCAGAACCATTCGCTGCTGCCCTGGCTGACCACCTATGACAACGTAGCGCTGGCGGTGAATCAGGTGTGCAAAGGGCAGAGTAAAGCTGAAAAGCACGCCTGGATACTGCACAACCTGGAGCTGGTACAGATGAGCCACGCGCTGACCAAACGTCCCGGCGAGCTGTCAGGGGGCATGAAGCAGCGGGTCGGGATTGCCCGTGCGCTGGCGATGAAACCAAAGGTGCTGCTAATGGACGAACCCTTCGGCGCACTGGATGCCCTGACGCGGGCACGCCTGCAGGACGCGGTGATGGAGATCCAGCAGAGACTTAACACCACCATTGTGCTGATCACCCATGATGTGGATGAAGCGGTACTGCTTTCAGACCGGGTGGTGATGATGACCAATGGGCCGGCGGCAACGGTGGGAGAAATCCTGACGGTCGATCTGCCTCGTCCCCGCAGCAGGGTGGCGCTGGCCGATGAGCCGCGTTACCAGCATCTTCGTCAGCAGATACTGCATTTTCTCTATGAAAAGCAGTCAGCGGCGTAAGGAGAGGATGATGGCGGAGCATCTGGTGGTGATAGGGAACGGCATGGCGGCAATGCGCATGGTTGAAACCCTGTGGACGCTGGCGCCTGAACGTTACCGCATTACGGTAGCAGGGCGTGAGCCTTACGGGAATTACAACCGTATCCAGCTCTCGCCTGTACTGAGCGGGGAAAAGTCTTTTGCTGAAACCCTGTTGCACACGCCCGAATGGTACCAGCAACGCGGCATCACGCTGCTCAGCGGTGAAGAGGTGCTGTCACTCGATCTACCCAGCAAAACCGCAAGCACAGCGTGCCGCACGCTGCACTGGGACCAGTTGGTGCTGGCTACCGGATCTGAACCGGCAATGCCTTTTATTGCGGGCATTGAGCAGCCGCATGTCAGCGGCTTTCGCAAGCTGGCTGACGTAGAGCAGATGCTGGCGGACGACGGCCCGGTGGTGGTGCTGGGCGGGGGGCTGCTGGGGGTGGAAGCGGCGGCGGCGCTTCGCCTGCGCGGCAGAAGCGTCACTCTGCTGCACCGTAACGGCTGGCTGATGGATCGTCAGCTGGATGCTAAAGCTGGAGAACTGCTGGCGGAAACCCTGACGGCACGAGGGATTGTCTGCCGGATGAACAGCGGCATTCAGCATATTGGCAGCAGAACCGTCACTCTGACCGATGGCAGCCAGCTTGCCGCTGCCAGGGTCATTGTGGCGGCGGGCGTTATGCCAGCGCTAAGCCTGGCGCAGCAGGCGGGGCTTGCCTGCAACCGTGGCGTCGTAGTGGATCGCCAGTTTCGCACTTCGGTGCCAGAGGTCAGTGCCATAGGGGAGTGCTGTGAGATTGAAGGCGAAACCTTCGGGCTGGTGGCGCCATGTCTTGCTCAGGCTGTTCTGCTGGCGCAACGGCTTGCAGGCGCACCGGTAAAGGATTTTTACACCGAGGATAATGGCACCCGGCTCAAAGTCACCGGCATTGAAATATTCAGCGCCGGGGAGATTACCCAGAGTCCGGGCACCCTCTGCGCCACCGCTTTTGACCCCACAGATCGCCACTATCGCCGCCTGTTTTTCCGCCAGAACCGGCTGACAGGGATACTGCTTTACGGCGATATAAGTGACGCTGTCACTTTACTGCCCCTGATGCAAAACAGCACCCCGACCCACACCAGCGTGCTGTTCGATCCCACTAACCCAGCGCAGCCTCAGGCTGCAGGAAGCATAAAGATGAGCAAACCTACACTCGTTGTAATCGGCCACGGTATGGTTGGCCACCATTTTCTGGAGCAGCTTGTTGCCCGACAGCTTCACCAGCAGTATCACATTGTGGTGTACGGTGAAGAGCGTCATGTGGCTTATGATCGGGTGCATCTTTCCGACTATTTTGCGGGTAAAGGGCACGCTGAGCTGTCGTTAGTGGCCGGAAACTTCTTCGCTGATCACGGTATTGAGCTGCGTACCCATCGGCCCGTGGTGGCTGTTGATCGTGAGCGTCGCTGCGTGCGCGAGGCCAGTGGTCATGAAATGAGCTGGGACAAACTGGTGCTGGCGACCGGTTCTTATGCTTTTGTTCCTCCCATTGCTGGTAATGACAGCCCTGGCTGCTTTGTCTACCGCACGCTGGACGATCTGGATGCTATCGCAGCGAAAGCGCAGCACTCACGCAGAGGCGTGGTGATAGGCGGAGGCCTGCTGGGGCTGGAAGCGGCCAACGCGCTGAAACAGCTGGGGCTGGAAACTGAAGTTGTTGAGTTTGCACCGCGCCTGATGGCGGTCCAGCTGGATGAGGGCGGCGCTGGCATGCTGCGGCGTAAAATCGCTGCGCTGGGCGTGCGGGTGCATACCAGCAAAGCTACCCAGTCAATTGAAACTCTGGAAGAGGGCAAGTTGCGGCTGAACTTTGCCGATGGCAGCACGCTGGAGAGCGATCTGGTGCTGTTCTCCGCAGGAATTCGTCCCCGCGATCGGCTCGCCGCAGAAGCCGGGCTGGCGCTGGGCGCACGCGGCGGCATCATCATCGACACCAGCTGCGCCACCTCTGACGAAGACATTTTTGCCATTGGCGAGTGCGCGTTGTGGCAGGAACAGATTTTTGGACTTGTTGCGCCCGGCTATCAGATGGCCAGGGTGGTTGCCGACACGCTGGCTGGCGAAGCGTCACAGTTCAGCGGCGCAGACATGAGCACCAAACTCAAACTGCTGGGTGTGGAAGTCGCCTCTTTTGGCGATGCGCATGGGCGCACGCCGCACAGCCAGAGCTACAGCTGGCACAACGAACCGCAGGAGATCTACAAAAAAATTGTGCTCTCCGCAGATGGCAAAAGATTACTGGGCGGCGTGCTGGTGGGCGACAGCAGCGACTACAACACGCTGTTACAGTTGATGCTCAACAGCCTGCCGCTGCCATCCCAGCCAGAAACGCTGATCCTGCCTGCCATGGAAGGCGCGCCGGTCAGAGCGCTGGGCGTGGCGGCGTTGCCGGAGAGCGCTCAGGTCTGTTCCTGCCACAATGTCTCGAAAGGCGATCTCTGTGCGGCGGTCTCAGGCGGCTGCGGCGATATGGCCTCGCTGAAAAGCTGCACCAGGGCGGCCACCGGCTGCGGCGGCTGCGCTGCGCTGGTTAAACAGGTAATGGAGCATCAGCTCTCCACCCTGGGCGTTGAGGTGAAGAAGGATATCTGTGAGCACTTCGCCTTTTCGCGCCAGCAGCTACATCATCTTATCCGCGTGGAGGAGATCAAAACTTTTGACGCGCTGCTGGAAAAACATGGTCACGGGCTGGGCTGTGAAGTGTGTAAACCGCTGGTCGGCTCTCTGCTCGCCTCCACCTGGAATGAGTACCTGCTGAAACCGCAGCATCTGCCGCTACAGGATACTAACGACCGCTATTTTGCCAATATTCAGAAAGACGGCACCTATTCAGTGGTCCCAAGGATCCCGGCGGGGGAAATTACTCCTCAGGGATTGATTGCTATCGGCGAAATTGCCCAGCGTTACAACCTCTACAGCAAAATTACTGGCGGCCAGCGCATCGACTTATTTGGCGCTACCCTGGATCAGCTGCCGGAGATCTGGCAGCAGCTGCTGGCCGCAGGGTTTGAAACGGGCCACGCCTACGGCAAATCACTGCGTACGGTGAAATCGTGCGTGGGTTCTACCTGGTGCCGCTACGGCGTACAGGACTCTACCCGCTTCGCCATCGATTTGGAGAACCGCTATAAGGGCTTACGTGCCCCGCATAAAATCAAAATGGCGGTGTCAGGCTGTACCCGCGAGTGTGCTGAAGCGCAAAGCAAAGATATTGGCGTGATTGCCACCGAGAAAGGGTGGAACCTCTATGTTTGCGGCAACGGCGGGATGAAACCGCGTCACGCCGATCTCTTTGCCAGCGATTTGGATGACGCCACGCTGATCCGCTATGTCGATCGCCTGCTGATGTTCTATATCCGCACCGCTGACCGCCTGCAACGAACCAGCGTCTGGATGGATAACATGGAAGGGGGTCTGGCCTATCTGCGCGAAGTGGTTATCGGCGACTCGCTGGGCATTGCGGCCGAACTGGAGCAGGAGATGGCGAGGGTGGTGGCGTCCTGGCAGTGCGAATGGCAGACCACGCTGGCTGACCCCGAACGTCTGGCGCTGTTCCACGCCACGGTCAACAGCACCAAACCTGATGAGTCCGTACGCTGGTCGCAGCAGCGCGGCCAGATCCGTCCGGCGAGCGATCCGCTTCCTCACTTTGTTTCAGGAGAAGTTCTGCCCTGGACCGAAGTGTGCAGGCTGGATGAGATCCCGCCTCAGGCCGGGATTGGCGCCCGCTTTGGCGGCGAGCGTATTGCGCTGTTCCGGCTGAATAATGAGGTCTTTGCGCTGGAGGATAAAGAGCCGGGCACCGGGGCCAGCGTGCTGTCGCGCGGTATTCTTGGTGACAGCGCGGGCGAAGCGATGGTTGTCTCTCCGCTCTATAAACAGAGATTCCGCCTGCGCGATGGCCTGGCGCTGGATAACAGCGGAACAGCGGTACGCTGCTGGCCGGTGAAAGTCGAAGGCGGAAGGGTATTAATTGCCACGCCTGAGTATATTGCGCTACAGGCGGAGGCATCATGAAAACCACCTGTCCCTATTGTGGCGTAGGGTGCGGGGTGGAGGTGTTGCCGCAGCCTGACGGCAGTTTCCTGGTCAGCGGTGATACTGAGCATCCCGCTAACTTCGGCAGGCTCTGTGTAAAAGGATCGGCCCTGGGCGATACCTCAGGGCAGGCGGGCAGATTATTACATCCGCAGATAGCGGGTCAGCAGGCCAGCTGGTCTCAGGCGCTGGATGAGGTAGCGCAAAGGCTGCAACAGGTTATTGATCAGCACGGCCCGCAGGCGGTGGCCTTTTATGCTTCTGGTCAGCTGCTCACTGAAGATTACTACGTTGCCAACAAGCTGATGAAAGGCTTTCTGGGCGTAGCCAATATCGATACCAATTCACGCCTGTGCATGGCTTCGGCGGTGGTGGGTTACAAAAGAGCGCTGGGTGCTGATGCGGTTCCCTGCTGTTACGACGATTTCGACGCTGCCGATATGGTGATCCTGGCGGGGTCGAACACCGCATGGGCGCACCCGGTCGCCTGGCAGCGGCTGGTGCAGGCGAAGAAGGCCAGGCCAGAGATAAAAGTGGTGGTGATCGATCCGCGCCGGACCGCTACCTGCGATCTGGCCGACTTACATCTGGCCCTGAAACCCGGCAGCGATGCGGCCCTGTTTAACGGCCTGCTGCACTGGCTGGAAGAGAATCAGCAGAGGGATGAAAGCCTGGCGGAGCATCTTCTGGGGCTGGAGGAAGCTTTAGCCACAGCTGCGGAGTGGAATGTTGATGCCGTAGCGGAATATTGTGAGCTCAAGGTCACGGAGGTACGGGAATTCTACCGGCTGTTCAGCGCTTCTGCGGCCACGCTGACGCTCTATTGTATGGGAATCAACCAGTCCGGCAGCGGCAGCGACAAATGCAATGCCATTATCAATGTCCATCTGGCGAGTGGCAAAATCGGTCGGGCAGGCTCTGGCCCCTTCTCTTTAACCGGTCAGCCCAATGCGATGGGGGGCCGTGAAGTGGGTGGCCTGGCAAATCAGCTGGCGGCCCATATGGGTTTCTCTGCGGCAGAGGTGGAGCTGGTACAACGCTTCTGGCAAAGCCCGAGGATTGCCAGCCAGCCGGGCCTGCAAGCGGTCGAACTGTTTCAGGCAGTCGGACGCGGTGAGGTGAAAGCGATCTGGATAATGGGAACCAATCCCGCCGTTTCACTACCGGATGGCAGCGCCGTACTGACCGCGCTGAAGAGGTGCCCGTTAGTTATCGTGTCGGATGTCTGCGCTGCAACCGATACCACCGCACTGGCCCATATTCTGCTACCTGCTCAGGGATGGGGGGAGAAAAATGGCACGGTCACCAATTCCGAGCGTCGTATCTCCAGACAGCGGGGGTTTACTGCACCTGCGGGTGAAGCGATGCCTGACTGGTGGATCTTGTCACAGGTTGCACAGCGGTTAGGATTTTCCGGGGCGTTCGACTGGCAGCACCCTGCGGAGATCTTTCGTGAGCATGCCGCTTTGTCAGGTTTCGGGAATAATGGCCAGCGGGCTTTTGATATCAGCGGGCTGGCGAAAATCGATAATCAGCAGTGGGAGAGGTTGCAGCCCATTCAGTGGCCGGTTAATCAGCAACATCCTGCTGGCTGCGCCAGATTATTTACTGACCTTCGCTTCTTTCATCCCGATGGCAAAGCACGCCTGATCGCCGTTATTCCACGCCTGCCGGTAGCGCAGGCCGATCGCCACTATCCCCTGATTGCCAACACCGGCCGCATCCGTGACCAGTGGCATACCATGACCCGCACCGGCACGGTTCCGCGCCTGATGCAGCATTATGCGGAACCTTTTTGCGAACTGCATCGGGACGATGCGCGGCACTATGGTCTGCGGGAGGACGATCTGGTGAGGGTCCAGTCCGACCGTGGCTGGATGGTGTGTCGGGCGAAAATCAGCGAAGGCGCGCTGCGTGGCAATCTGTTTCTCCCCATGCACTGGAACCGTCAGTTTTGTAGCCAGGGCAGCGTGGATGCGCTGATTGCGCCGACCCTCTGTCCCGAGTCCGGGCAGCCGGAAAGCAAGCAAACCGCCGTACGCGTGCGCCGCTGGAAAAGTGACTGGCAGGGCATTTTATATCTGCGTGAGGCAGCCTCGCTGGGAGAAAGTGCCTGGTGGGCCAAAATTCCGCAGGTGGGAGCAATCCGTTACCACCTTGCGGGAGAGGGAACGGCGCTGGCCTGGCTGACTGCTCAGGGGCTGCTCAGCGGACTTCAGCTACAGACCGCGCAGGCTGATAAGGGCTATTTCCATCTGCTTGGCTGGAAAAAGGGGTGCATTGAGCTGGCCTTCTACAGCGATCGCGAGAGGCTACCCGATATTGATAACGAGAGCGTAACCGGCGCCTTTACTCAAGCCCCGGTTACGCCTCAAGGTCGTTTTGCGCTGCTGGCTGGTCAGGCTCGCGCTGGCAGCAGCCAGGGCAGAACGATTTGCAGCTGTTTCGGCGTCGGCGAACAGCGGATTGCAGCAGCGATTGCCAGCGGATGCGACACCACCGAAGCGCTGGGCGTGGCGCTGAAATGTGGTACCAACTGCGGCTCCTGCTTACCAGAACTTAAACAGCTGATTGCCTGCGCGCAGTCGCCAGTCTGAAAGAGGTTAACTATGACAACACATATTGCAGGTCTGGATAAGCTGCTTGCCAGCGAGAGCCAGCGCCATCAGGTTGGCTCGATATGGCTGGTAGGTGCCGGGCCTGGCGACCCAGAGCTGTTGACGGTGAAAGCGCTGCGGTTAATTCAGCAGGCAGAGGTTGTGGTCTTTGACCGGCTGGTGAGCGAGGCGATTCTGGCGCTTGTTCCACCAGGGGCGCTCAGTATTGATGTGGGTAAAACGCCTGGCTTCCACGGAATGAAACAGTCGCAGATCAATCAGCTGCTGGTGGAGCTGGCCGCCGCCGGACAGAAAGTTATCCGCCTGAAAGGGGGCGATCCTTTTATCTTTGGTCGCGGCGGTGAGGAGATGGCCTCGGCTCAGCAGGCCGGAATTGCCTGCCATATTGTCCCTGGCATCACAGCGGCGGTAGGCTGTGCGGCCGCCACCGGCATCCCTTTGACGCACCGTGATATGGCGCAGTCGGTTCGCTTTATTACCGGGCATGGCAAAGAGGGGAAACCGAGGCTGGACTGGTACAGCCTGAAAGATCCCTGCCAGACGCTGGTGTTTTATATGGGGCTGACCTGGTGCGAAGCATTAAGCGAACGGCTGATCGCTTTCGGGCGTGATGCGCAAACCCCGGTGGCGATTGTGGAGCGGGGCACGCGTGCCGATCAGCGCGTCACGCTGACCAGTCTGCAGCAGCTTGCTGAAACTGTCCGCAGGGAAAAGCCGCAGTCGCCCGCTTTACTGATTGTGGGGGAGGTCGTGCAGTTCTACCGGGCTGACCTGGCGGGCGTCACGGAAACCGCACTGAACGAAGCGCCGTTTATTCTGAACAGGGTCTGAAGGCTGTTTCAGGCGGGAGGTGAACTCACAAGGCATCAGCGGCTGTAAAAGCCGCTGGTTTGCCTTCAGCTAAGGCGTGGCGATCAGCACCTTTACGCCCAGTGCTTCAAAAGCCTCGACCGAGGCTTTGGCAATGCCCTTATCGGTGATCAGATACTGAATATTGCTCCAGTCACAGGGCAGCGCAAACATCGAAACCTTGTCGATTTTACTGGAATCCGCCACCACATAAACAGTGCTGGCGGAGTGGATCATAGCGCTTTTCACCTTGATATCCGTTTCGCTGGGAAAGCTCAGCCCCAGCTTCGGTGAAATACAGGCGGTGGCGAGAAAGAGCTTTTCTGCCAGCACGTTCTCAAAAAAGCTGGCCGCTTTCTCGCCGGAGGTAGAGAGCGTGGGAAACTTAAAGGTGCCACCGGTAAGCAAAATATTGACGCCGGGTTCGCCACCCAGCATTAACGCAATATTCACCGCTGTGGTAACCACTGAAAGCTTGTTGATATGGCCCAGGTGCTGCGCTATTGCGGTGGTGGTGGTGCCGGAATCGAAAATCACCGTATCGCCATTTTCGATATGCTGGGCAGCCAGTCGCCCGATAGCATCTTTCTCATCTAGATGCGTCTGACGTTCCAGCATCAGCGCGCCGGTATTCTGTTTGCCGGTCATTAACGTGGCACCGCCATGATAACGCTGTACAAAGCCCTCTTTCTGTAACACGCGCAGATCGGTACGGATCGTGGCCTCTGTCAGGCCAAAGGCCTCGGTGAGCATCCTGACGGTGACCGTGCCATCTTCCCTGATCATCTCCAGGATCTTCTCTCGCCGCTGTTGCATATCGGCTAATTGTTCGTTTTTGCTTTTCAACCGAAATTCTCCCTTTACTACGAAGAACAGGCCCGAATCCGCAGCAGGCCTGTTGTTATGGCAAATATTAACCCTGCTAACGCATCAATGCGAGTCCTGTCAAAAAACTCTTTCCATTTTCGAACGAAAGCTGCAGAGATATAACTACCTTGATTTATCACATGTTTTTAGCATTATCGTCCCTCTGCATTAAGGCGGTAAATGCTTATATCGCTTTAAATCAATCGGTTAACTATTTAGCAGGCTTTTGATTGAAATTTGATCTGCCCCACAATATGCTTAAAAACGATAGCGTATATTTTTATTCGAAAACGAATGAGCCGCAGGCGTTCGCTATCTGGTCAGCGGCGCGACAGACGAAGAGGTAATGATGGACTTTCAGGCAATCAAACAGACTGCGCGTCAGGCCCGGCGCTACGTCCTGCAAATGAATCATCGGGCAGGTAAAGGGCACACCGGCGCCGATCTCTCCGAGGTAGACATCATCTGTACGCTCTTTATGGGCGTGATGGATCGCTCCGCGGCACGTCCCGACCAGGACCGCTTCATTTTGTCGAAAGGGCACGGCGCAGGCGGACTCTACTGTAGCGCGGCCGCTATGGGGATGCTTGACCCGACGGTGCTCGATCAATTTATGGGTGACGACACGCTGCTGGCCGGTCATCCGGTGCGGCAAAAATTGCCTGACCTGGTGGAGATTAACTCAGGCGGTCTGGGTCATGGTTTGCCGATCGGCGTCGGCCTGGCGCTGGGCAACAAGCTCTCCGGCATGGGCCATCGTCGCGCCTTTGTCCTGTTGGGTGATGGTGAGCTGGCGGAGGGATCAAACTGGGAAGCGGCCATGTCCGCCAGCAAATTCAAGCTCGATAACCTGATCGCTATCGTCGACCGCAACCGCCTGCAGCTGGCGGGCAAAACGGAAGAGATTATGCCGCTGGAGCCGCTGGCTGATAAGTGGCTGGCGTTCGGTTTCGAGGTGCTGGAGTGCGACGGGCACGATCCGCAGGCTATCGCCAATGCGGTGAACCAGCCCTCTGTCGGCAAACCGCGAGTGATCCTCGCTAATACCGAAAAGGGCCACGGCATCTCCTTTATGGCCAACGTGCCGGCCTGGCACCACTCGGTCCCCAATGATGAGCAGCTGGCCCTGGGGCTGGCAGAGCTGGAGGAAGAATAATGCAAGACTTACGCGACGCGGTCATCGCCACGCTGGTGGATGAACAAAATAATGGGGCGAACCTCAGCGTGATGGTCGCTGACTCTACCTCAACATCGAAAATTGCTCCGTTCGAGAAAGCCTTTCCGGATCGGGTAATCAATGTCGGTATTGCCGAACAAAACATGATTGGTATGGCGGCAGGGATGGCGCTGAGCGGCCGTACCGTGTTTACCGCTAATGCCGCACCTTTCCTGTTTGCCCGCTCCAATGAGCAGGTGAAAAACGACATCTGCTACACCGAAACCAACGTCAAAATGCTGGGGCTGAATGCTGGCTTTGCCTACGGCCCGCTGGGAGCAACGCACCACTGTACCAACGATATCGCCATTGCCCGCACCTTCGGCAACCTACAGGTGTTCGCGCCTGCCGACGCCGTTCAGGCCAGCGCCATCGCCCGCTATGCCATTCAACATAACGGGCCGGTTTATATCCGTATGGACAGCGATAAAGTGCCAGTGCTGCACAGTGCAGAGTATGAGTTTGTGCCCGGTAAGCCTGAGGTATTGCAGCAGGGAGAGGAAACCGTGGTGTTCTGTCTGGGAACCCTGGCCCATGAAGCGCTGGCTGCCAAAGATGAAAGCATCACTATAGTCTCGCTACCTTCGCTCTGGCCGCTGGATGAAGCTGCGGTGGTGAAGCTGATTAGCGCTCATCAGCAGGTGATCACCATGGAGGAGCACTCGTTAAGCGGCGGACTGAGCAGCATCATCGGTGAAATCCTGCACAGGCACAGCCTGCGTCAGCGTTTTACCGCACTGGGTATCCCGCCTTATGAGTTTACCCACAGCAGCAGCCGCGCCGCGCTGCGCAGCCAGTTCCGTATTGATGCACAGGGATTACGTACCACCTTACAGCACGTTGTGGCTGCGGCCTGAGGAGAGCGCTGATGAGTAATGAATATGATGTCAATCTGCGCTACGGCGTGGATATCAACATGGATTTGAGCGGCAAAGTGGCGGTGGTCACAGGCGGGCTGGGCGGGATCGCCATGGCCAGCAACCAGATGCTGCTGGAAAAGGGCGCGAGCCTGGCGCTGCTTTACCCGGCGTTTGAGCAGGAGAAAGTCAGCGATGTGTCCGGGCAGTTTGATCTGGCACGCGTGCAGTTTGTGCAGTGCGACGTTACCGATCCCGCCTCAGTTGAGCAGGCGATTGAGCAGGTTGAGGCGCATTATGGCCATATTGATATCCTGGTGAACTGCGCCGGCTACGTGATGCTGCAACCGGTGCTGGAAACTGAATTCGCCGAGTGGCAGAAACAGGTGGCGGTAAATCTTACCGGCCCGTTCCTCTGCTCGCAGGCGGTGGCGAAACGGATGGTGAAAGCGGGAAAAGGCGGAAAAATTATTAATATCGCCTCTCAGGCTGCCTCCATCGCTATCGATAACCATGTGGCCTACACCTCCGCCAAGGCGGGACTGCTGGGCATGACTAAGGTGATGGCCAAAGAGTTCGCGCCGCACAAAATCAACGTAAATACCCTCTCTCCGACCGTGGTGCTGACGCCGATGGGCGAAAAAGCCTGGCGGGGAGAAAAGGGCGAGGCGATGAAGCAGCTGATCCCGATGGGGCGCTTCGCCTACACCGATGAAATTGCCGCTGCCGTACTGTTTTTCGCCAGCAATGGCAGCGACATGATCACCGGCGCCGATCTGATGATCGATGGTGGTTTTACCATCTGGTAATCCTTCGCCAGCACCAGAGCCGTAACAAACGCAATACCCTACGCGCTGTACCTACAATAATGAGAGAACATCACTATGAACATGCGTTTAACCGTATTAGCCGTTGCCACCGCCTGCACCTTCTCCCACGCAGCGCTGGCAGCTGATAAAGGCACCATCATGATTATGGTCAACTCGCTCGATAACCCTTATTACGCCTCAGAAGCGAAGGGAGCCAATATGAAGGCTCAGGAGTTGGGGTACAAAACGTCCGTGCTGTCCCACGGCGAAGACGTTAAAAAACAGAGCGAGTTGATTGATGCCGCCATTGGCAAAAAAGTGCAGGGTATTATTCTCGACAACGCCGACTCTACCGCCAGCGTCGCCGCTATTCAGAAAGCCAAAGATGCCGGCATTCCGGTGGTGCTGATCAACCGTGAAATACCGGTCGATAACGTTGCGCTGGAGCAGATCACCCACAACAACTTCCAGGCGGGATCTGATGTCGCCAACGTCTTTGTAGAGAAGATGGGTGAGAAGGGCAAATATGCCGAACTGACCTGTAACCTCGCCGATAATAACTGTGTCACCCGTTCAAAATCCTTCCACCAGGTCCTTGACCAGTATACCGACATGCAGAGCGTGGCGAGACAGGACGCCAAAGGTACCCTGATCGACGGCAAACGCATTATGGACAGCATTCTGCAGGCGCATCCTGATGTTAAAGGGGTCATTTGCGGTAACGGCCCGGTGGCGCTGGGCGCTATTGCGGCGCTGAAAGCGGCAGGCCGTAACGATGTAATTGTCGTGGGCATTGATGGCAGCAACGACGAGCGCGATGCGGTGAAAGCAGGCACGCTGAAAGCCACCGTCATGCTGCAGGCGCAGGCTATCGCCGCGCAGGGTGTGACCGATCTGGACAACTTTATTCAGAAAGGCACTAAACCGGAGAAACAGCGCATCATGTTCCGCGGCATTCTGATCTCCCCGGAAAACGCCGCTAAGGTTCAGGATTTCAACTTCAAATCTTAAGTCGTCGATACTGCTGCGCCCTTGCGGGGGCGCAAAGGAGAGTACCTATGTCAGGGCGAGTCTGGCTGGCAATGAGCGTGTTAGTCCTTGGCGGCTGCCGCATTGTGTCGCAACAGGAATTAGCCGACCTGAAAAATCCCCCCAATCCGCAGATGGCGAACATCACCAGCACTTACCAACAGAAAATTGTGCCGCAGGTGCTGAAGGAGGCCAAACCGCTGGGTGAGGTGATGAAAGAGCTGGCTGCGGCAAAAACCTTTGACGACGCCTGTAAGCAGTTTGGTTATCGCAGCCAGGAAGAGAACCCTTGTGTCTTCACCGTGAAGGTGAACGGCACCGTTTCAGCCGTTAATACCACCTCGCGCAGCGGCAAAATGACGGTAAAAGATGTCAGCGGCCAGCAGGTGGTGGTGCAAATCGGGCCGATCATCCGTGGCACCGCGCTGCGCGATGTTTACAGAGGCGCCAGCTACCAGGATTTCAATGACCAGGTCATGTTTGGCGACTATGGCAAGGCGATCAACACGCTCGCTTCCAATGAGGTGAAAAAGCTACAGCCGAAAGTGGGCGACAGCGTGGAAGTGGATGGCGTGTTCAGCAGTTGGGATGTGCCGCAAACTCCGCCGGATATTACCCCAGCCCGTGTCGTTCGTCAGCAGGAGTCAGATCATGGCGCACAGTGAAGCAGATGTTCTGACCACCGCTGCCGGGCAGTCAGAAGTGATTATTGAAACCCGCAACGTGTCACGTATCTACCCTGGCGTGACCGCGCTGGACCAGGTGGACTACCGCGTCTACCGCAACAAGGTCAACGTGCTGATTGGCGAGAACGGCGCGGGAAAATCGACCATGATGAAAATGCTGGCTGGCGTGGAGGTCCCCTCCACAGGGCAGATCCTGCTGGATGGCCAACCCGTTTCGCTGCACTCCACGCAGCAGGCGGAAAAACATGGGATCAGCATCATTTTCCAGGAGCTGAACCTGTTCCCCAACATGAACGTGATGGACAACATCTTTATCGGCAATGAGTTCTTTCAGCGCGGCGTGATCAACGAGAAATATCAGTATCAGCTGGCGAAAGCGCTGCTGGAAAGGCTGGAGCTGGATGTCGATCCTTACGCCTCGCTGGGTGAGCTGGGGATAGGTCACCAGCAGCTGGTGGAGATCGCCCGCGCGCTGTCAAAAGATACCCGCGTGCTGATTATGGATGAACCTACCTCGGCGCTCAGTCAGTCTGAAGTCAAGGTGCTGTTTAACGTCATCGCCGCCCTCAAGCGCCGTGGCGTCACCATTATCTATATCTCCCACCGGCTGGAAGAGCTGATGGAAATTGGTGATCACATCACTATTTTTCGCGACGGGCGCTTTATCAGCGAGCGCGAAGTGCGGGACGCCAGCGTGCCGTGGATCATTGAGCAGATGGTGGGCGACAAGAAAAAACATTTCGATTATCAGGCCGCAGACCAGGGCGAAACGGTACTCAACGTCACCGGCCTGACGGCGCTGGCGCAAAACGGCGGCTACAAGCTGAACGACGTCACCTTCTCGCTGCGTAAAGGCGAAGTAGTGGGCATTTATGGCCTGCTGGGCGCCGGGCGCACCGAGCTGTTTAAAGGGCTGATTGGCCTGATGGCGTGCCAGAGCGGCAGCGTGACCCTGAACGGCGAGTGCCTGGACAAACGCAACTTTCAGCACCGGCTGAAGAGAGGCATCGCGCTGGTGCCGGAAGATCGCAAGGGGGAAGGGGTGGTCGAACTGATGTCGATCAAAACCAATATGACGCTGAGCGACCTGAGCCTGCGCGGGTTTCGCCGCGCCCTGAATCTGCTGCATCCGCGCCGGGAAGAGATCCGCGTCAACGAGATGATCGAGCGGCTGGCGATCAAAGTCAGCGATGCCGAACTGCCGATCACCTCGCTCAGCGGCGGCAATCAGCAGAAAGTGGTGCTGGGCAAAGCGCTGATGACCGGCCCGGAAGTGGTACTGCTGGATGAACCCACGCGCGGCATTGACGTTGGTGCCAAAACGGACGTTTACCACCTGATAGTGTCGATGGCCCGTCAGGGACTGGCAGTGATGTTTTCCTCCTCTGAGCTGGATGAAGTGATGGCGCTGGCCGATCGCATCCTGGTGATGGCGGACGGAAAAATCACCGCTGATTTACCCCGGGCTGAAGCCACCCGTGAGCGGCTTATCACGGCTTCCACCCCACACGATTAGCTAGCGCCCCGGGCGTTAAGGAACACCTTATGAACCAGAAATACCTGCTTTATATGTACCTGCTGAAGGCGCGGACGTTTATCGCACTGCTGATCGTAATCGGTTTTTTCAGCGTGATGGTGCCGAACTTTTTAACGCCTTCTAACCTGCTGATCATGACCCAGCACGTGGCCATTACTGGCTTACTCGCCATCGGCATGACCCTGGTGATCCTGACCGGCGGCATCGACCTTTCCGTCGGGGCCGTGGCGGGGATTTGCGGCATGGTCGCGGGCGCGCTGCTGACCAACGGCGTGCCGGTTTGGGGCGGCGAAGTGCTGTTCCTGAACGTGCCGGAAGTGATCCTGGTGGTGGCGGTTTTTGGCGTCATCGTCGGGTTGATCAATGGCGCGGTCATTACCCGCCTGGGCGTAGCTCCTTTTATCTGTACGCTGGGGATGATGTACGTCGCACGCGGCGCGGCGCTGCTCTGGAACGATGGCAGCACCTATGCCAACCTGGTCGGCATGCCGCAGCTGGGTAATACCGGCTTTGCCATTCTGGGTTCCGGCACCGTGCTCGGCGTCTATCTGCCTATCTGGCTGATGGTCGGTTTCCTGCTGCTGGGTCTCTATATCACGCGTAAAACGCCGTTAGGGCGCTATATCTATGCCAGCGGCGGTAATGAGTCGGCGGCACGCCTGGCCGGTGTGCCTGTCGTCAAGGTGAAGGTCTTTGTTTACGCCTTCTCCGGACTTTGCGCGGCGCTGGTGGGGCTGATTGTGGCTTCCCAACTGCAAACGGCTCACCCCATGACCGGCAACATGTTCGAAATGGATGCCATCGGGGCGACCGTGCTTGGCGGAACCGCGCTGGCAGGCGGACGCGGGCGCGTGTCAGGTTCCATTATCGGGGCGTTCGTGATCGTTTTCCTTGCCGATGGCATGGTTATGATGGGGGTCAGCGACTTCTGGCAGATGGTGATCAAAGGTCTGGTTATCGTCACCGCCGTGGTTATCGACCAGTTCCAGCAGCGTCTGCAGAGCAAAGTGGTGTTGATGCGTCGCCATGAAAAAAAGCAGGCGGCCGCGCCGCTCTCTGAGGTCAGCCATGGCTAGAGATTTGATCGTCGCGCTGGATGAAGGCACCAGCAATGTAAAAGCGGTAGTTATTGATGTGCGCGGGCAGGTGGTGACGAAAGCTTCACGTCCGCTGACGGTGGAGACGCCGCACGCTGGCTGGGTGGAGCAGGATGGTATGACGCTGCTGGAAACCTCGCTGACTGTGATCAGAGAGGTGATCCAGACGGTGGGCGAGAACCGTGTTGCGGCGCTCGCTATCAGCAATCAACGCGAAACGGCGATGGGCTGGGAGCGCGAGACGGGGAAACCCATTGCGCCCGCCATCACCTGGCAGTGCTCACGTTCGGCGGCATTTTGCGATCGGCTGAGAGTGGATCATCAGGATGAGAAGATCCGCTCGATTACCGGTTTGCCGGTTGCAACCCTCTTTTCCGCATCGAAAATGCGGTGGCTGCTGGACAATACGGCTCAGGGTGCCGAGCGGGCGGCGAAGGGCGAAATCTGTCTTGGCACCCTTGATGCCTGGCTGCTGTGGCATTTCACCGGCGGCAAGCAGTTCCGCTGCGACACCTCTAATGCTGCCCGTACGCAACTGCTCAATCTGCAAACCGGGCAATGGGACGAGAGCATGCTGGCACTGTTTGGCCTGCCGCGAATAGCGCTGCCGGAGATCTCTCCTTCCAGCGGTCTGTTTGGCACCACGCGCGGGCTGAGCGGCATTCCCGATGGCCTGCCCATTCTGGCGATGATTGGCGACTCTCATGCCGCGCTCTATGGTCACGGCCTGGGGATGGCTGGCGGGGTGAAAGCCACTTATGGCACCGGATCGTCCGTGATGGCGCCGTTGCTCACGCCAGATACCAGCATTACTGAGCTGGCTACCACCGTAGCCTGGCATGATGGCGAGCGTATTGTTTATGGCCTGGAGGGCAATATCCCCCATACCGGCGACGGCGTGGCGTGGATGGCACAGGCCACCGGGCTGACGGATGGTAAAGGAGAGGTGCTGAGCAGGGCGCTGCATGAGCTGCCGGCCAGTATCGACTCCACGCTGGGCGTCTATTTTGTCCCGGCACTGACCGGGATGGGCGCGCCCTGGTGGGACAATCAGGCGCGAGGGATGATCAGTGGCCTGAGTCGGGGCGTCACGCCCGCGCATCTGATCCGCGCCTCGCTGGAGGCGATCGCTTATCAGATAGCCGACGTCATTGCCGCCATGCGTCAGCATCCCGATTTCCATCTGGAGACGCTGATGGTGGATGGCGGGCCGACGCAAAATCCGTGGCTGATGCAGTTTCAGGCCGATCTGCTCGGCTGTCCGGTTGCCCGCAGCAGCACGCCAGAGCTTTCAGCACTGGGGGCAGGCTTACTGGCAAGGCGTGCGCTGGAACAGCTTGATGAGCGGCAGCTGAGCGCGTTGCTGCCTGAACACGAACAGTGGCTGCCTGACGAAGCGCGTCACCAGCAGCTGGCCGAATCCTGGCAGGGCTGGCGTGACGCAGTGCAGCGTACGCTCTGGCAGCCTGCTGCACCTATTCCTTAAGGAGAACAGAATGAAACGTAATTTTCAGGGTAAAACCGTGGTGATCACCGGCGCCTGTCGGGGCATTGGCGCGGGTATCGCAGAGCGCTTTGCCAGCGAGGGTGCTAACCTGGTAATGGTCTCTAACGCAGAGCGCGTCTTTGAAACCGCAGAACAGTTAAAGGCGGCGCACGGCGGTGAAATCCTGGCTTTGCAGGCCGATATTACCGATGAAGACCAGGTGCAGCATCTCTATCAGGAGGCTGCCGCGCGCTTTGGCACTATTGACGTATCGATTCAGAATGCTGGCGTCATTACCATCGATTACTTCGACAAAATGCCGAAATCTGATTTTGAAAGAATTCTGGCGGTCAACACCACGGGCGTCTGGTTATGCTGCCGTGAAGCGGCAAAATATATGGTGAAACAGCACGCCGGCAGCCTGATCAACACCTCTTCCGGGCAGGGGCGTCAGGGCTTTATCTATACGCCTCATTATGCCGCCAGCAAAATGGGGGTCATCGGCATTACGCAAAGCTTGTCGCAGGAGCTGGCTCCCTGGAACATCACGGTGAATGCTTTCTGCCCCGGCATTATTGAAAGCGAAATGTGGGATTACAACGACCGGGTGTGGGGGGAAATCCTCAGCACGGCTGAAAAAAGCTATGGCAAAGGTGAGCTGATGGCTGAATGGGTGCAAAACATTCCGCTGAAGCGGGCAGGTCAGCCGCAGGATGTGGCGGGGCTGGTGGCCTTCCTGGCGTCCGATGATGCGCGTTACATCACCGGACAAACCATCAACGTTGATGGCGGCTTAATCATGTCCTGAAGGGCGTTTAGTCGTTGCCATAACGTCCAATCAGACCGGCCGCACCCAGCGTGTGGCCTTTTAATTTACTCAGTAACTCTTCCCGGGTTAATCCCTGATCCAGCCCGTTTGCCGGTAAGTCGGTGGCGATCAGCGTGAAATTGTAGTGATGCTGACCGGTTCCCGCTGGCGGGCAGGGGCCGTAGTAGCGCATTGTGCCGGGACTGTTTTTCCCGCCGGTATAACCTTTCCCTTCACTCAGCTCACCGCGGGCAAAACTGGTGCGCTGAAAAGGAATGTTGTAAGCCACCATATGGTTTACTCCCAGCCCTTTCGCGCCAACCGGATCAACCAGAGTCAGTGCAAAACTTTTGGTACCTTCCGGTGGGTTAGCCCAGCTCAGCGCGGGGGAAATCCCTTCGCCAGTGCAGCTGGCATTACCTTTAGCGTTCCCGGCAAAGGTTTTAGCCATCACATCATTGTCGTTAAAATCTGGTGAGCTGAGGGTGAACAGGGGGGCCGCGCTCACCGCAGTAGCGCAGGCCAGCAGGGAAACAGAGAGCAACGTTCTTTTCATCGGACAATTCCTTTTTTAAACAGATCAGGAGAAAGCCTGGTGGATAAACCGCTGTTATGCCAGCGAGTTAACCTTTTACCTTGCTGAAATCAATCTGCCACGGCGGTGCCGTCAGGGGGGCACCTGTGTTAAGCTAACCTTTCACTCATTTTGTGAGCTATCTTACATTTTCGCTTATAAAACAGTGTTGCCAGACGGCAATTAATGAGGTTATGAGAAAATTTTACCCCCTCCGCTCCCTGAGTGGCGCGCTGGTGCTGTTAATGGCTGGCGGTGCTGACTCACATTACGCGCAGGCGCTGACCACGGATACCCGTGTCGCCGATGCGCCCTTCGACGATCCCGCTCGTTTCAGCCAGCAGCTGCCAGAACTGGCAAGCGGTGCCGGTGACAACAGCGCGCTGGAAAAACGCCTGGCCCAGGCGATAAAAACTATCGGTGAAGCCAGCATGAACAGCGATGAAGATCAGTCACTGGGCAGTGAGGCGGGGCAGTGGGCGTTTAATCATTTTCGTGATGAAGCCGTAAAACGCGCCGAAACCGAAGGGCAAAACCTGCTCTCTCCTTACGGCAGGGCCAGCCTGTCGCTGATGGTGGACATGGAAGGCAGCTTTGACGGCACCTCGGCCCAGTTGGTGACGCCCTGGGCGGACAATTACCGCTATCTCACCTTCAGCCAGGTGGGCGTGCAGCAGACAGATTATGGTCTGGTAGGGAATGCGGGGTTGGGGCAGCGTTGGGTGGCGGGTAACTGGCGGCTGGGCTATAACGCTTTTATTGATGATATGCTGGAGTCCAGCCAGCAGCGTGGCTCGCTGGGTGCTGAAGCCTGGGGAGATTATCTGCGCTTCTCGGCAAATTACTATCAGCCGCTCTCCGGCTGGCGCGATCAAACGCATCTGACCACCATGCGTATGGCCAGGGGATATGACATTACCACCCAGGGCTATCTGCCGTTCTATCGTCAGCTCGGCGTCTCGTTAAGTTATGAACAGTATCTGGGCAATAACGTTGATCTCTTTAACAGCGGTACGCTGGGCAGCAATCCTGCAGCTATTGAACTGGGCGTCAGCTACACGCCAGTGCCGTTGTTCACCGTGACAGCTTCCCATAAAACCGCCGATACGGGCGAGACGCAGGATCAGTTCGGCCTGAAGATGAACTATCAGATTGGCGTGGCGCTCAGCAAACAGCTCTCGGCGGACAATGTGGCTGCCGCCCGTTCGCTGAGCGGCAGCCGCTACGATACGGTTAACCGTAATAACACGCCGGTGATGGAATTCCGTCAGCGTAAAACGCTTTCGGTTTTCCTGGCGACGCCGCCGTGGCAGGTTCAGCCAGGTGAAACGCTGCCGCTTAAGCTGCAAATCCGCAATACCAATCCAATCCGGGCCATCAGCTGGCAGGGTGATACACAGGCGCTAAGCCTGACGCCCCCTGCCAATAATGTCTCTCCGCAGGGGTGGAGCATTATTATTCCGGCGTGGGACAGTACGCCGGGTGCGGGCAATGAGTATCGTCTGTCGGTGACGCTGGAGGACAGCAAACAGCAGCGTGTAACCTCTAACTGGATCACCCTGAAGCTGGTGCCACCCGTTACGCTGCAAAACGGTGAGGCAAACTCGTTCGATTTAATGACGCCTTAATTCAGGGAGTCATTGGCGCTAACCTCTGCTTACAGATATCTGCGCTGCCGATGTCTTCAGTGTGCTTGCGTCGGGAAATGGCCTGGCTTTGCCAGGTTTCAGCCCCGTATCTGGCGGGTCTGAATCTCATCTTGCCTGCTGGTTTCTGCATTTTTAGCCTTCTGTTACTCCTCCAGCCCTGAGTCATGCTGAAGCTTAGCGGCTCCCTGATGGTGCAGATGCGCCTTTTCAGGGCATTAACTGCCTCATTTTAAGGCCTGATCCCGCCTTTGATCACAAAAGCGATATTTTATTTCGCCATTGCATAATTCTTCTCTTTTTTATGCGGCAAAGCCGCCCCGCTCAGAATATTATTCACTTTATATGCATTTTATCTGCATAGCGAAGCCGCGTAACTTGTTGATATTGCGTCTGTGAAAAGCATTTATGCATTTTTATCGCTGGCTGGCACGAAGCGTGCAATTTACATTACAGATGCAATGAATCATTTCATTAACATTTTTAAAACTTTTAAGTTACCTGCCAGCGGGCAGTAAACAGAGGCCGTTATGACACCGTCAGTATCTCGCGAAAATTTTGATCAATGGATTGTTCCTACCTACGCACCTGCAAGTTTTATCCCAGTACGTGCCGAAGGTTCCACACTTTGGGATCAGCAGGGAAAATCTTATATCGATTTTGCTGGCGGCATCGCGGTAAACGCCTTAGGTCATGCTCATCCCGATTTACAGCAGGTATTGCAGCAGCAGGCTGCGCTGCTGTGGCATACCGGCAACGGCTACACCAATGAACCGATCCTTCGTCTGGCTAAGCAGCTGATTGATGCCACCTTTGCAGACCGGGTATTTTTCTGTAACTCAGGGGCAGAAGCGAACGAAGCGGCCCTGAAGCTGGCAAGGAAAGTGGCCCACGATCGGCTGGGCGAGCAGAAAAGTGGCATTGTGGCGTTCAAAAACGCCTTTCATGGCCGTACGCTGTTCACCGTTTCTGCCGGAGGTCAGCCCGCCTACTCCAAAGATTTCGCACCGCTGCCGGGGGGAATTGAACATGCGGTCTATAACGATCTCGCCTCTGCCGCCGCATTGATCAATGACCAGACCTGTGCGGTGATTGTCGAACCGATTCAGGGAGAGGGCGGCGTAGTGCCGGCGGACCCTGCTTTCCTGCGTGGCCTGCGCGAACTTTGCGACCAGCACCAGGCGCTGCTGATCTTTGATGAAGTACAAAGCGGCGTAGGCCGTACCGGGTCGCTCTATGCCTACATGCACTACGGCGTGACGCCGGACGTCCTGACCACCGCTAAAGCGCTGGGCGGCGGCTTCCCGATGGGCGCGATGCTGACCACAGAAACCCTGGCAGCGGTAATGGGCGTTGGCACCCACGGCACAACTTATGGCGGTAACCCGCTGGCTGGGGCCGTGGGCGGTAAGGTCATGGAGCTGATTAATCGTCCCGAGGTGTTAGCAGGCGTTGCGCTACGTCATCAATGGTTTGTAGACGGATTAAATCAAATTAACCAGCGGCTGCATCTGTTCAGCGAGATCAGGGGCCTGGGGCTGCTGATCGGCTGCGTGCTGAACCAGGATTACAGCGGACAGGCGAAACTGATCAATCAGGCGGCAGCGAAAGAGGGGTTAATGGTGCTGATTGCCGGTGCCAGCGTGGTGCGCTTCGCACCGTCGCTGATCATCTCTGAGCAGGAGGTCAAAGAGGGGCTGAGCCGCTTCGAAACGGCGTGCCGCGCGGTTATTGCCGGTGCAGCATCATGATGGTCATCCGTCCTGTTGAACGCGACGACCTCGCACAACTGATGGCGCTCGCCGGCAAAACCGGTGGCGGACTGACCTCTTTGCCCGCTGACAGCGCAACGCTGTCAGCCCGTATCGATCGCTCTATTCTTACCTGGCAGAACCAGCTGCCCCGCGCCGAACAGGGCTATGTATTTGTGCTGGAAGAGAGCGAGACCGGCAGAGCCGTGGGGATTTGCGCCATTGAGGTGGCGGTGGGCATGCAGGACCCCTGGTACAACTTTCGCGTGGGTACCCAGGTTCACGCTTCTAAAGAGCTGAATGTCTATAACATGCTGCCCACGCTCTCGCTCAGCAATGACCATACCGGCAGCAGCGAACTCTGTACGCTGTTCCTGGACCCCGATTACCGTAACGGAAAAAACGGCTATCTGCTCTCAAAATCACGCTTTCTCTTTATGGCCGCATTCCGCGATCGTTTTATGCAGAAAGTGGTGGCAGAAATGCGTGGCGTTATCGACGAAGTGGGCCATTCCCCTTTCTGGGAAAGCGTCGGCAGCCGCTTTTTTTCCATGTCTTTCAGCGAGGCAGACTACCTGTGCGGCACCGGACAGAAGGCGTTTATCGCCGAGCTGATGCCCAAGCATCCGCTCTATATTGACTATCTTACCGCAGAGGCGAAGGAAGTTATCGGGCAAACCCATCCCCAGACTGCCCCGGCACGCGCCGTGCTGGAAGCGGAAGGTTTCCACTATCAAAACTATGTCGACATCTTTGACGGTGGCCCCACGCTGGAGTGTGATATTGACCGCGTACGCGCCATCCGTAAAAGCCGCCTCTTAACCGCTGTTATCGGGCAAGCGGGCGATGAGTCACTGCCGCTCTGTCTGGTGGCCAACGAGCGGTACGAGGATTTCCGCGTAATGCTGCTGAATGCTGACCCCGGCAGCGATACCCTCAGCATCAGCAAAGCACAGGCAGACATATTACGCTGCGCCGCGGGCGATCCCCTCCGCGTAGTGACATTATCAGCTTCGGAGAAGAGAGCATGACCCATTTTATTGACGGCCAGTGGCTCACTGGCGCAGGGAATAATTTCAGCAAGTCCGACCCGGTGAGCGGTGAACTGCTGTGGCAGGGAAAGGCCGCCAGCGCAGCGCAGGTTACTTCTGCCGTTACGGCTGCCCGCAGCGCTTTTTCTGCCTGGGCGCGCCGTCCTTTTGCAGAGCGTCAGGCTGTTGCAGAAAAATTTGCTGCTCTGCTGGATAAACACAGAGATGATTTGACGGTGACCATTGCTAAGGAGACCGGCAAACCCCGCTGGGAAGCGGCCACGGAAATTCAGGCAATGATCAATAAAATCGCCATCTCCGTGAAGGCTTATCACACCCGCACCGGCGTAACGGTGGAGGCGGAAGGTTCCCTTCGCCACCGTCCTCATGGCGTGATGGCGGTGTTTGGGCCATACAATTTCCCCGGTCATTTACCGAATGGTCATATCGTACCCGCTTTGCTGGCAGGCAATACCCTGGTCTTCAAGCCGAGTGAACTGACGCCGGGCATCGCTGAGAAAACGGCACGCCTGTGGCAGAGTGCCGGCCTGCCGGATGGCGTGCTGAATATGGTGCAGGGCGGCAGGGAAACCGGTCAGGCGCTCGCCAACGAGCCGCAGATTGACGGCCTGCTGTTCACCGGCAGCGCAGCAACCGGTTATCAGCTTCACGCCCAGTTTGCCGGACGACCGGACAAGATGCTGGCGCTGGAGATGGGCGGCAATAATGCGCTGATTGTGGAAGATCCTGCCGATATTGATGCGGCAGTGAATCTTGCCATTCAGTCCGCTTTTATCACGGCGGGGCAGCGCTGTACCTGTGCGCGACGTATGCTGGTGAAACGCGGCGCGGCGGGAGAGGCTTTCCTGGCTCGCCTCACCGAAGTGGCGGGGAAAATCGAGCCTGCCAGCTGGGACGCCCAACCGCAGCCGTTTATGGGCAGCGTGATATCAGTGCAGGCCGCAGAGCGTATTTACGCCGAGTGGCAGGCGCGTATTGCTGCCGGGGGCAAAGTGTTGCTGCCAATGCGCTGGCCAGATCGTAGCAGCGCGATCCTCACGCCAGGTATCATTGATATTACCGGCCTGAAAAATATCCCTGATGAAGAGGTCTTTGGGCCGCTACTGACCGTGATCCGTTACGACGACTTTGACCAGGCGATCGGGATAGCGAACCAGACCCGTTATGGACTTTCCTGCGGGCTGATTTCACCCAGCCGCGAGCAGTTCGACCAGCTGCTGATTGAGTGTCGCGCAGGCATTGTGAACTGGAACAAGCCGCTGACCGGCGCAGCCAGCAGCGCGCCTTTTGGCGGCATTGGCGCTTCGGGTAACCATCGTGCCAGCGCTTTCTATGCGGCTGACTATTGCGCCTGGCCAATGGCCTCGCTGGAGAGCGCAGAGCTGACGCTGCCCGTGACGTTGTCACCAGGCCTGGACTTTACTCCGGCAGGAGAGAAGCGATGAGCGCATGGGAAGCGAACTTTGACGGCCTGCCGGGTCTGACGCACCACTACGCCGGGTTGTCTTTTGGTAATGAGGCTTCCACCCGCCATCAGCACCGCGTATCAAACCCGAAGCTGGCGGCGCAGCAGGGGCTGATGAAAATGAAAGCGCTGGCGGATATGGGGTATCTTCAGGGCGTGATCCCGCCCCACGAGCGGCCCAACGTGGCAGCGCTGCGTTTGCTTGGCTTCAGCGGCAGCGACGCTCAGGTGGTGGCTAAGGCCGCCGCCCAGGCTCCGCAGCTGCTGTCTGCTGCCAGCTCGGCTTCAGCGATGTGGGTAGCCAATGCGGCCACCGTTTCGCCCTCCGCTGACAGCGCAGACGGCAAGGTGCATTTTACCGTGGCCAACCTGAACAATAAATTTCACCGGGCGATGGAAGCGCCTGGTACCGCTGCGCTGCTGCGTGCTATTTTCCGCGATCCGCACCATTTCAGCGTGCATGATGCGCTGCCCCAGGTGGGCATGTTTGGCGACGAGGGCGCAGCAAACCATAATCGCTTCAGCGTCTCTCACGGCGAGGCGGGTGTGCAGCTCTTTGTCTACGGGCGGGAGGAGGCCAACGGGGGGCTGGTGCCCGCGCGCTATCCTGCCCGACAAACGCGGGAAGCCAGCGAAGCCGTTGCCCGCCTGCATCAGCTCGATCCTCAGCGCACGGTTTTTGCCCAGCAGAATCCTGCGGTGATAGACCAGGGCGTCTTTCATAATGATGTTATTGCCGTCAGTAATCAGCAGGTGCTGTTCTGTCATCAACTCGCTTTTCTGCATCAGCCAGACTTACTGGCCGAACTTCAGGAAAAAATGCCGGGCTTTACCGCCGTGGTGGTGCTGGAGAGCCAGGTGAGCGTGGCAGATGCGGTGGCTACTTACCTGTTTAACAGCCAGTTACTGAGCAAGGCAAACGGTAAAATGATGCTGGTGCTGCCGGAAGAGGCTCGTCAGCATCCGGGCGTCTGGCGTTATTTGTGTGAGCTGGTAGAAAACGGCGGCCCGATTGATGAGCTGAAAATCTTTGACCTGCGCGAAAGCATGAATAACGGCGGGGGGCCTGCCTGTCTGCGGTTGCGTGTGGTGCTCAACGAGCAGCAACGTGCTGCGGTGAATCCTGCGGTGATGATGAACGACACGCTATTTGCCACCCTTAATGATTGGGTGGCGCGCCACTATCGTGATTGTCTGACGCAGCATGACCTGGCGGACCCGCAATTGCTGGTGGAGGGACGCACGGCACTGGACGAACTGACGAAGCTGCTAAACTTAGGCAATGTTTACGACTTTCAGCAGTAATCACGGATGAAGCGAGGCGCGTCATGGTACCTTGTGACGCGCCTTATCTTGATGAAGGAGCAGAAACCCATAACAAGGAGAACGCATGCAGGACTTTCTGAAACAGACCCTCAGCGGAGAGCCACCTGAACACTCTTCAGGCCGGAATGACCAGCTCAGCTGGCAATGGCTTGATGAAGGGATCCTTGAAATGACCCCGATTAACGCCTCAACCCAGGCGATGGTAATTTCCGCTGGCGTACACGGTAATGAGACCGCGCCGGTAGAGATCCTCAACGAACTCATTGCTCAGCTACTTCGAGGTGAGAAACCGCTTCTCCCCAGACTGCTGCTTATTTTCGGTAATCCCGCCGCGATGCGTGCTGACAAGCGTTATCTGCGCTGTGATATTAACCGCATGTTCGGGGGACGCTGGCAGCAGTATGAAGATTGTCCGGAGGCGCGCAGGGCCTGGCGACTTGAGCAGGCGATGGAAAATTTCTGGCAGGCCGGCAGCAGTGAAGAGATCCGCTGGCACCTGGATTTGCACACCGCAATCCGTGGCTCCTACCATTCACGCTTCGGCGTTATGCCGCTGCGCGAAACGCCCTGGCCGGAAGATTTCCTTCACTGGCTTGCAGCGGCAGGGCTGGAGGCGCTGGTGTTCCACCGTGCCGCAGGCGGCACCTTCACCAATTACAGTTCAAGGCATTTCAGCGCGGCGAGCTGCACCCTGGAGTTAGGGAAAGCGCTGCCGTTTGGCAGCAATGACTTAACACAGTTCAGTGCGGCACAGCAGGCGCTGGCTGGCCTGCTCTGTGGTGAGGCGCTGCCTGAAGTAGCAGAACCGCCGCGGCGTTACCGCGTTTCGCAGCAGATTACGCGCCATACCGAAGCGTTTAGCATGCATATGGGCGAAGAGACGCTTAACTTTACCGCTTTTCCTCAGGGCACGCTGCTGGCAGAAGATGGTGAGAAAAGGTTTTACGTTCAGCAGGCGCGCGAATATGTGCTGTTCCCCAATCCCAACGTGGCGCTGGGACAGCGGGCAGGGCTGATGCTGGTGGAAGATAACAAGCATAACGAGGCGTTAAGCTCGTAACCTTCAGGCGTGCCTGACTAATTAGCAAGGTGAGGACGAAACCCTTGGTTATCAGGCGTGTAATTCCTGTTCTGTAGCTGGTTGCGGGTCATCAGAAGTTAATTTCCTTGCCTCCGGGCTGAACGCCGGGGGCGATCGTAAAACCGGTCGCCTTAACCAAGGGTCAGTTTGGATATAGAAAATTATTGTACGTTAAAGCTGTTTTTTGACCCTTTCGACTTTAGCTGGCCTCAGGCGACGAAACTCACTGGAAGCCGGTATCCGGTGTTTTTCCAGATATAATCACCTGTCATATTGATGTGCTCCCAGCCTGACGGCGACAAATGCGACAGCAGTAGCTCTTTAATCTTCAGCCCTTTACGTTTAAAGGCATCGACCGCTCTTTCCATATAGACCTGATGGCCGCAATGTCCCATATGAACTGGCTGAGTCGCAGCCAGCGCCAGTAAAAGGGAATTGAATGGGCGCATACGCTGGGTAAATATCGGGGAAAAAAGGCCGATCAGGAGCGGCATCATAAAATCTTGTACTACCGGCAGCTAAAAACTCAACATCCGCAAAACCGCAGACGCGACGCGTTACTGTCCTTCGTCAATCTGCCGTATCCAGCGTTATACCGGCAGTCAGAAACTGAAGATTTTGGTTAAGTCATGAATAAGGTATCATGCACTGATTTTATAACCACTTTATTCATGAGGGATTATGGCTAAAGGATTTTTTCTCTATCACCTGGATAAAACCACCTGCGGGGGGCGCATTCTTTCCGGTGCGTCTGATGATACCT